>NZ_CP040896.1:0-635874 GCF_006337165.1 Hymenobacter jejuensis
TATAGCTTTCAAAATCGTCGGCAGTATAGAAGCCGTCGGTGATGTAGCCGTACATCTGGCCTACCGGCGAACCTACGCGGGCCACGTAGTCGGCACCCGACAGGGCGCTACCGGCCCAACCCGACTGAATGCTCTGAATTTCCTGCAAGCCGCTGCCTAGCGACTCGATGCGCCCGCGGTTGAGCGAAGCGTTGGCCGTAGCCGACCAGTTGAAATCCTTGGTCTGCATGACCGTACCGCTCAGCTGCAATTCAATACCGCGGTTCGAAGTCGATCCAACGTTCTGATACTGAGACGTATATCCCGAGAAGCCCGGAATCGGCACTTGCACCAGCAGGTCGCTGGTGGTGTTGTAGTAGGCATCCGCCGTAAACTGCACGCGGTTGTTAAACAGCCCCAAATCCACGCCCACGTTGCGGGTCGTCGTGATTTCCCATTTCAGATCGGGGTTGGCCAGGTTGGTAGCGGCCGTAGCGGGCGTGGTAATGTGGTTGAGCGCGTACGACACGTTGCCCGCCTGGAAAAGTTGGTTGGTCAGGAAGTCGGGAATGCGGTTGTTGCCGGCCTGTCCGTAGCTCAAGCGCAGTTTCAGATCCGAAATGGCGGGCAACTGGAAGAACTCTTCCTTTGAAATGCGCCACGCGGTCGAGATGCCCGGGAAAACGCCCACCCGGTTGCCGGGCTTAAACTTCGAAGAACCGTCGGCACGAGCCGAAAGAGTCACCAAATACTTGTCATCGTAGGAGTAATTGACACGACCGAAGCCCGAAAGCAGACGGTAATCAACCGGAATGCTGGTCGAGGGCAACACCGGCTGCGCTACCGTACCCACTGGCAGCACGGCCTGGTTGATGTTGGCCAAAGCCCGTTCGGCCGTGATGTCGGCTGGCAGGAAGTTTACCTGCACAAACTGCTGAGTGGTGCGCTGCTGATAGATTTCTTCGCCCAACAACACGTTCAACGCATGCTTGCCCGTAGCTTTGAGCGTGTAATTCAGCACGTTGGAGTTGTTGACCGTTGCGGTGTTGCCGTTGGTGATTGTCACAAAAGGCAGGTTTTGGTAGCCGCCGGCCGCCTGCCGGATCGTGGGCGAATACAACCCGTTGAATGTACCTAAGTCGTTATAAGTAAGATCGAACCCACCCGTCGAAGTAAACACCAAGCTCGGCGTGATGTTGAACGCCGCCGTGCCACCCAGGTTGAAGGTGCGGCGCTTGTCGGCGCGGTACTCGTTGTTGATGGCCAGCACCGGGTTTACAAGGCTCGAATTGGTAAAGAAATCCGGGTCGAAGTTGGCCGTTGGGTCGGCGCCAGCTGCTCCGTTGAGCGAAGGCAGCACGAAAGGCAGGTACTGCACGGCGTTGCGCAGACGCGAGGTTACGCTGGAACCCGTATTCACCGTTTGACCGGTGCTGGAAGTGCCCAGCGCCGCGCCCGTGCCGGCGCCGTAGTTTACTTGGTCGTTGTAGCGCACGTTTACGCCCAAACGCAGCCGGTCGCTGGCCTTAGTGTCGAGGCGGAAGTTCACCAACTTACGCTTGTAGCTCGATCCAATCTGGATGCCGTCTTCTTTGTTGCTGGTCAGGCTCAGCGAATAGGTAGTAGCCTTCGAACCGCCGCTTACCGATACGTTGTGGGTTTGCTGGAAAGCATCGCGCCCAAACACATCGTCCTGCCAGTTGCGGAAGGGGGAGTTGCGAATCCGGTTGAGCGTATCGCTGGCGAAGTTCGTCGAACCGAAAACACTCTTGAAAGTGCTCGTGCCACCCGACACGCTGGCCCCAGTACCCGTCAACTGCGCCCGCTCATATTCCCAGTTGAGATAGTCGGCTGGGCCCATTACATCCAGCTTTTTAGTGATCCGGCGAAAGCCGGCAAAGCCGTTGTAGGTAACCTGCGTACGGCCTTCGCGGCCACTTTTAGTCGTGATAATTACTACACCGTTGGCACCGCGAGCACCGTAGATAGCCGTGGCCGAAGCATCCTTCAGCACGTCGACGGAGGCGATGTCCTGGGGTGCCAGCACCGACAGTGCGTTCTCAATCTGCACCCCGTCAACCACATAAAGCGGTGAGTTGTCCTGCGTGATGGAGCCGCCACCGCGCACCCGAATCTGTACGTTGTTATTGCCGGGTGAACCCTCAGCGCTGGTTAGCTGCACGCCCGCCAAACGCCCAGTCAGGGCTTCGGCGGCGGAGTTTACCGGGATGTCTTTGATCTGCTGAGCGCTTACCGACGATACCGAGCCGGTTACGTCGCGACGGTTAACTTCTTGGTAGCCAATAACAACTACCTCATCCAGGGCTTTCGTATCCGGTGCCAGCTGCACATTGATCTCGCTACGATCGCCGACTACCACGTCTTTGGCCAAGAAGCCGACATAGCTAAAATGCAGGGTTACGGCTTGGCCGGCCGGAACATTCAGGCTGAACTTACCCTCGCCGTCGGTGCTAGCGCCGTTGGTCGTGCCCTGCACCACCACCGTTACGCCGGGCAGGGTTTCGTTCTTTTCAGTTGAGGTGACCACCCCTTGGATGCGGCGCTGCTGTGTTTGCTGCGCCGACGCCGCTAGCGCAACGCTAAACAGCAGCCAAAGAAACAGTAGGTGCTTTTTCATTCGTACAAATTGTGAGTGGGGATCTTATGGGTTGGAAATTGGTATTCTAGAAAGCCTTATGTAAATAATTGACAATCAATGATATATAAACTTAAACCTTTGCTCTGAAACCACTGCATACCTTTGCGTACCCCACTGGTTGGGCACTGCAACAGGCCGCAGTTTTGGCTAGAATAAGTATCCTTCTACTGAAATATCATTTAGTAAACTATTCGAAGAATGGCCATAGGCTTTTGTACTATGGGCCTGAGCCTTCTCTTCATTAAGTTTAGGGTAGTTCGCATGAAAAGGGAACATCCCCCTGGTTTTTATTTATGCAATCGTTGCCGGCAACGTTGCCACGGGTCAAGCAAACACGGTTTAGTGTAATTCCGGTACGGTATTTTTAAACAAACACCTTTCTGCACCCTCCTGCTACTACCGTCATTTTACAGTCGCTAAGTGCAAATCAAATTGTATTTTATTAATACAAAGCTATGCCTTGACTCTTGAGCGAGCCCGCAGTAGCTGATGTTTTCTTCACTGCTGCGTAGAGCTTATAACGTTAGACCGATCACAGAAGAATGCTTGAATTTATTTACAAATCATTGAATATCAATAACTTATATTATTCAATTCGAAACCAATCAATGTCGGCATTGCCCGAGTCGTTGAACTTGGTGCTGCGGGTACAGAACAGCCCAATCTTCGCTCCTATCCATCGGCCTTCACGCGCCTGAAAATCAGCGCCAATGGGTTGAAAGCTTTGTCCGTCAAAACTATAGCTGAACTGGCATTTGGCGCCGGGCTTCACCGCTACGCGCAGATAGAGCGGCTGCTCGGCCTGCGGTACGGCAATGGGGGCGGTAGTGATTTCCGGCGCTTGCTTATCTGCATTCTGGCAGACGGTTTGGCTTAGTTCAAGCTTGCCGCCTTGGTTGGTCACGGCCACATACGCGTAGTCCATACCCATCATAATCAGGCCGACTTTTTCGCCCTCAACGCGCGGCGTAAAAGTAAGCTTGGTGGTGGCCGTAAATACCTCAGCAGGAAGCTTTTGCAGCAATAGATTAGGTACTTGCCAGAAGTTTTTGAAGCCTTCAGGCAACATCACCGAGTAGAGGCGCAGAAAACCTTGTGGCCCATTGAGATACGCCCAGTAATCCTGCGGATTGGCGTGCCATTGCCATTGCAGCCCCAACGTGTTGCTGCTGAATTCGTCGGAGGTGGCTGGCGTGGCCAGCGGCTGGGCGTGGCCTTTTGTGGCGGGTTTGTGGTGCGTGAGCACAGGTTGGCCTTTTCCGTCGCCATCGGGGTCTTCGCCAATCACAGGCCAGTCGTTTTTCCAGATCATGGGCTGCAAATGCACTACGCGGCCATAAGGGCCTTGATCTTGGAAGTGCATAAACCAGTTTTCGCCGCTGGGCGTATCCACCCAGGCGCCTTGGTGCGGGCCGTTGGTGGGCGTTTTGCCTTGGTCCATCACGATGCGGTCTTCGTAGGGGCCAAACACGTTTTTGGAGCGCATCACTACCTGCCAACCGGTCGGCACGCCGCCGCCCGGTGCGAAGATGTAGTAGTAGCCGTTGCGTTTGTAAAACTTTGGTCCTTCGATCGTTGGGTGTTTACCGTGGCCATCGAATACCAGCGCGTCGTCTCCGATAAGGCGCAGACCGTCGGGGCTCATGGGGCTCACGGCAATAATGCTTTTGATGCCCGCGCGAGAACCGGCAAAACCATGTACGAGGTACGCTTTGCCGTCCTCATCCCAAAGCGGACAGGGGTCGATCCAGCCTTTGGCTTCCTTTACCAACACGGGAGTTTCCCACGGTCCGGCTGGGTTTTTAGCGCGCGTCACGAATATTCCCAAGTCCGGATCGGGGTAATAGATGTAGAACTGACCTTTGTGGTACCGAATGGCCGGCGCCCACACGCCGTTGCCGTGTTGCACCTCATTGTAGCGCGCCAGAGGCAACTGCTTGGTAAACGCCGCTCCTATTATCGACCAGTTGACCAAGTCTTTAGAGTGCAGAAGCTGCAAGCCCGGCACGGCATTGAAGCTGGAAGAAATTAGGTAATAATCGGAGCCAACGCGCACTACATCCGGGTCGGAGTAGTCGGCGTAAAGCACTGGGTTTTTGTAGGTTCCGTTGCCCAGATCCGGCACCCAAACTTTTGATAACGACGCACTTGGCGTTTGCGCCGATGACAGTTCCGGCGCTAGAAAAGCAGCAAAGAAAGCGAGTATATAAAGTCGGTAGGGCTGAATCATGAGCGAAAGGTCAAGCAAGAGCAATCCATAAGAATAAAATACGCAACTTATTGACTATTAATTACTTACTTTCTTCCATCGGATTCCACGGGACTTGACCACCGAAGATATTTTTGAGTGTGTACTGCTTGGCTTCCTTTTTTGTGAGTTGGTGCGACCATGCCACGCGGCTTTTGACATTACCTCCTGGCCCAAACGACTTGTACTCAGCGTAGTAGGCTGTCTTTTCATTCGCTGGGTTACGCCAGTTTTCCCAGCCCGCCGGCGTGATGTGGTTACCCATTTCGGTATTGATGTACACCACTTTCGCGTAGGGGCGCCAAGGCCGCCCGAGATATACCTTCTGGGCCAGGGTAGTGTCGGCGGTGAGCTTGCAGTTCAGGAATACGAAGCCAAACTTCTGTTGCGGCGTGGTTGAGGCAGCCGTAATGAAGGAGTTTTTCTTGCTGTGTACCGTGCAACGATCGAAAACAGCGGTGGATGCCCCAAAGATGAAATCGGTTGTGCCTTCGATGTAGCAGTCGCGGTAATATTGTCGGCTGTTGTCGGTAGCCAGTAACAGCACATCTTGGTTGCCCACGATTCGGCAGTTGCGGAAAGAGCACCGATCGCCTTCCACATGCAAGGCGACGGCTTGCCCGGCCGTGTAACCCGCAGTGTTTTCAAACGTGATGTTTTCGGCAGCGAAATCATTGGCCTGCACCAGCACCGAATGCGACGAGAAGGTATCAATGCCGTTGGCACCTGAGTGGTCGTCGTAGGTGATGACGGTGGTGTTCTTGTCCTCTCCCACCAACACAATATGCGTTTTGGGGCTCGGCACCACGAGTTTTTCGCGGTAAGTACCCTTTTTAACCTCAATGGTGATCGGAACCAGCGATTGATTGGGCACGGCGTTTACCGCTTCCTGTATGGTTTTGTAATCACCAGAGCCGTCTTGGGCCACGGTCAGGTGCGTGATCGGCGGGTTTGTTCGTGAAGACGCGGAAACTGCTTGGGCGTGGACGAGTGGCGCGGGCAGCAGCAGGCCGAAAGCTAATAGCAGAGGAAGTAGGCGCATGGCTAGTCTAGCGTAGGATTCCAGTTGCGCAGAACCTTGTCGCGGCTGTACTGCTCGGCTTCGGCAGCCGTGAGCTGATGCGACCACGGTACGCGCTGTTTGGGAGCGGCACCTTTGCCTTTGCTTTGATACTCAGCATAATAGGCCGTCTTTTTGTTGCTTTCGCTGCCCCAGGGGTCCCAGCCTTCGGGCTTGATCAGGTCGCCGAGCTCGCAGTTGAGGTACACCGTTTTGGCGTAAGGCCGCCACGGTCGGCCGAGGTAATAGCTGGCGGCGGGCGTTTCGCCGGTGATTTTGCAATTCTTGAATACGTAGCCGTACCGCACGCTGTCGGGCGTGGAAGCGGCCGTCACGAAGGAGCCGCCTTTCTTGCAGAAAATGGTGCAGTCCTCAAAAAACGCCGTCGATGAGCCGAAAATAAAATCGGTTGTGCCCTCGATGTAGCAGTTTTTATAGTACTGGCGACTGCCGTAGCCGAAAGTATACAGCGTATCCTGAAAGCCCAGGAAGCGGCAGTTTTTAAACCGGGCCTTGTCGCCGGCCACCCACACGGCCACCGCTTGCCCCACCGGCCCCGAACTGTTCTGGAAGGTGATGTTTTCGGCCGAAAAATCGCCGCCGTAGATGTAAATACTCGACGAGCCCGACGTGCCCTTGTCTTCACCGAAGATGTTTTTCTTCTGGTTGTAGTCGTCGTACGTCAGCACGGTTTGGTTCAGGTCTTCGCCGATGATTTTGACGAAATTCTTCGATCCGGCCAGGATGAGCTTTTCCTTGTAAGTGCCTTTTTTGATGAAGATAGTCGTGACTTTCTTCCGAAAATCGGGCACCGCGTTGAAGGCTTCCTGCACGGTGCGAAACTGCCCGCTGCCGTCCTGCGCCACAACGAAATCATAACCGAAGGCGCGGCCAAGCAGCAGCCAACTCAGGCAGAAGAGTGCTAGTGTTTTTTTCATGGGGTAGTTGGTTGCGCGTCCTTGCCAGCGGGCGGTGGCACCGCATTTTTGGGTAGGGGCTTGGCAATGCGCTCAGCCAAAGGCAAGCGTTGCGCTTTTATTTCATTTACAGCAAGTTGCGCCATTTTGCGAGCGCCCAGCTCGGTAAAATGCGTGTTGTCGTTCCGGCCCAGCGGATAGTTAGGATGATCGCCGGGCGCAAGCTGCATATACAGCAGCTTGGAGTTTTCGACGCCAAATTGCTGCACCAGTTCGCGGCTCATTTTGTCGAGGTCGATCAGCGGCACCTTATACTGCCGGGCAACCTCCACAGTCACGGCCGAATAGGCAACGTGGGTTTCCATAATGTGCCCGTCCTTGTCAAATTTGCGGCGCGTAATTGGCGTGAGCAATACCGGATTGGCCTTTCTGCGCTGCGTTTCGGTCACGAATTTGATCAGGTTTTTGCGGTAGTCGGCCGGCGGCGTGTAGCGGTCGGGGTAGTTTTCGGCTTCGTCGTTGTGGCCAAATTGGATGAACACGTAATCCCCTTCCTGCAAAGCATCCACAACGGGTTGCCAGCGGTTTTCGGCCAGAAAGGTGCGGGTGCTCCGCCCGTTCTGGGCGCGGTTGTCGATTACTACTGTCGAGTCGAAAAAGGTGCCCAACGGCATGCCCCAACCCGTTTCCGGGAAAGTTTGCTTGATCTTGTTGGCCATCGTCGAGTCGCCAATCAGATAAAGCCTGATCTTCTTGGGCGGCGCCTGAACAAAGGCCAGCAAGAGTAGCAAGGCAACTGGCCAAGCATTCTTCAAGATTCTGATCAGCATAAGGAGAAAGTCATGCAACTACTTTATGGGCAAGTATTTGACAATCAAACATTTATAAACAATACGCTTTAGCGCGCCTGCGGGTCAACGGTGGTTTTCACTTCGCGTCGCACGATGCGATCGGCCAATTCCAGCTTCAGGTTCCGAATATCGGCCAGCACCAGCTCGGCCATTTTGCGGGCGCCTAGCTCGCTGAAATGCGTATTGTCTTCACGCCCGTCGGGGTAGTTGGGGTGCTCGCCCGGCGCCAGATGGTTGAACAGCAGCTTGGAATTTTCGACACCAAATTGCTGGAGCATCTCCTGGCTTTCCTTGTCCAGATCAATCAGCGGCACATTGTTGGCCTGCGCGACGGTACGCACAAGGCCCGCGTACGCGGCATGCGTTTCTTCAATTTTGCCGGCCGCGTCGAATTTGCGGCGCGCTACGGGCGTAATCAGGATAGGCGTAGCTTTTTTGCTGCGGGTTTCCGTGATAAAGCGCACCAAATTGGCTTTGAAATCGGCCTCAGGCGTGTATGTGGCTTTAGTCGGCACCTCGTCGTTGTGGCCAAACTGAATCAGCACGTAGTCGCCGGGTTTCAGGTCATAAGCAACTGGCTGCCAACGGTTTTCGGCGATGAAGCTTTTGGTACTGCGGCCATTCTGGGCGCGGTTATCAACGGTCACGGTCTCGTCGAAAAACACGGCGAACGGCATCCCCCACCCTGTTTCGGGAAAGGCTTTCACTTCTTTATTCGCCATCGTAGAATCGCCAATCAGGTACACCTTGATTTTGGCCGGAGGCGAGGCCGTAAAACCCATCAGCATCAGCCCCAAAAGCCACACGGCAGGCAACAAGCGGTTAGTCATAAGCAGAGAAGCAGAGAAGCAGAAATGCACCAAGTTGTCCGAATTGGGCAAGTACGCCGAATTTGAGAAGCAGAAGGCGCCCAACGGCAAGATTATTTGTGCAATCGTTGCCGGGAACGTTGACAAACCATTCCCGAACGCATTACCGGTAGCGCAGATTTTGTGCCTTGACTCCAGCCCTATGGGTTACCGTTTGCCAAACACCCTCTGCTAAGTCCGCCTAAGGTGTTGGGTAGAAAAGCATCGCGCCAGGCTCCGACTTAACGAAACCTGGCGCGATTACACTACACACAAGTAGTTGACATACAAATACTTGCCTATTACCAGAATACGGTATACAGCGCCGTGATGACGGCAAAGATGATCATGGAGCCAATGGCAAAGCCGCGGGAGGTTTTGAACATGCTCCGATCGATTTCCAGGCCCTTGGTTTTCTTGCCTTGTGAGTTCTCGATCAGGCTGATGATGATCATGGCAATGATGCAGAAAACGAACACAAAGCCCATCCGGTCGAGGAACGGGATCTCGTACACGCCTTCTGGGTTCTTGATAGAGAAACCGAACGGCGCCAGGAAAGACAGGTCTGCAAAGCCCGGCAGGAACTTCAGCACTACCGACAGCAGGAAGCCCCCGATCGTGGCAAACAAGGCCGCGTTAGCAGTCGTTTTCTTCCAGAAGAAACCGAGGATGAACATAGCAAATATACCCGGCGACACGAAGCCTGTGTATTCCTGAATGTACTGGAAACCGCCTTTTTTGTCGATGCCCAAGTGAGGAGCGATGATAACGCCCAGGATCATGGCCACTACTACGGCAATTTTTCCGACGATTACGAGGCGCTGCTCGTTGGCTTCCGGGTTGATTACCTTCTTGTAGATGTCGAGCGTGAAAATGGTAGCGATACTGTTGGCCTTACCCGCCAGCGAAGCTACTACGGCAGCCGTCAGAGCGGCGAAAGACAAGCCTTTCAGACCTACCGGCAACAAGTTGAGCAGCACCGGATACGCGCGGTCGGGGTTGATTTCGCCGCCCTGCATCATCTCGGTTTGGAACAGGTTCTGCTTGTAGAGTACGAACGCTGCAATACCCGGCAGCACCACGATAACGGGCATCAAAAGCTTCAGGAAAGCGGCGAATAGCAGGCCAAAACGGGCCGTGGGCAAGTCAGCACCCAGAGCACGCTGCGTGATGTATTGGTTACAGCCCCAATAGTTGAGGTTTACAATCCACATACCGCCGACGAGCACAGTCAGGCCCGGCAAGTCCATGTAGTTGGGGTTCGACCGATCGAAGATCATGTGCAAGTGGTCGTTGGCCGCCGTCTTCATGATGGCTAGTCCATTCAACACACCCGAAGAGCCTTGGTGCTCAGCCACCAGATTCAAGGCCAAATACGTAGTAGCCAGACCACCCAGAATCAGAAAGAACACCTGAATTACGTCCGTAAAACCAATTACCCGCATACCGCCCAGGGTAATGAAGATGGCGAAGATGGCCAGCCCGTACATGCAGGCTGTGATGCTGATGCCCGATACGCTGTTGATGGCGATGGCGCCCAGGTACAGGATAGAAGTCAGGTTTACGACCACATACAGCATCAGCCAGAAAATGGCCATAATCATGGCTACAGTGCTGTTGTAGCGCTGATTAAGGAACTGCGGCATCGTGAAAATGTGGTTCTTCAGGTAGATCGGGATGAAGAACACGGCCACAATAATGAGGGTAATGGAGGCCATCCATTCGTAGGTGGCAATGGCCAGACCCATTTTGAAACCCGAGCCGGCCATACCGACCATTTGCTCGGCCGAGATGTTGGAGGCGATCAGGGAAGACCCGATGGCCCACCACGTCAGCGAACCTTCCGCGAGAAAGTAATCTTTGGAATCTTGGGGGCCGGCGTGGGCCAGTTTGCGCCTATAAATCCAGATTCCGTACGTCGATACGATCAGGAAATAGACTAGAAAAACAACGTAATCCGCTGTGGCGAGCTGGTTCATGATGAGCTGATAAAAGCAGGAAGAAAGGCGGTTGTGGGTTAGAGAAAGGCAGAAATTACTCGGTTAACAATCGTTTTAGGCCGACGTCAAGGGCATGACAAATCAGGAGAAAGTTTTACATATGACTAGCCCTGCCGTATTATCAAACAGTATGCACGTGGAAATATGCAATTCGTGCATCGCCATTATAAGAAGGCAAGAGCAAGTGGTCTGATGGTGGGCAGCAAGTGAAACCAGCATGCATTTGTGATTTGGGAGTGTAAAATGCTACTTTTTTCTAATTGAAGAGCTAATTATCGCATCTATTCCGATTTGAGCAATCGAGGTTTGAGCCGCCCGCAAATTGGTTTTGGACGGCATTGGCTCCAGCAATCGGCAACACCGAGCTTGACAGCTGTTGCGGTAAGCCCGGTGTCGCCCGTAGCGACTGCCTCGGTGGGTGTCCACCAACCAAGCATTACAAACCAAAGGAGTACTTCAAAGCAGCAGCAGTTTGCCAAAAAATCGACCCTGCGTAAGTATCTACTAAACAGATACTTACGCAGGGTCGAAACAATGATTGTGGCTGTACAACTTCCTATTTCCCAGTCTGTTGCAGCAGCCAGGTTGCCAGATCTTTACCGGCATTGAAGTTTTGATACACCGCCGGAATCTTTCGACCGTCGGTATACTCGTTGTACAGCCACGGGTCACCCACAGCGAAGACGGTTCCTTTGCCCACCTTCGCCGTAGCCATAATGATGTCGCTGCCCTTGGAAACCAACGCTTTAGCGGTGCCCTGCGTGCTTATAGGTGCCAGCTCCTTGATATAAGCTGCTTTCGTGTTCTTGAAAATGGCATTGCCGGCCGGAATATCCACGCGGCCTTGCTCAAACTGATTGCCCTGCACCATGTTCAGGCTTTTGGGCACGAAGCTCATTCCGAAAGCTTTGGCTAATTCGTTGAAGTGCGGAATCTCGCAGTTAGAGGTGTCGTTGGCCATCAATACCAAGGTCCCTCCGGCTTTTACCCAATCGCTAACGGCCTTTACGTCAGCCGCTTGCACAAAATTAGGCTTGGGCGATTCCTTTTTGGAGTCGGGGTCTACGATGATGTACACGTCCACGCCTTTCAGAGAAGCCGCCGTAGGCGCGGTAGGCACCATTACGGTTTTGGCGCCGAGATCACGAAACTGGTTGCCCCAGAAGTAGAAGCCGCCGTGCGTGCGCTCGTCCCAGGTGTAGTGCCAGGTTTCCTCCTGTCCGCTTAGCGGATTTTTGCGCACCTCGTGGTTGAAATAGTTATCCACGGCTACGGTTTTGCCTTTGCCCACGCCCTGTTCGGCCGCGATTTCCATTTCGGTGCTCGCCAATATGAACGGTCCCACGCCCTTCAAGTCGTTCTTGCGCAGGGGCTCGCTGAGGTAGTATTCGAAGCTGCCATCGCGGTACGGGGTGCCGCCGAGGCCGCCTACACTCACGGTGCCGTTGAAGGCCAGCCCACCATCGGCTTCGGTTGCCACGAAGGTTTTCAGCAGGCCGTCGTAGCCTTTTTGGGCCACGGCCATGTATTTTTTGTCGAGGTAGCCCATACGCACACCTTTGGCCAGCATGTACACAAACATGCTGCTGCCCGAAGCTTCGGCGTAGTTGCCCTTGCGCGTGGCCTGGTCCACGACCAACGACCAAGTACCGGTTTTGGGGTCTTGGTACTTCGCCAGCACGGGTGCCAGGCGCTGCACATCCTTGATGAGTTGGGCGCGCTGCGGATGATTGGCCGGGAAGTAATCCAGCACATCTACCAGCGCCATCGCGTACCAGCCCATTCCGCGGTCCCAGAAGTTGGGCGACTGCCCGGTTTGCTTGTTGGCCCACTTCTGCTCACGGCTTTCGTCGTAGCCGTGGTACATCAGGCCGGTTTTGGGGTCGACCAAGTTTTTCTCGACCAGCGCAAACTGTTTGGCTACGTCATCGAAGCCCTGCGGCTGATTGAAAACCTTGCTGTATTCGGCGTAAAACGGCTCGGCCATGTACAAGCCATCCAGCCACATCTGGTTGGGATAAATCTTCTTGTGCCAGAAGCCGCCAGCTTTGGTACGCGGCTGACCATCAAGCTGTTTGCGCAGCAGCTGAGCTGCCTTCTGGTACTTTTCATTCCCCGGCAACGACACCTGGCTGAGCGTGAGCAGGGCGTGGCCGGTGGTGAGGTTGTCGAGGTTATAATCTTCCAGTTTATAGGTGCGAATGGTGCCGTCGGGCTGCACAAACAAGTCCAAGTCCTTCGTGATATAGGTGAAATACTTGCCGTCGCCGGTGCGGTTCCAAACGCGCTCCAACGCCTTCAGCATCAGCCCTTGCTCGTAGTCCCAACGCACCGTTTTGCGCGTGCCGATCATGATTGAATCGGGGTGCCACGAGATGAAGGCATCGGCCATGCGCTGCGACATGGGCCGCTGCTGCGCCGAAAGCTCAGGGCTGGCCGTCAGCAAGCTGAGCAGAAGGCCGCTGGAAAGAAATACCTTTTTCATCAAATATCTGATTATCAATTATTTGCCAAACTATGCGTTCTAGCGTAGGCTCAGTACTTTTTTGGAAACTTTATCGCCCAGCTCCAGCTCTTTTTTAGCTTTCGAGCGGTCGGTGTTCACGAGTTTGATGTTCTTGGCGCGGTCGCCGGTGATGCGCATCAGCAGCTCGGCACCAGGCGTGTAGTGAATGTTATCCAAGGTAATGTCTTTGCTGTTCTGGACTTCCAACACCGGCTTGGTTTCCGTAGAAAGCAGCGTCACATTCTTGAGGCGAATGTTCTCGGCCTCGATGCATAAAAGGCCTTTTTTGCTCTGTAACACCGCATTTTCGATGGAAATGTCCTTGATGGGCATTTCGGGCAGGCCGCGCACCATGATGCCGGTTTCGGCGCCGTTGCAGGTGACGTTTTTGATTTCGATGTGTCGGAACTGGGGCGTGCCTTCGTTCAACGGCTCGGGCTTGATGACAGGCGGCGCCGTCGATTCGCCCGCCAGCGGCACGGGGTCTTTGGCCATGTAGTACATGTCAAAGATAATTGCCTGACCTACAATATCTTTCATGTCGATGTTATCGATAAAGATGTTCTCCACTACCCCACCGCGTCCGCGAGCCGCCTTGAAGCGCAGGCCCACGTCGGTGCCCATAAACGTGCAGTTGGAGACGTAGAGATTGCGCGCCCCGCCCGACATTTCCGAGCCGATCACGAAGCCGCCGTGCGCGTGGTATACTTTGGTATCGCGGATGATGAAATTCTCGGTCGGCATGCCGCGCTTGCGCCCCTGTTCGTCGCGGCCCGATTTGATGCAGATGCCGTCGTCGCCCACATCGAACGAGCAGCCTTCGATGATGCCATTCTTGCAGGACTCGAGGTCGATGGCATCGGTGTTTTGCCCGTATTCGGGGTTGAGCACGGTTACGTTGCGTACCGTAATGTCCTCACTCATAAGCGGATGCAACGACCACGCCGGCGAGTTCTGAAACGTCACGCCTTCCAGCAGAATGCGTTTGCTCTTGGCCAAAACCAGCATATCGGGCCGCAGGAAATCCTTGATATTTTCAAAGTCCTTCACATCCTGCCCAGGCTTGAGGTAGAAAGCCTCCGTGATCGTGGAGCCTTTCAGCGCCTGTGCCGACGGGTACCAAGTGTCTTTTTTGTCGTTCACCACGCCGCCGCCATCTACCAAGCGTTTCCACTGCGTTTCGGTCAGCTTGCTCTTCTTCACAGCCCGCCACGTTGCCCCAGCGCCATCGAATACACCTTGGCCTGTAACGGCGATGTTTTCGAGGTTTTCGCCGTAGATCAGGGCTTGGTTACGCACGGCATCTACGCCCTCCCAGCTAGTCTTAATCAGGTGGTAATCTGCGTGTTGATCACTGAACTGTACCAACGCTCCTTTGGCCAGGTGCAAGTTCACGTTGTTGCGCATCTCAAGGCCAGCGGTCACCCAATGGCCGCGCGGCACCAATACCACTCCGCCGCCTGCTTTGCTGCACGCATCAATGGCTTGCTGAATGGCGGTGTTTTTGGTAAGGCCATCGGGTATCGCGCCAAACTTGGTGATGTTGACAGTATCCTTGCGGAACTCCGGAACCTTGACGGTAGGCAAATTAGGCGTGGTGCCCGCTGAAGCCGTTGTGAGGGCAAAGCAGCCGCCCAAGACCAGCAACGCAGAGGAAAGGGAAGTTTTCATGGAGAAAAGAAAAAGCCTGCCCGGCGTTAAACCAGGCAGACCAGAGAAGATAAATTAGTTGTAACCAGGATTTTGCGTAAAGTCCGCTTTATTCTGAATCGCGTCCAGTTGGCGTTGCGGTATGGGCCGTAGCGTGTGGTAATCCTGAATATTGGCGCCGGCTTCGGGGTTGTATTTGCGTACCCGCTCGACCAGCTTGTTGGTGCGTTTCAGGTCAAACCACCGCAACTGCTCGCCGGCCAACTCGCGCGCCCGCTCGTCCAGAATAAAGTCCAGGCTCAAGTCCGAAGCCGTGATTAGCATATCCTTTTCCTTGCCCGGAATGGCGGCGCGCTGCCGCACCTGATTGATGCGTTCCAGGGCTTTCGTCGTGTTGCCCTGCTTGAATGCGGCTTCCGCCGATACCAGATACACGTCGGCCAACCGGATTACATACGCGTCGCGGGCGCTTTGCTCCTCCGCTACCGTGGGCCGGGTTGGGTCGTCAAACTTCTTTAGGCACACATAGTGCAACCGGTCGCCGGCCGCCGCGCCGTTGGCTTTGTACACTTTGCTTTGGTCCCAGGTGCGGTACTTTTTGCTAGCCTGCACACTGGCCGGAATGATGTATTTAGAAGCGAAAACAGCCGTGTCGCCCACCTTGATGCCCGCCGTAGCCGAGTTGTTGGCAATCCAGACCGTTTTAAACGAGGCGGCGTAGCGCGAATCAATTTTCTCGTTGAACAGATTCAGCAGGAACAGCGACGGCATGTAGCGGTTGAACGGGCGACCGTTGGCGATGTCACGGGTCATGCCGGGCTGGTCGTCGTACTTCATCGTCCAGAGCAGATGGCCGTTGTTGGCGCCGCGCGGGTGACCATCGGGATACAAAGTGGCATCCACGCGGTCGTTGAGGTTCAGGTCTTTGGAGTAGTTGACGGCCCAGACGATCTCTTTGTTCTCCAGATTCGTCATCGACCACAAATCGGCGTATTTGGGCTGCAACGCGAATGTGTAACCCGTAATTACCTTTTCTGCTAAGTCGCCGGCTTCTTTGTTTTGGCCGCGAGTGAGGTACATCTTCGCCAAGAAAGCCTCAGCGGCGGGCTTGGTCACGCGGCCATAATCGGTAGTTGTAGCAGGTAGGTTGGCCGTTGCAACCGTCAGATCCTCAAATATTTGCTTGTAGAAAGTTTCTATTGGCGTTTTGTTGGCAGTGGTCTGCACGCCTTCGGTAGGCTCGGTGGTGAAGTGCACGCCACCCCACGTTTCGACGATGTGCCAGTAATAAAAAGCCCGCAGGAAACGCAGTTCGCCCTCGCGGATCTTCTGCTGCGCATCGCTCATTCCCGACTGGCCTATGCGTTTGATCCCCGCATTGCACACGTTCACGGCCGCATAGAGCCGCCCCCACTCCGTATCAACGTCTTTCTGGTTGGATTGCAGGTTGGACGTATAGTCGGTCAGCTCGGGATATACGTCGCCGGCACCGCGCAGCCACAAATCGGTGCCCAGTTCCGACAGAGCATAGCCATCCTCTTTGCCATACCACCAGCGCGTGTAGGAATAGGCTGCGTTCACCAGTGTTTCGAAGCCAGCGGGCGTCGTATAGACGTTTTCAGCCGTGAGGCCCGATGGATTGTATTCGTCTAGCTGCTTGTCGCAGGCCGTGGAAAGTACCGTGAGCAAGCTGGCTGTCAAGACTAATTTGATCGTTGAAGACTTCATTTTAGTATCTATTTGATTATCAACGATTTAGAAATTAATGTTAATTCCAGCAGTCAGCACCCGCGGAATAGGATTCGACAGCGCGGCCGTGTTGGAAGGCGCAGCCGAAGCGTTGGTAAGGCCCGTGCTGGGCGGGCCTGCTACGGCAGCGGCGGCCCGTTCGGGATCGTAGTCTTTGATGTGGCTGAACGTTGCCAGGTTCTTTCCTTGCACGTACACCCGCACCGAAGACATCGAGAATTTCTGCAGGAAAGCGGCCGGAATGTTATAGCCCAACGTTACGGCGCGCAACTTTAGATAAGAGCCATCGCGGTACGATAACGTGCTGAAATACTGCATGCTACTCTTCGACACACTGGCATCTGGCCGGGGGTAGCTGTTAGTTGGGTTTTCGGGTGTCCAGTAGTCCTGCTTCGAGCTGTTTTCGATGCCTTGGGGGTCGAATATCTGGTTGTATTCGTAGTTGAGCATCTGGCCGTAGCGCGCAAACCACTGCAACGACAAGTCGAAGCCTTTGTAGCTGAAATCGTTGCTGAAGCTGGCGTTCCATTTCGGCAGGGCCGAACCCAGAATCTTGCGGTCGGCCGGCGTGATTTTGCCGTCGCCGTCTTGGTCCTTCACTTTGATCTGGCCGGGTTTCTGACTGAAGGTTTTAGCTAAATCGGCCTCGGCAGTCTGCCAGATGCCAATCTTTTCGTAGTCGTAAAACACGCGCGTGGGCGAGCCAATGAACCAGCCGTTGGCAATGTCATTGGCTTCGGTGGCCAGCGACACGATCTTCTCTTGGTTCTTAAACCAGCTAGCCTGCACGTTCCATTTGAAATCCTGCTTGTCGATAACGCGTGCGTTCAGGCCTAGCTCGATGCCACGGTTCTGGGTTTTGCCGATGTTCTGAGTGATATACCCTACCCCAGAAGTCATTGGCAGAAAGCGATTTAGCAAAAGACCACCTTCTTCGCCCGTAATCCAGTTTTTGATGCCAGCGTTGGTCTGGTACACATCCACCGAGCCCGAAAGCCGGTTTTGCAGGAAGGCAAAGTCGAGGCCAATGTTCGCCGTGCCCGACAATTCCCAGCCCAAGGCGTTGTTGCCAATACGCGAGCTGAATGCGTAGCCCGGTGCCGAAGTTTCGCCATACCCAAACGGAATGCGTGTAAGTACTGATTGCGACGAATAAGGCGGAATATCATAGTTGCCAGCGATGCCGTAGCTGGTGCGCAGCTTCAAGTCCGACAGCACCGAGATATCCTTCATGAAGTCTTCTTCGATGATGCGCCAAGCCACCGCCGCCGATGGGAAAAATGCCCATTTATTGCCTGCAGCCAGCTTCGAAGAGCCGTCTTCCCGGCCGGTCAACGTCACGAGGTAGCGACTTTTGTAGTTGTATTGCACCCGCCCCGCAAATGAGATCAGCTTGCTGTTCTGGTAGGCGCTGTTGATGCCCAACTGTTGGCTGGCGTTGCCCAGCGCGTAATAAAGCTGCGAAGCCAGCAGCTGGTTAGCCCCTTGGGCCCGCGAAGTTTCGGTGTTGAACGTGAGCAGCGACGTGATGCCCGTTACCGTCAGGGAGTGGTCGCCGAAGGTTTTGGTGTAGTTCAGAATGTTTTCCCAGCTCCAGTTGGTGTCATACTGCGTGCCGTACGACGACAGCGGCACCGAGCCGGCGCGGTCTACAGTATTGGAACCCAGATAAATACCCGTGCGGGAGTTCGACAGCGTCAGGCCCAGGTTCGACCGCAGGCTCAAGCCCGGCACAATCTGATAATCAACATAAGCGGTTGTGAATGTGCGCGTCGTGCGGGCGTTGTTTTGGTAGTTGCCGGCTACTTCGTCCGAAAGCGGGTTGATGTCTTTGCCGTTGTTCGGGAATACCACCACGTTGCCGTTTTCATCGTAGGGTGCGCCCAACGGATCAATTTTATTGGCAATGTTTAGTGGGTCGCGACGGGCATTTTGGTTGAAATACGTTAGCTGGTTCTGCAAGCCAATCTTTACTTTGTCGTTGATGGCCTGGTCGATGTTGAAGCGCAAGGAATACCGGTTTAGGTTGTCCATGCGCAGAATGCCTTGCTCGTTATAGAAGTCGAAGGAAGTGTAGAACTTGGTCTTCTCCGACCCACCCGAAACCCCCACTTGGTGTTCCTGCTGCGTGCCTTTTTTCAGGAATAAGCTTGGCCAGTCGTAGCCTGTGCCACCCGCGGCAATCGTTGCGGCGTCGGCTGGCGTGAAGATTTTGGCGTCGTCGGCGGGGCTGCTCCACAAACCAGTGGTGCGGTTGGCTTCCCGCTTCTGGGCGATGTAGCCTGTTCCATCGTTGACGTGCGGATAATAAATAGCTTCCGTTTGGCCAATGTAGGAGTTTACAGAAACGCGCGTCTTACCAGCGGCGCCGCGCTTGGTGGTCACGATAATGACGCCGTTGGCTCCGCGTGAACCGTAAATAGCCGTGGAAGCTGCGTCTTTCAGCACCTCCATCGACTGAATATCATTGGGGTTAATGTCTTGTATAGAAGTGTATTGTACGCCATCTACCACGAATAACGGACCGTTGTTGGCCGTCAGGGAGCGGTTGCCGCGCACGGTTACGTTCACTCCTGCACCGGTGGCACCGCTGCTGCGCGTAATATCTACGCCCGGCAATCGGCCCTGCAATGATTCCATTACGTTGGCGGAAGGCGTTTTCTTAATGTCCTCAGGGTTTACCGAAACAATAGAGCCGGTTACATCACTCTTCTTCACCTCACCGTAGCCGATCACAACTACTTCATCCAAAGCTTTCTGGTCGGTTTTCAGCTTCACGCTCAGAGTAGTTTTATCGCCTACACTGATCGTTTCAGTGATGTAGCCCACGTAGCTGAGCACCAGAGTAGCATTGTCGGGCACGCTGAGTGAGAAGTTGCCGGTGCCATCGGTGCCCGTGCCAATCGTGGTGTTTTTTACCACAACCGTTACGCCCGGCAAGCCGTCGCCCGTGGCTGCATCCAACACCCGCCCGGTAATCGGGTGAGTTTGTTGGGCCATCGCTTGTGTACCCATCCATAAAGACAGGAGCACCATCAGTAAAGACTTCCTCATGTTGTCAAAATTTAACTTGTTTAAGAAATCAGCACACTTGGTAGGCCACGCGTCCCACTTAAGGTTAGGGCAATAATTCGGTTTTCGAAGGCGAAGCGCCTTCAATATTTATGCAATCGTTATCGGGAACGTTGCCACAAGCGTGATTCGGGCTATCCTTGTGGCTTTATGCAGCTGCTTCAAAAGCGGTTTTAGCACTTAAAGCCGCTTTGGTCTTAATTCCAGCTCTTGCTGAGAGTTAGATTATATCGATACCACTCAATCGTTTTTACAGCTCATTTCTAGAGTAGCCAAGCAATTTCGCTCTGATTCAGAGCTGTGAATGATTAATACATAACCTATTGACTAACTGTCGCTTACGCTAAATTTCTTTTTCTAGTTCTTTTAAAGCCAATAAGCACAATGCAACGGAGCCAGATACGCGGATTTGTCCACTTATGATCATTCCTTCAACATCTGCTACTGGCACCTTCACCACTTCGATATTTTCGGTACGATCTAGGTTTTGCGCGCTCACTTGGTGGGCGTTTCGGGCCAAGAAAAAGTAAATCTTATTGGTGTCTTTGGTGGGGTTATCAGCCACTTGAAGTAGAAACTGCATGTTATCAGACGCATACCCTGTTTCTTCTAACAGCTCACGCTTGGCCGCTTCTATAGGCTCGGTTTCTCCCTCATCTATCACTCCCCCAGGCAGTTCTATCAAGATATCCTGCACACCATGTTTATACTGACGTACAAATATGACGTGGTTGTCGTCCGTCAAAGGAAAAGTGAGGGCCACATTACGCCGCACACTTACAAAATAATCGTCTAGTTCAAGCCCGTTCGGTAGCCTTACATAATCGCGACGCAACTGATACCATTTATGGTCAAATACAATATCGGATTTTAGCGTCTCCCAAGGCTGGATTTCGTTTTTCATATCAACAGCAGAACATCTGAAACCGCAAATTAGGCTTAGTATTGACAAGCTTACGTATCTTATTAAGCACCAATCATCTACATCCAGACCCGCACCCTTCTTACCCTCTGCGACTCTTGACCAACCTTGCTCCCTGTTTTAATACTTCAAATCGTTTATTGGTTATTAGGCTATAGGTAAGCATATGCATTATCCCTCGCTATTACCTGTTCGACTCTAAGTCCGTATATTATATAGTATGCCCAGATCCCCCAACTGAGCTTACAACTTACAGCCCCTTTTGTCCACAACCACCCAACTTCCCACCCATGCCAGTCTTCCACGAAATCTTGCCCGAAACCTATTTGCTAATTCCTACCGATTCGGATTCGGATAATGGCAATGAGTTATTGCAGGCTCTACGCCACGCTCGGCGCAGTGGTAAAACAAGCATCACTCTCGACTGCCGGTATTTAGCCGCCATCTCTCCTACTGTCATTTCAGAGATAACCCGTTTACAAAGCAAATGGCGTAAGCATCATATTAGCTTATTGATAGCCCAAACCACTGATAAGGTACGTCAAGCTTTCTCATAAGGCACTGCATATAACTAGCTTCTTTTAATCTCTCTGATCCATTTATATCGAAATACGGTTGCTATTCTAACAGAACTTAATATCCTTGGCTTATTGGGAAAGCGGAATAATTAAGATCCGAGCTTACCTAGGATCCTACCCTTCATTCTATCAATGCCTGTTATAGAATGATTGTATCCCCGATTAAAAATAAACTGTCTGTCTATCAAGCACTCTCGCATTAATAACACATTACCCCTTGCTTAAAAGGGAGCGAGTCGTGCATCTTTGCAGCCCCAACCGGGAAGCGGGCGGGGCTCTTTTGGGCAGATGCGGCCCGGGTTTGTGGGGCGCCAGCCGCCGGAAAAATATTTTTCGCGGGGGGCTTGCAAACGGCGGCCAGGCGGTGTTACCTTTGCAGCCCGCTTCGGAAGGAAGGGGGGTCGGGCCCACTGGGGCCGGCGAAACGAAGTAAATTTTTTTTCACTCCTTGCTTGGTTGGCAGCAAAAAGGTTGTACCTTTGTCCCCCCAAGCGAAAGGCGGCGGGAAAAACAGAGTACAGCAGACGCGGCGCAGGCCGCGGCCAGGTCGGCCCAACGGGGCGGGCACACGTTCTTTGAATGTTTGGAAAAGACAAAAGGATAGGGCCGGGCGGCTTTCGGGCCGCCCGGCATCCAGCGTAACAAAATCGATCACGCTCGGTAATACGGGTCGGATCAGCACTCGACATGGTCTTTGCTTCGGCAAAGGCAGCAAGTAATTTATACAATGGAGAGTTTGATCCTGGCTCAGGATGAACGCTAGCGGCAGGCCTAATACATGCAAGTCGAACGGGCGGTAGCAATACCGCTAGTGGCGCACGGGTGCGTAACGCGTAACCAACCTGCCCTTGACTGGGGGATAGCCCGCCGAAAGGCGGATTAATACCGCATAAACCAGCAGCCCGGCATCGGGCAACTGGTAAAGATTCATCGGTCAAGGATGGGGTTGCGTAGCATTAGCTAGTTGGCGGGGTAACGGCCCACCAAGGCGACGATGCTTAGGGGACCTGAGAGGGCGATCCCCCACACTGGCACTGAGATACGGGCCAGACTCCTACGGGAGGCAGCAGTAGGGAATATTGGGCAATGGCCGAGAGGCTGACCCAGCCATGCCGCGTGCCGGATGAAGGCCTTCTGGGTTGTAAACGGCTTTTCTCAGGGAAGAAAAAGACCTTGCGAGGTACACTGACGGTACCTGAGGAATAAGCACCGGCTAACTCCGTGCCAGCAGCCGCGGTAATACGGAGGGTGCAAGCGTTGTCCGGATTTATTGGGTTTAAAGGGTGCGTAGGTGGCCTTGTAAGTCCGTGGTGAAAGCCTGCTGCTCAACAGCAGAACTGCCATGGATACTGCAGGGCTTGAGTCCAGACGAGGTTGGCGGAATAGAAGGTGTAGCGGTGAAATGCATAGATACCTTCTAGAACCCCGATTGCGTAGGCAGCTGACTAGGCTGGTACTGACACTGAGGCACGAAAGCGTGGGGAGCGAACAGGATTAGATACCCTGGTAGTCCACGCCGTAAACGATGGATACTCGTTGCAGGCGATACACGGTCTGTGACTTAGCGAAAGCGTTAAGTATCCCACCTGGGGAGTACGCCCGCAAGGGTGAAACTCAAAGGAATTGACGGGGGCCCGCACAAGCGGTGGAGCATGTGGTTTAATTCGATGATACGCGAGGAACCTTACCTAGGCTAGAATGCGCGTGACCGCGTGGGAGACCACGCTTTCCTTCGGGACACAAAGCAAGGTGCTGCATGGCCGTCGTCAGCTCGTGCCGTGAGGTGTTGGGTTAAGTCCCGCAACGAGCGCAACCCCTACTGTTAGTTGCCAGCATGTTATGATGGGGACTCTAACAGGACTGCCTGCGCAAGCAGTGAGGAAGGCGGGGACGACGTCAGGTCATCATGGCCCTTACGCCTAGGGCTACACACGTGCTACAATGGACGGTACAGAGGGTCGCTACTGCGCGAGCAGACGCCAATCTCAAAAAACCGTTCTCAGTTCGGATCGAAGTCTGCAACTCGACTTCGTGAAGCTGGAATCGCTAGTAATCGCGTATCAGCAATGACGCGGTGAATACGTTCCCGGGCCTTGTACACACCGCCCGTCAAGCCATGGAAGTCTGGTAGACCTGAAGCTGGTGCTCGTCACAGAAGCCAGTTAGGGTAGAACAGGTAACTGGGGCTAAGTCGTAACAAGGTAGCCGTACCGGAAGGTGCGGCTGGATCACCTCCTTTCTGGAGCGGTCCGACTCGTGAGCGCGATCATAGTTGTTACCCGGTATAGATCCGGTTGTCTTTTCCTGCATTCAAGTTTTTGTGGGGAGGTTCCTGTACGGGCGCCTCCTCTGCGCTGCTCCCAACGGGGGCACACGTTCTTTGACGTAGTGTAACGAGTAAGAAGAAAAGGCCGGGCCCAACAGCCCGGCCCCAAGCGCTCTGTGCGTTCAGCGCACAGAGGCCAAGAAGTAAGCAAGGGCACACGGGGGATGCCTAGGCTCTCAGAGGCGACGAAGGACGTGATAAGCTGCGATAAGCACTGGGGAGGAGCACATATCCGCTGATCCGGTGATTTCCGAATGGGGCAACCCCCCTGCTTGAAGAGCAGGGACTGTGCCTTGTATGAGGCACGGGGCAAACCCGGGGACTGAAACATCTAAGTACCCGGAGGAACAGAAAATAACTAATGATTCCCCAAGTAGTGGCGAGCGAACGGGGACAAGCCCAAACCAAGCCGGTTACGGCCGGCCTGGGGTTGTAGGACCGCAACATCTGATTACCCAATCTTAGCCGAACGACGTGGGAAAGTCGATCACAGAGGGTGAGAATCCCGTAAGCGAACGGATTGGGTACGGTAGCGGATTCCTGAGTAGGGCGGGACCGGAGAAATCCCGTTTGAATCCGGCGGCACCATCCGCCAAGGCTACATACTCCTGAGAGACCGATAGTGAACCAGTACCGTGAGGGAAAGGTGAAAAGAACCGCGAATAGCGGAGTGAAAAGAACCTGAAACCGTGTGCTTACAAGCGGTCGGAGCCCTTTTGTGGGGTGACGGCGTGCCTTTTGCATAATGAGCCTACGAGTTACTCTTCTCCGGCAAGGTTAAGTGCTTGGAAGCACGGAGCCGCAGCGAAAGCGAGTCTGAACAGGGCGCGAAGTCGGGGGAGGTAGACGCGAAACTTTGTGATCTACCCATGGGCAGGGTGAAGGTTGGGTAAAACCAACTGGAGGCCCGAACCAGTTTCCGTTGAAAAGGATTTGGATGACCTGTGGGTAGGGGTGAAAGGCCAATCAAACTGAGAAATAGCTCGTACTCCCCGAAATGTATTTAGGTACAGCGTCGGCGTGGAGTCAGCGGGAGGTAGAGCTACCGATAGGACTAGGGGTGTCACAGCCTACCGAATCCTGACGAACTCCGAATGCCCGTTGATATAGCCGGCAGTGAGGCTTGGGGTGCTAAGGTCCCAGGCCGAGAGGGAAAGAACCCAGACCATCCGCTAAGGTCCCTAAATTCGGACTAAGTTGAACAAAGGAGGTCCAGTTGCTTTGACAGCCAGGATGTTGGCTTGGAAGCAGCCATTCATTTAAAGAGTGCGTAACAGCTCACTGGTCGAGCGACAGGGCATCGATAATACGCGGGCATCAAGTCCGGTACCGAAGCGATGGATTTCTACTTTGGTAGAAGTGGTAGGGGAGCATTCTGGTCAGCGGTGAAGTCGTCCTGTCAGGGACGGTGGAGCGGCCAGAAAAGCAAATGTAGGCATGAGTAACGATAAGGCCGGTGAGAAACCGGCCCGCCGATAGACTAAGGTTTCCTGCTCAACGCTAATCGGAGCAGGGTTAGTCGGGACCTAAGGCTACGCCGAGAGGCTACGTCGATGGACAGCGGGTTGATATTCCCGCACTTATCCAGTGGAGTGATGCAGTGACGCAGAAGTGAAAGCACCGCGGGCGGACGGAAGTGCCCGTTGAAGCGCGTAGGTATAGGGACGGTAGGTAAATCCGCCGACTTTGCTGAAACGTGATAGTACCCGGCGGCCTCGGCCAACGGGATAGCGTGCCTAATCAGACTGCCAAGAAAACCTGCTAAGCGTTTACCGCTGGATAACCCGTACCGCAAACCGACACAGGTAGTCAAGGAGAGCATCCTGAGGCGCTCGAGTGAATCACGGCCAAGGAACTCGGCAAAATGGTCCTGTAACTTCGGGAGAAGGGACGCTTCCTCTGCGCAAGCAGAGAAGCCGCAGTGAAAAGGCCCAGGCGACTGTTTAACAAAAACACATGACTTTGCGAACGCGCAAGCGGAAGTATAAGGTCTGACACCTGCCCGGTGCCGGAAGGTTAAGAGGGGAACTTAGTCGCAAGGCGAAGGTTTGAATCGAAGCCCCGGTAAACGGCGGCCGTAACTATAACGGTCCTAAGGTAGCGAAATTCCTTGTCGGGTAAGTTCCGACCTGCACGAATGGTGTAACGATCTGGGCGCTGTCTCAGCCGTGAGCTCGGTGAAATTGTAGTCTCGGTGAAGATGCCGAGTACCCGCAACGGGACGGAAAGACCCCGTGCACCTTTACTATAGCTTGCCATTGACGCTGGGCAACACATGTGTAGGATAGGTGGGAGGCGTTGAGCCGGGGCCGCTAGGTCTCGGGGAGCCGACGTTGAAATACCACCCTTGTGTTGCTCGGTGCCTAATCTGGAACACGGAAACAGTGGCTGGTGGGTAGTTTGACTGGGGTGGTCGCCTCCAAAAAAGTATCGGAGGCTTTCAAAGGTCCGCTCAGTACGCTTGGTAACCGTACGCAGAGCGCAATAGCAGAAGCGGGCTTGACTGTGAGGCCTACAAGCCGAGCAGGGTCGAAAGACGGATATAGTGATCCGGTGGTTCCGCATGGAAGGGCCATCGCTCAAAGGATAAAAGGTACGCCGGGGATAACAGGCTGATCTCCCCAAGAGCTCATATCGACGGGGAGGTTTGGCACCTCGATGTCGGCTCGTCACGTCCTGGGGCTGGAGAAGGTCCCAAGGGTTCGGCTGTTCGCCGATTAAAGTGGCACGCGAGCTGGGTTCAGAACGTCGTGAGACAGTTCGGTCCCTATCTGTTGCGGGCGTTGGACATTTGAGAGGACCTGTCCTTAGTACGAGAGGACCGGGATGGACCAGCCGCTAGTGCACCGGTTGTGGCGCCAGCTGCAGCGCCGGGTAGCTACGCTGGGATGAGATAAGCGCTGAAAGCATCTAAGTGCGAAACTCACCTCAAGATGAGATGTCCCAATTGAAGGGTCGTGGGAGATGACCACGTTGATAGGCGGCAGGTCTACCGGCAGAAATGCCGCAGCCGAGCCGTACTAATGACCCGAACGCTTCGGGCACCCCGCTTGGGGCCCCTGTTCTTCTTACCCGTTGCCTGCGTCAACGTTTTTTGGGGTGCCCTGAACCCGCACCCCCGCCAGCAATGGTGGCTTTAGCCCGGGGGTTCACCTCTTCCCATTCCGAACAGAGCCGTTAAGCCCCGGAGCGCCCATGGTACTGCCTTCACCGGCGGGAGAGTCGGTCGCCGCCAACCTTGTTGTTTTGCCCGCGGCCCCCGCCCCCGCGTCCCTGCCCCGCTTCGGGGGCCAGGGATGCGGGGCGGGGGCCGCCCCGCGTTTACCCCCCTTCTCGCAAGCCGTGTAAAGTAACTATATATCTGCTCATATATTATAAGCAGATATATAGTTAGTACTATTGAGAGGTTTATAAAGCTTCTTCTATTCCTTGTCTAAAGAATTTGAATTATCCTTTAGCTGTATTCCAGAAATCTTTCTGCGAAAGGATGCATTTAGCATATAAAATATCTTATCTGCTGCCTCTGCATACTGTAGGCCTTCAGGTCGAATATTAGAAACGCAATTCCGAGCTTTGTCTGTAAGGCCAATTTTAGGTGAGTAGGTGAAATAGGCGCTTAGGCTCTGTAGAGAACTCAACCCCGGCCTTTCACCAATCAAAATAAGAGCAATCTTAGTTCTGAAGATTTCTCCTATCTCATCGCTAATTGCGACGCGCGCCTGTTCGGCAAGAATGAGAGGGCCAACTCGAATTCCAGCTTGCTGAAGTTGGGGTAATAGGAATCGAATTACGGCTATAGAATACTTGTTTATAGCCGTCGCTGATAATCCATCTGCCATTATGATTACTATATCCGTTTCGTCGTCAGCGCATTCCTGCAAATGTTTGTGAGAAGATTCGTGCAGCTGACGACCTAAGTCGGGCCGCCTTAGGTACTCTTGGCGGTTCGAAGCTTTGCTTCGAACCTGATAAATTGGTAGCTGAAAAGTTTGTAATTCCTTCAGAAGCTTTTCTAAGTTCAATTCTGAGTATACAGCATCACGTGCTTGAGCATGAGCAAATTTGAGAGCTAACGCTTCTTGTAATGGCACACTCGTTCCTACACGACCTAATGCTATACGAGCATCAGTGAATCTTTTTAACGAAACCCAAGGGTCAGATGCATTTAAATGATCAGGCCTTTGAAAGGGCAAGTTCTCCATTACCTAAATATTTTATACAATTATCTGACCACTAACGATATATAAAAATACCAACGTAGGAGATTATAATAGCGCTTTTGGCATGTTCGCGAAGAGTTTATGTCCAGGCTGTGCTGGTAACAAACGGCCTTTTTCATTGAAAATCCCTTGTTGCATAAGCCACCCTTCAAATTCGGGGGTTGGACGTAAACCTAGAACATCTCGCACATACAATGCATCGTGGAAGGAAGTAGATTGGTAGTTCAACATGATATCGTCGGCGCCAGGCACACCCATGATAAAGTTGCAACCAGCTACTCCTAGAAGAGTCAAGAGATTGTCCATATCATCTTGATCGGCTTCGGCGTGGTTGGTGTAGCAGATGTCAACGCCCATCGGCAGGCCTAGCAATTTGCCACAAAAGTGGTCTTCGAGGGCGGCCCGGATAATTTGCTTACCATCATACAGGTATTCGGGGCCAATAAAACCCACAACTGAATTAACTAACAGGGGTTTAAACCTACGCGCTACCGCATAAGCCCGGGCTTCGCATGTTTGCTGATCAACGCCTTGATGAGCATTTGCAGAAAGAGCACTCCCCTGCCCTGTTTCAAAATACATTACATTTTGGCCCATGGTGCCGCGTTTTAGCTCTAAAGTGGCGTGCCATGCTTCTTCTAGTAGCGCCAAGTCTATGCCGAAGCTGGTATTCGTAGCTTCCGTACCACCGATCGATTGGAAAGTTAAGTCTATGGGTGCGTTTCGCCTGATTAGTTCCAAGGTAGTTGTGACGTGGCAGAGCACACACGATTGGGTAGGAATTTCATAATGCTGGCGCATCGAATCCAGCAAATTTAGTAAGTCATTGGTTATATGGATGTTATCGGTGGCAGGATTAATACCGATTACGGCATCGCCACTGCCATACAATAAGCCATCCACCACACTGGCCAAAATGCCACGCGTATCGTCGGTAGGATGATTGGGTTGGAGACGTGTGGCAATGTGGCCTTTTAGCCCTAATGTGTTGCGAAAGCGCGTTACTACTTCGCATTTGCGAGCAACGGAAATCAATTCTTGATTTCGCATTAGCTTGGATACGGCGGCTACCATTTCCGGGGTCAGCGCGTCCGCAATTTCCTGCAGCGCTATCGTATCGGTTTCAGGCATCAATAACCAATCGCGAAGCTGGCCAACTGTAAAATGCTGGATGCGAGCGAAAGATGCAGCGTCATGCGTATCAATGATCAGGCGGGTAACTTCGTCTTTCTCGTAAGGAACGACAGTTTCCTGAATGAAATCGGAGAGCAATACGTCTGCTAACGTAATTTGGGCAGCTACCCTTTCTTCGTAAGTGGCAGCGGCCACTTCGGCCAACACATCGCCCGAACGAAGCGGCGAAGCTTTGGCCAGCAGCGTTCTAAGATCGGGAAATTGGTAAACCCGGCTTCGAATGGTGTGTTGGTAGCGCATAGATCATACAGTCTTCGAGTCAGACGCCTTCGGCTTTTGCCAGCAAGGCTTCTTGAGTCAGAGGCCGCCGCTGGCCTAGCAGCAGAAAAATGCCTCCGGTCAGAGCTAAGCCAACAAAAAATAACGCACTGATTATCAGGTTGTAATAAATAATAGCGCCCAAACTTACAATCGTCAGTAACAACGCTACAGCAGGGAAAATTGGATAGAAGGGCACCACAAAAGGCCTTTCCAGCTGCGGCTCCGTCCGGCGCAATGCGAATAAGCTGAGCAAACTCATCCCATACATAACCACTGCCCCCAGTACCGAAAGCACAATCACTTGGTTGGTAGTGCCTGTCAGTAAGGCGCCGGCGCCAACCAGCCCACCGACTACCAGAGCCCAATGCGGCGTCTGAAATCGAGCGTTTACCTGACTCAGGAAACTGGGCAAATAGCCGCTTCGCGCCAGCGCAAATACTTGCCGCGAATAGCCAATGATGGTGCCGTGAAAAGAAGCCACTAAGCCAAACAGGCCGATGCTGGCAAATACCCGCGTCAAAGGGCTCTGGCGGCCTAAGACTATTCCTAATGCTTCGGGCAATGGATAATCGATGGCGCTCAGCCGTTGCCAGTTGGTGATGCCGCCTGTGAGTATCATGACTCCCAAGGCCAGCGCAATGAGCGTAAGCAGTCCGTAGATATACCCTTTGGGAATGGTACGTTTGGGATCCTCTACCTCCTCGGCGACCATAGCGACTCCTTCGATTGCCAGATAAAACCAGATGGCAAACGGCAAAGCGGCAAAAATCCCCGTGAGCCCAAAAGGCATAGGCCGAGTCAGGAAATTCGTCATGTTAAAATGCGGAGCTACAAGCCCCATATACAGCAGTAGCTCAGCGACGGCAAGTATCGTAACAACCAATGAGAACATAGCGGACTCCTTGATTCCCAAAAGGTTGATACCAATAAAGACCACGTAGCACACCAAAGCCGTATGCAAAACCGGAATACTTGGGTACAGAAAATGCCCGTAGCTACCCAGCGCAAAGGCAATGGCCGGCGGTGCAAACAGAAACTCAACGAGGGTAGCGTACCCAGCTATTAATCCCGCTAGCGGCCCAAAGGCTCGATACGAATAGGCAAACGGCCCACCCGCATGCGGTATCGCAGTTGTCAGCTCGGTAAAGCTGAAAATGAATGTGATATACAACACTGTAATTATCAACGTGGCCACTAGCATGCCGATGGGGCCTGCTACGGCCCAACCGTAATTCCAGCCAAAATATTCGCCTGAAATGACCAGTCCCACTGCTATGGCCCAGAGATGCAGCGGCCTTAATACTTTCTTCAAACCAGGAGAGGCAGGTGCCGTAATCATCGCTGACAGGTTTGGGTTGATCCGTATAATGTATTGAATAAAAGCCAAATAGCAGCATTCAGGACCACTTCAGCCTTTTTTGCGAGGATTATTTCCAATGCAAAACGGTTGCAGGATCAGTGAACCAGACTTTTCACTATCTTCTTACTAGGTAAACTTCCGAGGTTTTACTACTCAAATCTGCTTGCGCCGATCCAGCAAGGTTTCTTCATTCTGGGTGCAGGATTGGCAACTAACCCAGGCCTTTCGTAGGTTTGGGCTCCCACCCTCTTCTAACCTTTTTTCTAGCTTTTCATTTTCCTGTCATGGCTGAACAAACCCTTACCGGACTGCGCGCCGGCGTACTACACGGCGACGAGGTACAGAACCTTTTCAAATTCGCCAAGGCGAATGCCTTTGCCCTGCCCGCCGTCAACGTGACGGGTACCAACTCGGTGAACGCGGTGCTGGAAACGGCCCACGAAGTCAATTCGCCTGTTATCATACAGTTTTCCAACGGTGGCGCGCAGTTTTTTGCCGGCAAATCGCTGCCTAACGGCGACCAGCGTGCCAGTATTGCGGGGGCCATTTCGGGTGCTCAGCACGTGCACACGATGGCTTCGGTGTACGATGTACCGGTTATTCTGCACACCGACCACGCCGCCAAGAAGCTGCTGCCCTGGATCGACGGGTTGCTTGAGGCGGGCGAAAAGCATTTTGCGCAGTATGGCCAGCCGCTGTACAGCTCGCACATGCTCGACCTGTCGGAAGAGCCGATTGAAGAGAACATCGAAATCTGCAAGCGCTACCTCGAGCGCATGAGCAAAATCGGTATGACGCTGGAGATTGAACTTGGCGTGACCGGCGGTGAAGAAGATGGCGTGGACAACTCCGATGTCGATAGCTCGAAGCTCTATACCCAACCTTCCGAAGTTGCGTTTGCTTACAAAGAGCTGAGTTCGGTAAGCCCCCGCTTTACGGTAGCGGCTGCCTTCGGTAATGTGCACGGCGTGTACAAGCCCGGCAACGTGAAGTTGCAACCCGTCATCCTGAAAAACTCGCAACAGTACGTGCAGGAGCACTTCCAAACGGGTTCACAGCCTGTTGACTTTGTATTCCACGGCGGTTCGGGCTCTAGCCAAGAAGAAATTCGGGAGGCTATTTCTTATGGTGCCATCAAAATGAACATCGACACCGATTTGCAGTGGGCACTTTGGGAAGGCATCAAAAACTATTACGTAAAGAACGAAGCCTACTTGCAAGGCCAGATCGGTAACCCCAGTGGTGCCGATTCGCCGAATAAGAAATACTACGATCCACGTGTGTGGCTCCGTGAAGGTGAGAAAACCTTCGCAGCGCGCCTCAAGCAAGCGTTTGAAGATCTGAACGCAGTCAACCGCAGACCATAACTATCTTATAATCAAATACTCACAAAGGCCGCTTCTTCATTGAAGTGGCCTTTGTCATTTTGACGCGATTCGAGTTTGTGAGATAAGCTCCTATGTACTCAGCCTGATTGAAGTTGTCAAATCCGCTGTGTATAGCCTCAAAGGAGAATATGGCTTAACACGGAAAATGCGATTGTACATATTCAGGACCAAACCCTGAGTTCAGACTTATTGCATAATATAAGTTATAAAATTATGTGATTTTTTGACCGGTTTTACTACGATAAATGTGTGTAGATACCATCACGAATAATTAAACTTTTTGAAGCTATTAGTCACAAAACTGCGCATCATTAATTAATGATTTTGCTACTCGGTTAATTCTTTTATTTAGAGCATTTTATCCAGGTTAAACTAGAATCCAACGCAGTCTGGACATATATAAGCCCTCTGAACGATTCTTCTACAAGCAACGACTTACATTCCCCCTCATTATGCAATACACTCACAATCAAATAATTATAATTTATATACACAACATATAGATAACATAATTCTAAGAACAGACTGGATACAACTATGAAGGATGCACATATCCTAAAATTGCATTTATCTAATATATTTCTGTATTAAGTCAAAGGCAATCCCATAGATTGTTTAAACTATTCGAATACAAATTGACTTTTTCAAATAAGCGTTCTATTACAAAAACAATGAACTATAAACTTAACATTGTGTTAAAGTCAGCACGAAAATCCTGCGCTAGCTTTGCGCCGAATTCTGGCATGCCGGATTTTAACAGTTTGGAATAAACGATTTACTCTGTTTTTCATCTTCACTCTTTGGCTTAAATGAAAAAACCCTTACTCGGGTACGGCAGATATCTTCTGCTGCTGCTTCTGCCCTGCTTTGCCTTTCATCCAACGAGTGTAGATCGCCGCGAGGTTTCGACTGCACTTTTTGCTGCAAACACGCAAGAGACCTTCGATACAGGTACCAAGACGGATTATGCCACCGGAACCGTTGCCCTCACGACTGGCAACTGGATTCTGACGGACGGCGTGCTGGGCGCCACCGATGCCGATCGGAAAAACGGCGCGCAGGCCGTACGCTTACAAGGCGCCGGCAAGCTCACGATGGACTTTTACCTGCCGACAGGAGCTTCTACGATTACCATACAGCACGCCATTTACGGCTCCGACGGCAGCAGCAGTTGGGAATTGTGGGCGCAGGCGCAGTCGTGCAACTGCAACAAGTGGACAAAGCTGGGCAACACCGTTTCGACCACTAGCAACACCCTGCAAACGGCAGCTTTCACGGCCAATATTTCGGGCAACGTCAAGTTTGAAATCCGGAAGACATCTGGGGGCAGCGCCCGCCTGAATCTCGATGATTTTGCCGTGACGGAGTTTGGCACCGAGGCCCCTTCCGTTGACAACAATAACGTTGCGCTGGGCAACCCCAGCGGCGCCGTTACGGACGTCAGCTATTTTGATAACTACTTGCTGGTCAAGCCACAGTATGTAATGTCGTATAACCGCGACCAGGGCAAACCCAACTGGGTAAGCTGGCACCTCGATATTTCTGACCGCGGTACTGCTGACCGGCAGGACGACTTCCGCAACGACCCTTCGTTGCCAGATGGCTGGTACCAAGTGCAATCGACCAGCTACAGCGGCAGCGGCTTCGACCGGGGCCACAATTGCCCGTCGGCCGACCGGACTTCTACGCTAGAAAACAACTCGGCGACCTTCTTCATGACCAACATGATGCCGCAGGCGCCTAACAACAACCAGAAAACCTGGGCCGACCTGGAAAATTACACCCGCACGTTCCTGCCCGGCAACGAGGTGTACGTGATTTGCGGTAGCTACGGCGTGGGCGGCGTGGGCAGCAACAACGCTACAGTGGTCAATACCCTCGACCAAGGCCGCGTGACGGTACCGGCCCGCTGCTGGAAGGTGATTGTGGTGTTGCCGGTTGGCGACAACGATGCTTCGCGGGTGAACGCCAATACCCGCATCATCGCCATCGACACGCCGAACGTCAACTCCATCGACACGAACTGGGGCACGTACCGCACCAGCGTCGATGCCATCGAGAAAGCAACCGGTTACGACTTGCTCTCGAACCTGCCCGTTGACGTGCAGACGGTCATCGAGTCGAAAGTCGATAACGGCCCGACCAATTAAGCTCAACTTCCCGGATTTTCTTACAAAGACATAACCGTCTGTATGACAAGTTTTTATAAAAACGCTTGGAAGCTTGGGCAATTGCCGGCTTTGCTTGCTTTTCTGTTTTTCTTCGGTGCGCACCAGAGTTGGGGTCAGACACCGTATCAGCTGGCCACCGGAACATACACAGAGAATTTTGGTGATGTTGCCAATTGGACCGACAACTTTGCCTCAGGCTTAGGTGCCAATCGCTTTGGGGTCGCCCCCCAGCAGACCAGCCCTGCTTTGCCTAATCAGACCAAAGTTTTTGCTACCGGTACTGGGGGGGGCGTACAAAAAGGCACTGGCGCAATCGTACTTCTGGCAACCGGTGCCTCTCCTGATGGCGGCAACGCAGCTGCTTTCGATCTTTATTTAGATTTTACAGGCGTCACCGCCGGAACCATTAGCCTAGATTGGGCCGAAGTCAACAACTCATCCGGCGATCGGCGATCTACTTTCAAGCTCCAAACAAACACCGGCGACGGCGGAGCCTTTGTTGACCTAGGTGGCTCAAGTGTAGTGGTTACCAATAACGTAGCTGCTTCAGGCAACTTAACTTCCATTGCCCTACCTGCAGGCTTCTCTAATAATGCCACTGCCAAAATCCGCTTTTTTCTCGTGACCTCGGCCGGCGGTACTACTGGCAGCCGCCCCAAAATCAGCCTAGACAACGTAGTCGTTACTGCTGGTTCAACGGGTACTCCAGTGCCAACTATCACTACCACAGCCTCGGCTTACAACAGCCCGTTCTGCGTTACTTCTGCTTCGGGAAGTACTTCATTCAACGTTGCTTATACCAGCAGCGGTACTTTCACGGGCACTTTTAGAGCGCAGCTGTCGAATGCTTCGGGGGCGTTTCCAAGCAATGCCACCGATAACATCATCGGCAGCGGCAGCACTTCGCCTATTTCGGCAATTATTCCGGCCGGTACGCCCAGCGGAACCGGCTACCGGATTCGGGTAGTAAACGACGCTCCGGCCACGTACGGCGCCGATAACGGCACCAACCTTACTGTTTCTCAGAGCGTTACCACCAACCCAGTTACAGTAACACCTCCCGACGCTCAAACTATCTCGCTTACAGGAACAGGCACTAACCTCACGGCCAAGGCGGCTTCGGGCTCAACCTTTACCTGGCAATACAGCACCAGTGCTTCAGGGCCTTTCACCACGGCTATCGGCGGTGCTACTAGCGCAATCTACCAGCCCAAAGGCTCCGATTTTGGCGCAGCCGGCACCTATTATGTAGTTGCAAAATCCAGTTTATCAAACACTTGCGGATCGGCTACTGGTGAAAGTTCGCCCGTAACCATCACCATACCTGCGGCTACGAAGCCGGAGATAATCACTTCCGTGTCGACATTACCTGCTTTCAGCGCTGTAGTGGCAGGCGCGGCGACCAGCCCGCAAAGCTTCACGGTGAGCGGCACAGGCTTGTCTTCTCCCCTATCCATCACGCCTCCGGCCGGATTTGAGATTCGTACTGGCACGCAGCCTTTTGCTTGCTGTGTTATTCAATTGCAACCGACCGACGGCACAGTAAATACTACTACCATCGACGTCCGCTTTGCCCCAACGGCGGCCCAGGCATATCAGGCTACCATCCCGGTGAACAGCAGCGGCGCGGCCGATCAATCGGTTGCCGTGAGCGGCACCAGCACGGCTCCGGTATATCCGGCAACCGTGAGCACGGCGGAGCTTACCAACATTACGCCCACCAGCGCCTCAACCGGCGGCAACATACCCGACGACGGGGGCAGCGGCATTACGGCGCGCGGTGTGGTGTGGGGCAAAACGCCTAACCCAGTCCTGAGCACGCTCAAGACCAGCGACGGCACGGGTTCGGGCGCCTTCACCAGCGCCATCACCGGCCTGACGCCCGGCACTACCTACTACGTGCGGGCCTATGCTACCACAACCAGCGCGGGCACTGCCTACGGGCAGGAGTTTACGCTGGTCACGACAACGGTGCCGCTTGCTGCCGAGCCTACCAAGAACTCCGCCCTAACCGCTTCCAACGTCACCAGCACTTCGCTGCTGCTGAACCTAACGGGTGGCGACGGCACGAAGCATTTGATTCTGGCCCGCCTGGGCAGCGCCGTAGATGCTGCCCCCGTGGACGCTACGACGTATACTCCCAATACTGCTTTCGGCCAAGGCACCCAAGTGGGCGTCGGCAACTATGTGGTGTATGGTGGCACTGCCGATACGGTAACAGTTCGCAACCTGCGCCCTAACACGACCTACACGTTTGCCGTTTTTGATTACAACGACAACGATACGCCCTTCGCCGAAAACTACCAGACCTCTTCTCCCGGAACGTTGGCCCAGGCAACACTGGCGGTGCCGGCAACTATGCTGCTCGAAGAAAACTTTGCTTATAACTCGGGCGATTTTCTGACCAACAACGGCTGGGCGGCTCACAGCGGCGGCACTACTAACGCCGTCGCCGTAGCTGCACCAGGTCTTACCTATGCAGGCTACGGTGCCGGCAGCATTGGCAATACAGCCTCCATTACAACGACGGGCCAAGACGTTAACCGTCAGTTTGCTGCCGTGTACGCCCGCACGCCGGTGTACGCCTCCTTCTTGGTGAAAGTATCGAGCGCCGGTACGGGTGACTATTTCTTCCACCTGGGGCCGACGATCCTGAGCTCTAACTTCAAAAACCGGGTTTACGTCAAGAAAGGACCTACCACGGGCAAAGTGCAGTTTGGCATCAGCGGCAACGGCACCAACATCCTTTACACCACCGAAGAATATAACCTGAACGAGACTTACCTCCTGGTTGTAAAGTATTCGTTTGATGAGACGGGCACCACGAGCCGCCTGTACATCAACCCCGCGGTGAACGCCGAACCGACAACTGCCGCAGTGGAAGCACTGGAAACCACGGGTACACCTTCCGACATTGGCACCGTTGCGTTGCGTCAGGGCGGTGGCAATACCTTGGCTCCCAACCTGCTGATTGACGGCATCCGGGTGGGCACTACCTACCGGGTCGTGCGTACGGGCCTGACCTGCCTTGCGCCAACGCCTTCGTTTACAGCCACTACGGTTTGCGCCGGTACGGCTACGGCCTTCAAGGATGCCTCGACAACTGTTGAGTCGAATGCTACCTATGCTTGGGATGTCGACAACGATGGCAAAGTAGATTACACCACTAAAGGCAACATCAGCCACACCTACGCGGCGGGCACTTATACTGCTACCCTGACCATCACCCAGGGCGCTTGCTCCGATACCTACACCCAACAAGTAACTGTGCGGGCCTTGCCAACGGCTACGTTGACCGGCGACGCTACGGTATGTGTGGGCACGTCTACCAAGCTGACGGTCCACCTGACCGGTGTTGCTCCCTGGACGGTTGGCTATTCGATTAACGGCGCGGCTGCCCCGGCGGTCCTAACCGTAACGGCTGCTGAAGTTGATGCTGAAGGAAATTACTCCCTAACCGTAACTCCCAAAGAGACAACCACTTATGCATTGACCTCCTTAACGGATGGCAACTGCACTGGCGCTGCCCTAACGGGCTCTGCCACGGTAACCGTTACCACCCCTCCTTCTGTAACCGCACTAAACATCCCGACGGCCAACACCGAAATGGGCAAGTGCGGCGCTTCAGTTGCTTTCGCTGCTACTGCTACGGGGTCTCCTGCTCCCAAATTCGTATACAGCATTGTGAAGGATGGCGTGACCACGGCCATCACCTCTCCGTACTTCTTCCCGGTAGGCGTTACCACGGTCACGGCTACAGCTACCAACAGCTGCGGCACCGACTCGAAAACTTTCACTGTGACGGTACAGGACAAGGAGGCTCCTACGGTCCTGACTCAGAACCTGACCGTGACCCTGAGCAAAGGCAACTTCTCAATCACGGCGGCTGATGTCAACAAGGGCAGCTCCGATGCTTGCGGAATCGCGTCGATCACGCTGAGCAAGAGCACCTTTACCTGCGATAATATCGGCCTCAACAAAGTAACCCTGACCGTCACCGACATTCACGGTAACGTGGCCAGCCAGACGGCGGATGTCACTGTAAAAGGCATAATCCCGACGCCCGTCATCACGCCAAAGCCTTCTTCTGACGTGTACACCGGCGGCGTTGCGACCAATCTTTACATTGGCTACGGTCCGCAGAGCGTAACGCTGACGGCCTCCGGCGGCGTAAGCTACAGCTGGAGCGGTCCGGCTGGACTCAGCAAAACCGACATTGCCAACCCGATCTTCACGGCTACGAAGCCCGGCACTTTCCTCTATACCGTCACGGTTACCAGCGAGACGGGCTGCACCGCCACCAAGCAGGTGACGCTGAAAGTAGTCGACGTACGCTGCGGCAACAAGAACGATAAGGTTACCATCTGCCACAAGGGAAACCCATCCTGCATCTCCTCCGGAGACATTGCTGATCACCTCAACCACGGCGACCAGCTCGGCGACTGCTCGGCTGCTAAACTGACTGCCACAGCGGCCGCCAGCGTCGTGACCACTGAAGCTACCGCCAACGTGTTCGAGGCGTATCCCAACCCCTTCACCGACCGGGCCGTGCTGCACTTCCGCTCGGCAGAAACCGGCAAGGCGCAATTGCTGATCTACAACGCAGTAGGCAAGCTGGTAGCGACGCTCTACAACGGCGTAGCCGAAAGCGGTCACGACTACGAGTTCACCGTGGATGGCGCCACGCTGGCCGAGGGGATATACACCTGCCGCCTGACCACCAACGGCAAAGTGGAAACCAAGCGCTTGGTTCTGGTTAAGTAAGCCCCTTCTGACCAGCAGGCAACCTATTCTTAGGTTACCACCCAAAAAAAGCAACTATCTGATTATCAGATAGTTGCTTTTTTTGTTTTATAATCAGCTGATCCTCACAGTTCGCAAGGCAATTGACTGTTATTTCAGACGGGCTTGCGCTTCGGCGAGGCGGGCCTGTTTGGAAGCCTCGCGGCGAGCCGTTGCCGAAGCCGTCCAGTATTGGTGCCCTTGCAGAAAATCGACCTGGCCTTCGTTCCATTTTTGCTCATCCGGAGCCATCCCGCGGGCTTGCAGCTCCACGTACAGCGTCTGGCTGATGGGCCAGAAATCGGGACGACCCAAGTAATCGAGGTCGGCATCGCAGAGGATTTGGGCCAGGTGGAGGTCGCCGGGGTTCTGCGGCATTTTCGTGGCCATGATCAAGCGACAAATCAACTCGATTTGATCCGCCGAATACCCCATGTCCGGCAAGGTGCGCTTCACCAGCTCACAACCGGCTTCTTCGTGCCCGATGTAGGTAGTCATAAAACCGCTGTCGTGATAAAGGGCCGCGGTGCGCAGCAACATCAGCGCCTCGGCGTCGGTAACGCCCTCGGCCTCGGCCAACGACTGGGCCTGCGCAAGGACATCGAGGGTATGATGCAGACCGTGGTAGTAGAGCGTAGGCGAGAGATGCTGGCGCAACTCATTGAGCACATACGTTTCGGCGCGTCGGCAGTCCATGATGGTAGGCAGCAGGAAGTATCAATGCCGTAATAACAGGAAAAATCCGAAACTGTGCACATCAGGGCACTATCTTGCGGTTATACTTGAGGCTGCGAGGCATCACCTTTCCTTCTGGCATGATACTACTCGAACGTTGGCACCAACTGCTCGGCATTCGCCCCGGCGAAGGGCGCACGGTTGGGCTGTTTTTTCTGCACAACTTCCTGCTGGGCATCGGCACTGTGTTGGTCTATGTGGCGGCCAACGTGATTTTGCTTGAAAATCAGCCGGAGCGCAATCTGCCCCTGGCCTACGGTGTGGCCTCCCTGGCGATGATTGCGGCCGGCAAAATTTACGCGCACTACGAACACCATCTTCCGCTCCAGCACCTTGCCGTGCGGGTACTCTTGGCAGTAGTAGCCCTTACCGGCGTGCTGGGCGTCCTGATTGTGATGGGGCACTCGGTGGCGGCCGCGGTAGCGATTATGGCGGGCTACCGCGTTATCTACCTGCTTACCAACCTGGAGTTTTGGGGCGTTTCGGCGATGGTCTTCGACGTGCGACAGGGCAAGCGCCTGTTCAGTGTCATCAGTTCCGGCGATATGCCCGCCAAAGCGCTGGGCGCCGTGCTAGCCATCCTGATTCATCACCACACCGACTTGTTGTGGCTGCTGCTCACGGCTTTCGGAGCGTACCTGGCCGCGCTGTTCACGTTGCAGATAACACGTCGCTCCCACCTCGTGGAAGCCCGCCCGACCGCGCGGGCCGCCCGCCAGCAGTCGGTGGCGCCGATGTTGCAGCGCTGGTTTGGCGACAGCCGCCTGGTGCTCTCCATCAGTCTGAGCATGCTGGCCATTGCAGCCGTCACGACGGGCGTCGAGTATTCCTTTTTCGTCAACGTCAAGCATAAATTCCACGACCAGACGGCCGTGATGAAATACGTAGGCAACGTACTGGTTATCACATATTTGTCAGCCACGTTGTTTAAACTTCTGGTTTCCCGCGTGGCCCTCGACCAAGTGGGGGTGCGTTGGATGCTGATTGCGCTCCCGGCTACGGTATTGGCGGGTTTGCTGCTGTTTGGGGGCTTGCGGGTTGGCAATGCGGGCGAAGGCATGTTATTGCTGTATTTCTGCGGCCTTTACCTGATGATGGAAGTATTGCGGCGCGCCATCTTCGACCCGGTTTTTCTGGTTCTCTTTCAGCCTCTGTCGCCTCCCGAGCGCTTGCAGGCCCACACGCTGGCCAAGGGCCTATACGAACCGCTGGGCATGGGCTTGGCCGGTGTGCTGCTCTTTGCGCTACACCAAGTACCTGTGCTCAACGAATGGGCTCCCTTCGCCTGGATGAGCTTGTTTATGATCGGCGCGCTGTACTTTTTGCACCGCTCCTACGGCCATTACCTCGATGAGCTTCAGCACGCACTCAGCCGGCGCTTTGCCGACGCTACAGAAACAGCCACGGTGCAAAGCTGGACCGGGCCGGTAACTCGTGCGGTTAATGGCTCAGCCCAGCACACAGCCGGTGTTTCGTCGAATACTGAAGAGATCAGTCAGCTTCTCAACTCCCTAAGTGACAAGGCCCAGCGCCAAGCCGCTACGGAAAGGCTCGTCGAGCTGGGTGCCGCCGCCCTGCCGCAGCTTACGGCCGTGCTTGCCACCGGTACCGACGAGGCACTGGTGCGTCGGGCAGCGCAGATATGCGGGCGCATTCGCCTGGAAGCCAGCCGAGTAGCGCTACTGCAACTGGCGCAACAGCCCAATTTGCTGCGGCGGGAAGTAGCTCTGCGGGCTTTGCGCAATTTTGCACCCAACCTCGCCGATTCGACTGTCTATCAGGCACTTATTCAGGAGGAGCTACGCTTGGCTCATCATCTGTTGCGCGGCCAAGCAAGCACCTCTGATGCAACTCTGTCTCACAGCCTCGACTACGAGCTTACGAAAGTTCAGCAGCGCCTTTTTGCGGTGTTGCTTCAGTTGTATCCGCCCCAGATCATCTCCGATGCCCAACGCGGCGTGGCGCACGCGGCCCGCGAACGGCAAGCCAATGCGCTGGAAATTCTGGACAATCTGATCCCCCGGCACGTCTACCAGGGCTTGCAGGCATTGCTCGACCCCGACACGCCGGCGCACAAAGTTCGGCTGTTCGAGCGTTTGCTCAGCGACCGATCCAGCCCGCCGGTTCCGATTCTGGAAAGCATTGTAAAGCGGGGCGAAACGGCCTTTTCCGACTGGACCGTCAGTGTCGCGTTGAGCCGGTGGCACCCGTCGGCGGCTTGCGCACTTGCGTTGGTTCCGCACCTGCACAGCACAAGCCCGGTTGTTCGGGAAAGTGCTTTCAAGGCCCTGCAGGAGTTATCCGGAACACAACCCAGCGCCTATCAACAGCTATTTGATAATCAATTAATTACTCAAGAACAGGTTATGAACCATGCAGCAACTACTTCCCGTATTTCGGCAGCCGAACGCGTGGCCGTTCTGAAAAGCACAGCGTTGTTTGCCGAAACACCCGAAAACGTGCTGAGCAGTATTGTCCCGATCATGAAGGAAGTAACTTTCCAAGCGGGGCAGCAGATTTTTGCGAAGGGCGATTTGGGTACCTCCCTTTTCATTCTGCACGACGGCCAAGTCGACATCTTTACGGGCACTCAACAGCTAGCGACGTTCCACAAAGGCGACTTCTTTGGGGAGTTGGCCCTGCTCGACGCCGAGCCTCGCTCCGCGTCGGCCGTGGCCAAGAGCAATGTCATGGCTTTTCGCCTCGATCAGGAAGATTTTTACGACGTGATGGAAGAGCGCGGCGAAGTACTGCGCAACATCCTGCGGGTGCTCTGCCAGCGCCTGCGCCGGCAAAACGACAAAATGCAGCTCCCACAGTAAACAAAACGGACAGCGGTAGTAAAGGCGCTGGATCGCTTCATCACCGCTGCCCGTAAATTAAGTAATTTCTTATCTACTTCATTATCAGGCCAATACCTCGTAGATCATCACAGGATTCACCTTGTTTTTCAGAACTACTTCCCTGAGGGGCACACACTGAAACGCTTCTTTGACCTTCTTATAGGTGGCTTCGGTGATGATGATCTGGCCGGGCTGGGCTACCGATTGCAGCCGCTGGCTCACGTTGACGGTATCGCCGATGACGGTGTAGTCGAGGCGCTTGATTGAGGCCGAACCAATGTTGCCGGACACCATTTCGCCGGTGTTGATGCCGATGGATACCTGCGGCTGGTACGTCGAGCCGTCGGGCAGTATGTTGTGGTTGGCCTGCAGCACGTTACGCACAGCCAAAGCCGCGTCGATGGCACGGTCGAGGTGAAACTCTTCGCGAAATACGGCCATCACGGCGTCGCCCATAAACTTATCAATGCGGCCGCCCTGCGCCATGACCTCCGTTACCATCTGATCGAAATAGGTATTGAGCATCTGTACTACCTCGGTCGGCGACAGGGTTTCCGAGAGCGACGTGAAGCCGCAGATGTCGATAAAAACGACGGTGGCCTGCACCGTTTCGCTGGCCATGAGCGTCTTCTCAAAATCGGGGCGCCCCATAAAGTTGAGCACCGTTTCGTCCACATACATCTTCAGGATGTTGTTTTCCTGAATGGCGCGCAACGTCTCGCGGAGCTGCCTGACCTGCTGCACGGTTTTTTCCATGGTCAGTTCCAAGTCGTTGAAATCCACGGGCTTGCAAATGAAGTCGAAAGCACCCCGGTTCATGGCCGTGCGGATATTTTCCATGTCGCCGTACGCCGATACCATCACGGTTTTGATAATCGGATTGATTTCGGGCAGCTTGCTGAGCAGCGTCAGGCCATCCATCACAGGCATGTTGATGTCGCTCAGGACGATGTCCATATCGGGATGATCGCGCAGGCAGTCCAGGGCTTCTTGGCCGTTGCTGGCAAACACGAACTCGTATATATTCTCCCGAATTTTGCGCCGAAACTTCTGCTTAATGAGCAGCTCTAAATCTGCCTCATCATCGACTACCAGGATTTTAGTTTTCATGGTTCGCTATCAGGATGAGTTTTTCTTTTAGCGCCCCGAAGTCCACGGGCTTGGTCAGGAAGTCGTTGGCTCCCAGCTGCATGGCTTGTTCGTAGCTTTCGTTGTCGCCGTAAGCCGTGATCATCATTACCAAAGGCGCTTGCGGCGGCGGAACGGGTGGGTATTCTTTCTTGATCTGCTTGAGCAATTCTAGGCCGCTCATGCCGGGCATGTTGATATCGGATAAGATCAGGACGACTTCCGAAGCGTGTTCGTGCAGGTACGAGAGCGCCTCCTCGCCGGAGTATGCAAAGGAGAAGGAAAACAGACCGTAACGAATTTCCCGCCGGAAACGCTGCTCAAACAGGACGCGCACGTCCTTTTCATCGTCTACTACCAGTATTTTCATCGATTACAAAGCTAGCTAGTATAATCAGAAGGTTAAGTTGTGTTTTAGGCAGGCAGCGTGATAATAAACTCGGTACCCTCGCCTTCTTGGGTTTTGACCGTAAGGGTGCCGCCGTGGCCTTTGGTGATGATGTCGTAGCTGAGCGAGAGGCCCAGGCCCGTGCCTTCACCCGTGGGTTTGGTCGTGAAGAAGGGCTGAAAGATCTTGGCCCGCACCGCTTCCGGAATGCCCAGCCCGTTGTCGCAGACCCGAATCTCTACTTCCGTCGCCGTGTTGCGATGCGTACTGACCGTAACCGTCGGGGTGTAGCCGGCGTCGGGGCACGCCTCTTTGCGTTTTTGCACGGCGTAAAAAGCGTTGGTAAACAGGTTCAGTAACACGCGCCCAAGGTCCTGCGAAACCACCTCGATCGGCCCGACGGCAGGGTCGAAATCGGTGGCGAGCGTGGCGTTGAAGGTCTTGTCCTTGGCGCGCAGGCCGTGGTAAGCCAGCCGCAGGTATTCGTCGGCGAGGTTGTTTATTTCCGTGGGCTGGCGCTCACCGGTGCTGGCGCGGCTGTGTTCGAGCATGCCCCGTACAATGCTGGCCGCCCGCTGGCCGTGGTGCGTGATTTTCTGGAGGTTCTGCTTCAGGTCGTCCAGCAACTCAGCCTCTAAGCCGGGGTCGCGTTCCGGCCGTTGCTGCTCCTCCTCCAGCTCACTGACCAGTTCCGCCGATACGTCGGAAAAGTTGGTGACGAAGTTGAGCGGATTCTGGATTTCGTGCGCAATGCCAGCCGTCAGCTCGCCTAATGAGGCCATTTTCTCGGCTTGTACCAGCTGGGCCTGCATCGCGCGGAGTTCGGTCAGGGCATCGCGCAATTCTTCGGCTTGCTGGGTGAGCGTAGCGGTTCGTTCGGCCACGAGGCGCTCGAGCTCGGCATTCTGGGCTTCGATGAGCTGCTTGGCTTTTTCTTCTTCTTCGCGCTGCAAACGCTCTTTTTCGAGGTGTTTCTTCTGGTTTCGCGCGATCAGGATGAACGTGATGAGCCAGATGACGGCAAACCCGCGCGAATTATCGAAAAAGCCGTCGTAGCGCTTCAGCAGGTCCCAGTCCGTTACGGCCAGCAGCAGCTCGATGGCCGAGTACAGTACGTATGGCGCAATGGCCAGCAACAGCGTGCGGGCGGGCCGATAGTCGCGCACCTGCACCAGCACCGCTACGACCACCCCAAATACAAAGAGAAAATAGGTTTCGTCTAACTGACTGGTCTTCAGCTTAAAAGCCCACGCAATCAGAAACAGAACAATGGCCGGAATCCAGATGCTGTTGAGAAATTTGTCCCAGCCGGGTAAGCGCTTTGGCAGATCCAGAAAGCGGCGCAACGACCTCACAATCAGCAAGGCAATGGGGATCGCAAACAATATCGCGCCGTTTACACTCATAATCGAAGTCAAGTCGAGAGCCGTGTACTAGTTTACAATCAATTGATAATCAAATATTTACAAAATACAGCTTTCGAGTTGCACGCTGGCAAACAGCCGCTTTGCTCAAAGCTAGCGGGAGCGCCGCGACTATTTCAATTTGACTGTCGAATTATTCTTATCGGAAGCTATATAAGGAATCGGGGCCGCTTCGCGGGATCGGTGCAGCCGCAGTGCTTCATTCTGAAAATTACAGTTTAAAGCAGAATTACACCAGTTGCCCTTACGGATTATCACGGGCGACTTTTTTAGCCGCGTTGGCCCAGCTTTTGGGAACGGGCACCGTAAAAACCACCACGGGGTTGCCCGTCCGCGGTAGGTGCTCGGCGTTTTTTTGCTTTTCCTTTTTCTTCGAAAACAACAGGCCGGCATAATCGCCAATGACGCCAACTGCCGAGGGCAAAGTCAGGCTCACCTGCAGTTTATACTGTGCGTCGGACGAGGTCGGCGCTGCGGCCGGAGAACGGCCCTGCGCCCGGCCGCTTCTTGCAGCTGCTAACAACACAATAAGCACTATAAGTAACCTAACAGGGGCCATAGATGGGATAATAGCGCCATAAAGATGGGCAAAATGCCTTTCCTCTGACACCCGCCATCAACTTTCCATGCCGCGGAATAGCCAGCCTTCTTTGCAACTATTTGTCCTCCTGCAAGATAGATATACTCCAAGTCTTGCATGAGGATGGGTTGTAGCGGTCGCTATTGAATAAAGTGCGGGCGAATCAGGTTTTCGAAAGTAAAAATCTCGTCCCATTTGGCCTGCGTAAGCAAGCGGCGCTCGATTACTGTGATGTCGTACACCGATTTGCCGGTGCGCAGCGCTTCCTTGGCGATGTCGGCCGTGGTCTCGTAGCCCAGCACCGGGTTGAGCTGCGTCACGATGCCGATGCTGTTGCGCACCAACTGCTCGGTGTGTTGGGCGTTGGCCGTAATGCCGATGACGCATTTTTCGCGCAGCGTGTGGCAGGCATTGGTCATATAAGAAATGGCAGTAAACAGAGCAAAGGAGATCACCGGCTCCATGACGTTGAGTTGCAACTGACCGGCTTCGGCGGCCATCGTTACGGTAAGGTCGGCGCCGATCACGTAAAAGGCCGTCTGGTTGACGACTTCGGGCACTACCGGATTGACTTTGCCCGGCATAATGCTGGAACCAGGTTGCAGCGGCGGCAAATTGATTTCGGCCAGCCCGCAGCGCGGACCCGAGGAAAGCAGCCGTAGGTCGTTGCAGATTTTGGATAGCTTCACTGCCGTGCGCTTCAGCACCCCCGACAGTTGCACATACGCCCCCGTGTCGTAGGTCGCCTCAATCAGGTCGCCGGCCAGCACCAGATCCAGGCCGGTCAGCTCGCGCAGGTGCTGGGTTACTAGCTCGGCGTAGCCTGCCGGAGCGTTTACGCGCGTCCCGATGGCGGTAGCCCCCATATTTATCTCACTGATTAACTGGCGACTATCCTGAATACGCAGCAGTTCTTCGCGCAGGTTAGTTGCAAAGGCTTTGAACTCGTCGCCCATGCTCATGGGCACCGCGTCCTGGAGCTGTGTGCGGCCCATTTTCAGCACATTCTGAAACTCCTCCCCTTTCTGAGCAAAAGCATCCGCCAACTGCTCCAGGGCTTGCCGATACCCTACCAGCTTGTTATTCAAAGCGATACGAAAAGCCGTCGGATAGGCATCGTTGGTCGATTGCGAGCAGTTGACGTGGTTGTTGGGGTGGCAGAATTCGTATTCGCCTTTTTGCTTGCCCATGAGTTCCAGGGCTACGTTGGCGATTACCTCGTTGGCATTCATATTCACCGACGTACCTGCCCCACCCTGAATCATATCGGTTAGGAACTGAGTGTTCAGCTCCCCTGTCAGCACCCGGTCACACGCTCGCGTGATGGCCTCGGCAATGGAAGCATCGAGCACGCCCAGGTCGCGGTTGGCCAACGCCGCGGCTTTCTTCACATACGCCAGCGCCTGCACAAACAGCGGCTCGGCATGCAACGGAATGCCCGTGATCATGAAGTTTTCGAGAGCCCGCAGGGTCTGGATGCCATAATAAGCCTGGGCTGGAAGCGCGCGTTCGCCCAAAAAGTCGTGTTCTAACCGGGTGGTTTGCATAGGAAACGGATCAGTGATTGATCGGATTCTACGAAAATTTTCGGTTCAGGACGGAAATAAAAATAGCGGCCTCTTTTGGAGGCCCTTAGCTCGACAGTAAAAATAAGTCCGGCTGACCGCCTCAGTAAAAAAGGCAATTTTTCCTTGTTTATATGTAGTTACATAGAAACACTACTGTAGCTACACACAACTATTTTATAATAGCACTTCGCTGGGGCGCGATAGACAAAATTTAGGCAAAACTTCGGTTGGTCAAATGACTGTCGAGGTTCCACAGGAGGCGATATACCTTATAAAACAGCACTTAAAATGGTGCGACAAAAAATTGAATAAAATGAACAATTTCTAGGTGTCTATATAGCTCGACAATGTGTAAATTTTGGTGCAACGTGCATGACTACAAAAGGTTACATCTAATTTTGTATCAGAAACTGCTCTAATTCTTTCACTACCGCTTCACCTTAAATTCTTTCTCACTTCACCTTTTGCGTATGTTCAGAAAGCAACTTACTAACTCAACCAATCGTCGGACAGCGCCGTATATGGCGGTCCTTTTGTGGGTATTGCTCGTTGCCGGCGTAACCCCCTCCTCATTCGCCCAGCCCAGTGGCACCTCGTTCAGCGGACCGCTCGTTATCACCAAAGGTGGTACTTACAGTGGTAACTGGGAAAGCCAAGATTCAAACACACCTGCAGTAAGCATTAATACGTCTGAACCGGTAATTATCGAGAATTCGATTATCCGCAGCCGTACCATCCTAATCCGGGCCCACCAGTTCGGCAACGACGTAACCGTACGCAACACCAGCGGCTACGCTCTCACGCCCAACGGCGACAACATTCGTCAAGGCCGCTTCTTGGACGCCGGTAACTTCAAAAACATTCGGGTAGAGCACTGCTACATGGAGCAGACTTCCGGCATCTACCTGGCCGATTACCAGGGCGATCACTCGCCTAATCAGACGGTTAAGATTCTCTACAACCAAGCCAAAAACATCGACGGCAGCTACCGTAACGGTGGCCAGGAACGCGTCCAGTTCACTCAATTTGTGAGCGTAAAAGGTATTCGCGGTGTTGAGATTGGTTGGAACCAGGTAATCAACGATCCTTTTAACAGCCGCGTCGAGGAAAATATCAACATGTACCACTCCAGCGGTACGTCGGATAGCCCGATGCAATTCCACAACAACTTCATTCAGGGTGCTTATCCCAGCAATCCTGCTTCTAACACCGACTATGGTGGGGGCGGTATCATGATGGGTGACGGCGCTACCCCCGACCTTGGCGAGTCTTCCGGATTCATCAAAGCATTCAACAACCAGATTCTCAGCACGGCTAACCAAGGCATTTGCGTGGCCGCCGGTCACGACATGGAGATCTTCAACAACCGCATCATTGCATCGGGTTACATGCCGAATGGCGAATACGTTGCTGCACAAGGTGTTGGTATCTACATTCTGAACGGCTCGAGAATGAGCACCTTCTTCAACAACCGGGCCCATGACAACATCATTGGCTATGTAAACAGAAGAACCAACGGTGCCAAAATGCGCAACGATCAGTACCTGCCTGATGCGGCAGAGCCCAGCCGGTACGATCTGAACACAGAACTGCCAAATCCCATTACCCGGGACACCGAAGCCAACGAATTTGCGTTGTGGCAGAAGAAGCTGAAGGACAACAACATAGCGGTTGGTCCGACCAACGGAACGGGTACTCAAACTTCGGCTCCAGCTCCAACGTTGGCTAACCTGCGCCCGGCTGACAACCCGAGTAACGTAGTCAACGGGTTGGCCTACAGCTACCACGAAGGCACTTGGAGCGGCCTGCCCGACTTCAACGGTCAAGCCATCGTGAAGCAAGGCACCGTGTCAACGTTCGATCTGAGCCCGCGCAACCGCAACGACAACTTCGGCTTCCGTTACACGGGCTATATCGAAGTACCCACCGACGGCGAGTACACCTTCTACACCTCCTCCGACGACGGCAGCCAGCTCTTCATCGGTAACCAACTTGTAGTCGACAACAACGGCGTGCACGCCAACCAGGAGCGCGGCGGTGCTATCGGCCTGAAAGCCGGCAAGCACGCCCTGACCGTGACTTACTTCGAACGCGACGGCGGCGAAACCCTGGTTGTGAAATACCAAGGGCCGGGTGTTGACAAGCAAGTGGTGCCTGCTTCGGCATTGTTCCGCAGCGCAACGGCAACTCAGACTCCTAACACGATTTCTACGCCGTCGTCTTCCACGAACCTCGTGGTAAACCCTGGCTTCGAGTCCAACAACGCTGCCGTGCAAAGCCCCAACAACTGGCAAACCTGGGGTGGCCGTACAGGCACCAACTCCGATGCCGATTACACGGAAACGGTAGGCGGCACACATTCGGGTACGTATCATGGGTCGCAGTACAAGACCAGCGCCTACGAGGTGTACACCTATCAGACTATCAGCAACTTGCCTAATGGCACCTACACCTTGCGTGCCTGGACCAAAAGCAGCGGCGGACAGTTTGCTCGGATGCTAGCGAAAAACTACGGTGGCAATGAGCTGCAGGCTACGCCTCCGGTAACCACCGCAAACGGCATCAACGGTTCTTGGTCCCAGATCGAGATCAGAGACATCCAGGTTACCAACGGCAGGTGCGAAATTGGTTTCTACTCTTATGCCAATGCCGGCCAGTGGTTCTTCTTCGACGATGTAGAATTTGTTAGCCAAGGCTCTTCGCTTGTTTCAGCTTCTGCCAGCGCTGCCTTCTCTACACTCGCTGATGCTAAGGCTAGCACCGCTACTCCTACCGGCGTCCAGCTTTATCCGAACCCAGCGCAGGATCATGTTAACATCAGCAGTTCTTTCGCCCAAGCGGGCCAAGCTACTGTAACGATCTCAAACACGCAGGGCAAGCAAGTGGCGCAGTTCAGCCAGAGCGTACAGGCTGGTACAAACCAGTTTTCCGTTCCGACCCAATCGCTGAGCGCAGGCGTATATGTTCTGCAAGTTCAGAGCGGCAAGCAAGTAAGCTCGCAGCGACTGACGATCACGCACTAGATTATCGCTTTACCATAAGCAAAAAGCCCTGCCTCATCGGCAGGGCTTTTTTGCGTTTATACACCTACTGAAACGTCAACTTGGGCAAGGCTTATGAAAGCAATTCGGTTGAAGAGATGCCAACAGTTTGGGCATAAAAAAAAGGGCGACCACCAGCCGCCCCCTTTTCCACAACCAAAACACCTAAAAAACTATTCTTTCATTTCTGTCTCTAACAACTATTGGGCCAAAAGATTAAAGCATGTTCTTTACCCAAGGTTATTTTTTATGAATATTCCAATATATATTTTATTAATGTCATTTATGCTTCTTTATTTAAGTCATTAAATATATTTGTCAAATTGCTTTTAATCAATTAGAAGCAATTGTTTACTCTGTGCAATTCAATCTTATTTGTTGACTATAAATAAGATTATTCAGAGTGGGCAGTGGTCAGGCTTTAAATAATTCATCCCAACTATTTTCTATGAGAACACTTCTTCCCTCAAAAAGTCGGTGCATCCCTTGGGGCAGTCGCTTGGCGAAAGTATTGCTTCCGGCGGTAACTTTTCTTGCTACGACCGGCACAGCGCTGGCGCAGTTTCCTCGGTACGAGTCATTTAAGAATACCACAACCACGGGCTCTGGCTTTATCCTAGGCGGGCCAACAACTACCAACAAAGCAACCCTTACCGCAGCTAGTGGCGTTGACGCAGACGGGGCAGGTTACCTGCGCCTAACCAACAACACGGGCAACCAAGCCGGCTATGCCATTGACAATGCCAGTTTCCCGGCGCCATCAGGCTTTAGTATTTCTTTTGAGTTCTTCTCCTACGGTGGCACCGGAGCCGATGGATTCTCAGTGTTCTTCATAGACGCTGATAAAACATCTGCTGCTGCTTTCACGAGCGGAGCCTCCGGTGGCTCACTCGGCTACGCGCAGAAAACCGCTGATCCGGTTAGCAACGGGGTGCCTAATGGCTACATTGGCATCGGCATCGACGAGTACGGCAACTACACCAACCCCACAGAAGGACGTGTTGGCGGCCCGGGGCCAGTGGCCGACGCCGTAGCCATTCGGGGTGCAGGCAATGGACGCAGTGCTACAGACTATCCTTACATCGCGGGAAGCGGCACCTTGCCTTTCAGCGTTGACGTGGCAACTACGCGAGCTAACGTTCCGACTAACGCTGATTATCGCCGGGCCTACATCGACGTAGTACCGCAAATCAGCGGCGGCGTGACGACCTACAGCATTCGGGTGCGGATTCAGCACGGATCTGTGGTGACCACCGCTATCAACGGCGTTACGGTACCAACCCCACCGAATAACCTGCGAATTGGCTTTGCGGGTTCTACGGGGGGATCTACCAATTACCACGAAATCCGCAATCTGGCTATTGTAAAAGCCCCTATTGCGAACGACGACGTAGCCACTACGCGCTACAACGCCGCCACCACGATTGACGTCATCAACAACGACATCTTCTCCGGCAGCAACTACCAAACCGGCTCCGTTGACCTTGATCCATTCACGGCGGGCATCCAATCTACCTTTGCTGTAGCGAACCAAGGCACTTTTAGCGTTGACGCCCAAGGATTGGTAACTTTCACTCCATCAGGTACTTATGCGGGCGTTGTGACCATCCCCTACATAATGCAGGACGTGGCTGGTGCCAACCCCGTTTCTCCTAACCCGCAGGTATATTCCAACCCCGGCAACATTTCAGTGACGGTAACCGGTGCCGACCTGCTTACTACTGTGAGCGCTCCGGCCACGGCTGCTAGTGGCGCCAACTTTGTTTATACCGTTACCACCAAAAACTCAGGACCCGAGACGGCTACTAACGTGGTGCCCACGCTCACGCTCAGCACCAAGCCTATTGCAGCCAATGTGATATTGCCAACCGGCGCCGCTTACGATGCGACATCGGGCAAGGTCACCTTCGCCACCACAGGCTCTCTGGCGCCCGACGGAACCGTCACTAACACGGTTACTGTAAAGGCACCTACTAGCGGTGCAATCGTAGGCACGGCCGCCACTACCAATTCTATACCGGACCCTGACGCAACTAATAACACTGCTTCTGTTACAACCGTTGTTACCGGTCCTGACTTGGTTGTTACCTTTAATCCGGTGCCGCCGACTTCAGTTGCGGTAGGTACTCTCATCAACTACGCATTCACAATCCGGAATACGGGCTCAGTGACGGCTACCAACGTGGCGCCCACGCTCACGCTCAGCACGAAGCCAGCAGCAGCGGATGTAACTAACTTACCCGCCGGGGCCAGCTATAACGCCACTACGGGTGTCGTCACTTTTGCCTCTAACAGCATAACGACTGCCACCCCCAGAAGTTATACGGTTACGGTGAAGGCGCCTGCCAGCCCTACGCTTGTGGCTACGGCCACTGGCACTGGCACTGAGGCTGATATAACTCCAGCTAATAATACGGTTTCCGCTACCACGTCTATCACTGGGGCCGACATCGTTACGACCGTCAGCGGTCCAGCCACAACCACAGTTGGCACTCGGATCACTTACACGATGACTACCACAAATACGGGTACGCAAGCGGCCACCAATGTTGTGCCCACGCTCACGTTGGCGCCTAACCTACCGGCTGGTAGCGTAACGGTTACTGGCGGCACATACGATCAGCCTTCCGGTATTGTCACGTTCACTACGATTACCAACATGGCTGCTAATGGTCCAGCCAAGACTAACACAGTAACTTTCACCGTGCCGGCCACTGCGGCCATCGCGGGAACAGCTACCAGCACGGGTGATGGCTTCGACCCCAATACGGACAATAACACGGTTTCTATAACCACCACGGTTTCAGGAGCTGACGTTGCTACAACTCTCAGCGGACCGACGACAGCCACCCCTGGCTCGAAAGTAGTGTATACGATGAGCACGACCAATGCAGGTACGCTCGCGGCCACCAATGTCGTGCCCACCCTTACACTGGCACCCAACCTGCCAGCTGGTAGCGTAACCAATTTGCCTACCGGGGCTATTTACGACCCAGCTTCGGGCAAGATCACGTTTGCCACGATTACCAGCCTTGGGGCCAACGCCGCCGCCGTCACCAACTCGGTTACGCTGACTGTGCCAACTACCGGCGCTTCGTTGAAGGGAACAGCGACTAGTACTGGCTCTGACTTTGACCCTAACACGGCCAACAACTCGGCCTCGCTTACGACTAACATTATCGGCGCCGATGTGGTGACCGGCATCAGCGGGCCAACTACGGCTAACCCAAGCTCGAATGTGAGTTACACGGTTAGCACGACGAACCTAGGCACTGAAACGGCTACGAGCATCGTGCCTACGCTTACGCTCAGCACCAAGCCAGCTGCAGTGGACGTAATACTGCCAACCGGCGCCTCTTATGATCCAACATCGGGCAAGGTCACGTTTGCTACCATCACTAGCCTAGCGGCCAACGCAGCAGCTGTCACTAACGTAGTTACGGTGAAGGCGCCAGCCAGCGGTACGCTTATAGCCTCTGCTGCCAGCACCGGCACCAGCTTCGATCCAAATACTGCCAACAACACGGCCGACCTTACTACTACCATTTCGGGTGTAGCAAACATTGCAACCGCTTGTGCTACGCCCGGCAAAGACGGCGTAGGTACATTAAATGGCACTTCTCCGAATACGTACTATCCCGGCGTTTCGACAGCGGTTGCTAATGGTACCTCCACCGTTACCATTGGTGCAGCCCGAACCGGCACAGGCACGGCTTCTACAGCTGTTGCAGCAGGCGACCTTGTACTGGTAATGCAAATGCAAGGCGCTGATATAACTACTACTAACACAACTACTTACGGCACCGTTACAAACAACACCAACTACACGGCTGGTAAGTACGAATACGCTATCGTTACGAGCGTTGCAACTGCAGGTAGCAACCAAGTGTTGACCTTGGCCAAAACGTTGACTAATGCCTATACCACGGCCGCGGCAACTGGTACGGCGGGCCAACGTACTTTTCAGGTTATTCGCATTCCACAATATTCGTCTCTTACGCTCTCTGGCACTGTTACCGGCGCTGCCTGGAACGGCACTACAGGCGGCGTACTGGCTGTAGATGTAGCTGGCAAAACTACCTATGCAACGGGCGCATCTTTGTCCATGACAGCCAAAGGCTTCCGTGGAGGTGGCGGTGTCGCTGCCCTTACGGCAACGACAGGGGCTTATGTAAGCCTTTCTGCAGCTGGCAACGGCTCGAAGGGCGAAGGCTCAGCAGGCACGCCAACACAGTTCTATGACGGCACTTCAGTATCCACAACCGGTAGCGGCTACCCGGTGGGCAGCCACGCAGCGGGCGCACCAGGCAACGCCGGCGGCGGCGCCACTGACTTAACAGCAACTAATACTGGCAACGCCGGCGGTGGCGGCGGTACAAACGGTGGAGCAGGTGGTGTTGGCGGCTTCGGCTTCGACAATACTGGTAACGCCGGCAGCGGCATCCAGGCACAAGGAGGACGTAGCCTCTCCGCAGATGCTAGCGCTTCACGCCTGTTTATGGGCGGCGGCGGCGGTGCCGGCTCAATTGATGCTGGTACAACTGCCCAAATTGCGGCAAGCAGCGGTGGCGTAGGCGGCGGCATCGTCATCCTTCGCTCTGGACAAATAGTTGCTTCGGGCACCGGAACACTGACGGTACAAGCTGACGGTGCAAACGCTCCTACAGCCGGTGCTACAGTTAACGCAACTACCAACCTGCAAGGTGCTGGCGGCGGCGGCGCCGGCGGTACTGTTCTTGTCATGGCTTCACTTCCCGATGGCTCGGCAGCAAGCTTGACTAACGTAACAATTAGTGCCGATGGTGGATCAGGTGGTAACGCTGGTTACACTGATAACGGCAGAACTGGCACCAACAGAGTATGGTCGGGCTACGGCCCCGGGGGGGGCGGCGGCGGCGGTAAATACTACACCAATGGTACAGTTGCTACGTCGACAGTTGCTGCTGGTAATGCCGGCACTACCAGAAACGGCCTTGGCAATAGTGCAGCTACTACTACTTACGGTGCAGCAAATGGTGCTACCGGCACTTCTTTGACCACAGCAACGCCTAGCTCTACGGCTACCATCGCCGGGGCCGGCTCCTGCATGCCGGTGCTAACGACGAGCTTGGCTACTTCAACTCCGCAGGTAAACAAAACAAGCACCTCGGTTAGCCCTGCTTCCTATGTGCTGAGCGTTTCCAACACGGGTGGCGTCGCTTCTGGTGTAACTGCCACGACCCGCCTGGACGATTTGTTCAACTTCGACAACACGTTCACGCCCGTTGTGAAGCTGACCGACGCCAATGGCAATGCTACGACCCTGGCTGCCGGCACGGATTATACTGTGGACGCCAGCGTTGGCATCTCGCCCGTATTCAAGAATATCACCATCCCGGGTGGCTCTACTCTGAGCATTTCGTTCCGGGCTACCATCAAGAATACGGCTACCAGTGGCACGTCTTACGACGCTAGCACTACCATCGCGTACACAGACCCTACTCGCACTCCGACCAGTTCCGTAATCACTCCGGGTGGCACGTACGCCGCGACCGGCACGGTACCGGGCACCAACTACGACGGCACGACGAGCGCAAACTCTTCCGAAGACGTAACGGTGGTACGGGCTCTGCCTGTCGAGTTGAAGCAGTTTGTGGCCACGGCCATCCGCCTAGATGCTCTCCTGACTTGGTCTACTGCCACCGAGCGTAACAACGATCGTTTCGAAATTGAGCGCTCGCTCGATGGCAAGACCTTCGAGAAGATCGGCTCGGTAAAAGGCCAGGGCAACAGCACGCACGCTACGGAATATCGGTACACCGATACCAACGCCGCTCGTTGGTCGGCCAAGCCCATCTATTACCGCTTGCGGCAGGTTGATTTCGACGGCGTTTCGGCCTTCAGCCCGGTTCGCTTCGTGACCTTCGACAAGCAGGTACTGACCGCCGTTGCCTTATATCCCAACCCAGCCCACGGCGCTGCTACCCTTGATCTGACGGGTTTAGCCGCTGGCACGTATCAGGTTCAGGTTCTGGACCTTACGGGTCGCGTACTAAGCAAGCAAACCGTAGTAGGTGCCCAGGCGCATCCGCTTTCTGTTCAGCAGTTGCCTATGGGCTCGTACATCGTACGCATCCAGGGAGCTGGCACAAACGTGACGCTGCCGTTGGTTCGCAACTAACGTTTCCGTTACGCTTACAGAAAGGCCACCCAGTAGTACTGGGTGGCCTTTTTATTGTACACCATTCATGCACAAGCGCTCCGACAGCACGGCGCATATCAGGAATGTCGCTGCTGCAATCGTCTAGCACGCTACGGCCGCTTCCCTGCTGGGCGGCGGGGTCGTACCTTGCGCTTATTTCCTGTTCTTTACTACGCCACTCATGGAAGCTCCCCGCGACGAATTCATGCGCGAAGCCATTCGCCTTTCTATCGAAAAAATGCAAGCCGGTTTTGGCGGCCCGTTTGGGGCTGTAGTCGTGCGCGACGGCCAAGTCATTGCCCGCGGCTTCAACCAAGTTACCAGCACCAACGACCCTACTTGCCACGCCGAAATAGATGCCATTCGGAAGGCGTGCGCGGCCCTGGGCACTTTTCAGCTCAACAACTGCGACCTATACACGAGCTGCGAGCCCTGCCCCATGTGCTTGGGCGCGATTTACTGGGCGCGCCCGCGGCGGGTGTTCTACGGCAACACCAAGCAGGATGCCGCGGCTATTGGGTTCGACGATCAATTTATTTACGACGAAATCGAAAAGCCCCTCTCCGATCGTCAGATTCCGATGCAGCAGCTGCTCCGCGACGAAGCGATCGAAGGGTTCCGCGCCTGGGAAAAGCACGAAAGCCGCACCGATTATTAAGGCTAAACGCACCTGTTATCCTGCGCTGCTCTCTGGACGACGAAAGAACCATTGCGGCAGTTACAAAAAGAGGCCCGAACGCTAGCGTTCGGGCCTCTTTTTGTAACTATTTCATTATCAATTACTTGCCTCGCATGCCCATCATTTTGGCCATTTGCTGCATGCCGCCTTTGGTTTGGCTCATCTTGTTCATGGTGCGCATGACTTTGCGCATGTCCTCAAACTGCTTCATTAGGTTGTTGACCTGCTGAATATCCGTGCCGCTGCCTTTGGCCAAGCGGCGCCGACGCGAGCCGTTCAGGAGTTCAGGCTGTGCACGCTCCTGCTTGGTCATGCTTTTGATGATGGCTTCAATGGGCTTAAACGCATCGTCGTCGATATCGACGTCTTTAATGGCTTTGCTCATGCCCGGAATCATGCCGACCAAGTCCTTTAGGTTGCCCATCTTCTTGATCTGCTCCAGTTGGGAGAGGAAGTCATCGAAGTTGAACTGGTTCTTGCGAATCTTTTGGTTGATGCGCTTGGCCTCGTCTTCATCGAACTGCTGCTGAGCGCGTTCTACCAGCGAAATTACGTCGCCCATGCCCAAAATGCGCTGGGCCATGCGGTCGGGGTAGAACATGTCCAGCGCCTCCATCTTTTCACCTGTCGAGATGAATTTGATGGGCTTCTCGACTACCGAGCGGATGGAAAGAGCCGCACCACCGCGCGAATCGCCGTCGAGCTTGGTGAGCACTACGCCGTCGAAGTTGAGGCGGTCGTTAAAGGTCTTGGCCGTATTTACGGCGTCCTGACCCGTCATCGAATCGACTACGAACAGCGTTTCCGAAGGGTTGATAGCCTTCTTCACCGCTTCGATTTCGCGCATCATTTGCTCGTCGATAGCCAAGCGGCCGGCGGTGTCGATGATGACTACTTTCTTATTGTTCTTCTTGGCGTAGTCGATGGCGTTGCGCGAAATCTCGACCGGATTCTTGTTTTCCGGCTCCGAATACACCTCCACGCCAATCTGTTCGCCCAGCACTTTCAGCTGGTCGATAGCGGCGGGGCGGTACACGTCGCAGGCCACCAGCAACACGGTGCGGTTCTGCTTTTTGATGAAGCTGGCGAGCTTGCCGGCAAAAGTGGTCTTGCCCGAGCCTTGCAAACCGCTCAGCAGCACAACTGCCGGATCGCCTTTGATGACAATATCCTGCTTCTCGCCGCCCATGAGCAAGGTAAGCTCGTCGTACACGATCTTGACCATGAGTTGGCCCGGCGATACGGCCGTGAGCACGTCGCGCCCCATTGCCTCGTCCTTGATCTTGTCGGTTACTTCCTTGGCTACCTTGTAGTTAACGTCGGCATCAACAAGGGCCCGGCGAATTTCTTTGATGGTCGCCGCAACGTTGATCTCGGTAATGCTGCCTTGGCCTTTCAGGGTCTTGAAGGCGCGATCGAGTTTGGTACTTAAGTTATCGAACATCGGTTGATGTACTGAGTAGTTGTATTGTAATAAGCTGATTTACTTCAAATTACGAAGATTAAGCCAGCACAAGTTTTTTGCAAGGATAATGCGGTTGGCAAATCAAAAAACGCCGCAAACTCTTGTCGCATTGTAGCGCTGCTTCGCAAATTGAAACGAGAAGCCGCGAAGAATTGCTCCCAAAATTAGCCAGAAAACCTCGAAAGCCGACGACTTCTTACCTTCGTGCTTTCACCTTGTTCCATTCCCCGTCCTTGGCCCCTGCCCGCCTCCTCGTCATTACGTATTACTGGCCGCCCTCCGGAGGCGCAGGTGTGCAGCGTAGCCTCAAGTTTGTCAAGCACTTACCGAGTTGCGGCATTGAGCCAACGGTTATTACCGTCGACCCAAATAAAGGTGCTTACCCAGTCCTCGATGAGTCGTTGGCGGCGGAAATTCCGGCGGGCGTACGCGTCATTCGCACCGATACGTCCGAGCCATTTGGGAGTTACAAGAAGCTAACCGGCCGCCAGCAGATCCCGTACGGCGGCTTTGCCAACGAGAGCAAAACGAGTTTGCAGCAACGCTTTTTCAAGTTTGTGCGCGGCAACGTGTTTATCCCCGATCCGCGTCGCGGCTGGAACAAGCATGTACTCCAAGCGGTGAGCGACTTAATTGCCGCCGGGGAGCATTTCGATGCGGTGCTGACCAGTTCTCCACCGCATTCTTCCCAACTAATCGGGCTGGAGCTAAAGAAGCGATTCGGCTTGCGTTGGCTGGCCGACTTGCGCGACCCTTGGACGGACATATACTATTACAAGGAGCTAAATCACACCCCACCTGCTCGTTGGCTTGATGCGTGGTACGAACGCCAAGTACTGGAACAGGCTGATGCCGTGCTGGTTACCAGCCCCGATACCAAACGGCTTTTTTTGGGCAAATCGCCTCAGCTGTCGGCCAAGAAATTTCATGTGTTGCCCAACGGTTACGACGAAAGCGATTTTAACGCTCCTTCTTCGCCACCCACTGACTGTCTGCTGATTACGCACACGGGCACCATCACCGAAACCTACCACATCGAGCTATTTCTGGCGGCCTGCGCCGAGTGCGCCCGGCGCCACCCCAATGTGCCGTTGCGGCTGCGTTTTGTGGGCAAAGTATCGGAAGAGGTGCGGCGGCAGATTGCGCAAAACGGGCTGTCAGGAATTACAGAACTGCTGGCCTTTGTGCCTCACCACGAGTCGGTGACGCACTTGCTGCACGCCTCCGTGCTGCTGATGGCAATCCCGGACGTGGTGCCCAATTTTGGCATCTTACCGGGCAAAGTCTTTGAGTATCTGGCTGCTAATAAGCCCATTATCTGCATTGGCCCTGTGGGGTCCGACGCAGACAATTTACTGGAAGAATGCGGCGCCGGGCGAGCCATTCCTTACGATGCCTACAACGCCATGCTCGACCATCTGGAAACCCTCGTAGCCCAGTGGCTCGTCAACCCCAACCTGGACTTGCCTGCGCTCAACCACGCCCGCTACTCCCGCAAAGCCCTGACGGGCCGGCTCGCGAAACTGGTTCGGTAAAACGATCGTGCCGGTTGGTACGCTACCGCAGTTTTTCCCACACTCCTTTTAGCTTGCCCGGTACCCGACTGGCAAGCTGAGCGCGCCAATCGGCCCAAGCAGAACGCGGCAATTGTCGTCCGTGCCACGCGCTTATAGCCTCGGCTACTCGCTGTGCCAGCGTGCGGTAATGCGCCCGGTGGTAATGCCGCAGGTTGTTGGTGACATCAGCGGGCGTCCGGACAAAATCGCGTACGTCGATGAGAAAGCAATTATCAGCTTCGGCCACAAATTCAGCAAGCGCCTGATTCATAATAACATGCCGCTCTTTGGCACCTGGCTCGTTAGAACCAGGCACTTCAATTTCGGCACCGTTCAAGAAGAAAACAGGCACTGCACTGGGTAGCTGCTCGCGCAGCCAGCGAAGGTTTTGCTTAAAACGGAGAGGTGAAATCTGGCCTTCAAACTGAAAATCGTGGCGGAAGCGCTGCAGGAAGGCTTCGTCCATGCCGCGGAAGCGCCGCTGCTTGTAGCGAGCCGCTAGTGCTGCCAGGTCGGCAGTTGTGAGGTCGTGGTAGCCGCCAAAAGGAATATCCAGACCGGTTGCTTTTTCACGGTACACGTCCTGGGTATAATCCATCAACGGACTGTAAATCAAAGCATCATAATCAGCCGACCATAGTTTGGTATCGAATGCCTCCTGCCCCAAAAACGGCAAAGACGCCGCAAGGCGTTGTTGCTCGGGAGCGGGCAGTTCACGGCCGGCCCGCAACAGCGCCGTATGTTCGATGTGAACCGGAACCTGGTTTTCGTTGACGTAGTTAAACTCTTCAATTACAGATAGTTGAAAAGCCTGCAAAAACGGCGTCATCTGCCCTAAGTCGCAGCCACCCTTCAGCAACACCCGCAACTGCGTTGAATCGACGGTTGGTGAATCACCTACAACAAGTTGCTTATCAACATCTTGCGCATCAACCGTTATCCAATCGGGGCGGTCGGTGGTGTTGAGCTCTGTGGCCACTTCGCCTTGCACTTCCAGCGCCGGGAAACCAAGCCATGCGCACGTAAATTGCTCGATGCCAAGGTGCAGGATGCGGCAAGAAAACACGAGTTGTTCCAGGCGGTTTTCGGGCTGGTTGAGGCAATAAATGCCCACTAAGCCGTAGTCGCCAAAACGGTCGTGGACGCGCACAGTGCCCCAGCGGCGGCTTGGATCGGAGAAGCTCGCGCGCAACTCCTCTTTTGTAACGCGCTTCTTGGTGAAGTTCAGTTGATTAGACCGGTTGATCAATTCCTCAATCCGGTCGAGATCGGGAATGACGGCGGCGCCTTCGCGAAACGCAATGTGTACTTGCGAATCGCGCAGAAAGGCCACGTTGTCTTGGTAAGCGGACCGCGCCTGCTGCTGCCGTTCGAGCAATTTGTATTGCTCCAAACGCGAAAACTCGGGGTCAGGTTTGCCGCTTGCGCGCAGTACAGGCGCCCAGTGCGGCAAGTCGGCAGGGTCGGCTACCTGCAGCTTGGGGTTGTAGTACTGCGCCTCGGCCCGGTTGATGGGGTTGTCGTCGAGAAAGAGCGCATTAGGAGCCCGCAGCTGCATCTTTTCCAGCAACTCCTTGATTATGGGGCCTTTAGGTTGCCAGCTAATCTGAGGAAATACAAACAGATCGCGAATGCCAAGCTCTATTAACTTGGCTTCGGCCGCTGCAAAATCATTTTTGGAAACGATGGTATGTACGATGCCGCGGGCCGCGGTGTCGCGCACCAAAGCCAGATTTTCTTCCAGGGCCTCTACTGCCCCTTCCGAGAGCGTACCGCGCCAAAACGTGTCGTCGAGGTCCCAGATAATGACTTTGACGGGTTCGGGAAGGGCAACTTTGGGAACGGTATCTGAAATAGCGGTCATGGTGCGCTCGGCGAAGCCTCTCTACCGTAAGTAGTTCCGATCGGTGCCACGAAGCGGTAGAAAAGCCTCGTGGGCTCGGTATGGCAAACCTGAAGAAGCCGCCAGCGCACAAAAGTACGCAACCTCGTTCCGGAATGCCTACTTTTGCCCTCCTTATGCCAACCAGTACAGGTTGCTTTCTTACGTATGGCCCTCGACTTAAATCATAAATCCATCCTGGTGACCGGCGGCACCGGCTCATTCGGCAAGCAGTTTGTGCAGACCGTATTTGAGCAGTTTCCGCAGGTGAAACGCTTGGTTATTTACTCGCGCGACGAGCTGAAGCAGTACGAAATGTCGCAGGTATTCCCGCACGCCAAGTACCCGGCCATTCGTTATTTCATTGGCGATGTGCGCGACGGAGAGCGCCTGAAGCGGGCCTGCGAAGGTGTCGACATCCTTGTGCACGCCGCAGCGCTCAAGCAAGTGCCCGCCGCCGAGTACAACCCGATGGAGTGCATCAAAACCAATATTTTCGGCGCCGAAAACGTGATCAATGCTGCACTCGACTGCGGCGTGAAAGACGTGGTGGCCTTGAGCACAGACAAGGCCGCAGCGCCGATCAATCTCTACGGCGCCACGAAGCTTTGTTCCGATAAGCTGTTTGTGGCCGCCAACAACATGAAAGGCCGGCGCGATCTGCGGTTTTCGGTGGTGCGCTACGGCAACGTAATTGGCTCGCGTGGCTCGGTGGTACCGTTTTTCTTGCAGCGCCGGCATAGCGGTGTATTGCCCATCACCCACCCCGACATGACGCGCTTCAACATTTCCTTGGAGCAAGGCGTTGATCTGGTGTTGTATGCGCTGGAGAACGCTTGGGGCGGTGAGATTTTCGTGCCTAAAATTCCGAGCTATAAGATCACGGAAGTAGCCAAAGCCATCGGCCCGGATTGCCGCCAAGAGATTGTAGGCATCCGCCCCGGCGAAAAGCTGCACGAAGAAATGATCACCGAAACTGATGCCTTAAGCACTGTCGAGCTGGACAAATACTACGTGATTCTACCTTACACACCGCAGTGGGACACGGAAAAATTCATTCAGCATTTCGGGGGTAAACGCGTGGCAGCCGGCTTCCACTACGATTCGGCCAACAACGACGAGTGGCTCGACGCCGAACAGATCCGCGAAGAAATCCGGCTGCACGTAGACGCTACTTTTCAAGCTTAAGCTCTCAAAAATTATCACTAAAAAAGGCCGCCTTATGCAAGGCGGCCTTTTTACATAAATGATTAATAATCAATTGTTTATGAAATGATCTTTTCCTCACCACGAAAGGTTGAGAACGCATAAGGCAGAAGCATCGACCTTGTGCGCTGACTTGGCTTTGAAATCATTTGGGGCCGCAGAATGCTTTACCTTTGCGGCCCTGCCTACCGGCTGATTCGGCCTAACCGCTCGTACTTTTCATTCCTGCTTTATCACGTGGAGACACCCATTCCTTACGGTCGCCAACACATTACCGCGGCCGACGTGCAGGCCGTAACCGAAACCCTGCTTTCGGATTTTCTTACGCAAGGGCCCAAAGTGGCGGAGTTTGAGGAAAAATTTGCGGCCTATATAGGTGCCAGCTATGCCGTAGCAGTCAGCAATGGCACAGCGGCCTTGCACTTGTGCACGCTGGCGCTCGAGGTGCAGCCCGGCCAGCGCGTGATCACCACGCCTATCACCTTTGCGGCGTCGGCTAACTCGGTGCTCTATTGTGGCGGCGAGGTGCATTTTGCCGACATCGACCCAGCTACCGGACTGATTGATTTACAGAAGGTTCGCCAGCTTTTAGCAGCTCATCCCAAAGGCTATTTTCATGGCCTTATTCCGGTAGATTTTGCGGGCTTGCCCGTGGATCTTGAAGCAGCGCGTCAGCTTTGCGACGAGTTCGGCCTGTGGCTGATCGAAGATGCTGCGCATTCGCCGGGCGGCTTTTTCACCGATAGCCAAGGCGTAGCGCAGTGGTGCGGCAATGGCCAGTACGCCGACTTGGCCATTTTTTCATTCCACCCGGTCAAGCACATTGCCACGGGCGAAGGCGGCATGATTACCACCAATCGTAAAGATCTGTACGACAAACTGTTGCTACTCCGCACCCACGGTATCACCAAAGATCCGGGCTTGCTGCACCACCACCACGGCGGCTGGTACTACGAAATGCAAACGCTGGGCTACAACTACCGCATGCCCGACATGCTTACCGCTTTGGGTATCAGCCAATTGCAGCGTGCCGACGAAGGCCTTGCACGGCGGCGGCAACTGGCCGCGCGGTATGACGCAGCGTTTATAGCTATGCCCGGCGTACAGCCTTTGGGCACAGCGCCGGGACATGCATACCACCTGTACGTGATTCAGGTAGACGACCGCAAAGGCCTCTACGACTTCCTGCGCACAAAGCAGATTTTTGCGCAGGTACACTACATCCCGGTGCATACCATGCCGTACTATCAGCAGCTGGGCTGGAAAAAAGGAGATTTCCCGCATGCGGAGGCGTACTATGATCACTGCCTGAGCATTCCGATGTTTCCCTCGCTCACGGATGAGCAGCAGGCGTACGTTGTGGCTTGTATCCAGGAGTTTATCACTCACTAAGTGCCTCGTATGACCTTACCGGCGGCGCCCCGTATCGGCATTATTTCCCAGGCTCGCATGACAAGCACCCGCCTACCAGGCAAAGTGCTTATGGCAGTCGGCGGCCGGCCCTTGCTACATTACCACATTGAACGGCTTGCAGCCAGCCAACTACCTATTTATCTGGCTATTACCAGCAATGCTACCGACGACGCGCTGGCACAATTTGCGGCGGCAGCGCATCTGCCCTGTACCCGCGGCGATGAGCAAGACGTGCTACGCCGCTACCAGCAATGTGCCGCCGAAAACAATCTGGATATCATCGTACGCGTCACTTCCGATTGCCCTCTGATCGATGGAGCGCTGGTGGCGCAGGGCGTGCAGCAGTATCTGGCCCAGGGTGATGGCAGACTTTACTTATCCAACGCATTGGAGCGCACCTTTCCGCGTGGCTTCGACTTCGAGATTTTTTCCCGCGAGTTGCTAGAGGAAGCTCATCGCGAGGCAACCTTGCCCAGCGACCGCGAGCACGTCACGCCCTATATCCACCAAAATCGATCAGGGAACGTTCACTTTCAGCACTTTACCCGCTCCCACGATCGCAGCAACTACCGCCTGACGGTCGACACGGCGGATGATTTTCGCCTGATCCAAGTGTTGATTGAACAGTACAATGCGGCGTCGCTTCCCGCCGAAGCCCTAATCGAGCTGCTGGATGCGCACCCCGAGCTGGTAGCCCTGAATGCCCACGTAGAACAAAAAAAGTTGTAGCATGAGCGCAGGGCCGCGGGTAATTTTTCGGGCCGACGGCAACTCCCGCATTGGGTTGGGGCACATTGTGCGCTGCCTTGCCCTGGCTGAAATGCTCGGCAGCGCCTTCCGCTGCGAATTTATCATCCGGGAACCCGACGAGGCTGTCCGCCTGCAAATTCTGGGCGTTTGTGACTCCTTGACGGAGATACCCGCGGCTCTTGGCCTGCCTGATGAGCCTGTCTGGTTGCTGCAACAGGTGCAACCCCACGACATTCTGGTGCTGGACGGCTACGGATTTGATTCGAAATACCAGCAAACGCTTAAGCAACGTCGGCAGGCGCTGGTGTGCCTCGATGACTTGGCTAATCAGCACATTTGGGCCGACGTCGTGATCAATCATGCGGGCGGTATTGCGCCAAGCGCATACTCCTGCGAACCGGGCACGACGCTGTGTTTGGGCCCTGCCTATGCATTGCTTCGGCCTGAATTTCATAAGTCCACCCAATCGCTTAATTATCAGATAGATAGTAAATCTATCTTTTTGAACATGGGCGGCGCTGACCCCGAAAACCATACGCTGACACAGCTACTGGCGCTGCGACATCGGTTTCCTCACCACCTACTGCATGTAGTAACCGGCGCTGCTTATCCGCATCAAAAGACCTTGGAAGATGCGACTGCTACCCTAGCCAATGTGCGCCTGCACCACTGCCTCAACGCAGGTGCCTTAGCGGCGCTGCTTGCGGAGTGCAGCATGATGGTGTGCCCGCCGAGCGGCATGGCCTACGAATGCTGCGCCGTGGGCGGCTTGCTGCTGCTGCATCAGATCGCTGATAATCAACGTAACCTGCTTGCCTACCTGACTTCATCGGGCCTTGCCTTACCGGTCGCGGCAATTGAAAGCTTGTCGGATGATGGACTAGCGGCAATTGCTGAGCAGATGCGCCAACTCCAACGCCAGGTTTTTGATGGACTTGCCGGACAGCGTTTGGTGAAAGTTTTCAGTGCATTATACCTAGCGTTTAAGCTCACTGCACGCCAAGCGGCGGCTGCCGACGCAGCGCAATACTTTGCCTGGGCCAATGACGCTGACGTACGCCGCAACGCGATCCACTCCGAGCCGATTGCATGGCCGACGCACCTTGCTTGGTTTAGTCGCCGCCTCGCCGACCCAGACGCTTATTTGTATCTATTTGAAGATCAAGGCATACCAATCGGGCAAGTGCGCATCGAGTTCGACGACAGCAAGGGCACCATCGACTATTCGGTGGCCGCTGAGCACCGCGGACGCGGCTTGGGGCTAGCGATTTTGCGACGCGCCATTATGGAGATTCGCCGCGACCGTCCGGACGCGGCTGTGTTGGTGGGCCAGGTAAAAACCCAAAACCGGCCTTCGTGGCGGGTATTCGAGCAACTGGGTTTTGTGCGCCAAGACCCCGTAAGTTTGCACCACGAATCGTACGAAGTATTCCGGCTGGACATTGCGCCGTCGGGCCACCTTTCCTAATTCCATGCAGGATATCATCATCGGCAACCACCGCATCGGTGAGGGCAACGCACCATTTATCATCGCCGAAATGTCGGGCAACCACGGCCAATCGCTGGAAAAAGCCCTGGAAATCGTGGATGCCGCCGCCGATGCGGGGTGTCAGGCGCTGAAAATTCAGACCAGCACCCCCGATATGCTGACCCTCGACAGCCGCGAACCCGATTTTATCGTCCGCGGCGCCAACGATGACTGGGAAGGCCAATCTTTATACGAACTCTATACCACCAACCACACCCCTTTTGAATGGCACGCGCCTATTTTTGCTCGCGCTGCCGAGCGCGGCATGGTGGGTTTCAGCTCGCCCTTTTCGGTGGAAGCCATTGATTTCCTGGAAACTCTGAACTGCCCGATTTATAAGATTGCCTCGTTTGAAAACAACTGGCCTGATCTTATCCGGCGGGCGGCGCGTACGGGCAAACCCGTAATTATTTCCACGGGCATGGCCGATCTGGCCGACCTCGAACGCATGGTGCGCACCGTGCGCGACGAAGGCAACGACCAGGTGGTGTTGCTGAAGTGCACGAGCACCTACCCCGCCGTGCCGCTCGATACCAATTTGCGAACCATTCCGCACCTGCGGGCTATGTTTGGCTGCCAAGTCGGTCTTTCCGACCACACCATGGGCACGGGCGTGGGCGTAGCAGCCACGGTTTTGGGCGCTACAGTTATTGAAAAGCACCTTACGATCCGGCGCTCGGATGGCGGCCCGGATTCTTCCTTTTCAATGGAACCAACCGAAATGCGTCGTCTGGTGCAGGAGTGTCAGCAGGCCCAACAAGCCTTAGGCACAGTACATTACGGCCCCACAGCTGCCGAGCAGAAGTCGCTGGCTTTTCGCCGCTCCATCTACGTGGTGAAGGATATTGAAGCGGGCGAGCTGCTGACCGAAGACAACATTCGCGTCATCCGGCCGGGGCATGGCTTAGCGCCCCATTACTTGCCACAGGTGCTAGGCCGACCGGCGCGGCAGGCCATTCGGCGGGGCACGGCGCTTACGTGGTCCGTATTGTAAGCCACGCGGTTAAACGACCCATTTTTCTACCTTCACGGCTATGGAAATCCGGAAATTTGACAACGGGAGCTACATCATTGCTGAGTGCCTACACATCGGCAATAACTTTCGCATCGGGCCCAATACTACGATCCGGGCCACCGAATGCCACATCGGCAACAACGTAACGATCGGCGCGGGCAATGCCTTTTTGATCGGCCAGCGCTTGGAAATCGGGGATCTGACCATCTTTGGCAACGCCAATAACCTGACCGCCCGTACTGTTACGGTGGGCGAATATGTCTTTTGGGATTCGAATGTAGTTGTGGGCCACGGAGGCAAATTCAGCGAAGACGCCCACCTGCGCGTGGGTTCATATTCTATGATTTGCGCCCGTATCACGCTGAATGTCAACCACTCCATTTCCATCGGCGAGTACGTCGGCATTGGAGAGGACGTCGCCGTCTGGACGCACGGCTCCTACCTCCCTGTGCTAGAGGGCTTTCCGGCCGACTTTGGCCCTGTGAGCATTGGCGACAAGGTGTGGCTGCCAGCCAAATCGACGGTACTGCCCAACCGCCGGATAGGCAACAATGTAGTTATTGGAACTAACTCTTTGATTAACAAGGATTTACCCGATGGCTGCTTAGCTGGCGGAATTCCGGTGAAGATTTTGCGCGAGAAAATCTATCCCAGTCAGGATACCGGGCGCAACGAAGAACTAGTGCGGCGCATCATTCATGACTATCAGCAGTTGGCGGCCTACAAGCAACTCTCTGTTGAAATTTCTTACGACACGCATACGCAGCAAGTACGCTGCAACGGCGCAGTCTTCCACCTCGATACCATGAAAACCAGCGGAACCTTTACGGCTGTGGAAGAAGATTTTCGGGACTTTTTGCGCCGCCGCGGCATTAAGTTTTACAACGGACAACCTTTCTCGTCCGTTTTGCCAGAAGAATACCGTCGTCTTTTAGCCGTATCCCCCGACGCCGATGGAGTTGACTAACAAGAAGATATTGGTTGTAGTGGCCCACCCCGACGACGAGTTGCTGGGCTTGGGAGCCAGCATTCACCGTCTGGTGCAACGGCAAGGGTGCACGGCTCGGGCCATTATTCTGGGTGAAGGCATTACGTCACGATCGGCCGTTCGCGATCCGGAAAAATGGTCAGCCGCGCTGACAGTGCACCGCAGCAATATCGAACGGGCAGCTACCGCCATCGGCTACACCTCTACCGGCGTGTATGATTTTGCCGATAACCGCTTCGATTCGGTAGATCTACTGGATCTGGTAAAGGTTGTGGAGCAGGAGAAAGAAGCCTTTCAGCCTGACATCATTTTCACCCACCACGGCGGCGACACCAACATCGACCATCGCCGCACGTTCGAAGCCGTGGTGACGGCTTGCCGACCGCTGCCGGGCGAACCCATGCGCACGATTCTAGCTTGCGAAACGCCTTCGTCAACTGAGTGGCAAGCGGCAAATTATCCCAACCCATTTTTGCCCAATTTTTTTCTGGCCGTGTCGGAGGCGGATGTAGACGCTAAAATTTCCGGCATGGAAGCCTATGAGTTTGAGAAGCGTACCTACCCACACCCCCGCTCCCCGGAAGCACTTCGTATTTTGGCGCAGCGCTGGGGCATTGTGATCGGCCAGCCGTATGCGGAAGCTTTTATGCTGGTGCGCCACATTGGCTAACCTGCTGAAGCGATGACCGAAAGAACATGGTGACCCGGCTAGTAGCACGCCTGCAGGATATTTTGTACGTCCGCTTTACGGATCATTTTGCTTCGTTCCCAGCACATGTGCTGGCCAGCATCTCCCCGCCCAATCCGCTTAAGCGGCTAGTCAAAACACTGGGCTACAGCGTGGTAAGGCTACTCGGCAATGTGTTTCGGCCCATTCGCAATCCCGAAAACCTGCATGGCGCGGTGTGGCTGTATGTAGTTAGCCAGAACAATTACGAATCGCTGCAATTCATCCGGGAAAGCCGCCCAGACACGGTGCTGGTAGCAGGCCAACAAAAGGAAATTGGCCGGTACAACAAACTAGTCAACCGCCTTTCCCTTCGTCGTAAGCTACTGTACTACTGGCAATTACCCATTGCCATTTGGGGCTTATACAAACGAGAAGGCAAGAGAGCCTGGCGCTTTTTCGATCTGATTTTCAACGCTATTGGCTACTACGAAGTGTACGTGCGGACGCTGCACCACTACCGTCCGCGGGCCATTATTTTCGCCAACGACCACAACGACGATGCGCGCGCGTTGCTGCTGGCTGCCCGCGCCTGTGGCATCCCGACCGCCTACGTGCAACATGCGAGTGTTAGCACCAATTTCCCACCGCTGGGCTTCGATCTGAGTTTGTTGGAGGGGCAGGATGCGCTCGACAAATACCGTCAGTGCGGCCCGATCCGGGGCCGTGTTGAATTGGTGGGCATGCCCAAAGCCGACTCTTTTTTGACACAACGTAATCTAAATCAACACGTTGCGCATGTTGGTATCGCTTGCAACATTCTGGACGATACGGACGCAATCGCGGTCGTGGTTGAGTACTTGCTGCGTGAGTTTCCTGCGCTCACGTTCACCTTCCGCTCGCACCCCAGCGACCGGCGCGACTTTGTTTTCCTGCGAGCGCACCCGCAACTGCTGGCATCGGATGCGCGCCGGGAAAACATATTCGAGTTTCTGCTTAAACAGGACGCGTTGATTGCCGCTGATACCTCAACTCACCTCGAAGCTACCCTCCTGAATGTAGCGAGTCTGTATTACCGTTTCAATCCGCACGGCGTTGCGGAAGACTATTATGGCTACGTCGCGCACGGCCTCGTCGATCAGGCCCATACGCTTCCCGACTTAGCTGCCCTGCTTCGTAAATACCAGGCATACAAGCCATTGGATCATTATCACCGGGCAGCTTATTACAACGCAACACTTGGCACGCCTGACGAGGGCTACAGCCAGCGGCGCGCGCTGAGCATAGTGCAAGCTTGGCTTCCGTTGGTCTAGTATCTTCGCGCGTAATGGCTTCTGCTCAATCTGTTACGCCTTCTCGGCTCGCCTCAGCGGCGGCCTCCACCCAAGCCAGACTGGCATATATACTGCTGCATTTTAGGGTCGCCTACCCCGGTGCCGCAGAGGTTTCGATTGGCTATGAGGGTACGGGCTCCCAAGTAGAAATAACGGCTGGCGCTGGGGCTTTCTTTAGCCAGACGTCTTCTTATCCGCCCGCGCCCACTTGGCGCGAGTGGCACGGCCGGCGAGTGCCGTTTTTCTTCGACGTTGCTCCGGCTGCTGAGCTACTGAAGTTTTCTTCAGAACGCGTTGTTATTCAAGCAGATATAATTTCAGGAGCGTTTTATCTGTTGAGTGGATGGCAGGAATATTTCTCGGAAGCCCGCGACCAACATGGGCGGTTTCCGTTCCAAGCCAGTGTGCAGCAGCGCTATGGCTTCGTGACACTACCCGTGGTAAATTATTACTTCGACGTGCTTAAAACAGCGGTCGAGCACATTACGGGGCGGAAGTTGCAGTCGCGTCGCTGGACGGACGAAGCACCATTTGCCACGTTTGTAACGCACGACATCGACAACCTTCACAGCGCCTGGAAAGCGCCCGCTAAAGCAGCCCTGCGCCGGCGCAATTGGCTGGCCTTCGGTCGACAACTGTGGCTTCGTTTCACCCATCCCGACGCCTGGGACAACCTTGAACACGTGCAAACAGCTGTAGCTGAGCACAATGCAAAGAGCACGTTTTTTTTGTTGCCCCAGCATCAGCCGGCGCCCAACGGCACACCTAATGCAGACTACCGACTCCAGAGTATCTGGCGGAGGATGCAGAGTTTGCAGGCCAAAGGAGCAGAATTAGCGCTACACGGCAGCATTGGCACCGCGACTAACATTGATCGGCTGCGCGGCGAGGCTTCTAAAATAAATACTTCAGAATCAGATACTTGCGGATTGCGCTTTCACTACTTAAGCTGGGAACCCCGCATCACGCCCCAACTTGTTGACCAGCTGCATTTTGCCTTTGATTCGACGCTTGGGTTTGCCGAGCATTTTGGTTTTCGCCATTCCTACTGCCTTCCCTTCTATCCCTTTGATTTTGAGCACGGTAGAGCGCACAACTTTCTCGAGATTCCGCTTAACGTGATGGATGCCACGTTGCACCACCCAAAGTACCTTCAGCTCCAGCCCACTGAAATTCTGCCGGCGCTCACGCCGATGCTACAGGAAATCGAGCGGTTTGGGGGCATCTTTACCCTGCTGTGGCACAACGAAAACTTCGACCCGGCCAACGAACTGACCGGGCCGCGGCAGTTCCACGCCATCATGAAGTACCTTCGCAGCCGCAACACCGCATTTCTGACGGGCTCTGAAATTCTGGCGGCGCAAAATCGGCGGGCAACCGGCGATTCACACTGATAAGGCATAACTGAATTGGGCATCGTTCAGCGGCAAGGGCTGCGCAACACTGTTATTTCGTATTTCGGACTGGGACTAGGCTTCGTCAATACGACGCTGCTGCTGCCTAGCTTCCTGGAACCCAGGCAGATGGGCCTGACTACGGTGCTGGCATCTATTGCCACGATTTATGCGCAATTATCGGCGTTTGGCTTTGCCAGCATGGGCATTCGGTTCTTTCCGTATTTCCGCGACGCCCAAAACCGCCACCACGGGTTTTTGCCGCTGCTGCTTGGGCTGCCGTTGCTCGGGTTTGCCGTCATCACGGTGCTGTACCTGCTGGGACGCCCGCTGGTGCTGCAGCTATACACCCACGACGCCGATTTGCTGGGTCCTTACTATCTGTGGGGCGCGGTGCTGGCGCTGTTTACGCTGCTGTATTCGTTGCAGGACGCGTACCTTAAAAGCCTGTACCACACGGCTTTCTCTTCCTTTTTGCAGGAAGTGCTACTGCGTATCCTGATCGCGGTGGTGGCCTTTCTGTTTGGCAAAGGCTACCTCACGTTTCACGAGTTTGTGCTGGCGTATATCGGCGTCAACAGCTTGATAACGTTGGTGTTGACGGCCTACTTGGCCGCCATTGGTGAGCTACACTTACGGCCGACGCGGGCTGTGCTGCGGGTGCGGCCGGTGCGGGAATTGGTCAATTTTGGAGCGTTTGCACTGCTATCAAACATCTCGGGTACCATCATCATGTCGGTCGATTCGCTGATGCTGGGTTCGAAAAGCAGCTTTGCCGATGCCGGGATCTATGCCATCGCCATGAACATTAGCACGGCGCTGGTGATTCCGGCGCGGGCGTTGGGCAAAATCGCTTTTCCCCTGCTGGCCGATTATTGGAAGCAGCAAGACCTCACCCGCATGGCCAACTTTTACCGCCGCACCACGCGCCTGCTTGCGGTCGCGGGTTGCTGGCTGGCGCTGGGGATTGGCCTCAACCTCGATTTTATTTATTCACTCATTAAGCGCCCCGAGTACGCGGCCGGCACTACGGCGGTGCTTTTGCTGCTGGCCGGGCGGCTGTTCGACAGCATTACGGGCGTCAATGGCCTGATCGTGGTGACGTCGCCGCGGTACCGTTACGATCTGATTTTCAACATCTCCCTGGCCGTGGCTACGGTGGTGCTCAACCTGCTGCTGATTCCGCCATTGGGGCTGCAAGGGGCCGCCTTGGCCGCACTGCTTGCTTTGGTCAGCATCAATGTGGCGCGCACGTGGTTTGTGTGGCAAAGCTACCGCATGCAACCATTTGACTATCAGATAGTTATGATATTGGGTGCGGCCGCTCTTGCGGGGTTAGCAGCTTGGAGCCTGCCCTTGATTCACTCCATCTTTGTGACGATGCTCTTGCGCTCCGGTTTGCTTACGGCGCTGTATGCGGGCCTTTTGCTAGCCACTCCGTTGCGCCACGACCTGTTGGCTTTTATCAGAAAGACAAGCACCTCTAAATAAGAGACTTAAGCCGAGAAAGCACGTTCTCGACGGTAATGGGCTTGCGCTTGGGCTTTTGCGTGGTGGGCGTGAAAAAGCCGCGTTGGGCGTAGTCGATGTCGATGTGGTGCTTCTCAAACAGCTCCAGCACCACTTTCTTATCCCACTGCTTGCTGACGATGCCCGTCGCGTCGTAAGGAAACAAATCGTTGTGCGGATACAAGTCGCGGTTGAGCGTGTAGAAGGAATCTTTGACGCGGTGCGCCCGCTTGTTACCAAAGTACTCGAACTGCCACGGGTTTTCGTGCTTGCGCACGTAGCGCCGCATCTTCTCTTTGTTGAATAGAGAGGCCTGCAAACTAATGCGGTAGGCATCTTTCTGGCCTACCGTCCACAAATCAGGGTGGAACGACGGGGTGAACGGGCCTAGGTTACCCGGATCGGACAGGCCTACATACGTGATGTCGTGCGCCTGCATCAGGTTAACCAATTCCTGAATCTTCGCCGGTTGAGCAAATCCTTTCAGGAAGTAGTCTTCTTGCAGATACAACACGTAGTCGCTTTCAATCGTGTCGAAGGCGTTCAGAAAGCATTCGCTCCAAGTCAGTTCCGCTTGGCCTGTGCGCAGGCTGGCCTGCGTTGGACGGATATCCAACCCGGGAAAAGCATAGTCTTTATGCTCGGTATTTAGGTATATTTTCTGCTGACAATCAGGCCAATACGCTTTAAACAACGTGAAAAACGGACCCCAACAATCATCGTAGCTATCCGTGCTGTTAACCAGGATAGAGTATTCTGTATTCATACCCATTCGCGTTAATATAAGAAGCTAACCGGGTGGGAAACTCTCTAGTAACAGTCAGCAACAACGACACTCATCAACACTGCTACTGGAACTTGCGGGAACGTACCCCAAATGTATATAACATTTTTTATTATTTTTTATGTTAATCGAATTTTAATCCTAGTATAACGGGATATTCCTAGCTATAGTCCTGCGCTTAGCAATAAGTTATATTCAGCGATGAAGACCAGCAAGATTGCGTTCTACAAGGCTCTCTAACGCATATTTAGGACTACCTGGCACACGCAAAGTTGCCGTTCCTGTTGCATAACCCTCACAGAGCCACGTGTTTTTCAAATTTATAATTACTTAATTATCAATTCATTATACAAATAATAACAAGTTTTCTTGTTTAGTTTTGCGCAACGCAACTGGTTTCCAAACGTAACGTATCGCTGGCTTGAGCGAACAAGGGACTAGGAAAGGCCCTTTGCCACTTGCCGCTGCATCGGAGACGTAGAATTCCTATACTCGCCGTGCTGTTGTTTATCCAACTCACCTGATCTATGGCCGACTCTACTCTTACTACACCCCGTCTGGACAAACAAATTGCGCTCGTAACGGGCGCTAGTTCGGGCATCGGCACGGGCGTGGCCAAGTCGCTGGCCGAAGCCGGCGCGACAGTAATCGTCAACTATGTGCACGATGCCGAAGGCGCCGATGTAGTGGTCAAAGAAATTGAAGCGGCCGGCGGCCAAGCCCTTGCCCTGCAAGCCGACGTAAGCAAGGAAGCCGACGTGCTGAAGATGTTTGGCCAGATTCTTGACCGGTTCGGCACCCTACACATTCTGATTAATAACTCTGGCGTTCAGCAAGATGCTCCTTTCACGGAGATGACGCTGGAGCAGTGGCAAAAGGTGATTGACGTGAACCTAACCGGCCAGTTTCTCTGCGCCCGCGAAGCCGCTAAGGAGTTTATCCGGCGCGGCGTGCAGCCCGAAGTATCCAAAGCGGCTGGCAAAATCATTTGCATGAGCTCGGTGCACGAAGTAATTCCGTGGGCTGGCCACGCCAATTATGCGGCCTCCAAAGGCGGCGTGATGCTGCTCATGAAAACCATGGCCCAGGAGCTGGCGCAGCACAAAATCAGGGTAAACACTATCGGGCCGGGCGCCATCAAAACGCCCATCAACAAGGAGGCCTGGGATACGCCGGAGGCCGCCGAACAATTACTCAAACTCATTCCTTACGGCCGCATCGGCGAGCCCCACGACGTGGGCGAAGTCGCGGTGTGGCTCGCCTCCGACGCATCGGACTACGTGCACGGCATCACGCTTTTCGTGGATGGCGGCATGACACTTTTCCCGGGCTTTATCGGCAACGGGTGATGTGCCCGGCAGCCAACGAGCTGCCTTTTTTCACCTCAATGGGCACCTATTTACTTCCATGACGCAGGAACAACATCGTTTGGCTGAAAACAAAGCCCAAACGGCCAACTGGCAAAAATTTGGCCCCTACCTTACCGATCGGCAATGGGGCACCGTTCGAGAAGACTACAGCGCCAACGGCAATGCCTGGGAATACATTACGCACGACATGGCCCGCAGCAAAGCCTATCGCTGGGGCGAAGAAGGCATTGGCGGCATCAGCGACGACGAGCAGCTGCTGTGCTTTTCGGTGGGCCTCTGGAACGGAGTCGATGGCATTCTGAAGGAGCGCCTATTTGGCCTCACCAACGGTCAGGGCAACCACGGCGAGGACGTGAAAGAGTGTTATTACTACCTCGACAACACGCCCACGCACTCCTATATGAAGATGCTGTATAAGTATCCGCAGCAGGAGTTTCCGTACGTGCAGCTGGTGCAGGAAAGCAAGCGACGCACTCGCGAACAACCTGAATACGAGATACTTGACACTGGCATTTTCGATAAAGGCCGCTACTTCGACGTGTTCATTGAGTACGCCAAAGCCGGCCCCGACGATATCCTGATTCGGGTGACGGCCCACAACCGCGGCGTGGAAGCGGCACCGCTGCACATTGTGCCGCAACTGTGGTTTCGGAATACCTGGGCCTGGGATTTTGGCATTGCACGCCCCAAAATAAGCATTGGCGGCACCAGCACGTTGCAGACCGAGCACGAGCTACTGGGCTCCTACAAGCTGTACTGCGCCCAAGACCCCGAGTTGCTCTTCTGCGACAACGATACCAACGGACCGCGCCTCTACAACCTGCCGCCCGAGCGGCTTTTTTTCAAAGATGGCATCAACGATTACATCCTCAACCATGATATCGCGGCCATCAACCCGTTGGAGCGCGGCACCAAGGCGGCGGCCCACTACTCTTTTACTATCGAGGGCGGCACGAGCCAAACGGTGTGCCTGCGGTTGAGCAACAACACCGACCTGGAGCAACCTTTTGCGGGCTTCGAGGAGGTATTTGTGGCGCGGCAGCAGGAAGCCGATGAATTCTATAGGCACTTCGAAGAATCGCTGGCCACACCTGACTTGCAACGCATTCAGCGTCAGGCATTTGCCGGAATGCTCTGGAGCAAGCAGTATTATTATTACGATGTAGCCCAGTGGATCGATGGAGACCCGGCTGTGCTCACGCCGCCGCCGCAGCGCCAGAAGGGCCGCAACAGCAACTGGCGCCACCTGCGCAACGCCGACATCATCTCGATGCCGGATAAGTGGGAATACCCGTGGTACGCCGCCTGGGATCTGGCCTTTCACTGCATTCCGTTGGCCATGCTCGACCCCGAGTTTGCCAAAAAGCAACTCCTTCTGCTCACGCGCGACTGGTACATGCACCCCAACGGCCAGTTGCCGGCCTATGAGTGGCACCTAGCCGACGTAAACCCGCCAGTACACGCCTGGGCTACGTGGCGCGTCTACCAGATGGACCAGAAGCAGAACAACGGCCAAGGCGACATTGCCTTTCTGGAAGCCGTTTTCCATCGGCTGCTGCTCAATTTTACGTGGTGGGTCAATCGCAAAGACAAGGATAACCGCAACATTTTCGAGGGCGGATTCTTGGGCCTTGACAACATCGGCGTATTCGACCGCAGCGCGCCCCTGCCGACCGGTGGTTACATCGAGCAAGCCGACGGCACGAGTTGGGTGGCGATGTACGCCCTCAACCTGATGCGTATTGCGCTGGAGCTGGCCAAAACCAACCCAGTTTATCAGGACATGGCTAGCAAGTTTTTCGAGCACTTTCTCTACATCGCCGAGGCCATGACCAAGGTGGGCGATGAAGCCTACAACCTGTGGGATGAAGAAGACGAATTCTTTTACGACGTGCTGCATACCCCTGACGATGAGCGCATTCACTTGAAAGTACGCTCTATCGTAGGTCTGATTCCGCTGTTTGCGGTGGAAGTACTCGACGACGAAATGCTGGCGGCCATGCCTGAATTTGAGTACCGGCTGAAGTGGTTTCTGGACAACCGGCCTCATTTGGCCGAGTTGGTGTCGCGGTGGCAGGAACCGGGCAAGGGCGAGCGGCACTTGCTTTCCCTGCTCCGCGGGCACCGCATGAAAAAGCTCCTTCACCGCATGCTCGACGAGTCCGAATTTCTCTCCGAATACGGCGTGCGCGCCCTCTCGCGCTACCACCTCGAGCATCCGTACGTGTACGAAACCCCCGAGATGGATTTCTCGGTGCGCTACGACCCCGGCGAGTCGGTTTCGGATTTGTTTGGCGGCAACTCCAACTGGCGCGGCCCCATCTGGTTCCCGATTAACTACTTGATAATCGAGTCGTTACAGCGTTTCCATTTTTACTACGGCGATACTTTCGAAGTAGAATATCCGACGGGCTCGGGGCAGTTCAGCACCCTTAAAGAAATCGCCGCGGCCCTCTCCGAACGCCTGACCAAGCTGTTTGTTCGCAATAAAAAAGGCCAACGACCCGCGTTTGGCAAGTACAAGCTGCTGCAAAAGGACCCGCATTTCCGCGACTACCTTCTGTTCCACGAGTACTTCCACGGCGACAACGGCAAAGGCCTAGGTGCCAGCCACCAAACCGGCTGGACTGGCCTGATTGCCAAATTGTTATATACCCCAAAATAGCATAGCAGCCACAGCGCCAAGCGGCGGAATTGGTTTTTACTCCTGAATTGCTTATAACAAAAGAGCCGGCGCAATGCGCCGGCTCTTTTGTTATAAGCAATTTCATATCAACTAATAACCTCTTGCGGGGCGGGTTGCGCTTCAGCCTGAATGCCTTGCCGCAGCTTGCTGTTTTTCTTGCCATAGCCGAAGTAGATCGCTAATCCAATGGCCAGCCACACAAACAGACGAATCCAAGTGTCGGCGGGCAATGACAGCATCATCACTAAGCAGGTTAGGATGCCCAAGATCGGCACCAGCGGCACCCACGGCGTGCGGAACGGGCGCGGCGTGTTAGGCTCGCGCTTGCGCAAAATCAAGATGCCAATGCACACCATCACAAAGGCCAGCAACGTGCCGATGCTCGTCATTTCGCCGACGACACTGATGGGCACCAGCCCGGCAAACAGGCTAATAAACACGCCCAGCAGCAGATTGGACTTGTGCGGCGTCTGGAAGCGCGGATGAATCTGGGAGAAAACGCCGGGTAGCAGCCCATCGCGCGACATGGTAAAAAACACCCGCGACTGGCCCAGCAAATCGACCAGAATCACGGAGGTATACCCAATCAGAATGGCGATAATGATGGCTTGGCTGAGCCAGGCATAAGGCGTCTTTTCGATGGCAATGGCCACCGGCGCCGCGCTGTTTTTGAACTCCGTGTAATTGGCCAGACCCGTCATGACGTGCCCGAACAGCACAAACAAAATCGTGCAGATCACCAGCGAGCCGATGATGCCGATGGGCATGTTGCGCTGCGGATTCTTCGTTTCCTGTGCCATGGTGGCTACGATGTCGAAGCCGATAAACACGAAAAACACCACCCCGGCACCCCGTAAAATGCCGCTCCAACCAAACTCGCCAAAGTGGCCTGTGTTGGCCGGAATATAAGGATGGTAGTTGGCTGGGTTGATGTACTGCCAGCCTAGCACGATAAACACGGCCACTACTGAGAGCTTCAGGGCCACCACAATGCCGTTGTAAACGGCCGAGCCTTGCGTACCACGAATGATGATGGCCGTGATGAAGAGCACGATCAGGATGGCGGGCAAGTTGATAAAACCCGACACCACCGAGCCGTCGGCCAGCGTAACTTTTTCGAAGGGCGAAAGCACGAGCTGCGCCGGCATGTGAAGGTCGTATTTGGCCAGAAAGCGCACCAAGTACTGCGACCAGCTGATGGCCACAGTCGCGGCACCCACAGAGTATTCGAGCACCAAATCCCAGCCGATGATCCAGGCAAATAGCTCACCCAGAGTGGCATACGCGTAGGTATAAGCAGAACCCGCCACGGGCACCATAGAGGCAAACTCGGCATAGCACAAAGCCGAAAAGGCGCAGCCAATGGCCGCCACCACAAACGACAGCGTGACGGCCGGTCCGGAGTGGTTGGCGGCTGCAATGCCGGTGAGCGAAAAAAGCCCCGCCCCAATGATTACCCCGATGCCGATGGCAATCAGGTTGAGGCCACCTAAGCTGCGTTTGAGAGTATGAGAGCCGGTTTCGGCAGCTTCCTGCCGCAGAAGTTCCAATGATTTTTTTAACATACAATACGGTTCGGACAAGGCGGGCCACCGGCCGGCTTATCACGATAGAAACGGGAAAAAAGGCTGTGGACTACGCAGCTTGGCTATACCAGAATCACTTTACTGATTCGTATATAAGCACTTGATTATCAAGGTCTTATATACGAATATAAGTTCTGACTCAATTAGGAGCCACAAGCTGCGGCAGTACCGAAAAACAATCAGCAACAACAACCAAATGCGAAGCTGCAGCAGGCACGATCAGCCGTTATCAGAACGGAGCCAGCAGCCGTACGAGCGCACAACAGGAACGGGGCAGCAAGGTTGTTGGAAAAAGCCACGGCAACTTGTTTTTATATGGTCAGGACTTGGCACCGTTTCGGATGGCCCGAGGGTTGCCGGCGTTTCATAGAGCCTGTCTCTCCACGCCTCGGTATAAAAACAATCCTTTGATGGGGAAAGAATTGATGCCGCAAAGGTACGTACCGCAACTTTGCATTACCAAATGCGATCTGTCAGGCGGCCCTTTCGGCGGGTACAGCAGCATCCGACTCGAGAAAGCGCCGCATGCGGAAGCAGTTCATGGCGGTTTCGCCAAGCTGCTCGATCAGGCGGTAATTAGCTACCGCTCCTACTGCTGCCCCAATGAAGGGCATCAGCTGGGCCATCTTTGCCAGATCGATGTAGTCGCGATACTCTTGCTGGAAAGTGCGCCAGTCAAAAGCTTGCACATCGGTGGGCAGCTGGTGGCGATACTCTTCCCAATTGACTACGCGGTGGTACACTTCGTTGCGGGTGTGCTGGCTCGAAAAGGCCAGCTGAAACACATGCAGTAAGTACAAGCGTTCGGTGTAGTCGCGCACATCGTATCCGTACAGCGACGCCACGTCAAATAACAGCTTGATTTTGAGGCCTAACAGCAACGGAAAATCGGCCAGCCCCAGCAGGAAGCCGCCCGCGCCTGTTACGGCTCCTTCGGCCGAAGCCGTGTTGCGGTAGGATCGCACGCGGCAGCGAACCGACTTTTCACGCTCTTCCAGCGAGGCATCGGCAGTGGGCCGGCGCGTGAGGTACGAAGAGCCGTACAGCACACCGCGCACCATCTGCTTGATAGTGACTGTGATGGCTTCATGCAAGCGCTCAGGCAGCCAGGCATTAAGGCGCATCTGTACCCGTCGCGTGAAGCGGTTGAGGTATGAGGGCGGTCGCTGCATCTGTTCTTGCCACGTCCGCAGCTCCGCATAAGCTAGCTGTTCGTAGGAAGTCATAGTATATAGATACGCAGAATAAAACCTACAGGCTCAATTCTTTACATCTATTCTGGCTAAAAGATTCAGGGGTCGATCTATTCTTTCCCCCGGCACGACTTCCGCAACAAGCGCCGAACTCGCCCAAACTATCTCAACCGATATATCCGCTCAATGATCTCTACCACTTTCGCGCCTTCCTGCGCATTGGTTGTAACAGCGGCCCCATGCTGAATCACATCTATCACATTATCAATTACTTGCGCGTGGTTGGCAGCGCTCCCTTTGTACGCCCCATATTCGTTCGCCGGATTGGTGGGGGGCAACGCAGGTAACGTGTAGTCGCGTAGGTGGCAATATTCGACTTGATCCAGGTACTGCCCTCCGATTTTGAGGCTGCCGTGCTCGGCAATCACCGTGATGGAGCTTTCGAGGTTACGGTCCCAGACCGCGGTGCTGTATTGAAGCGTGCCCGAACCTCCGCGCACCAAGTCAAAAGTAACGAGGCCACTGTCTTCAAACTCCGTGATGCCCTGATGGTTGAAGTCTCGAAAACGAGCCTGTAGGTTGGTAACATCGCCAAAAACCCAGTACAACAAATCGATGAAGTGGCTGAACTGCGTGAAGAGTGTGCCGCCGTCCTGGGCCTGGGTGCCGCGCCAGCCGCCAGGACGATAATAACGCGCATCACGGTTCCAAAAGCAGTTGATCTGGACGAGGTAAATCTGACCGAGTCGGCTTTCGTTGTAGACTTGCTTGAGCCAAGCGGCCGGGGGCGAGTACCGGTTCTGCATTACCCCAAACACCAACTGGCCTGTTTGCTGCGCTGTATACACAATATCCTCAGCATCAATATATTGAAGAGCAATCGGCTTTTCAACAACGACGTGCAAGCCGTGGTGCAACCCCGCAATGGCTTGGGGTGCGTGCAGGTTATTGGGAGTTGCCACGGTCAGGACATCCGCGGCTATCTCGGAAGCAAAAAAGGCGTCTAAAGAATTGAAAAACGGCACCCCAAATTCTGCTCCCAATTCTGGTCGTAGCTCTGCGCGCACGTCGACAATGCCCACCAGCTGTGCCCGTTCGTGGCGAGAAACCAAAGCAGCATGCCGACGGCCAATGTGTCCTACCCCACAGATGACGAAGCGGATCGGCGGCATAAGCTTATTACTCTCGGCTTGATGTAATGCTTTGATTTCCAAACAATAGGCACTTAAAAGCGGCGTATTATATCCACAATATACTCTACCTGATCGTTCGTCAACATAGGATGCATGGGCAGAGACAACACCGAACGGGACAACTTTTCGGCTACTGGGAATTGGCCGGCTTTGTAGTTCAAATAATGATAAGCGGGCTGCAAGTGCACGGGCAACGGGTAATAGATAGCGCTGGGTACACCTTGCGAGAGCAAATGCTGCCGGAGTTGGTTGCGGCGCTGCTCATTTTCAAGGGTGAGAGTGTATTGGTGAAAAACATGCGTGCTGCGGGGGTCGCGGGCAGGTGTATGCAGGCCGGCAACATCAGCAAGCGCAGCATCATAGTGGGCCGCGATGCGCTGCCGGGCAGCCGTCCAAGTGGCTAAGTATCGGAGCTTTACGCGCAGCAGGGCGGCTTGCAGTGTATCGAGACGGGAGTTGAGGCCGATGTGCTCGTGGTGGTATTTGCGGGTCTGGCCGTGGTTGGAGAGTTGGCGCAGGTACGTGGCACGGTCGGGGTCGCGGGTGAAAAGCGCGCCACCGTCGCCGAAGGCACCAAGGTTTTTGGAGGGAAAAAACGACGTCGTTCCCACCGCGCCCACCGCGCCGGCCTGCATTTGCCTACCATCGGCAAAGGTGTAGGTCGCGCCAAGGGATTGCGCGTTATCTTCTATTAATACAATACTCTGAATATCAGCAATTTGCAACAACCCCTCTACATCAGCACATTGCCCAAACAGGTGCGCAACGATGACCGCACCCGTACGCGGCGTGAGTGCCGCAGCCACCGCCACCGGGTCGAGGCCAAACGTATCGGGCCGCACATCGACTACCACCGGCCGCAAGCCTAGTATTGCAACTGTCTCAATAGTAGCCACATACGTAAAAGCTGGCACAATGACTTCGGCGCCCGGCGTAAGACGGAGACTCATCAGTGCCAATTGCAGGGCATCGGTACCGTTGCCACACGGAATCACATGCGGGCCACCGAGATACCGGCTCAGTTCCTCGGCAAATTGTTCAACGTCAGCACCTTGAATGAACGCTGCTTCGCGCATCACCTTACCTAGGGCCGCATCAAGTTCTGGCTGAATAACGGCGTGCTGAGCCGCAAGATCGAGCAGTTGGATGGGTGTGGCGGTGACAGTCAAAGTAAGGACGGCTACGGATATGCTTCAAAAATAAACGGCCTGTTGGAAGCGCTGCTAACGCAACCTGCTCCGCAACCTGCGCTTGCTTGGCGTCGTTAGTTAGAGAAAAATATTCGCAAGCGGATATTTCGTTTATGAAATTAAACCCTTGTTGCGATGCTTAAAAAGATCCTAACTATCAATGCGTTAACAGCGCTGCTGGCAGTAGGCGGCTTGACTGTTACCCAACTGGGATGTACGCCAAACCAGAAAAAAGAGACCTCGCAAGAAAGCGATAAAGCCTATAACGATTTCAAAACCTTCGTGTCGAACGCGGAAGCAAAAGCCGATAGCGTGGGCGACGAAACGGAAGAGGCTTACAACAACGAAACCACCCAGATGAAGTCGAAATTTGACTCGAAAGTGGCTGCCGTTGACAAATACGCTGACCAATACGACAACAACCGCCGCCAGGAAATCGAGCAGTTGCGCACCCGCTACACCACCGCCTACGACAAGCGCGACGTGGCATGGCGTAACCGGCCCAGCGCAGTCAAAACTACCACCACAACTACTACCAAGACCAGCAGCAGTGACAACGCGCCAGCCGAAACGGGCAAATACTACAAGCTCAGCAACCCGGCGGCCAGCATGACTGCGGCTAATGCGCGTAGCACCTACGAGAACTTTGTGAAGATGATTAAGGCCAACGAGGACCGCTACGAGATCGCCGACTGGCGCAACATCAACGCTGAGTGGCGGGCCATGGACGCAAAATACGACGAGATCAAAAAAGACGTTAGCGGCTCTGATAAACTGGAAATCTCGAAAGAAAAGCTCAAATACGCCGCCTTCAAATCGTTTGACAAAGCCGAATCGCGTGTGTCGCAGGGCGCTGACCTAGCAACCGGCCATAAAGAAGAGGCAGCCGCCAAAGGTGGTGGCGTGGAAGTTGGGCAGAGCGCCAAAAACGTGGGCGCCGACGCCACTAACGCCGGCAAAGGTGTAGTTAAAGGCGCCGAGAACGTAGGCAAAAAAGTAGGCAGTGCCGTAAAAGGCGCTTACAAAGACGTAAAGGCGGAAGTCAAAAACACTGACAAGAATCCTGATAAGAACTAGCTGCAACTTGCATTTAATCACAAAAGGCCGGACATGTCCGGCCTTTTGTGATTTATTATATCTCTTTACTAATCAAATACTTACCGACAACTCCTCCAACAGCCAATACAGCTTTAGGGCGTCGAGTTGGCGCAAATTGGGCTTGCCGGAGAGCAGATTGAGCTGTACTTGCTGGTAACGCAACCGAAACGCCGCTCGCACTGCTTCGCTTAGTCCCAAACGGCGCAGGCGCAGGGCCGTGCGCAGGAGCTTGGTTTCGCGACCGAGCCCTTCCGTCAAATACAGGCGCGCGAGATTGCGCACGGCATCGTGGGTCTTTTGCAGAAAGATCTGCGCGCTCTCCAGGCCATCGTGGAGCACGGGGTTGTCGAGGTGATGAACGGCCACCCCAGCTGCGCGTAACAGCCAACCAAATTTAGTGTCTTCGTGCCCATAGTCGGTAAGCTGCTCATCGAGTCCAAAGCGCCGAAAGACATCTGTCTGTATCAGCATATTATTCAGGGTCAGCTGGTTATGCGAATTGCGTTGACGCAGAGCCGCTGGGCGCGCTTCCCGCAGCCGGCCGTAGAGCCACCGCAACCGCAACGCCGGATCGGTTGGCGGCGCCGCCGGATAAATCGTGCCGCCCACCAGCACAGGCGCCCGATCGCGGTTGTGCGCGTAGCGGGACAGAAAATCGGCGTCGGGCAATACGCTGTCGTTATCAAGCAATAACAGCCACGGATGGTGTGCCACCGCCGCCAAACGGTTGCGAATGATGGCTCGGCCTACGTTTTCCGGTAGCTCCTCGTAGCGCACCGCTGCTAGGGAAGCCAGCCCACGATTGAGCGCCGCAAACGCGACTTCCGAAGCATCATCTAGACAAATAATCTCGACAGGACCGCCCCAGGCCGACGCTTGCGCTAGTAAGGTGCGTACCAGCCCCGTCACGTCGCGGTTGTACACCGGAATCAGGATGGAAAGTCCGGGCGCAATATCCATTGCAGCAACCCCTGACTACTCGGGTAGCACCACAGAAGCCCGCGCAGAATCGAGCAGCTGACCGTTTTCACACTTCAGCACCCGCTTTGGGTACTGCTTGATAATCTGATAGTTGTGTGTAGCCATCAAGACGGCCGTACCGGAGTTGTTGATCTCTACGAACAGGCGCATGATGCTGTCGGCTACGTCGGGGTCGAGGTTGCCGGTTGGCTCGTCGGCCAGCAGCAGCAGCGGTTCGTTGAGCAGCGCTCGCGCAATGACAACGCGTTGCTGCTCACCGCCGGAAAGCTGGTGAGGCATTTTGGCCGCCGAGTTGGCCAATCCTACGCGCATCAGCACCTCGGAAATGCGCTGTTGAATTTTTGCTTTGCCGCTCCAACCCGTGGCGCGGAGCACAAACGTGAGGTTTTCGGCCACGGTGCGGTCGAAAAGCAATTGGAAGTCTTGGAAAATAATGCCCAGCTTCCGACGCAGAAAAGGCACCTTGCCCAAGCTCAGCTTCTGCAACGGATACCCGACTACCGTACCCACACCAGCACCCAATGGCAAGTCGGCGTAGAGCGTTTTCAGGAGCGAGCTTTTGCCTGAGCCTGTGCGCCCAACGAGGTAAGCAAATTCACCTTTTTCAAGCTCAAACGAGACTTTTTGCAGCACCGTGTTCACGTCCTGCATGATATAGGCGTCGTGCAGCTCAATAACTGACATGCGATTCGGGTATTAGGGAAACGGGCAACGCGGCTTCGGGGAGGTGGAAATCTCAGCCTTGCAGGCACCCAATATCAAATTTCCAGCTTCTGTAGTTTGCCAAATTCCAGGCCTTCAATAACGCCGGCCAGCTCGGTTTCCTTGCCTTCCAGACCGTAACGGTGCAGATCCTTCAGCGGACGGTCGGCGCGGAAATACGCGATGAGCACAAATGCTTCGTCGCGCAGCTGGATATAGTCCGGAATCTTGGCCTTGCCTTTTACCTTGATGATGTACACTGCTGGGAAGAAATAGCGGAGTATAATTTGAGAAATACGCAGCACAGGCACTTACCAAACCATACTCCGGCCTTGTTATTTGAAACGGTTACCCGTTAACTTTCTTGTGGTCAGCCAGAAACTGGGCCAAGCCTTTGTCGGTGAGCGGGTGGTTGAGCAGGCCCGTAATCACGTTGAGCGGACAGGTTACCACATCGGCACCCAACTCAGCGCACTGAATCAGGTGTGGCACGTGGCGCACGGAAGCCGCCAGCACTTGCGTAGGATACCCGTAGTTGCTGAAAATATCTACGATCTGCTGGATCAGCTGCAACCCGTCGTGCCCGATATCATCAAGGCGCCCTACAAACGGCGATACATAGGTGGCGCCCGCCTTCGCCGCCAACAATGCCTGCCCAGCCGTGAAAATCAGCGTGCAGTTGGTTTTGATGCCTTTTTCGGAGAAGTGCTTGATGGCTTTTACGCCGTCGCGCGTCATGGGCACTTTTACCACGATGTTGGGGTGCAAATCGGCAAACATCTCCCCTTCCCGCACCATTTCGTCAAAATCTACAGCGATCACTTCCGCCGACACATCTCCGTCCACCATTTCGCAGATCTGCTTATAATGAGCCATGATGTTGTCCATGCCCTTGATGCCTTCTTTGGCCATCAGCGAAGGGTTGGTAGTGACGCCATCCAGTACGCCAAGTTCTACGGCTTCCTGAATGTCTTTGAGATTGGCGGTATCGATGAAAAATTTCATGCAGCAGAAGGTTAAAAAAGAATGCTCAAAGCTAACCGTTTTGGGGCACTAAAGCAGATACGCTGCCGAAGCGTTTCCTTTTCGGCTGCTTCGCAAAAGCGAGCTCACGCTTGTTTTATTCCTGTAGGCTCTTGTCGCGAGCGCCCTTAAATTCGGAAGTGGCGCGCCATTTTGGGAATGTAGTTTCGCTGGCCAAGCGCTGGCCCACCATGAAATAGAGTTGAGCATCCTGCGTAATTCCGCGCAAGTCCCATTGTGGATCATACTGATCCTGAGGCTTATGATACTGCTGGGCTGTGTAATTCTGCCGCAACTGCGCGACGTAGTCTTTGCCTTTTTCACGGCTTTCGAAACCACCGCTGGCATACAGCGAAGGCACACCCACGTGGGCGAAGCTGAAGTGATCGGAACGGTAAAACATGCCGGTTTCGGGGTTCTGATCGGGCAAAATGTAACGATCCTGGGCTTTGGCGGCGTCGCGGGCATACTCTTCCAACTCCGATTGCCCATACCCGATCACCGTCAAATCCTTCATCGGCCCGTATGGCCAGAGCATGTCCATGTTCAGGTCGGCCACGGTTTTGGCCAGCGGGTAAAGCGGATGCGCTGCGTAATAGGCCGAGCCCAGCAAACCCTGCTCTTCGCCGGTCACGGCCAGAAACACAATGGTGCGGCCGGGTTTGGTGGGAGTTTGGGTGAAGGCTTTGGCAATACTCAGAAGCGCTGCCAGCCCCGTTCCGTCATCAACGGCACCGTTGTAAATGGAGTCTCCGTTGATGGCTTTGCCAATACCAAAGTGATCCCAGTGGGCCGAATAGATGATGTATTCTTCGGGGCGAGTTGCGCCTGGCAGCACGGCCAGTACGTTTTTGGAAACCCGACGATTCAACTTATTTTGAATGCTGGTGCTCAGCGTCAACCCCAGCGGACGGGCTTTGAAGCCTTTTGTATTGGCAGCGGCGTAGGCTTCGTCGTAGTTCTGGCCGGCGGCGGCAAACAGGCGCTTGGCCGCGTCCAGCGTGACCCAGCCTTCTAGGGCACACTTGCTGGCGCCTTTGTCTGGCGTTTGGGGCCGTAGTTTGGCGCCTAGCGCACCACTTTGCACCACCGACCAGGGATAGGCGGCGGGCTTGGTGTCGTGGACGATGAGCAGGCCGGCGGCGCCGTGGCGGGCGGCCTCCTCGTACTTGTAGGTCCAGCGGCCGTAGTAGGTCATGGCTTGGCCCTTGAACACGGTCGAGTCCGCGCCCGCGTTGCCCGGGTCGTTGACCAGCACGACCACGGTTTTGCCCCGCACGTCCCGCCCGGCGTAGTCGTCCCAGCCGTACTCGGGCGCCACCACCCCGTAGCCGGCAAACACCAGGGGCGAATTTTGCACCGCCACCACCGGCTTCTCTTGCTCGGTGAAGGCCACGTAATCGGTTTTGTAGTTCAGCGTCAGGCTTTTGCCTTTGCCCTTAATCTGAATGGTTGGAGCAGGCGTGGCCGTGATTTCCACCATAGGCACATCCTGAAAGTAGCTGCCGTTGGGGCCAGGCTGGAGGCCGAGCTTCTTGAATTCATCAGCCAGATAAGTGGTTACCTTTTCTTCGCCCGCCGTGAACGGCTTACGGCCTTGAAACTCGTCGGAGGATACGGCTTTGAGGTAGCCCTCGAGATCCGCTGACGACACTTCAATAGTCGGCGTTGCGGCAGCAACCGCAGCGGCGGTCGGGTTTGTGGTGCTGACGGTTTCAGCGGTGGGCTGGCGCTGGCAGCCGGCCAACAACCCCAAACCAAACAAAGGAATCAGCACACGTTGGTAAGAAACAGGCATAGGAGCAGCGACGTTGATTCGGAAAGTAAATTTTAGGAGTAAACAACACAATAGTAGCTAATTATACACGCCTGTAGCCAAATTAAGCAGCAGAATACCCTTCGCCAGAATTTCACGCATTTCTTACAATGTTTAACATAACTATTTGATAATCATATACTTATATCAAAAATCAAAATATTCATTCTTGGCAGGACAAACAAAAACCCCGTGGCGAAAAGGCCACGGGGTTTCGATAGATATGTTTCTGGACCTTGCCAGAAGCTAACTCAACAAGTCCTTTAACAACACTTATTGAGGTAAGGGCAAAAAAAAGCGAACCAATATCGCACCGCTCAACCACCTACCCTTGCTACCTTCCGGTCCTGGGGGAGTTCAGCAGGAGCTGGTCGTACTGATTCGCCGGGACAAATATACGTAGGGATTGTAAGAACGCACAAGTTTTTTTGGTTTCTGAGCGCCGAATTGCGGTTTCTGTCATCCATCGAGGCTGCAATACCCACCTAACTAACTACTTACAAAATCCTAGCCTGTACGTCAGGCCAAAATAAATCGGTGTGGCCTAACTGACCTCACCAGCAACAAGCCCTGCTTATCGATCACGCTTGCCGCGATTTTTTTCCTTGGCTGTTGATGTCGGCATCAAACTTACTACCACTGGCAGGAAGTTACTGGCAAACAACTCTTTGTCCTGATACCCTCCGTAGCTATATAATATGGCGTTGGTACCGGCTGGGGCTTGCAGCGTGTACTTCCCTTCAGCGTCGGTAATGGTGAGGGCAGCCGATCCCTTCAGGCTCACCGTCACGCCGGCCATTGGTAGATTCTGTTCGTTCGTGACCCGTCCTGTTATAAGCACAGGCTTCATGTGTGCCACTGCGTCGAGCTTTGATTTCTCAACAATAGCGGAGGCAGGCTCGGCAGATGCCGTGTTTGCAAAATCAGGGGCAGTGCTAACCGTTTCTTTATCAGGCCTTTGCTCATTAATGGATGCAGGCGACGTTACGGGCACAACAGCCAATTGCGGCTCGGTATTTCCAGATTGTGCCACGGCCACCGAAGTAAGAAACAACGAAGCGAGAACGGCGAGGGAGCGGAGTAGGTAGCGCATGGGCGTAAGTAGACAGGAGTAATTGCTGATCTAAATTCTTACTCTTCTAAGCGCTGAAAAAGGCTACTGCTTAACCCAATGTGACCGTAAGATTTTCCGCAAAACATATAACAATTGCGATACAATGGCCCTCCTTTCATTTGCCGCGATGGTTGAGCTATAGGATTATAGAATTATTCAGAGCAAATGTGACTTAATAGCCCTTATAAATTGACTGATTTTAAGAAAACAGTTTTGGCTTTGAAATGCGTCGGCAAGCGAGCTCCCCTCCTTTGAACCCCTCGTCGTTTTGCCTGCTCATCTCCCCTGCCTACCTTTGCCCATGCCGCAACAAATTCTGATTCTCGATTTTGGCTCCCAGTACACGCAGCTCATTGCCCGACGCATTCGCGAGCTGAACGTCTACTGCGAGATTCATCCATATACACACGCCCCGGACCTCACTGAGGACATCCGGGGCGTGGTGCTTTCGGGCTCGCCGTGCTCCGTACGCGACCCCGAAGCCCCAAATCCCGATCTTAGCCGCTATTTGGGCCGGGTACCGGTTCTGGGCATTTGCTACGGCGCGCAATTGCTGGCTCACCAAGCCGGGGGCGAGGTGTTGCCAGCCACCATTCGCGAGTACGGGCGCGCCCGGCTTAGCCACCTCGACCGCAGCAATGCGTTGGTGCGTGACCTGAGCCTCGATTCGCAGGTTTGGATGTCGCACGGCGATACCATTAAGGTGCTGCCGGCCGGGTTTGAAATCATCGCTAGCACGCCTGAGGTTGATGTAGCCGCTTATCACCTTGAGGGGCAGCCTACTTACGGAATCCAGTTTCACCCCGAAGTAACGCACTCGAGCGAAGGCAAAACGCTGATGCGCAATTTCGTGGTGGATATCTGCGGCTGCGACCAAAGCTGGACTCCGGAACACTTTGTGGACAGCATGGTGCTGGCGCTCCAACACACCATCGGCCCCGATGAAAAAGTTATTTTGGGCCTTTCGGGGGGCGTCGATTCGTCGGTGGCGGCGTTGTTGCTGCACCGCGCCATCGGCGATCGGCTTTATGGTATTTTTGTCGACAACGGCCTGCTGCGTAAAGACGAGTACGAGGGCGTCTTGCACGCGTATAAAGGCCTGGGTCTCAACGTACAGGGCGTGAATGCGTCGCAGGAATTCTACTCGGCCTTGGCAGGTCTCTCCGATCCCGAGCAGAAGCGCAAAGCCATCGGCCGCACCTTTATCGAAGTCTTTGACCGTGAGGCACATAAAGTAGAAGGTGCAAAGTGGCTGGCCCAAGGCACCATCTACCCCGACGTGATCGAGTCGGTGTCGGTGAAAGGGCCGGCCGTGACCATCAAGAGTCATCACAACGTAGGTGGCCTCCCCGACCGCATGAACCTCAAAATTGTGGAACCCCTGCGGGCTTTGTTTAAAGATGAAGTGCGACAAGTGGGTGATACTCTGGGACTTCCGCACAACATCCTGCACCGACATCCTTTTCCCGGTCCGGGGTTGGCCATTCGCATTCTCGGCGACATCACGCCGCAGAAAGTAGATCTGCTCCAGCGCGCCGACGCCATTTTCATCGATTCGTTGCGCCAAACCGGCCTTTACGACCAAGTGTGGCAAGCGGGCGTGATGCTGCTGCCGATCCAGAGCGTAGGTGTAATGGGCGACGAGCGCACGTATGAGCAGGTAGTGGCGTTGCGCGCCGTAACCAGCGTCGACGGCATGACTGCCGACTGGGCCCACCTGCCCTACGACTTTCTGGCCGACGTGTCGAACAAAATCATCAACCAAGTGCGCGGTATCAACCGCGTGGTGTACGATATTTCGTCGAAGCCGCCGGCTACCATTGAATGGGAATAGCGCGCGTTTGGCAAATAAAAAAAGGCTGCTGGCTTTACGTCAGCGGCCTTTTTTATAAAAGCTTGGTAGTCTTTAATGTGCAGTCATTAGGGCACTCTTCTGATTTCTTTTGCAGACAATAATGCGGATTCATTGCCTCCAGCATATTTCTTTCGAGACGCCCGGCAGCATCCTCGAATGGGCCGAGCAACACGGATGTGAGCTTACGGTTACCCGCTTGTTCGAGTCCGAACCAAGTTTTCCTGACCCTGCTCAGTTTGATTTGCTCATCGTGTTGGGCGGGGCAATGAGTGTGCACGACGAAGCGGTTTTCCCGTGGCTCCGAGCTGAAAAAGCGCTTCTACGGACGGCAATTGAGTTGGGGAAGCGCGTGTTAGGGATTTGCCTCGGGGCACAGCTCTTGGCCGAAGCTCTAGGTGGCCGCGTGTATGCTAATGCGGAGCCGGAAATTGGCTTTCTGCCGATTCAGTTTGCTCCCGAGGCCGCGCAGCACCCCGTATTCCGCCATGTTTCTTTGGCTTCCACAGTGATGCACTGGCACGGCGAAACCTTCTCATTACCGGCCAGCGCAACCGTTCTGGCTTCTTCGCAAGCCTGTGAAAACCAGGCATTTGCTTACGGCACAAAGATAGTCGGCGTACAATTTCATCCGGAATTGACGGAAACCATTCTCGATCAGATGCTTACGCACGATGCCCACGAGCTGATACCTGCACCCTTTGTGCAAACTGAGCAGCAGATTCGGGATGGAGTTTATAAGCTGGCAGAAAGCCGCAAGATGCTGTTTGGGATATTGGACGCGTATTCTATAAACATTTGAATGTCAGATTTTTATAGAATAATCTATTACATAAAAACCAGATAATCAATTAGTTGTGGCGGTATCACCTGCTCGACCGAGCTGCCGCACCGTCATGTACCCTAGCAGCAGAAAAACGCCAAAGAGTAACGTGACGCCCCAAGTGCCGCGGTGCGCAAATGGATGCAGCACCCGGTTGAGGATGTCGTAGAAAAGCTCCAGTGGGTTAGTGATCACATCCCAGCTATTGAAACGCATGTAGCGGCCCAAATACACGCCAAAGCTACTGAGCATCAGCGCGATTGTGGCAAACAGCCAACTGGCTGCCACGCCCAACCTACGTTGTACCAAGGCCTGCATATCCAGCAGCGAAGCGTAAGCCAGCATCAGTCCGTTCCAGGCGCAACTCAGGATTAGGGCCAGGTCATACCAATACGGCACGCCAACGCGGGGCTCGAGGTGGAAAAGGTCGGTGAGAATGTACGGTGCGTTCGGAAAAAACAGCATCCATACCGCTCCGACTGGCAGCAATACCCGGGCGCGCAATGGCCCGGCCGCTGTGCCCAGCATGGTGCTCATGCCAAACGGGATGAGCGCCAGAAACAGATTCCACAACAGAAAAATAAAGGTGAGCTGGTGCGTCATGAACACCCGAAGCGTAATCAGCACCACGCTTAAGGTGAGGGATGCCCCCAAAATAAACAGGAGACTAAGCCGTTGGCGCAGGGCGTGGGCAGGAGGTGTAAAATCCATTATCTAAACTCTGGTGAACTAAGTAGCAACAACGAAACCAGTGCGGCAACTTATGCATTTCAGCTACCCTACTACGAGAAATCCGTGCGGAAAGCTGAAGATGGGCATGGCCTTGGTTTGATAAGATATTGAATACTAGAGCATAGGGTTGCTTAACGGTCGCAATTGCGTTGAACAAGCTGGTGCCGTTAGGCTGCTTAGTTTTGGCATGGTTCAGGTAAAATAGTGCTTCTCAAAAGCGCTTTGCGGGGCTAAAAATTACCTTCCCCGCCGTTCCTGCGTACCTTTGCTACTACGGAAAACTTCTGTCGCGACTGCGTTTATTTCTTGTTTCTAACTCTGGCTCCTCGCATGAGGCATCTCTTCGCTCTGCGGTTTTTCTGTGTCTTGCTGGCGGCCCCCTTTACTGCCCAAGCTCAGCAACCAACTACTCGCCCGGCCACTACGCCCCCACCGCGCACGGCCACCCCGCCGAAGACCACTACCCCCACCGTGAAGCCTGGAGCCGCCGCCAAGCCTGGCACAACCTCAGGGACCAAAACCACTACCGCGCCTACGGGCACGGCGTCGCCAAAAACCAGTGTTCCGGCCAAGACAAGCTCCGCACCTGCCAAAACGAGCGTGCCAGCCAACACCTCTGCAATCACCAATAAATCAACGACTTCCGTCACCGCTGATCCTTCGCCGACTGGTGCAGCCAAAGCTGCGGCTCCAGCGGCGAAACCCCAGCCGCCCCTGCCCGCTAACTTGGGTTCCAGCGATCAGTCGGTGCGGTATCAGAACGGTAAAACGCTGATTAACCAAGCTCGCTACGACCTCGCGATGCAGGAATTGGAGCCGCTTACAGCCCCGGCTGCCAAGTTTGCCAAGGCCCCAGAAGCGGCTTATCTCTACGCCGTGGCAGCTACCCGCGCCAAAAAGTGGGCCGATGCCGAGCAAATGCTCAATTTGCTGCGCACCGAGTATCCGTCGTGGCCCGGCATGCCGGATGCATTTTTTCTGCAGGCGCAGGTTTCCTTCGAGCAAGCCGAGCCGGACAACGCTTTGACCGTGCTCAACCAAATTCCGACGGGCCAGCTAGACGCCGAGCGGGAGAACATGAAGGCAACTTACCTGCCCCGCATTAAAGACAAACCCTTGTTTCAGAACTTGTTGCGCAAATACCCGCAAGATGCCGCTGTGGGCCGCGCCTACGCCAACAAGCTCGTCAGCGATGGCTGGTATACCGACGCCGACAAAAGCACCCTCGATCAGCTCATCACCCAATTCAGCCTCGACCGCAACCGCTATACGCCGCGGCCGCGGGCCATCAAGAAAAGCAGCTACAATGTAGCCGTGCTGCTGCCTTTCGAGTTTAACGATCCAAGCTGGGAGAAAATCCGAAAGAATCAGTTTGTATCGGATTTGTATGCCGGAATGCGCATTGCGCAGGACTCGCTTCAACGTGAGAACCGCCCTGTACAGCTGTTTGCTTACGATACCGGCGCCGATACCCTCCAGCTCAAGCAGGTGCTAGCGCTGCCCGAACTAGCCGGCATGGACATGATTATCGGACCGGTTTACAAATCGGGCAGTAAGATCTTGGCGCGCTACGCCCGCGAGCGTCAGATCCTGTGTGTCAACCCTTTATCTCAGGACGGCGAGTTGGTGCTCGACAACGAGTGGCACTACTTGTTTGAACCCAGCAATATCACCCAAGCCCGCCAGGCCGCACAGTTTGCGTTTTCGCATTTCACGGGCCGCACGGCTGTCGTTATCTACGAAGACACCAAGAACGAAACGGCGTTCGGACAAGCTTATAAAGCTGCTTATGAGGCTTTAGGCGGCAAAGTACAAGTGTTGCGCATGGTCGATTCCGACGCTGAGGAAGCACTTAATACAGCTTTTTCGGGCATCGATTTGAAAACGGTTGGGCATTTGGTTGTTGCTTCGGATAACCGGAAAGCCGGGCCGTATGTGATGGGCCTGCTGCAAGCCCAAGGAGCTCGCATTCCGTTGATTACCTACGCTTCGTGGCTGGAAAACCCGCGCATCAGCCTGGGCCAGCTCGACGCCCGCGACGTCTATTTCATCGATCCTCACCACCTCGACAAGACGGCTTTCGGCGTGCGGCGCTTCCGGCAACTATACATACAGCGACAGAATCTGCCGCCTTCCGTTTTTGCCAACATCGGCTTCGAGCTGCTCTACTACTTCGGCTCCCAGCTGCACCAGTTCGGGCCGGCTTTCCAGCAAAATCTGGCGGCTTCGGGGCCCGTTTCGGGGTCTGTGTTTCAAGGCATCGGATACCCCAACGGGGCGCATGACAACCAGTACGTGCCCATCACCAAACTCGAGCACCTAGAAATCGAGGTACTGAACCCCGTCGGCCTGCGGTAGGTTATACCCGCGCCACCGGTTTACATTTCCGAGCTGAAGCTTTCTTGCTTGTTCTTCAAATCCGTTTCTATGTCAACTCCCGTTTCCCCTTCTCCTGAACTCACCCTCGCTACCAGCGACGCCTTGTTCACGCGTGCCAAAGACCACATTCCGGGCGGGGTCAACTCGCCGGTACGGGCTTTTCGAGCCGTGGGCGGTCACCCCGTGTTCATGCAGTCGGCCAAAGGCGCATGGCTTACCGATGTCGATGGCAATCAGTACGTTGACTTCATCAATTCTTGGGGACCTATGATTCTGGGGCATGCGCCTGAGGTCGTGTTAGCGGCTGTGCAGCAGGCTATTCCGGGGTCATTGTCCTTCGGAGCACCTACCCGGCGCGAAGTGGAAATGGCAGAATTGATCAAGCAAATGGTGCCCAGCATCGAAAAGGTGCGGCTGGTCAATTCGGGTACGGAAGCCACCATGTCGGCCATTCGGGTGGCGCGGGGCTACACCGGCCGCGACAAAATCATCAAGTTTGAAGGCTGCTACCACGGCCACGGCGATTCCTTCCTGATCGCGGCGGGCAGCGGCGCCCTCACGCTGGGCACCCCCGATTCGCCTGGGGTTACGGAAGGCGTGGCCCGCGACACAATAACGGTTCCGTACAACGACCTCGACGCCGCCCGCAAAGCCATTGAAGTCAACGAAGGCCAGGTTGCCGCACTCATCTTGGAGCCAGTAGTGGGCAATATGGGTTTGGTGGCACCCGTAGAAGGCTATTTGCAAGGCTTACGCAGCTTGTGCACGCAGCATGGCATCGTCCTGATATTCGACGAAGTAATGACGGGGTTCCGGTTGGCCCGCGGCGGCGCGCAGGAGCTGTACGGCATCACGCCCGACATGACCACGCTGGGCAAAATCATCGGCGGCGGCATGCCAGTAGGTGCCTACGGAGGCCGCCGCGAGATCATGGATTGCGTGGCCCCCGCGGGCAAAGTTTACCAAGCTGGTACGCTGTCCGGCAACCCCATTGCCACGGCGGCTGGTATTGCCCAACTAACGTATCTGCAACAGCACCCGGAACTCTACGACGAGCTCAACCGCATTACCACGCGCATCGTGGACGGCACGCGGCAGATTACGCAGGAACTGGGCCTGAACTATACCGTCAATCAGGTTGGCTCCATGTTCAGCGTATTCTTTACGTCCGAGCCAGTAACGGACCTAGAGAGCGCTAAGACCGCTGATTTAGAAGCCTTTGGCCGTTATTTCCGGGCGATGCTGCATCGCGGCATTTACTTAGCCCCTGCTCAGTTTGAAGCCCTATTTGTATCTACAGCCATCACCGATGAGCTGGTGGACCTCTATCTGAATGCCTGCCGCGAATCTATGCGCGAAGCGCATGGGTTATAACCATTTGAATGACAATTAGTTATAAAAATAAGAGTTAAAATAACTAGTTAAAGCTTCGCCAACTCAGATAGCAGCCTCCACGGCAAGCTATTAGGTTGGCGAAGCTTTTTCGTTAAGAATAACATCGGGCTTTCCCATTTGCAGGGTAGTTTTTCTGGCTACCCGCTAATTCACGCTGATTTATCGGCATTCGCTGCTGAAACGGCAAGCAACAGCGGTTACCTTTGTAGCTAAACTGCCTTTGCCGCTATGCTCCGACTTCGCCCCTTATCTTTGGTGTTTCTGCTGCTGTGGCTCGCCGTACCTGCAGCGTTGCGGGCCCAATCCGAAACGCCGGCTGCCGCCAACAAACGCCTGTTCGACCGTTCCGTGGACGAGCTTAATTTCCAGACCATGGAAACCGTGTACGATAAGTCGTTCACGCGCCGCAAGTTTCCGGTTACGCTACGTACCCACGAGCAGCGCCGCCAGTTCGATGACTACGCCGGCAATGCCGAGCTCAAGCGGTTGTTTCTAAATTACAACGACATAGCCGAGCGCTTCAAAGGCCACTTTGGCAAAGGCCGCACCGATTTAGCCGAATTTCAGAAGCAGCTAAACGCCATTCTGATCGACAAAAACTTTGAGTTTTTCATTCGCGTGCTGCCTCGCGACGAACGTGTGGCGCTCATTCGCTCGCTCCAACGGGTGATCAAACAGGCGACGGCGCAGTTTAACGCCTCCGAAGATCCCGCTCCTGAGGAAGTAGCCGACGATGGCGCCGCCGTGCCGCCTGCCGACGGAGGCACCGAGTCGGTGGCCGCAGCGCCCGTTGAGGACCCCGCACCGCGCCCCGAAGGCAATCTGGCCGAAACCGGTTCGGCGGCCTCGGCTCCTGCACTGCGCGCTTCCGATGCGCCTTCCGCTCACGACTGGCTCGATTACCTGACGTTGGTCGTGGCCGGTGCTTCAAGCCTAATGCTATTGTATCTGATAACCAGCGTCTTGCCAGATTTGCGCGCGCGCATCGATAGCTTGGCCGATGATCTGGAGCAGCAACAAACCGGCGTTCGGCCCGCCCGCCGCCCAACTGGTGCTCTTCCCGAAGATCGCTACGACGACGAAAACGAATAAATACGAATGCCGCAGGATAAGCTGCAAAGCACCGAAAGCGTGACAGAACAGCCTCAGCAGCAACAAGATTGATAATCTCTGAAGTAAGACCGCATGATCCTCACCGACCAGCAGATCCTCGCCGAAATCGAGCGTGGCAATATTGTTATTGAACCGTTTGATCCGGCCTGCCTCGGCACCAATTCGTACGACGTTCACCTTGGCCGCTACCTCGCCACCTATCGCGACGCGGTATTGGATGCGCGCCGCCATAATGAAATCGACGTGTTTGAAATTCCTGCCGAAGGCTTTGTGCTTCAGCCCAATACGCTCTATTTGGGCGTAACGGAAGAGTATACCGAAAGCCACGCGCAGGTTCCTTTTCTGGAAGGCAAGTCAAGCGTCGGCCGGTTGGGCATTGATATTCATGCTACGGCGGGCAAAGGCGACGTGGGGTTTTGCAACACGTGGACATTAGAAATATCTGTTACTCAAGCCGTTAGAATCTATAGCGGCATGCCTATCGGCCAGCTTATCTATTTTGCCGTGCAGGGCGACGTCAACACGTTTTACAACCGAAAAGCCAACGCCAAATACAACGAGCGCACCGACAAGCCGGTCGAATCGATGATGTGGAAGAATAACTGGTAGATTCCGCTGCCGTCGCAGCGCCGATGATGCAACAAGCCCCTTTCCCACAACGCTATAAGCAGCGGGAAAGGGGCTTGGCATTTTAAAAGCGGCGGCCCATTACCCCGCCCAAAGCGATTCGGCCTCTTCAATCCATTCAAGGTTTTTAAACTCACTGGCACAGTTTTTCGTTAGTTTATGTACAAGCGCCGCGTTCCTTAGTGTTGTGCAGCGTGTTGGCCGTGACTGATTAACAGGAAACTAAACGCTATGATACCGATGAGAAAGAAACTTGCCACCGCCGCTTTATTGCTGGTTACCGCGCTTGGCGCGCAAGCCCAACAGCAAGCTATGTCAGCAGCTCCCCGGGACAAAACGCAGTCTTCGCCGCGCCTTAATCCCGAGGTGCAGGCGCGGGCCAAGCGCCTTTCTACGCAAATGGCGCGCGATCTGCGTCTGAACGGTTATCAGGCCTCTCGCCTCGAAGCCATCAACCAAGACAAGGTGGCGAAAATGGCTGCCATTGAGCAAAAGCACGCCGACAATCCCAAATTGGTGGATGAGCAATGCTTAGGTGTGTGCAAAGAGCGCGACCAGGAGTTGCGTGCCGTCCTGAGCAACGACCAATACAGTAATTACTACGATTCGCGCACGGCGTACTATAAGTTCGACAAGGACTTTGCCGCTCGCTCGTCTAATATCCTAATGGTCAATTCCGTACAGAACCCTCTGCCAGCCAACAGCAAAGGCGCAGTACTGGCTCCTTCACGTACACCGGCACCTGCCAACCGCGGTCGCTAACTCAAACTTAACTTCTGCCTACACAGAAAAGGCCTCTGCATCTGATGCAGGGGCCTTTTCTGTGTAGGCAGAAGTTAACCCGTTAGAGCGCTAGCCTTTTTTCTGCTCTTCTTCAATGTGCTCCATTAGCTCTTTGCACAGGTCACGCATTTTCTGAGCCATTACGGTATCATTCGTAGCTGTGAGAAGACTTTCGGCCATCGAGCCAATGGTATCGACGCAGAAATACTTCATCTCCTCCACGGGCATGTCCTTGGTCCAGAGGTCGATTTTCATGGTGCCGCTTTGGTCGCGGTCCCAGAGGGCAATGTTGATGGCTTTGGCAAAGTGAATATCAGGGCCTGCGTCGGTGGCCTGCCAGCTGATGGCTTCGGGCACTTTCTGGTCATCGAGGGCTATGCTGAAGCGGATTTCGGATTTTTTCATGAATGTGTTCTTAAGTCGTCTGTCATCCTGACGCAGGAAGGACCTCATCTAGCAGAATGTTAATCGCTTACACACGACTCGTTCTGCTGTGATAAGGTCCTTCCTGCGTCAGGATGACATTAACTGAGTGATTAAACGTAGTTATTGAGCATCACCGGCATCACGAGCATCAGGATGCTTTCGTTGTCGTCGGCGGTGGTTGGCATGAGCAGTCCGGCGCGGTTCGGCGTGCTCAATTCCAAGGTAATTTCCTCAGAATCAATGTTTGACAGCATTTCCGACAGGAAGCGGGCGTTGAAGCCGATTTCCATGTCTTCGCCGTCGTACTGGCAAGGCAGCTTTTCGTTGGCCTCGTTGGAGAAGTCTAGATCTTCGGCCGAAACCGTCAGCTCCGAGCCTACCAAACGCAGCCGCACTTGGTGCGTAGTTTTGTTCGAATAGATCGATATCCGCTTCACGGAATTCAAAAAGTCTAAACGACTGATAATCAGTTTATTAGGGTTTTGAACCGGGATTACATTTTCGTAGTCCGGATAGCGCTCGTCGATCAGGCGGCACACGAGGCGCATCTGGTTGAAGCTGAAAAACGCATTGGAGTTGTTGAACTCGACGCGCACGGTAGTGGCCTCGGAGGGCAACGCGCTCTTGAGCAGGTTGAAGGCTTTACGCGGAATGATGAGGTTAGCCGTTTGCCCGGCACCTACATCAGAACGACGGTAGCGCAACAGGCGGTGGCCATCAGTAGCCACGAAAGTAACTTGGTTGTCAGCCAATTGCACCAAGATACCCGTCATGGCGGGACGCAGCTCGTCGGTGCTAACGGCAAAGATCGTTTTGTTGATGGCCCGCGACAGCGACGACGACGGAATCTCGATCGGCGTCGAACCTTTCACGACCGGCACGCGCGGGAAGTCGGTGGCGTTTTCGCCGGCCAGCTTGTAGCGCCCGTTGGCCGAAGCAATTTCAATGGTGTAGGTTTCCTCGTCCAGCGTAAAAGTAACGGGCTGGTCGGGCAGGTTCTTGAGCGTGTCGAGCAAGATGCGGGCGGGAGCGGCGATGCGGCCCGTTTCACGCGCTTCTACGGGCAACTCCGTGATCATCGACGTCTCCAGGTCGGAGGCCGTAATCGTCAGCTTGCCCTCTTCAATCTCAAAGAGAAAGTTCTCCAGAATCGGCACCACGGGGTTGTTCGTAACCACGCCGTTGATGCTCTGGAGCTGCTTGAGCAAGGCGGAAGACGAGACGATGAACTTCATAAAAGAGGGTGTTTCGCAGGGGTTGGAAGTAAGGAGACAAAGATAGGAAACGCGGCGCGGGTTTTCTAGCAGTGTCTGTCATCTCCTGCTGCAAGCTTCGGTGTCAAAACTTATGACCCTAGGGTATTTCCTTATTAGTTAAAAATTAGCATACCGCCGCTTCCGGCGCCATGCTCGCACCACACCAAATACCCCCAGCAACACCAGCGGCGCCACCAGATTCAGCGTTTGCCAGCGGGTGCGCTGCTCGGTAATTTTGATTTTATCCAGGGGGCGCAGCGTGATCTGTTTGCCGCGCACGGCAATCAGGCCGGTTTCGTCGAGCATGTAGTCTACGGCGTTGAGCACCAGCTCGCGGTTGGCAAATTCGGTATTGGCTAAGCGGTCGAAGCCGAGGCGGTACGGGTTGCCGGTTTTGGGATCGATTTCACTGCGCACAAAGTCGCCGTCGGCAATGAGGAGCACTTTGCCGGGACGCGCCTGCGGTGAAGCAGCGGGTTGAAATTGCATTGTCCCCGGCTTAGCGCGGTTGGCGTACAGCGACTTAAACTGGCCTTCCAAGAGATAGCCCACCGGCACGAAGCTTTGCTTATAGAGCTTGGCATCGGGTTCGAGGCGGGCGTCGTTGAGGTTAATCGGGACGGGCGACGGCAGCACGCGGGAATAGCGCGAAGTAAACAACAGCGGCGTCTTGCGAATACCGACCGCCTTCACCGTGTCGATGCTGGACACAAACTTGGTGTACACCGCATCGAGGTTCCGCGTAATCGGGTGGGCGCTGAACTTGTTGATGAGCGGATAGAACTGCCACGGCATGGGCTCCACATTGGGCTTGTCGCCCACCATGCCCGTCACCAGCGGAATAACGCCGGAGTTGAGGTCGAGCACCAAGTTGGGGTTGACGCGCACGCCGTACTTAAACAGAAGATCCTCTAAATTAAGCTGATACGGAAACGACAGCATGCCGCCGCGCGCCGCACTATCCAGGTTGACGCGCATGGCATCCACGAAAAACAACGCGTTGCCGCCCTGGGTCACAAACTGGTCCAGCTTAAATTTTTCGTCCTCCGAATAAGGCTTCTCTGGCTTGGCCACGATCACGGCGTCGAGGGCGCGCAGGTCGGGCACTTTGTCGAGATGCACACGGTACACGTCGTAATACTCTTGCAGTGAGCCCAGTAAGTCGCCGGCTTGCGCGTTGTTCAGCTCGCCGTGGCCTTCGACAACGCCAATGCGCTTGCGGCGACCGGGAGCCAGCTTGCGAATGGTGCTCGCCAGCTCATATTCCAGGCCTTCAATGCTTTGGTTGAGGCGCACGTCGGATGGGGCAGCCTGGTTGCCTCGCAGCAGCAGCACCTGCTTTTCTTTCCCCCCCATGGCTATCGTAGCCCACGGAAAGATGATTTTCTCGACGCGCTTGCCGTTTTCGGTAGCGGCTAGGTTGGTAGGACGCAGGCCTTTTTTCAACAGCGTAGCGTAATAGTCGTTGCGGGCCTTTTCGGTGCTGGCTGCGCTAGGATCAACGAATACATAATGCAGGTTTGCACCGCCGTACACCTGAAATTCGTTAAGTGTCTCTCTAACAGATTGTTGCAAACGCCGGAAAGCGGGCGGAAAATCGCCTTCCAGGTACACCGTTACGGTCACCGGCGATTTGAGATCGCGCAGCAGCTGCTTGGTAGCCGGCGACATGGTGTAGCGCTTTTCCTGCGTCAGGTCGAGGCGGAAGAAAAACTGCTGGCCCACAAAATTGAACAGCAACAGAGCGCCTACGAGGGCGGCAAAACGCAGCAGGTCGCGGCGTTTGCGGGAGGCTACTACGGGCGCCGCAGCGGCGCCGGATGGCGTGAGGTCGTTGGCGGGCGTCATTACCAATTGCGGCTTTGCAAAACAAGCCGCGTGGCCAGCAGCAAGCCGGCGATGAGGCTGAAGAAATACGTGAGGTCGCGCGAGTCGATCAGGCCTTTGCTGATGTCGCGGTAGTGGGCCGCAATGCCCAGTTGGCTGATGTAGTAAGCGGGCCCGCCCTCAAACACCGAAGCCAACGAATCGAAGCCGGAATACACTAGGAAGCAGCCCACCACGGCCACCAGAAAGGCAATAATCTGGTCGCGGGTGATGGCCGAAGCGAAAATGCCAATGGCCGCAAATACCGCCGCCAGCAGCACCAAGCCTACATAAGAGCCGACCGTAGCAGCCGAGTCGATGTTGCCAACGGGGTTGCCGAGCTGGTACACTGAGTAATAATACAGCAGCGTCGGAATCAGGGCCAGCAAGGCTAACAGTAAACAAGCCAGATACTTACCTCCGATAATCTGCCCATCGGTGAGTGGGCGGGTGAGTAGCAACTCGATGGTGCCGGCCTTTTTTTCCTCCGCAAACGTGCGCATGGTAATGGCCGGAATCAAAAACAGAAAGATCCAGGGGGCCGTGTTGAAAAGGGTGCCCAAATCGGCGTATCCATAGTTGAGCACGCTGCTGTCGGGGAATACCCACACAAACAGGCCCGTCGCCACCAGAAACACCCCGATGACCACATAGGCCACCGGTGAGCTGAGGAAGGCGTTAAATTCTTTGCGAAGTATGGCAAACAAGGCGGTTCGGGTTAGAAGAGACGAGGTAGATGCGCCCCGCAGGCGCCAGTCGTAGTTGGTATTATAGAATGATATTGCTACGCCAAGATCCGGCGCTCCGCCCCTATTGGGTTAAGGATTGGAACACCTGTTCCAGCGATTTTTCTTCCTGCCGTAAGCCCAACAATACCCAGTCTTGCTGGGCCGCCAAGCGCGAAATGGCGCCGCGCTGATCGGTGCCGGCGGCAGCTCGGATGCGGTAGGTATTGCTACTTTCTACGTCCACACCCAGAATGCCGGGCAGTGCCAAAAGTAATTGCTGGTCAATGGGTTGCTCAAATTCGGCCCGAATGATAGTTTCGCCTGCCGCTCCTGCCGAAAGCGCGCTAACGGGACTGTCGGCAACTAGCTGGCCACGGTTGATGATCACCACCCGGCTGCACAAAGCGGCAACTTCGGGCAAAATGTGCGTGGAGAAAATAACGGTTTTGTCGCGGCCTAACTCCCGAATAAGATTCCGAATTTCCCCGATCTGGTTGGGGTCGAGGCCGGTGGTTGGCTCATCCAAGATCAGGACGCCGGGATCGTGAATCAAGGCTTGCGCGAGCCCAACCCGCTGGCGGTATCCCTTCGACAGGGCTCCGATTTGCTTGTTTTGCTCGCGGCCCAAGCCTACGCGCTCCACCATCTCGGCGACACGTTGCCGGCGGTAGTTGCCCTTCAGGCCGTGTACCGAACCTATAAACTCCAGATATTCATGCACATACATATCCAGATAGAGCGGATTGTGTTCGGGTAGATAGCCGACGCTGCGCCGCACTTCCAGGGGCTCCTGTAGCACGTCGTGGCCTGCTACGCGCACGGTGCCCACGCTCGGCGGCAAGTAGCCCGTCGCAATTTTCATCGTCGTGGACTTGCCGGCGCCGTTCGGACCCAGAAAGCCGAGAATTTCGCCTTTGCCCACCGTAAACGAGATGTCATTTACGGCTGCCTGCGCACCGAACGTTTTGGTAAGATGTTGAACTTCAACCATTTGCTATCCTTATAGAAACACTCCGTGGGACCTGCCTATTTCTTCGGCTGCAAAGGTCGCATTTCAATGTCCACAATGTGAAAGTTGAACGGCGTTTCCAGCGCATAAACGATGGTGGCCGCAATGTCTTCGGGTTGCATCATGTGTTCGTTAGCGTCGGTGCCGGGAATATCATCGAAGAAGTTGGTTTGGACCGACCCCGGATACAGGCACGTAACCTTGATGCCATCGTTGCGCACCTCCTTAAACAGCGATTGCGAAAAGCCACGCACCGCAAACTTCGTGGCGCAATAGCCGGCCATTTTCTCGATGCCCGTGGTGCCGGCGATAGACGACAGGTTGACGATATGCCCGATCTGCTGCTTGCGCATTTGGGGCAGCACAGCCTTGGTACAATAGAACATGCCGTGCACGTTCGTGTCGAACATCAGGTGCCAATCATCCGATGAGAAGCCATCGACAGGTCCTGCGATTCCTAGGCCGGCATTGTTAATCAGGGCATGAATTTCCTCACCCAGTTCGCGCGCGGTATTGGTATATGCTTCTTTAACAGCAACTTCACTGCGTACGTCGCACTCGAAAAACTGAAAACGCTCGTGTTGCAAGTCGTCGGGAGCAGTGCGGCCCCAGCCAGCAACCACGGCGCCGCGGGCCAACAATGCCTCGGCCGTAGCCCGTCCAATTCCTTTGCTGACGCCCGTCAGAATAATTACCTTACCGGTCAGGTCCATTGCGAAGTCGATGTCTCAGTTTGCTATTTGGCCGCAAGTTAACGGCGCCCCGCGGCTTTTACGTGTGACGATGCTGCTGGTAGCAGGGGCCGGGCTATTTTCCGCTTGCCAAAAAGACCACGCCGGCGATTGTTTCAAAAGCACCGGCCGCATCGTAACCGAGCGCCGCGCCCTCGCCCCTTTTCGCCAAATCGTGGCATATGACAACGTGGACGTGATTTTGGTACCCGATACCGAAACCTACGCCGAAGTAAGGGCGGGCAAAAACCTACAGGAAGACATCGAATTACAAGTCAAAGGCAATCAGCTAATTATTCACAATACCAGCCGCTGCAATTGGGTGCGGCGCTACAATACACCGCGCGAAGTCACGCTGCATACCCCTAAGCTCACCGACCTGTTTCTGTACGGCCAAGGCAACATACGCACGGCCAGCAACTTACGCGCCGATACGCTTTTCTGCCACTTGGTTGGTTCCGGCGACTACGATCTGGACGTGACCAGCCGCTACCTCTGGTTCGATATGTACGAGTTGGGCGACTTCGCTTTGCGGGGTCAGGCTGAAGAGGCGCACATCATTGTGGGGGGCAGCGGCACGCTCAACGCGCACAATCTCCCGATTCAGCGCTGTTACATTCAGCTCAACAAGCAAAGCAGCGGCGACGCCCACCTCACGGCCACCAGTCAGCTTATAGGTACCCACGCCGGCACCGGCACGCTCTACTACACCAGTGCCGCCAGCACCGACATCAAAATCTCAGGGACTGGGACAAGTGTTAAAAGTAATTAGAATATAAATATCTGTATATCAATTAGTTATATTTTAATTAGCTGAAGATAATCGTCTTATTATTGCTTACAAAAACCTTATCCGCCAGGACTAGCTTCAGCGCTTGCGCGAGCACAATCTTCTCCACGTCGCGGCCCGACTGCGCCATATCCTGCGCATTTTGGGTATGATTGACCTGAATCACATTCTGCGCAATGATGGGGCCTTCGTCCAGATCGCTGTTGACGAAGTGCGCAGTCGCCCCGATGATCTTGACCCCACGCTCGTAGGCCTGGCGATAGGGATTGGCCCCAATAAAAGCCGGCAGGAACGAATGATGAATGTTGATAATGCGCCCTGAAAACCGCTTCACAAAATCTGGGCTCAGCACGCGCATGTATTTCGCAAGCACCAGGTAATCAGGTTTATATTGATTTATGGTTTCCCTGATCTGAGCGTCGTGCTCCTCGCGCGTCTTGTGCTCGTGCGAGATGTAGTGGAACGGAATATTGAATTTTTCGGTAAGCGGCTGAAGCGTTGTGTAATTGCCAATCACCGCCCGAATGGTGGCGTTCAGGTCGTTGTACTGCTCGCGCAGCAATAAGTCGCCCAGGCAATGGTGCTCCTTGGTAACCAGAATTACGATGCTTTTTTTCTGGTGGGGCAATAGCTCCACAAACACCTGCTCGGGCAGGGCGCTGTGCAGTTCGCGCAGCACCTTTTCGCGGTCGATATCCCCCGAAACCTCCGCCCGCATAAAGAAATGGTTGTTTTCCTTATCGACGAATTCGCCGTTGCTGATGATATTCAACCCGTTCTGAAATACCACTTGGGTAATGGCATAAATCAGACCCTTGCGATCGGGGCAGTGAATAAGCAACGTATGATTGGTCATGTGCAATGCTGCCCCTGTTTAATTATCTATATATCACCAAGTTGCGGACGAATGATTAATTCTTCTATCACTGCCTGCGGCGATAAGGAATACGCGCTGAACACGGCTTCCGCCACGTCTTCGGACTTGATGAAGCGCTCGGCGGGTAAGTCTACGCCTTCCCAGCTGGCCGTAAGGGTAGCGCCAGGCAACACGGCCGTTACGCGAAGGTTATGCGGTTTGAGCTCTTCCCGCAGCGATTTGGTCATGCCGTAGAGGGCAAATTTGGCAATGCTGTACGAACCGCCATTGGGGTACGCCATGATGCTGGCGATGGAACACATGTTGAAAATATGGCCTTGGCGGCGGGCAATCATGGCCGGGAGCAGAGCCAGCGTCAGGTCGTAGGCGCTGTAGAGGTTCACGTCGATCATGGCACGCAGGGCCGATCCGTCGGCGGGCTCGTCCTGCAAGCGCGCCGGGATGAACAAGCCGGCGTTGTTGACCAGCACTTCCACCGGCAGGCCCACGCCGCGCGCAAAGTTGGCAAAGCGCTGGGTTTCTTCTTGGCGGCTCAAATCGGCAGCGAAAGTATGCAACACGGCGCCCGGAAATTCCTGTTGCACAGCGGTTGCAAGCGCAACTAAGTCGCTCTGCGAACGGGCGCAAGTGGCAACGGCAAAGCCGGCACGCAGAAAACGCTCCACAATAGCCCGCCCGATTCCCTTGGTGCCGCCTGTTACTACGATAAATTTTTGCATTCCTTTACTTCTTCAAGCCGTTTTTACGTAAGGAAACCCAACTGCCGCCTCGGCAGTAGGCTCGTCCGTACTTTACGACGCAAGTTTTCGCTTTTCCCCTTCTGTTTCGCTTTTTATGGTCAAAACCTTCGGCGAATTTCTGCTCTTCATGCAGAGTATGCTCACCCGAAAAGAGCGCTTTGCCACGCTCTGGAACCGTACCCTTGATGAGGCCATCCTTATCGGCATCGATTCCATTTTTATTGTTGCCATCGTCAGTGCCTTTATCGGAGCCGTGACGTGTGTGCAGATCGCCTACAACCTTACCAACCCGCTTATTCCAAAATCTACTATTGGATTCATGGTGCGCGAAATGACGATTCTGGAGCTCGCGCCCACTATCACCAGCATCGTGCTGGCCGGCAAAGTAGGTTCTAGCATCGCCGGTGGTCTGGGCACGATGCGCATCACGGAGCAAGTCTCGGCCCTAGAGGTAATGGGCATTAACTCAGCCTCTTACCTAGTGCTGCCGCGCATTGTGGCCGCCATGCTCATGTTTCCGCTGCTCGTGATTCTGGCGATGGTGCTGTCCATTGTGGGTGGTTACCTGGCGGGTACGCTTTCCGGCGCCATGTCGGCGCAAGAATACATCGAAGGCATTCGCACCGATTTTGTGCCTTACAACATCGCTTTCGCGCTTATCAAATCCGTAGTTTTTGCCTTCTTGGTTTCGGCAATCTCCTCTTTTAAAGGATATTACACCGAGGGCGGCGCTTTGGAAGTAGGTGCCGCGAGTACGGGTGCCGTTACCAATTCCATCATTGCCATTCTGCTGGCCGACTACGTGCTGGCGGCGGTGTTGCTGTAAAACATATCGTCAAATGACTCTGTTGATAACCTATTGACAATAAGATAGATATATCCTGTCAACACGAGCATTCAGCTATTACAAAGAGATGATCGAAGTTCATAACGTTCAGAAATCGTTCGACGGCAACCAGATTCTGAAAGGAATCACCTGCACCTTCGAGACCGGCAAGTGTAACCTGCTGCTGGGGGGCTCGGGCACCGGCAAAAGTGTGCTGTTACAATGCATTGTTGGCCTGATGCAGCCCGACATCGGCAGCATCACCTACGATGGTAAAGTCTTCACCAACAACAAAGTACAGATCAAGCAGGAGATTCGCCGCAAGATTGGAATGCTCTTCCAGGGCTCGGCACTTTTCGACTCGATGACGGTGTACGAGAACACCGAATTTCCGCTCAAGATGCTCACGCCCGAAATGACCAAGGAGGAGCGCCGCGATCGCGTTGAGTTCTGCCTGAAGCGCGTGGGCCTGGAAAATGCAGGCAACAAAATGCCTTCCGAAATCAGCGGCGGTATGAAGAAGCGCGTGGGCATTGCCCGCGCCATTGCGCCCAACTGTACCTACTTGTTCTGCGACGAACCCAACTCCGGTCTCGATCCACTTACCAGCATCAAGATTGACGAGCTGATTCACGAGATCACCCACGAGTACAACATCACTACCGTCATCATCACCCACGACATGAACTCAGTGGTGGAAATCGGCGAGCACATCATTTTCCTGCACAAAGGCCAGAAGCTCTGGGACGGCACTAAGGAAGAAATCCTTAATGCCCAAGTCCCTGAGCTGAAAGAGTTTATCTTCTCCAACAGCCTCGTGCGCGCTGCCAAGCGGGTGGACGAAGAAACGCACGGTGGCTTCGAATCTATTATTGTCGAGCAGCAATCTTAGTTGCTTTACCCTCATGTACAACAGCCTCATTATCAATGCGATAGCGAGGCTGTTGTTTTATTCATCAAGCCTACTCCCCTTGCTTCAGCAGTAAGTTGAGGTGGGCCAGATGATGCTGCCCATGCCAAGCATACAGCGCCAGCGCCTGATCGAGCGTAAAATCGCGCTGGCTGCCGGGGTGGAAAAACCGGCGTTGCCATTGCTCCTCGGTCAAGTGCCACAGCAGGTTAGTCCAGCGCGTGTGCAAGGCCTCCAGCAGCGCGAGCGACACGGTGATGGGCGTAGCATCTACATCGGGTAAGGTGGCCCAAGCGGCTTCGTCGTAGGGACATATCGTGGGCCTGTCTTCCGTAAGAGCCAACCGGAAGCGCGTGTAGCTGTTAATGTGCGAATCGGCAAGGTGATGGATTACCTGCCGGCCAGTCCAGCCGCCCGGCCGGTACGGCAGCAGCAACCGCTCGCCGCCTACATTTCGCGCCGCTGCCGTTAGTTGGGCCGGCAAATCGGCAATCTGCTTGATGAGGATCACCCGTTCTTCTGCCGGCAGAGGCTGCGCTGGGAGAGTTGGGTGGCCGATGGGATAGCTTAGGTTGGGCGTGGTGGTTTGCATACGGAGCCGCTTGGTAGTTTGGCTGGCAAGGTACGCGCTTTGGCAAAAACGGCGGCACAACAAAAAAAGCCACTTTCCACGGAAAGAGGCTTTTTTTGTTAACTATTTGATTAGCAAGAACTTAACCGTTACGCTTATTCAATTCATCCCGAATCTTGGCGGCTTTCTCGTAATCTTCTTTTTCGAGGGCCTGGGCCAACATTTTAGTCAGCTCATCCAGAGAAACCTGGCCGCTGGGCTCGCGGGGTGTTGGCGCGGGCGAGCTACCACCGTCGGTATCGTCGTCCTCGTCCTCATCGTCGTCGGCATCTTCATCGGTGTTCTCGTCGAGATCACTCAAGATGATACCAGCTTCGCTCAGCACGCTTTCCACTGTATAAATCGGGACCCCAAACCGCAGGCCAATGGCAATCGCGTCGGAAGGCCGGGCATCCAGCTCGAAAGTAGTAGCCCCGTCGGAGCACACGATTTTAGAATAGAAGACGCCTTCTTTCAAATCCGAAATCAGTACCTCCAGAATAGCTACGTGCACGTGCTCGGCAAACGACTTAAACAAATCGTGGGTGAGCGGACGGTTTGGGTTGATCTTTTCGATTTGGATGGCAATGCTTTGCGCCTCAAACATGCCAATAATGATAGGCAAGCGCCGGTTGCCGGTTTTTTCGCCCAAAATCAGGGCAAACGAACCGGATTGCGACTGGCTGGAAGAAAGGCCAAGAATTTCGAGCTGGATTTTTTTCAAGGGTCTTGGGGACTTCGGGTCTCTAGGATTGGGTTGCGACCTTATTACGTGCAAATAAAGCAAAGCTTTATGTTCGTAACAGGTCGGAAGAAAAAAAGACTTGGCAGGTTAGGGTCAGTTTCCGGCGAAACCCGGTTTCTACCTCCTCAAGCCTTACTTTCTACCCTAATTCCTTAACAGCTTGGGTTAGTTTCGGAAGTACGTCGAACACGTCGCCCACAATGCCGTAATCCGCTGCCTTAAAGAAAGGAGCTTCCGGGTCTTTGTTGATTACGACAATTACTTTCGACGAGTTGACACCTGCCAAGTGCTGAATTGCGCCCGAGATGCCGCACGCAATGTACAGATTCGGCGACACCGTAATGCCGGTCTGGCCTACGTGCTCGTGGTGAGGGCGCCAATCGACGTCGGAAACGGGCTTCGAGCAGGCAGTAGCCGCGCCCAAAGCTTTGGCCAAATCCTCGATCAGGTTCCAGTTTTCGGGGCCTTTCATGCCGCGTCCGCCGGATACTACTTTATCGGCTTCGGGCAACAGAATGCCACCGGCCTGGTCCTGCATTACCACTTGCTTAGGAGCATCGGCGAAGTCAGCGTCGCTGAGCTGGGCCGAAAACGATTCCACCGGCGCCGTTTGGCCGGCATTGTGCAGGGCCTCGATCGAGTTCTTCTTAACGGCAATGATCTTACGATCGCCGGACAGCACTACGTCGGCGAACGCCTTGCCGGAGTACGCACCGCGCTTTACCGTGAATTTGCCACCATCGGTCTTGGGCAGCTCTACCACGTTGGTGGCCAAGCTAGCCTTCAGCCGCACCGACAGGCGCGAGCCAACCGAAGCACCAATGTTGGAGTTAGCCAGCACAATTACCTGAGCCTGCTCCTTCTCGGCGGCCGCCGCGATGAGCTTGGTGTAGGCACCGTTTACAAAATCTTTCAAACGGGGCTCGGCATCGTATAATACTTTGCTGATGCCTTGCTCGCCTAAATGCGCGAGGTTGGCTTCGGTAGCCTCTCCTACTGCCACCGCCGTAGCGGTTGTGCCAAGCATTTGGGCCACTTGGCTTCCGTAAGAAGCCACTTCCAGCGAAGATTTTTTTACTTCGCCGTTATCACATTCAACTACTACTAGAACGGACATTCTTTGGAATTTAAAAGGGTAGCTGCCACGCGTCGAATCTATATAAGTAACTGACAATCAGAATCTTAGTATTCAACACGCAACATTTCTTAGATCACTTTCGCTTCGTTGCGCAGGAGCTTGATCAGCTCGCCGGCGTTTTCAGCGGGGATGAGCTTTACGCCTTGCTTTTTGGGCGGCAGGGCGTATTCGGCTACTTCGGTGCGGGCGGGTTCGCCTACGGCTTCTACCACCTTCAGGGGCTTGGTCCGGGCGGTCATGATGCCGCGCATGTTAGGAATGCGAGGCTCGCACATCGGCTGCTGGCACGAGGCCACGAAAGGCGTTTGCACTTCCACGATCTCTTTGCCACCTTCAATTTCGCGCTCCAGCGTAGCAGTGGTGCCGTTCATATCCAGCTTCATGGCCGGCGCTACGGTCGGGATGCCCAGCATCTCGCCTACCATGCCGTGCACCTGAAAGCCGTTGTAGTCGATGCTTTCTTTGCCCATCAGGATGACGTCATAGCCACCGTCTTTTGCAGCGTTTGCAATCTGTTCTGCCACAAAAAATGCATCCTTCGGGAAAGCATTTACCCGAATAGCGTCATCGGCGCCAATGGCCAAGGCTTTGCGGATGTTGGGCTCCGTGTCGGCTTCGCCCACGTTGAGCACCGTAACCGTTCCGCCACCCTGCTGCTCTTTCAGCTCGATGGCGCGGGTGAGGGCATATTCGTCCCAAGGGTTAATTACAAACTGAACTCCAGCCTTGTTAAACTCCTTGTTATCGGGCGTAAAGGTGATTTTGGTAGTCGTGTCGGGGACGTTGCTGATGCAAACAAGAAACTTCATCTAGGCTGCTTAATTGGACAGATAATACGGGAAAGCCCCTAATTTGGGGGCGAAGATACAGAAAACTCCCACCCTATGGAAACCGCACCCAGCCGTCTGCAACAACTCCTTGCCTTCTACGCCGACGATCCAAACGATGCCTTTACGATCTATGCATTGGCTACGGAATACCGCGCTACGGAGCCAGAAAAAGCGATGGAATTTTACCAGAAACTGCTGGACGAGCATCCGGATTACGTGGGCACTTACTACCACGCCGGGAAGCTACACGAGCAACTAGAGAATCCGGAAGAGGCCGAAAAGGTTTATCGGAAAGGGCTACAAATAAGCCGGCGGGCCGGGCAGATGCACGCAGCCAGCGAGTTGCAGCAAGCGCTTAATCAGCTATTGGGCCTTGACTTCGAAGACGAGTGAGCCTTGACGAAGAGCTCCCGGGCAACTTCCACCGCTTGGCGGGCATCGGCAGCATAGGCATCGGCGCCTACGGCCTTCCACAGCTCCGGGTCTTCGTTAAACGGCGCTCCCCCAACCATTACCTTCATGCGGGCGCATTCGGGGTACTTCTCTTTTTCCTGAATGAGTTCTCGAATGCCCACTACGTGATGCCCCATTGAAGCGCCAACCACCAACAAGTCAGCACGTTGCGCTATCATGGCCGGCCAAATGCTGTTGATGGGCGTACTGGCGCCCAAGAAATACGCGTCCCAGCCATCCCCTTCCAAAAAGTCGCTCACAATGCGCACCGGCATGCTATGCAGGTCGCCGGAGAGCGTAGTAGCCAACAACCGGCGCTGGGTTGGGCGGTTGTTCATCAGATAAGGATGCACCAGCGCCATTGCCAACTCGGTGGCGGCCGTGCAATAATGCTCCTGCGCCACCGAAATTGCGCCTTCGTGCCACAGGTTACCCACTTTGCGCTGGGTTTCCTGGAAAACATTCACGTATAGATCGCGCACATCCGTACCCCGCTTGGCTTCCTGCCGGATGAGCGTAAGCGCGTCGGTGCGGTTACCGGCCAGCAGCAGATTCAGGTACTTGGCTGCCAGCTCCCAATGCGGATTGACCAGCGGCTTAGGACTTACTGCCCGCGCCGATACGGGGACCGTCAGGTGCGTGATAGCCGAATTTAAATAGCTGGCCGTCAGGATGTAATCATTAATGGGCAGACGCTGGCTGAGCACTTGCTTCAGAGCCCCGAGCTGCGCGCGCAGTTCGGCGTCGCGCTCCACCGACGGCCCCGGCGACAAATGGCGCTCGTGTTCCAGATGGCCTTCTAATAGCGACTGGCTATCCATCAGTACCGAATCGGCCAGCGGGCGGCACAGGTGCTGAATGGACTGCCCCACATTGTACTCCTGGCGTGGCCGCGGCGGCCACACTCCGGCTTCGCTGGCATATTGCTCGTAAAGTCCGGCGGCGGTGACCGCTACTGTTGGTGCTTGGGCGTATAGCTGCTGAGCAATATGTTGCCGGCGAACGGGCGTTTTTGGCATTACTGACACGGAAAAAGCGGAGCAGCTTGGCTCCGGTTGAGCTTCATACGGCAAAATACCCAGGCTAGCCTAAACTCGCACAATTAGGCATCTTTGCCCCGCACACACCGGCCCGAGTACGAAAGAACTAGTTTACTAAAAACCAGACACTTCCCATGAAAATCCTTTTGGTCGAAGACGAGCCCAAAGTGTCGGCCTTTATTCGGCGCGGGCTCGAAGAAGAAAATTTTGAGGTGGAAGTAGCGTACGACGGGCACTTTGGCCGGCAACTGGCGTTATCACGAACGTACGACCTAGTTATTCTGGACGTGATTCTGCCCAACATAAGCGGTTTCGACGTCCTGAGCGCCATCCGAGCCCAGGATCAGCAAATCCCGGTTCTGATGCTTACGGCCCTGGGTACGACCACCGACAAGTTGCAGGGCTTCGACGGCGGCGCGGACGATTACTTAGTAAAACCCTTTGATTTTCAAGAGCTTCTGGCTCGCGTACGGGCCCTCACCCGACGCCGGGGCGGCGAAACCAAAGGAGCAGTGCTCACCTTAGCCGACCTCACCCTCGATACAGCCGCCAAAACCGTCACGCGCGGCGGCCAACCCATCAAGCTCACGGCGCGCGAGTTTGGCCTGCTCGAACTGTTTATGCGCCATAAGGGCCGCGTGCTGAGCCGGGCCGAAATCGCCGAGAACTCTTGGGAAGATGCCTTCGACTCCGGCTCCAACGTCATCGATGTGTACGTTAATTATCTGCGCAACAAGGTGGACAAGAGTTTCCCTAAAAAGCTGATTCACACTGTTGTAGGCATGGGGTACGTCATGCGGGAAGAAGAATAGAAGAACAAACGAGCAACATCCACAAACCGTTGATTATCATATGATTGCAATAAATATCGCTTCTAACGATCTCATTGCGAACACTTTATGACCATACGAAACCGCTTGACGTGGCTTTTTGTGGGCTTGGTAGGTGTCATTCTTTTTGGCGCCATTGCGGTGGTTTATATTCTGCAGGCGCACTACACCCACACCGAATTTCACCAACGCCTGCGCGACCGGGCGGAGGTAACGGGCTACGTGTTTCTGGAGCAGGACGAGCTGCGGGCCGAGGCCTTTCGGGAGTTTCAGCGCCGCTACCTGCGCACCCTTACGGGCGAAGTCCTGCAGATTTACGATGCGCAGCGGCGGCCACGCTTTATCGAAGAAGACGAACGCATCCGACTCTCCGACAGGATCTTAGCCCGCATTGTGGCGGAAAAGGAAGTGTACTTCGACATTGGAGCGCGGCAGGCCGTGGGCATTTTCTACGCCGACAACCAAGGCGAATACATCATTGTGGCCGCCGCCGAAAACAAAGCGGGTTTGGCCCGTTTGGAGCACTTGGCCACCATTCTGGCCGCAATTTTCGTGGGGAGCCTCATCGTGATTTACGTGGCCGGGCGCATTTTTGCGGGCCGCGCGCTGGCCCCCATTGCCGCCGTCAACGACCAAGTAGACCGCATTACGGCCCAGGATCTGCATCTGCGTGTGGATGAAGGCCTTAGCCACGAGCGCGACGAGATAGCTCGCCTCGCCCGCACTTTCAACCGCATGCTCCAGCGCCTAGAGGAAAGTTTCGAAGGCCAGCGCACGTTCGTCAGCAACGCGTCGCACGAGCTGCGCACACCACTCACGGCGACCATCGGTGAGATTCAAGTCTTGTTGGCACGCGACCGCGACGCTCCAGCGTACCGAGAAGCCCTAACCTCAGTGCTGGGTGAATTACAATCACTCAAGTCTCTCATCAACAATCTGTTGGAACTCAACCAGGCCAATGCGGGCGCGGCTACCGGCGATGAGATCCGGCTGGATGAACTGCTGTGGGAAGCCCGCGAAGCCATTGCGCCCGACCAGCGCCGCCGCGTTCAGATCACGATGGACAGTTTGCCGCCTAACCCCGACCAAATGGAAATTGCGGGCAACCGGCAGCTGCTGGGCCGTGCCTTTACCAACCTGCTCGACAATGCGCTGAAGTACTCAGACCAAGAGCCTGTGCAAGTGAACTTTAGCTTCCTGAACAACCACGTCACGATCCGGGTGAAGGACCACGGCATTGGCATTTCGGATAAGGCGTTGCCCAACATTTTCCAGCCGTTCTTCCGGGCCGACAACGCGCGCGGCGTGGTAGGCCACGGCGTAGGTTTGCCGCTGGCGCGCCGCATCATCGAACTGCACGGCGGGCAGTTGCACATCCATTCGCAGCTGCACAAGGGCACCGTTGCGGAAGTGATTTTTTAGTTTCGCAGGTGTTTCTACTGGTTAAGAACTGTAGTAATACACTGGGGCTTGTCCTAGATTCTCAATATACAATTATCTGACAATCAATATGCTATATAACGACAATCTCGTTCTAATCCGTTTCTAATGTGGCTCTAATGCCCCTCTAATATGCCGGCCGTAGCATTGCGTGGATAAACCGCTACGACTATGAACCGAATACTTTCTTTTGCCTCCGTTATTACTCTTTCACTTAGCGCAGGCTTGGTAAGTTGTTCGAAACAGACGGCCGAAAACCCAACTGCGCATACCCAACAATCGCCTTCAGCTCAGGATGTGGCGCTACTCGATACCGCAACCACAGCACCTGTTGAAAAACCCTTGGTGCTTTCCGGCCGCGTTGCCACCAACAGCAACACCAGCGCGTTGGTATATCCGCAGGTGGGCGGGGTGGTGCAGGAAGTGCGGGTTGGCTTGGGCGACAAAGTCACGAAGGGCCAGGTGCTGGCCGTGATCAAGAGCAGCGCCATCGTGGAGCTGCAACACCAGCATTCAGCTTCCCAAACCGACCTCGACATTGCCCGCAAAAACCTACAGGTGGCCGAATCGATGTTTGCCGACGGCTTGGCCTCGGAGCGGGACGTGACGCTGGCGCGCAAGGAGTTGCAGAAAGCCCAAAGCGGCTCTACCAAGTTCAGCAAGCAGATGACTGTGTACGGCGTGAGCAAAGATGGGCTGTACACCCTGCGCGCCCCGATCTCGGGCTTCATCACCGAGAAAAACGTCACCGACCATATGCAGTTTAACTTAGGCAACGTCACGAGCCTTTTTACCGTGTCCAATCTCGACGAGGTGTGGGTAATGGCCAACGTGTTTGAGGCAGACATTGCCAAAGTACAAGAAGGCCAGCAGGTTATGGTTAGCACCTTGGCTTATCCTAACCAGCAGTTCACGGGGCGTATCGACCAGGTTTCGCACATGCTCGATCCGGAAAGCAAAGTCATGAAAGTGCGCGTGCGGCTCGCCAACCCCGGCTACATGCTCAAGCCCGGGATGTATACCGAAGTCACCGTACCGCTTCACGAGCAAGAGTTTGCGATGGTGCGGCAGCAGGCCACTGACGCAACAGTAGTCCTGAATTAGCAAAGCGGCTCGAAGCGCTGCCGTAGAAAAGGAGAGGAAAATATTTTCCTCTCCTTTTCTGTTTTAAATCTTGCTCCATTTGCTTGAAACGGGCTTTTTTCAAAAAACAAAGCCCTCTAATGCGTTTCTAATGCACCTCTAATTTGGGCCTAATGTGGTGGGCGTACACTTGCATATAGAAACTCAAAAACCGAACATGCAACGCTTTCTTCCGCTTCTCACTTCCCTTTTGCTGCTAACGGGCGCTGCCAGGGCGGCCGCTCCGGAAACAGCTTCCGTAGCCGCTCCCGATACGGCCCGCCTTACGCTGGCCGAGGCTGAGCAGCGCTTCACGCAGAACAACCTCTCGCTGCTCGCGCAACAATACAACGTGTCGGCGGCTGAAGCCCAGATTGTGCAGGCTCGCCTCTGGGACAACCCCACCATTTCGATTGAGCAAAACACCTACAACCCGGCCACGCGGAAACACTTCGACGTGACCAAATCGGGTGAAAGCATCGTGCAGGTGCAGCAGTTGTTTGCGATTGCGGGCCGCCGCAAAGCCGCGGCCAAGGTGGCCCAGCAAAACGCTCTGGTTGAGCAATATACCTTCCAGGATTTGCTGCGCAACCTCGGCTACCAACTGCGCACCACCTTCTACGACCTGTATTTCAAGCAGCGCACGGTGGCCGTTTACGACAAGGAAATCGCCTCGTTTCGCCATACGGTTTCGCTCTACCAAGGCCAGTACGACAAGGGCAACATTGCTCTGAAAGAAGTAATCCGGCTGAAGGCCTTCCTGTTTCAGCTGGAAAATGAACGCCAGGCGCTACTCACCGATATCGCTAGCGAACAAGCTGATTTCCATGTACTTCTGCGCGACAATTCGGGCATTTATTACCAACCGGCAACTTCGCTGGTGGCGCTGCGCAACCTGACGCTCAGCAACTACAACGAGCAGCAGCTCGTCGATACGGCGCTCGTGGCGCGGGCCGACCTGAAAGCCCGCCAAGCGGCACTGGAGCAGCAAAACCAGAACCTGCGCCTGCAACGCGCCCTCGCCGCACCCGACTTGGCGGTGGGCTACGTCTATGACCGGGCGGGCAGCTACATCCCGAACTATAATGCTGTAACCCTGGGTGTTGCCATCCCGATTCTCAACCGCAACCAAGGCAACATCCGCGCGGCGCAAGCCCAGATTCAGGGCAGCAAGGCGCAAGCCGAGCAGCAGCAACTGGTGGTGCAAAACGATGTGCACCAAGCGTTTCAGCTGGCCCAGCAAACCGACAAGCTTTTCCAGGGCAGCGACCGCGAAACCGGCGACTTCGACCGCCTCATCACGGGCATCGAGCAGAGCTACGCCAAGCGCAACCTGACAATTGTGGAGTTTCTCGACTTCTACGAGTCTTACAAGAACAACTTGGTGCAACTCAATCAGTTGCGTGCCAACCGGGTGCGGGCTTTTGAGCAGCTCAACTTCGCCGTAGGACGGCCGCTTTTCAAGGCTGAATAACGGCCTTCCCAACAACGTCAATCCCATCAGCAACTACAGACCCGACGGCCCTCAGCCGCTCCTACAACCTTCTGAATATGAACCGCTTCGCTCCTTTTTTTCCATTAGTCCTGGCCCTTACCCTGGCGGGCTGCTCGCAAAAAGATTCGGCCGATAAGCCGGTGAAAGCCCAGGCCGGCTTCTCGCTCTCGGATACGATGTTGCGCGAAATCAAAATCGATACGGTGCACCCGCAGCCCGTACGCGACGAACTCACGTTGTCGGGCCAGATCGCAACCGACGGCGACAAGACCGTGAAAGTATACCCGCTGGTGGGCGGGGTGGTGGAGCAGCTCTCGGTGGAGCTGGGCGACCACGTCAACAAAGGCCAGGTGCTGGCCGTGATCAAGAGCGGTGAAATCGCCGACTTGCAAAACCAAAGCTCCGCCGCCGGCACTGACCTCGACATTGCCCGCAAGAACTTACAAGTAGCGGAAGATCAGTTTGCAGCTGGTCTGGCCTCGGAGCGGGACGTGACGCTGGCGCGCAAGGAGTTGCAGAAAGCCCAGGGCAACGTGGGCAAGTCGCGCAAGCAGCTGAGCGTGTACGGCGTCTCGGCCGACGGCACCTACGAGCTGCGCGCCCCCATTTCCGGCTTCATCACCGAGAAAAACGTCACCGACCACATGCAGTTTAACGCCGACAACGTTGGCAACTTATTCACTGTCAGCAACTTAGATGATGTGTGGATTATGGCCAACGTGTTTGAGTCGGACATTTCGAAAGTGAAGGAAGGCTACAAGGCCGACGTCACGACCCTCTCCTACCCCGACAAACACTTCAATGGCCGTATCGACAAGGTTTTCAACGTGTTAGACCCCGAGAGCAAAGTCATGAAGGTGCGCGTGCGGCTGGACAACCCCGGCTACATGCTCAAGCCCGAAATGTACGCCCAGATTAAGGTAGAGAATACCGAAAACCAAAAGATGCTGGCCGTACCCGCCAAAAGCGTGGTGTTTGACAAAGACCGCAACTTCGTGATGGTGTTCAAAGACCGCAGCCACATCGAAACCCGGGAAGTGAAAGTGCTCAAAACCGTCGGCGATCTCAGCTACGTCTCCTCCGGTCTGCACGATGGCGATAAGATCATCGCCCAAAATCAACTGCTGGTCTACGACGAGCTAAACGACTAGCGCCAAGATATAACAGGCTGATAACCAGCTTCTCCTTCTTGCTTTAGGAAGGAGAACTGGCTCCGCCTTGCCCAAAATCTAGCTTTCCCAGCTGACCCAGACCGTTCAATATCATGAACAAGTTCATCCAAGGCATTATCGCCTTTTCGCTTAAAAACCGCGGGTTCATCTTTCTGATGACCATCGCGACGGTGATTGCCGGCGCGGTGAGTTACCGGAACACGCCCATCGAAGCGTTCCCGGACGTGACGAATACCGAGATTACCATCATCACGCAGTGGCCGGGCCGCTCGGCCGAGGAAATCGAGAAGTTCGTGACCGTGCCGATCGAAATTGCGCTCAACCCGGTGCAGAAGAAGACCAACGTGCGCTCGACCACGCTCTTCGGCTTATCGGTGGTGAAGGTGATTTTCGACGACGGCGTGGACGACGCGTTCGCCCGCCAGCAAGTCAACAACCTGCTGCGCGAAGTAGACCTGCCCGAAGGTGCCAACCCCGACGTGCAGCCGCCCTACGGCCCTACCGGCGAGATTTTCCGCTACACGCTCGAAAGCAAAGACAAAACCACCCGCGAACTAAAAACGCTGCAAGACTGGGTGATAGAGCGCAACCTCAAGGCCGTACCTGGTGTGGCCGACGTCAACAGCTTTGGCGGCGAAGTGAAAGACTACGAGATCGCTGTGAATCCCGGCAAGCTCCAGGATTTTGGTATCACGCCCTTGGACGTGTACACGGCCATTCAGCGGTCCAACATCAACGTGGGCGGCGACGTGATCAACCAGGGCCAGCAGAACTACGTGGTGCGCGGCTTGGGCCTGCTCAACAACATCTCCGACATCAACAACACCGTGATTAAGAACGTGAACGGCGCGCCCATCCTGATCAAGGACGTGGCCATCGTGCACGAGTCGGCGCTGCCGAAGCTGGGCAAAGTCGGCCGTAACCTGAACGACGACATGGTGGAAGGCATCGTGGTAATGCGCAAGGGCGAAAACCCTTCCGAAGTCATCGCCCGCCTCAAGGATAAAGTGGCTGAGCTGAACGACAAGATTTTGCCTTCCGACGTGAAAATCAAGACGTTCTACGATCGGCAGCAGCTCATCGACTTCTCCACCGAAACCGTGATCCACAACCTGATCGAAGGCATTGTGCTGGTGACCCTGATCGTGTTTCTGTTCATGGCCGATTGGCGCACTACCATCATCGTGTCGGTGATTATTCCGCTGGCCTTGCTGTTTGCCTTTATCTGCTTGCGGCTTAAAGGCATGAGTGCCAACCTGTTATCCATGGGTGCCATTGACTTTGGCATTATCATCGACGGGGCCGTGGTCATGGTGGAAGGTCTCTTCGTAGCCCTCGACCATAAAGCGCACAAGATGGGCATGGAGCGCTTTAACAAGCTCGCCAAGCTGGGCCTCATCAAAAAGAGCGGCCGCGACATGGGCAAAGCCATCTTCTTCTCCAAAGCCATCATTATCACGGCGTTACTTCCCATTTTCTCTTTCGAGAAAGTAGAAGGCAAAATGTTCTCGCCGCTGGCCTGGACGCTGGGTTTTGCCTTGCTCGGCGCGCTCATCTTCACGCTGACGCTGGTGCCGGTGCTTACTTCTATCCTGTTGAAAAAGAACGTGATAGAAAAAGAGAACTTCTTCGTGCGCGGCATCAACCGCGGGGCGCAGCGGTTTTTCAGCTTCACCTACGGGCACAAAACGGCCAGCCTACTGGTGGCAGCGCTGGTGGTAATCGCGGGCCTCGGAGCGTTCAAGTTTCTGGGCTCGGAGTTTTTGCCCGAGCTCAACGAAGGCTCGATCTATGTGCGGGCGCAGCTGCCGCTGAGCATTTCGCTGGACGAGTCGAACAAGCTCTGCAACGACATGCGGCGCGTGTTTCTGGCTTTCCCGGAGGTGAGCGACGTGGTGAGCCAGACCGGCCGCCCCAACGACGGCACCGACCCGACGGGCTTCTACAACAACGAGTTCCTAGTCCAGATCAAGCACACGCCCGAAGTGCAGGACAAGATGAAGCATGCGGCTTACCGTGAGGCACTTATCAACCACATGAAGCAGAAGCTGGCCCGCTTCCCCGGCGTCGATTTCAACTTCTCACAGCCCATCATGGACAACGTGGAGGAGGCCGCTTCGGGCGTGAAGGGCTCCATCGCCGTCAAGATTTACGGGACCGATTTGAAGCTTTTGGAAAGCAAAACCCGCCAGGTGTACGGCGTGCTCAAGGACATCAAAGGCATCGACGACCTGGGCATTCTGCGCAACATCGGCCAGCCGGAGCTGCACGTGGAGCTCGACGAAAGCAAAATGGCCAGCTACGGCGTGTCGAAATCCGATGCGAATGCCGTGCTGGAGATGGCCGTGGGCGGCAAGGAAGCCTCGCAGATGTACGAAGGCGAACGCAAATTCCCGATTCGGGTGCGCTACCAGGAGCAATTTCGCCAGTCACCCGCCGAGATCGCGTCGCTGATGGTACCCACGCAAGCCGGCGGCACAATCCCGATGTCGGAGATTGCTACCATTGGCACCGTCAATGGGCCCTCACTTATCTATCGCGATGATAACCAGCGGTTTGCCGCAGTGAAGTTTTCCATCCGGGGCCGCGACATGGGCTCGACCATAGAAGAGGCACAGAAGAAGGTAAATGCCGTGCTGCAAGTCCCGAAGGGCTACTCGGTTAAGTGGACCGGCGACTTCGAAAACCAGCGGCGCGCTACGCAGCGGCTTACACAGGTTGTGCCGATTTCGCTGGCGATGATTTTCTTCATCCTGTTCATCCTGTTCGGCAACCTGAAAGATGCGGGCCTGGTGTTGCTCAACGTGCCGTTTGCCATCATTGGCGGCATCGCGGCGCTGCTCCTCACGCACACCAACTTCTCGATCTCGGCGGGCATCGGGTTCATCGCTTTGTTTGGTATCTGTATCCAGAACGGGGTGATTTTGATCTCGGTGTTTAAGCAAAACATGGTGAAGAAGCTCAGCCTCGACCGTAGCATTTCGCAGGGCGTAACTAGCCGCGTGCGCCCCGTCGTGATGACGGCCCTGATGGCTACCATCGGCCTGATGCCCGCCGCCATCAGTACCGGCATCGGCTCGGAAACCTCTAAGCCCCTGGCCATTGTGGTGATCGGCGGTCTGATTACGGGCACCATCCTGACGCTGTTCATCTTCCCGCTCGTGTTTGAGCGTGCCTACCGTGCCGAGCACACGCACTACGGCGATGACCCTGAGCTGAACCCCGCTCGCTTCGAAGAGCCTGTTTTGTTTGGCGCATAACCATTTATCAATCAATGTTTTATAAAAAAGCCTCAGGTTTATCCTGAGGCTTTTTTCGTGAACAGCCTAGCAAAACTGTCCTATTGAGGGAGCAAAACCCGTTCTATATTGCTCCCTCCTATCTCTCGTCTGCGGCTCACTCTCGGCAATTATATCCCGCTGCACTGTGTTTATTATCTGCGTGAGCGGGAGGCGTTCGCAGAAAAAAGCACTTGGGTTAGGTGCTTCAACCAGCGGCCCTTACTTTGCCGCGTTGCACGAAATTTCCTTGTCATGGATGATTTTTTTGCTGCCCGGTCGCAAATGGCGTTGTCGCTGGGGTTTCACATTATCTACGCCTGCATCGGCATGGTGATGCCGTTTTTCATGGCGGTGTCGCACTTCCGTTGGCTCCGCACCCACGACGTTGTCTACCAGAACCTTACGAAAGCCTGGAGCAAAGGCGTCGCCATCTTTTTTGCCACCGGTGCCGTGTCGGGCACCATGCTTTCCTTCGAATTGGGGTTGCTCTGGCCCCAGTTTATGGAGCACGCCGGACCGATATTTGGGATGCCGTTTTCGCTGGAGGGAACGGCATTTTTTATTGAAGCCATCGCCCTCGGCTTCTTCCTTTACGGCTGGAACCGCTTCAATCCGTGGTTCCACTGGTTTACGGGTGTCGTGGTGGGTATCAGCGGGTTAGCATCGGGCATTCTGGTGGTCGCGGCCAATTCGTGGATGAACAGTCCCGCGGGCTTCGACTACGTGAACGGCCAGTACCTCAACATCGACCCGATGGCGGCTATGTTTAATCGGGCCTGGCTATCGCAGTCCATTCACATGACCATTGCGGCTTTTGCCGCCACGGGATTCGCCGTAGCGGGTGTGCACGCGCTCATGTTGCTACGCGGAAAAAACGTGGTATTTCACCAACGCGCTTTCGCCATCGCGGCGGCATTTGGGGCGGTGGCGGCTATTTTGCAACCCCTCAGCGGCGACTTTTCGGCCAAAGACGTAGCCAAGCGGCAGCCCGCCAAGCTGGCCGCCATGGAAGCCCTTTTTCAGACGGAGAAGCCGGCGGCATTGGTGCTGGGCGGCGTGCCCGACGAAAAAAACCAACGCGTTGATTACGCCATTAAAGTCCCCGGAATGCTCAGTTTTCTGGCCCACGGCAATTTTCAGCAGGAAGTGCAGGGCCTCGACCGCATCCCGCGCGCCGACCGGCCGCCGGTGCTGGTGCCGCATTTTGCGTTTCAGATTATGGTGGGGCTGGGCACGTTTCTGATGGCGGTGTCGGCGCTGTATTTCTTTGCCTTGTGGCGAAAAAAGGCTTGGCTGCGCAGCAAATGGCTGTTGCGGCTGTTTGTGGCGGCTATTCCGCTTGGGTTTATAGCGGTCGAGGCGGGCTGGACGGTGACGGAAGTCGGCCGCCAACCCTGGATCATCTACGGGGTGATGCGCACCCGCGACGCCGTGACGCCCATGCCAGGCATTCAGTATTCCTTTTACGTGTTTACGGCGGTGTATTTGGTGCTGAGCTTTTTGGTCATCTTCCTGCTGTCGCGGCAAATTCAGATGGTGCCCAAGCTCTACGACCGGCCCGATCGCCCTCTACAACCTGTTTTAGCTTAAGTACTTATGCACTACGTAGTTGTTGCTTATCTGTGCTTGGCGCTCTTGCTGTATCTGGTGCTGGGCGGCGCCGATTTTGGGGCCGGCATTATTGAGCTGTTTACGCCCCACCGGCACCGCCGCGTGGCCCGCCAGACGATGTACCAAGCCATTGGCCCGATTTGGGAAGCCAACCACATGTGGCTGATCATTGCCGTAGTGATTCTGTTTGTGGCGTTTCCGCGCATTTATAGCGTGATGTCGGTGTCGCTGCATATCCCGTTGGTTATCATGCTGTTAGGCATTATCGCCCGCGGCACGGCCTTCGTGTTTCGTAGCTACGATGCCGTGAAGGACAACATGCAGGGCGTTTACAGCCGCATCTTCACGTATTCCAGCTTTGTTACGCCGCTGTTTTTAGGCATCATTGCGGCCAGCGTGCTGTCGGGCACCATCAACTTGCAGGCTACCACGTTTTTAGATGCGTACGTGTTTAGCTGGCTGCACTGGTTTTCGGTGGCGGTTGGCTTTTTTACGGTGGCGCTGTGTGGCTACCTAGCTTCGGTGTACCTGATCGGCGAAGCCACCGACGAGATCAACCGGCAGCGGTACATCGCCAAAACGATGCGCCTGAATATCATTGCGGTAGCCTGCGGTGCGCTGGTGTTTGCGGCGGCGCATTTTCAGGGGGTGCCGCTGCTCAACTGGATTTTTGGCAACGCGGTAGGCGTTACGGCGGTGGTGCTGGCTACGCTGTCATTGGGGCTGCAATGGTATTTGTTGCTGCACGGCCACGACATCATTCCGCGCTTGCTGGCGGGCTTCCAGGCGACCATGATTTTGCTGGCCATTGGCTACAAGCACTTTCCCGATTTCATCATTCTGCGTGGAGGAGGCACACTGTCTTTGTTCACTCAAAACGCTCCGAAAAGCACCATGCATGCCCTCGGCCTAGCCCTGCTCCTAGGCAGCGTCCTGATTTTGCCAGCTTTAGGCTATCTCTACTACAGCTTCCAAAAGAAGGAAGAGTTCGCCGAGCATTGAGCCTCTATACCTAGACCATCATGCAGGGCGAACGCGAAGCATGATAGTCTAGGTATAGAGGGATTTCAAGTACAATCATTTGATAATCAATTCTCTATAAAAAGCCTTCCCTCCATCCGGAGGGAAGGCTTTTTAGTTATCTGTGCTTTCCTATAAGGACTTCCCCCGCGGCTTGCCTTCACGAAATCCTCACTGTAAGGGGCTGAATTTCGGGGTAAATAGGTGCGTAGGCGACGTTGCGGACTTTTCCGGGCGGGGTTGCCGGTTCGCCCGCGCTATTCTTTCACTTATGGGCAGATTTATTCAAAGCATTGTGGCCTTTTCGCTGAAGAACCGATTCTTCGTGTTCTTCATGACGGCCTTGTTAATTGCGGGGGGTGCGTACAGCTACATGCACACGCCGATCGAAGCGTTTCCGGACGTGACGAACACGCAAATTATCATTGTGTCGCAGTGGCCGGGCCGCTCGGCGCAGGAAGTCGAGCGCTTCGTGTCGGTGCCGATTGAGGTGGCCATGAACTCGGTGCAGAAGAAGTCTAACATGCGCTCAATCAGCATGTTCGGCTTGTCGGTGCTGAAGATCAACTTCGACGACGACGTCGACGATTTCTTCGCCCGCCAACAAGTGAATAACCTGCTGGCCGGCGTGAAGCTGCCCGAAGGCTGCGACTCCGACGTGCAGCCGCCCTACGGCCCTACCGGCGAGATTTTCCGCTACACCGTGCAGAGCAACCGCGGGCGCAATACCAACGATTTGCTAGCTATTCAGGACTGGGTGGTGGAGCGCCAGCTGAAGTCGGTGCCCGGCGTGGCCGACATTGCCGCGTTTGGCGGCACCAAGAAAACTTACGAGATCACGGTTGATCCGGGCCAGCTCCAGAAGTTCGATCTGACGCCGCTGGAGGTGTTTCAGGCCGTGCAGAAGAGCAATATCAACGTCGGCGGCGACGTGATTGAGAAGAACTCGCAGTCGTATGTGGTGCGGGGCATCGGCCTGCTCAACAACACCGAGGACATCGGCAACATCATCGTCAAGGACATCAACAGCACCCCGATTCTGGTGCGCAACGTGGCCAGCGTAACGGAGGGCTCGCTTCCGCGCGTAGGGCAGGCCGGCCTCGATGACAACAGCGACGTGGTGGAAGGCATCGTGATTATGCGCAAGGGCGAGAACCCAGCCGAGGTGCTTAAACGCGTAAAAGACAAGATTGAAGACCTGAATACCAAGGTGTTACCGGCCGACGTGAAGCTCGTCACCTTCTACGACCGCGACGTGCTTATGGACCACTGCACGCACACCGTGATCCACAACCTAATCGAAGGCATCGTGCTGGTAACGCTCATCGTGTTCCTGTTCATGGCCGATTGGCGCTCGACGCTTATTGTGGGCGTAGTGGTGCCGCTGGCCTTGCTGTTTGCCTTTATCTGCTTGCGGCTTAAAGGCATGAGCGCCAACCTGTTATCCATGGGTGCCATTGACTTCGGTATTATCATCGACGGGGCCGTGGTCATGGTGGAAGGCATTTTTGTGGTGCTTGATCATAAGGCGCACAAAGTTGGGATGCCGGTGTTTAACAAGCTGGCCAAAATGGGCATCATCAAGAAAACCGGCGGCGAGCTAGGCAAGGCTGTGTTCTTTTCTAAGCTCATCATTCTCACGTGCTTACTGCCCATTTTCGCCTTTGAGAAAGTGGAAGGCAAGATGTTCTCGCCGCTGGCCTACACGCTGGGCTTTGCATTGGTCGGCGCGCTTATTCTGACGCTGACGCTGGTGCCGGTGCTGAGCAGCATTTTGCTCAACAAGAACGTGAAGGAGAAGAACAACCCGCTAGTCAACTTCTTCGATCGCATTGTCACCAAGGGCTTTGCTTGGACTTACACCCACAAACGGGTGAGTTTGCTGACGGCCTTTGCCGTGATGGCCGTAACGCTGTATTCGTTCACGTTCTTGGGCACCGAGTTTTTGCCGGAGCTGAACGAAGGCGCGCTGTGGGTGGAAACCAAGCTGCCGATGTCGTCGTCGCTGACGGAAACGAACAAAATGGCGGCCAACTACCGCCGCATTCTGCGCTCGTTCCCGGAGGTGCAATCGGTGCTTTCCCAGACGGGCCGCTCCAACGACGGCACCGACCCGTCGGGCATTTATTACGTGCAGGCGCAGGTCAACCTCTACCCCAAAGAGGAATGGAAGCGCGACATCACAAAGGAGGAGCTGATTGACGAAATGGATGCCAAGCTGAAGGAGTATCCGGGCATCGTGTTCAACTACTCGCAGCCCATCATCGACAACGTGGAGGAAGCCGTAGCGGGCATCAACGCGGCCCTGGCCGTGAAGATTTTTGGCAACGACCTGCAAGCCATCGACGACAAAGCCGACTCCGTGATGACCATCCTCAAAACCGTGCGCGGCGTGAAGGACTTGGGCATTTTGCGCAACCTCGGCCAGCCAGAATTAAGCATTCATCTAAACGAAGGGCGCATGGCCGCCTATGGCGTACAAGCCTCTGACGCACAAGCCGTTATCGAAATGGCCATTGGAGGTAAAGCGGCCACCCAACTCTACGAAGGTGAGCGCAAGTTCGACGTGCGTATCCGCTACCCCAAGCAATACCGCTCGACCGAAGATGAAATTCGGGAGCTGCGCGTGCCAACCATCCGGGGCACGAAGGTGGCACTCAAGGAAATTGCCGATGTGAAGACCGTCAACGGTCCAGCCTCGGTGTATCATGATAACGGTCAGCGCTTTATCGCGGTGAAGTTTTCCATCCGCGACCGCGACATGGGCTCGACCATTGCCGAAGCGCAGGAGAAAGTCAACCGCCAGATTCACCTGCCCAAAGGCTACAGCATTGCCTGGGCCGGCGAATTTGAAAACCAAGTGCGCGCGACCAACCGCCTCGAGCAAGTAGTACCTATCTCGCTGGTAATCATCTTCATTCTGCTGTTCATCACCTTCGGCAATGCCAAAGATGCGGGCCTAGTGCTCATCAACGTACCCTTCGCCCTGATCGGCGGCATCGTGGCCCTGCACCTGACGCACATTAACTTCAGCATCTCGGCGGGCATCGGGTTCATTGCCTTGTTCGGCATTTGCATCCAAAACGGCGTGATTCTGATTACGGTGTTCAAGCAAAACCTGCGCAAGAAGCTCTCGCTCGCCGAATCGTTGCGCGCCGGCGTGGCCTCGCGCGTGCGCCCCGTCGTGATGACGGCCATGATGGCCATGATTGGTTTGTTTCCGGCGGCTCTGAGCACCGGCATCGGCTCGGAAACGCAGAAACCGCTGGCCATCGTCGTGATCGGCGGCTTGGTGTCGGCCACGGTGCTCACGCTGCTGATTTTCCCGCTCGTGTTTGACTGGGCTTACCGCGAAATGCACCAAGATGCTCCTTCCGCACCCGTATCCGAAGAGAATCAGCTGGTTACGGCATAACGGTCAATGCCTTCCCGCCCTCTTAAAGGGGCGGGAAGGCATTATATTGTAAATACCTTACAATCAAGTATTTACTTTTTATCGTCGCTGTAGTTCTGGATGGTATAGAGGAAACCGAGTGTCAGGCCCTGGCTATATTGCAACCCCCGATCCTGGTCGTAATCGTAGAGCATGATACCGGTTAGCGCCACGTTGATGTAGCGATTCACTTTGGCAGTAAGGCCGGCATCCAAGCGGTGATCGATGCGGCGCAGAGCGAAATTGTCGCCATAGTTGGCGAAAAGTAGATAACGGGCTTTCAGATTTACGTTCTTGGCGATGTCCTTGTCGAACTCGGCCAACACTTGCGCTGCCAAGACTTCAAACCGGGTAGAATGACCGGGGCGTACACCGTAGGGCCGATCGCCTAGAGCTTCCATAAACCGCTGATTACGACCAACTATCGTGAGGCGCGGTGCAAACGGTGACAGCCGCACCTTGAAGTAATCGGTTGGATGGTACTCGAAGCCGTAAGCGGCCGTAACATAAGCCGGCGCAAACGTGGACGACAGGATCTGCGCCCGCTCGTTGCCGTTGGCGTCCTTGCTGTACTTGTAGCCAGCCGCAAACTGCGTCAGTAGGTTCAGGGATACAAACGTATCCCAATGCGGACTAAGGCTGCGGCCGTATTTGGTATCTAGAAAAATGCGGTCGAGGTTCTTGCGGTAGCCTTGCCCCTTGTTCGATACGAAAGCGTAGAGCAGGTCGGCTTCGTTGTCCCAACTGGCGGCGTCAAGCTTGTAATTGGCCTTCGCATTCAAGAGCGTATTGAGGCCGAATGAATTGACTCCCCCGCCCCGCCAATTCGACGACAGTGTGGCTTCGGTGAAATTAAGACCGGCCTTAAAGCTTCTCTTCCAAAGCGGCTCGGGGGGCAGATCGGTGGCCGAGTCAACAACGACTACCTGGGCGGATGCTGGCTGCTCCAATGCCAAGCCTGCCGCCACAAGCAGCCCAATAAAAACACGTTTCATAACCCTCAGATTTCGTGACACATAAATTAAAATTTATCCTAATATACTAATGTAACTATATAAACACCGGTCGAACTTTCTCGTCTTTACCGGTGTCGGAGGGAATGCGCAAGACCACTCTGCTGACCGCCGCCGGGCTTATGCTCGCCGGCCCGGCCCGCACCCTGGCCCAAACTGTTGACAAGGAAATCGGTAACGCCGACACGCCTTTCGCCCACAACATCCGCCCCGACCGCCCCGGTCAAACGGTGACCACCAACATGCTTCGCCCCGGCCAGGTGCAGCTCGAAACCGGCATCCTCCGCTTCAAGCCCGCCGACCCCAACTTGGGCACTCGCCGCTCCCTTTCCACGGCGCTGCTGCGGGTGGGCTTCTTCAATCACATCGAATTGCGGGCCTCGCAGGGCTACCTCCACGCGCTGCCAACTGCCACCGGCCGCCCCGAAAATGGGGTTCCGGTGCCGGGTTTTCCGGCAGGCTTTATGCCGCTCACAGTAGGAGCTAAGTTTTTGGCATCGACCAACCAAGATGCTCGCTCCCAAGTGGTTGTGTTGGCCGAAATGACCCTTCCCAACGGCGATGCTTCCTTCACCAACAAAGCCTACGAGCCGTCAGCAAGCCTATTGATCTCGCAGCAATTGGGCGAACGTTTTGGCTTGGAAGCCAACCTTGGTTTTCGGCAACGCGGCTTCAAAGCAGCCGATACCAAAGTGGGCCAATACTTGGGCACGCTGGCGCTCAACGGGCCGCTGGGCCGCAGCTTTGGCTTCTTCGCCGAAACCTACGCCACTTGGCGGCAAACGGAAAAATTGGCACCGGGTCTTACTTCGGGCCTGTACTGGCGACCACTCCCTGGCCTGCGCCTCGACGCCACGGCTGGGCAAGGCTTTGGCGGACCCACCAACGGCTTTTCGGTTGGGGCCGGCCTGAGCATGCGCGTGGGCGGCAATAAAATAACTAATTGATAATCAATTAGTTATTTTATTGCCGCCCACGGCTTTATTAGTTAGTGTACTACGGCCGCTGCCCTACGCTCTCGGGCGCAATGCGCTGGGGCGTTTGCTGGCCGGCCACAATGCCGGTTGCGCTGCGCGCAATGGCGGTGATCACGGCCGTCATGTTGGCCAAATCGAGACTTTCCACTTCGTCGTCGACGGAATGGTAGAGCTTGTCGGTCGGGATTTGGTCGGTGCTGATGGTGTGGGCCGGTACGCCGAGGCGAGCCAGCGTGGCGTTGTCGGAGCGATAAAACAGGTTTTGCTCGGGGTACGGATCGGGCTCGAAGCGGAAGGGCGTGCCTTGCAGGTTTTGCTGGAGTAGCTTGCCAAAATCCGAGCGCTCGTAGCCAGTGATGAAGGCCGTATTCGGACCGAACTTGGCCACTTTGCCGATCATTTCGATGTTGAACATCGCCGCCACTTTGGCCGGATCGACTTGCTTGGAGAAATACTGCGAGCCGAAGCCGCCGATTTCTTCGGCCGCGAAGGCCACAAACACCAACGTACGGGCGTTTTTCTTTTTCTTCTTGAAATACTCGGCCAACGCCACTACGGCTGTCGTGCCGCTGGCGTCGTCGTCGGCGCCATTGGCGATGGAGTCGCCGGCCACGGGCCGGATGGTGCCCAAGTGGTCGTAATGCCCCGAAAACACCACCATTTCAGCGGCTTGCGCCTTGTCTTTGGAGCGACCGGGCAGCACGCCCACCACGTTGCGCAGCTCCACGGGCCGCACGGTGGCCGTGGCCTTCACCTGAAACGTGACCTTGCCATCGGCCGGCGCCGGAGCCAGCACTACCACGCACGAATTGGGACCAGGCTGCTCAGGTCGTACGGAGCCCTGCCGCAAGTAAGCTGCTAGCTGCTGGAAGCGGGCCCGGTGCGCCGGATCGACCAAGACCAGCGTGTTCTCGCGCAACGCCAGCAACGGCCGCACCGTCTGCATGGGGTTAGCTTCCTGTGCGCCCACAATCACCACGCGCGCCGGCGTGGCATCGGCTTCCGACCAATTGACCTGCGCCTGCCCCGACGCAATGGCGGCATTTTCGGCGGGCACCGCAGCACCGTTGAGCGTTACCGCCAGCGTTTGGGGCTTGGTTTCGTACACCGAAAAAGTTTGCTCGAAGCCAGCAAGGCCCGTAATAGGCTGCAAGCCAATGCGTTTGAACTCCGCAGACAAAAATTGGGCAGCCTTCAGGCCGCCGGGCTGGGTGGAAGCTCTACCCTGCATGTCGTCGGCAGTCAGCGCCCGGACTACGCGCTCCACGGTAGCGGCTGAGACACCAGCCGGCAGCTTTGCAGGTTTAGGCGCGAGGTTTTGGGCTACAGAAGTGAAACCAAAACAGGTTAAGAGTATTATGAAAAGGGATTTCTGCATGATCAAAGGTAAAAACTTTGGGTAGCGTTGAGCTTCACTCGTTATTCACATGGCGAAGCAATTATATCACTTGATTTTTCAACCGTTTAATGCTGTGAACATGATCTCATCTTTGCTTCGTTACAGCTGGCTTTTCGGCGTATGCTGCCTGCTGCTGGCGGCTTGCCAAAGCGCTCAGCCAGCCGCTTCCAACCCCGGTTCCAGCTCATCATCGGCAAAGCCCGACTCGCCCCTGCTCAATACCCGGTGGGTAGTTCGGCAGCTCAATGGCGCGCCCGTAACGGTGCCCGAAGGAGGCCGGGAGCTGTACCTACTCCTGCGCCTAGGCGAGAATCACGTTGCGGAGGGTAATGCCGGTTGCAATCGCTTTTCGGGGCGCTTTGTAGCTTCTGAGCTGAACGGACTGAGCATAAGCAATTTGCTTTCAACCAAAATGGCTTGCCCTCAGCTTGACACCGAAAATCTTATGATGCACAGCTTAGAACAAGTAACTCATTATGAGCTACATAGTGATAACTTAGCCCTGTATGGCTCCGACAGCGCCCAACCCCTTCTGATGCTTCAGGCGGTTGTATTGCGCTAAACTACGCTATTGTCCTTCGGCGGCGCGCAGCAGCGAAGCAGCATCTTCAGCCGTTTTGAGCGGCCGCTTGCTGCCTTCAGCTTTTAGCGCCGGGGCCAGGCTGGGCGCGGCGGCCTGCAAGGCTTTCAGGTTGAGTTTGACAGGCGCAACCGCGCCTTCGGGTGAGCGCAGGTAATAAATCGATTTGTCGGTTAGCTCATCGAAGCGCTGGTCGGTGCTGTAGGCGCCTTTGTAGTCGGCTTTCTCCATTTCTTTGGCGTAACGACGCAGCAGGGAATACTTGCCTTCGTAGAGCACTTCCACAAATTCGGCCTTTTGGGTAGCGACGGGGGCTTCGGCAAAGCGGCGGAACTGCCGTACGCGGGGCTGCCCGGTAGCCACGTCGGGTGCCGAAGGATCGGTCAGGGCGAAGCCCGTCACTTTGTTGGCATCCAGCAGCAGCGAATCGGGCCGGGATGGGTCGCGGATCAGAAGGCGCTGCTTGTACACATCGTACTTCAGCAAAACTGACGCCACCGGAATATTGGAAGTCAGGGCCAGCTTGGCCGGCAGCCACCGCGGAATTGCGTAGGGAGTACCTTTGATGCCTTCGTAACGGTTGTCGAAAACCATAGCGGTATTGCTGGACCCAGCTAAGGCCCGCAGGTTTTCATTGGCATTAAGGCCGAGTTTGGCGGGGTCGAGCCCCCCTTGCTGCGCCAAAGCGCCGGTGGCCGTCAGAAGCGATAACGCGGATAAGGAAGCTGCAAACAACTGTGCGCGAACAGACATAAATAGTACGTTGGTAAGAAAAACTATACAACGTACGAATATAGGCTTTCCTGTTCGGCACAAGTACAATTCGTTGTACTTTCTCCGGATAGTGTCCCTTGCCGGGTTAGACCGCAGGGCTATTTTGCCTTATCAAGAGTTCGGAGGAAAGTGATCAATTCTTGCTCCGTACCGATCTGCCGATGTCCGGTTTCGCCCTGTAATGGAGCGGCCAGTTCAGGCGCTGCTGCCGCTAACGACTTCGTATTCAGCTTGATGCCTACCACACTACCGGTGGGCCGCCGCAGAAAGTACTGAATCTGGTCGATCATCTCATCCGTGCGCCGGTCTTGGCTGTAGGCACCCATGTAATTAGCCTTGACCAGCTGCTTGCCGTAGCGTTTTAGCAATGCATAGCGGCCTTCGTAAAGGGATTCCACAAATTCGTTGGCTTGCATCGACACGGGCGCTTCTGCAAACCGCCGAAATTGGTGGACCCAAGGCCCTTGCGTGGCCGGTTCGAAGGCCCCCGAATCGATGAGGGTAAAACGGGCAATGCGGCGCGAATCGATAAGCAACGAATCGCGTTTATCCGGCGACTTGATGTAAAACTGCTGTTGGTAAGCGTCGAATTTCAGTGCGCCCACGTGCAGCTTGGCGTTGGAAGTCATCACCAGATCGGCAGGCAGCCAGCGCGAAAACGCAAAAGGCGTCCCCCTGATGCCTTCGTAGCGGTTGTCGTAAGCAATCACGTTGGCCCCGCGGGTAAGATCCTTCAGATTTTCGTTGGCTTGCACTCCCATTTTGGCAGGATCGTACACCTGTGCTGCTGCCCGCGATGCCACAAGTAGCAGCACGGCTGCACTCAGCAGAAAGCCGAAGAACTTCGAAGTAGAAAGGTGCTTCATATTCGCCCGAAGAAAAACGCTTTTTGAATATAAGTTTTTCTTAGGTCAGCACACTGCACAAAAGATATTTTATCCATAAACATCTGATTATTAGATATTTATGGATAAAATATCAAAGATTACTAGCTCTTCTTACACAATTACCCCAGCGTCAGTACCAAGTCGTCGGCGTTTACCAGCGTGCCTTCACCTAGGTGCAGACTTTGCACGGTCGTATCGTCGGGAGCAGTGATGGTGGTTTCCATTTTCATCGCCTCGATAATGAACAGCGGCGTATTGCGCTTCACCTGCTGCCCGTTTTGCACCAGCACTTTCGAGAGCATGCCTTGCAGCGGCGCCCCTATCTGCTTGGGGTTGCCCTTGTCGATTTTGGCGTTGCGTATGGTCTTGACTTCTACGGCTTTATCGCGCACTTCCAGGTTACGCGTCTGGCCGTTGAAGGAGAAGAAAATGGTGCGGCAGCCGTCGTCGTTGGGCTCCCCTACCGAGCGCAGCTTCACAATCACCGACTTGCCGCGCGCAATGTCGATGATGGTTTCCTCGCCGGGTTTCAGGCCGTAGAAAAACACCAGCGTCGGCACCAACGACACATCGCCATACTGCTGATAATGAGACCAGTACTGCTCGAATACCTTTGGGTAGAGCAGGTACGAAAGCAGATCGGTGAACTTGGCGCCAGACCCGAACTTCTCCTCAAACTTTTTCCACTCCTCGTCGAAATCGATGGGCGCTAGGTGTTCGTTGGGCCGGTCGGTGAAGGGCTTCTCGTCTTTGAGAATGAGTTTCTGCAACTCAGCCGGCCACCCTCCTTCCGGCTGCCCGATGTCGCCGCGAAACAGCGACTGCACCGACTCCGGGAAGTTCAGCGCCTGCCCGCGCTCCAACACGTCTTGCGTCGTGAGGTTGTTCGTGACCATGTACAAGGCCATGTCGCCCACCACTTTCGACGAAGGCGTCACTTTCACGATGTCGCCAAACAGCGCATTGACGTCGGCAAAGGTCTTTTTGACCAACTCGAACTTATCGCCTAAGCCCAGCGCCGCCGCCTGCGGACGCAGGTTGGAGTACTGCCCGCCCGGAATCTCGTGCTGGAACACCTCCGACGTACCGGCCTTCAGGCCCGATTCAAACGGGTAGTAATACTCCCGCACTGTTTCCCAGTAGTTGGAGAACTCGTTGAGCGACTGCTGGTTAAACTCCCGGTGCCGGGGCTGACCGCGCAGCATTTCCACCACGCTGTTGAAGTTGGGCTGCGAGGTGAGGCCCGAGAGCGAGCCGATGGCCACGTCGATCACATCCACGTTGGCTTCCACGCCCTTCAGGTACGTGGCCGCCTGCAACGACGAGGTGTCGTGGGTATGCAGGTGAATGGGCAGGCTTACCGTATCGCGCAGAGCACCAATGAGTTCGGTGGCCGCATACGGCTTGAGCAAACCGGCCATATCCTTGATGCACAGGATGTGCGCCCCCGCTTCTTCGATCTGCTTGGCTAACCGCGTATAGTACTGGAGGTTGTATTTCTGGTTGCGCTTGGGGTCGAGGATATCGCCGGTGTAGCAAATGCTGGCCTCGGCCAAGCCTTGCGTTTTGTTGCGCACAAACCCAATACACGACTCCATGCCGGGCATCCAGTTGAGCGAGTCAAAAATGCGGAATACATCGACGCCGGTTTCCCAGGCCTGCTGCACAAACCGCTCGATCAGGTTGTCGGGATACGCTTTGTAGCCCACGCCGTTGGCGCCCCGGATGAGCATTTGCAGCAAAATATTGGGCACCGCCTTCCGGATTTGGGCCAGCCGCTCCCACGGGTCTTCGTGCAGAAAGCGCAGGGCCACGTCGAAGGTAGCGCCGCCCCAGACTTCCATGGAAAAGGTCTGCGGATGCATTTTGGCGAAGCGCTCCGCCACTTTCATCATGTCGAAGGTGCGCATGCGCGTGGCCAGCAGGCTTTGGTGCGCGTCGCGGAACGTGGTGTCGGTGTAATGAATTTGGGGGTCGGCGCGGAGCCATTTGGCAAATGCATCGGGTCCAAGCTCCGTCAGCTTATCCTTGGTGCCGGGCGTAAAGGGCGCGGAGCGGTCGTATTCGGGCAGGTGAGGTTTGCGCAAATCGTGGCGCTCGTCCATCAGGTTTTTGACATCAGGATTGCCATTTACAATGATGTCGCCGATGAATTGCAAAAACCGCGTGCCCCGGTCCTGCCGGGCCTTGAACTTGAACAGTTCCGGGTGATCCTTGATGAAATCAACATTGGCGCTGCCGCTGACAAAGTCGGGGTGCGAGATGATGTTCTGCAGAAACTGGATGTTGGTGTGCACCCCGCGAATGCGAAATTCATCGAGCGTGCGCGACATGCGCGAGGCGGCGTTGGGCAGCGTGCGCGCCTGCGCCGACACCTTCACCAGCAACGAATCGAAGAAGGGCAAAATCTTAGCGCCCTGAAACACAGAGCCTTGGTCGAGGCGAATGCCAAACCCGCCCGCCGAGCGGTACGCTACGATGGTGCCGTAGTCGGGCTTGAAGTCTTCCTCGGGGTTCTCGGTAGTGATGCGGCACTGAATGGCCACCCCAATTTTGGGTGGCTTCGTATCGGGGCCCAGCCCGATTTTGGGGTCCGCCAACTCACAGCCATCGGCGATGTAAATCTGGGTCTTGATCAAGTCAATCCCCGTAATCATCTCTGTAACAGTGTGTTCTACCTGAATGCGCGGATTGACTTCGATGAAGTAAATGCGGTCGTGCTCGGGGTTGACCAAGAACTCGACCGTGCCTACGTTGTTGTAGTTCACGGCCTTGCCCAGCCGCAGCGCGTAGTCGTAGAGCTTCTCGCGCAGGTGATCGGGCAGCGAAATGGCCGGAGCGATTTCCACCACTTTCTGGAAGCGTCGCTGCACCGAGCAATCGCGCTCGTATAGGTGCACAATGTTACCGTAGCTGTCGGCGACCAGCTGCACCTCGATGTGCTTGGGCTTCTCGACAAACTTCTCCAGAAACACGGTGTTGTCGCCGAACGCCTTTAAGGCTTCGTTGCGGGCTTCAAAGAAGCCTTTTTCCAGTTCCTCGTCGTCGCGGATGATGCGCATGCCGCGCCCGCCGCCGCCCGCCGCTGCCTTCAGCATCACGGGGTAGCCAATGCGACTGGCTTCATCGCGGGCCGTTTCGAAGTCGTTGAGTTCTTTTTCGCTGCTCTCGATGATGGGCACCTCGCATTGCACGGCCACTTCTTTGGCCCGCACCTTGTCGCCGAGCGCCTCCATTACTTCCGGCCGCGGACCGATGAAAATGATGCCTTCCTCTTGGCAGCGCCGGGCCAGCGTAGCATTTTCCGAGAGAAACCCATAGCCAGGATGAATGGCGTCGACCCCGTTCTCCTTAGCAACCAGCAAGATCCCCTCAATATCCAGGTACGGTTTGAGCGGTTCGTCGTCGCGACCCACTTGGTAGGCTTCATCGGCTTTGTAGCGGTGCAGCGAGTAACGGTCTTCGTAGGTATAGATGGCGACCGTTTGGATACCCAATTCCGTGGCCGCCCGCAACACGCGGATTGCAATTTCGCCGCGGTTGGCAACCATCAATTTGCGGATTTTCATGCTCGGTAGAGAGTTGTGGCAGAAAGGGAAGGTTGAAGACGAAAGCAGGAGCGAAAGAGTGAAGCAATAAAATTCAGCGAATTTTTGCTAGAAGCTATTTTTCGCAGACCTCTTATTCTACATAATCGCGGTTTAAGATACGTCTTTCAAACTTTCATCCTACAGGTCAGTTTGTTAAGCCGAACCTCAACCTTGGCTCCAATATGGATTTTTCCGAAAAAAACATTCTCCTTGTTGGAGCATCTTCCGGCATTGGGCTGGCCACCGCGCAGCTTCTGCACACGCTGGGCGCCCATTTGTTTACGGCTTCCCGCCACCTTTCTCCCGAATTAGCTGAGTTACAAACCACTCATTATGAGGTAGATGCAACCCAAATAATTGCCCCTACCACCTTCGATACGTTGCCGGAAGTATTGCACGGCGTGGTGTATTGCCCCGGCAGCATCAAGCTTCGGCCGTTTGAACGAATCCCACTGGACGATTTTCGCGGCGATTTCGAATTAAATGTGCTTGGGGCCGTGCAGGTATTGCAGCTGACAATGAAACGGTTAAAGAAAGCCAACGGGGCTTCGGTCGTACTTTTCAGCACCGTAGCCGCCGATACGGGCATGGCGTTTCACACGAGCATTGCTACCGCCAAAGCCGCCGTGGAAGGCCTTACCCGCGCGCTGGCGGCCGAGTATGCGGCCAGCAATATTAGGGTGAACGCCATTGCGCCTTCGCTGACCGATACGCCGTTGGCGGCCTCACTGCTTAACACGCCCGAAAAAGCCGAAGCCAGCGCCAAACGTCACCCGTTGCAGCGCATCGGCCAGCCGAAAGACCTCGCTTACATGGCCTCGTTCCTCCTCTCCGAACACGGCAGCTTCATTACCGGACAAATATTGCCCGTTGACGGCGGCATGTCACGCCTTAAGTAACCAATTAATATACTGATAGTTATGAAAATAGCGTTATTCTGGCACCGCCGTGACTTGCGCTTTCACGACAATGCTGGCCTTGCGGCGGCCTTGCAGAGCGGCTTGCCGGTTGTGCCGCTGTTTATCTACGATTCGGATATCCTGGAGGCGCTGCCCAGCCCCCGCGACGCCCGCGTGACGTTCATCTATGACGAAGTGGAAAAACTGGCGCAGCAAGCCGGTGGCATAATGTTGGCGCTTTACGGAAAGCCCGCTGAGGTAATTACCAGACTAATAGCCGAATACGAAGTAGCCGCCGTTTATACCAACGAAGATTACGAGCCGTACGCCACCGAGCGCGACACGGCGATTGCTGAGTTGCTCGCGCAGCGCGGCATTCTGTTTTCGCAGCATAAGGACCAAGTCATTTTTGCTAAGAACGAGGTGCTGACCAAATCCGGAACGCCGCACAAAAATTTCAGCACCTACCGCAATGCTTGGTTAGAACGTCTGCGTGACGAACATTTACATCCGTATCCGTCCGCCGAGCTTTTTGCGACGCATCTAGCCCAACTCCCCGCTGCCCCGCCCGGCCCGACGCTGGCCGAAATGGGCTTTGAGCGCTACGAGCAATTCGTGCCCGTAAGCGAGCTACCGGCCGAAGAAATTGTGCGCAACTACCACGCTACCCGCAACTTTCTGGGCCGCGTCGATAGCACCACGAGGCGTAGTGTGCAGCTGCGGTTTGGTACGCTGAGCGTGCGGCAGCTCATGGCCCAAGCGCGTAAGCTAAATCCCAAGTTGTTGGCGGAGCTCATCTGGCGCGATTTCTTTATGATGCTGCTCTGGCACTTTCCATTTACCGCCACCGAGAGCTACGACCCGAAGCTGCGCCGCGTGCCCTACCGCAACAACGAAGAGGAATTTCGGCGGTGGTGCGAGGGCCGCACCGGCTACCCGCTCGTGGACGCCGGTATGCGCGAACTCAACCAAACCGGCTACCTCCACAACCGCGCCCGCATTGCTACGGCCGGCTTTCTGGTGAAGCATTTACTCATCGACTGGCGCTGGGGCGAGCGATATTTTGCCGACAAGCTGCTGGATTACGATCAGGCCATCAACGTGGGCAACTGGCAGTGGATGGCGGGCACGGGCGCGGTGGCAGCGCCTTGGTTTCGGGTGTATAGCCCTCAGAGTCAGCAAGAACAATACGATCCGGAGCTTGCTTCGGCGTGGCAATGGATACCGGAGTTTGGCACCTGCGAATACCCCAAGCCCATGGTCGACCACAAGTTTGCCCGCGAACGCGCCATTACCACGTTGCGCGCCGCCCGCAAGCAGACAGAATAAGCTGTTGCCCAACAACTTTGCCCCACCTGAAGTGGTTGTAATTGAGCTATGGAAAAAGAACGCATCAAACAAGCTTACCTCGATTACGTGCTGCGCAAAGGCCACGCGCCGGCGTCGGTGTTTAAGCTCACCAAGAAGCTGGGGCTGCCGGAAGTCGAGTTTTACCGCTACTACGCAACTTTCGAAGCCATTGACCGCGATATCTGGGCTGATTTTAGCCGCCAGTCGCGCGAGCGTGCTTCCAAAGAGCCGGTGTGGGAAACCTACGGAGCCCGCGAAAAGCTGCTGAGCTATTACTATACGCTGCTCGAAATTCTGAAGCAAAACCGCAGCTACGCGCTCATGTCGCTGCACCGGCACATGCCGCGCGTGCCGGGCCTGACGCCGCGCATCCTCGACGATTTCCGGCAGGATTTTGAGCAGTTTGTGCGCGAACTGCTCCGCGAAGGCCACCGAACTGAGGAAGTAGCCCGCCGGCCAAAGCTGGAAGATGGCTACCCACGGGCGTTCTGGCAGCAGGCGCTGTTTGTGCTGGGGTATTTTGCCAAAGACGACTCGCTGAACTTCGAACGCACCGACGCGGCCGTTGAAAAAGCCGTTACGCTGAGCTTCGATCTGGTAGGCCGTAATTCCCTGGATTCGGCGCTGGACCTGGCTCGCTTCCTGTTGCACCGCCGCTAATGTCAGAGCTTTCAACCCCACCCGAAACTTCAGGACTAGATACGCCCGGCTTCGAGACACCCGAATCGGTTAGCCAACAACTTGATTCACTGCCAATTACAAAAGTGGCACGGGCGGCTCGCTTCGCCAAAACCGGCTTTAAAGTCGGGGCCAATTACGTCAAGCATTACGCCCGCCGCTCGGTAGGCGCCGAAAGCACTACCGAAGACCTACACGCCGCCAACGCTGCCGAGCTCTACGGCGCGCTTAGCGAGATGAAAGGCTCGGTGCTGAAGGTAGCCCAGATGCTGGCAATGGAGAAAAACATGCTGCCCCGCGCCTACTCCGATCAGTTTGCGCAGGCGCAGTACCAAACCCCACCGTTGTCGGGGCCCTTGGTAATCAAGGTGTTTCGCGATTCGCTCGGCCGTTCGCCTTACGATGTGTTTGATGAGTTTGACATCAACGCCCGGCAGGCAGCAAGCATTGGGCAGGTGCATTTTGCCCGAAAAGATGGCCGGGAGTTGGCCGTGAAAGTGCAATACCCCGGCGTGGCCGACAGCATCCGGTCCGACATTCGGTTGGTCAAGCCGATTGCCTTGCGCGTGCTGGGCCTCAACGAAGCGCAGGTGCGGCCTTACCTGGAGGAAGTAGAAGCGCGCCTGCTCGAAGAAACCGATTACAAGCTGGAGCTACGCCGTGGCACCGAAATCGCGGCGTTGTGCGCGGAGTTGCCTCATTTGCAGTTCGCACGCTATTACCCCGAATTTTCCTCGGCTCGCATCCTGACCATGGACTGGCTGCCCGGCCAGCACCTGAAAGAATTCTTAGCAACCAATCCTGCGCAAGCCGTGCGCAACCAACTCGGGCAGGCGCTGTGGGATTTTTATAACCATCAGATTAACAATCTGTTGCAAGTTCATGCCGACCCGCATCCCGGTAACTTCCTATTGCAGGAAAAAGACGGGGGCACCGTGGGCGTGCTGGATTTTGGGTGCGTGAAGAACATTCCGGCCGAGTTTCACCAACGCTTCTTCGCGCTGCTGGCGGCTGAGTCGCTGACGGATGCTACCCGGTTTGAAACCTTACTGACGGAACTCGGCGTGTTGCGCCCCGACGATGCGCCGGCTCAGCGCGAGCTTTACCTGCGTACCATACGGGCGTCGCTGGAACTAGTGGGGCGCCCGTTCCGCCAAGCCACCTTCGATTTTGGCGACGAATCCTATATGCAGGCCCTTTACGCCTTGAGCGATGACCTGATGCAGCAACCCGAGCTTCGTCAGCAACGCGAACCGCGTGGTTCTGAGCATTTTATATACGTCAACCGGACGTATGTTGGGCTATATTCGCTCCTGACCGAGCTGAAAGCCGCAGTACGCACGGCAAGCTAATACGTTGAACATCAGCTAGTTCTTGTTTTATAATCCTGAACACAAACACATCTATTACTCACCCAAAAATTCCCTCATGAAAAGAATCTGGACTCTATGCATCACGCTCCTGAGCGTGGTGACAATGGCTTCGGCCCAAAAAGCCACCAGCCAAAGCACGCTGAGCTGCTGCGCCAAGCCCGGCGGCCCCACCGCGACCGAAGCCTTCGCGATGCTGGCTTCTGACAAAGACTTTTCCGGCGGCCACGACGCACCCCTGCCCTATTCGTATGAGGGTGAGGGCCAGATGATTGAATACAAAACCACGGATGGGCAATCTGCTAAGGCCTTTGAGATCAAGAGCAACACCCGCTCCGACAAGTACCTGTTTGTGATCCACGAATGGTGGGGGCTGAACGACTACATCAAGAAGGAAGCCGCCACGTTTGCCAGCGAACTACCCGGTGTAAACGTCATTGCCTTAGACCTTTACGATGGCCAAGTGGCTACCACTCCCGATGAAGCCGGCAAAATAATGCAGGGCGTCAAAACGGATCGGGCTCAGGCCATTATCAAAGGGGCCATCATGTATGCTGGGCCAAATGCCAAAATTGCCTCCATCGGTTGGTGCTTCGGCGGCGGCTGGTCGCTGCAAACTGCCCTCATGGCCGGCCCAAAAGCCGCGGCCTGCGTGATGTACTACGGCATGCCAGAAAAGGACGTCGCCAAGCTTAAAACCTTGAATACGGACGTGTTAGGTATTTTTGCCCTGCAGGACAAAGGCATTTCTCCCCAGATCGTGGAGCAATTTCAGAAGGACATGGCTGCTGCCAAGAAAAAGCTAACCGTAAAGAACTACGATGCGGTGCACGCTTTCGCCAATCCTTCCAACCCCAAGTACAACCAGCAGTACGCTGCTGATGCGCATGCGCTGGCACTGGCGTATCTACGTAAGAACTTAAAGCTCAAGAGCTAACCTCTACACTTTTGCTTTTACAGCAAGCCTCCGTCACGCTCGTGACGGAGGCTTTTTTGTTGGTACTCGGGTATTTGATAACCCCCGAAAATCCAATAGATTTACTATACTTTATTCCGGATTATGACACTTGGTTTAGTGTTTCACCCTTGTCTCCCACCCGACTCATGGCTACGATCACCAACTTGCTTTCTGAATATGGGGAAAGTCATCAAAACCCCACCAATAAGCGCGTACATTGGATTTGCGTCCCCCTGATCATGTTCAGCTTGCTGGGCTTACTGTGGTCGGTACCGATGCCCGCGGCCCTACGCGAAACCAGCCCGTGGCTCAACTTGGCTACGGTTGTGATGGTGCTGGCAATAGTGTATTACTTACGGTTATCGGTACCGCTCGCCCTGGGGATGATCGTCGTCTGCGCAGTTATCGTCGGGCTTTTACGGCTCCTAGATGCCCAATCGGCAGTGCCACTCTGGATGATCTGCCTCATTATTTTTGTGCTCGCTTGGGTTGGACAATTCTGGGGGCATAAGGTAGAAGGCAAAAAGCCTAGCTTTCTAAAAGATGTGCAATTTTTGCTCATCGGGCCGCTCTGGCTGTTGCATTTTATTTACCAACGGCTAGGGTGGCATTATTGAACGCTTAACAACCTTTGCATTAACTCGTTCACTATAAGATATTTAACTTAAACCTCCGCCTCTTGCAACACCTTTACTTACGCCTCTGCCAAACCGCTACATTCAGCTTTTTACTAGCCGCATTTTTACTATTCGGACCTGAACAAGGCCAGGCCGCAGCTACCCATGTGTTGCCCTTGGATAGCCTCACCCATCGGCTAGCCGTCGAAGGCCGCGACACTGCCCGCGTCAGTACCCTCAATGCTTTGGCTTGGACGCACCTGAATCTTGCCCATTACGACACGGCCCAAGCATTGCTCCGGCAAGCCCTGCCGTTGGCGCGCACCCTGCACTTTGGAGTTGGTGAAGCACGCACCTTGTATTATATCGGCGAGGCATACTCCCGCCAAGCCAAATTGCCCGAAGCGGTTGCGTCGCTTCTAGAGGCCGAGAGCGCAGCAAAACGTACCCAAACGACAAGCCAGCTGCCTTCTATCTACCATACCTTGGCCGTGGTGTACAATACGCAAGGCAATTACGACGCAGCGCTGGCAACTGCCCAAAAAGCCATGAAGCTGTGTGCTGCCCTGCACGATGAGAAGCGCGCCTTCAAGGCATGGTCGGATATGGGCTTTACGTACAGCCAGAAGGGCGATTTTCCTCGTGCCTTGCAGTGCTATCTGGAGTCCGTAAAGATTCAGCAGAAAGTTGGGGTCACGTCGGCTTTGGCGCGCACGTACGCCAGCATTGGCAACCTCTACGACGACCAAGACAATATTCCGCGGGCACTCGAATATTACCAGAAAGGGCTGGCCTTGCTCAAGCCAGAGGACCCGGCGGAGCGCAACACGCTAGGCCGGTTTTATGTCAATATGGGGGTGCTTAACTCCAAGCAAAACCACAATACGGAGGCAGAGCGGCTGTTTTTGGAGGCCAAGAAGATTTTTGAAAGTCTCCATCAACCCGCCGATGTAGGGGCCAGCATTGCGGTGTTGGCCAACTTGCTGACGAAGACTGGCCAGCTTCAGAAAGCCCTGCCCTATCATCAGCAAGCGCTGCATTTGCTCGAGCAAGGCGCCGACCAGAGCCTGATTCTTTCGGCGCAATTCAACCTAGCCGATACCTATGCCAAACTTGGACAAACCGCTCAGGCTGAAAAGCTTGCAAGCCAGTGTCTTGCGTTGGCGCAAAAGCTAGGCACGTATAATTGCCGCTACGAAGCCGCCACGCTGTTAGCTCAGCTGCGCAAGAAGCGTGGCGACTACAAACAGGCGCTAGAGTACACGGAGATTGCCAATGCCACGCAGGATTCCTTATTCAGCAAGGAAAAGTCGGAGGCGCTGGGCAAGCTGCAAGGCGACTTTGAGCTAAGCCAAGAACGTAACCGCGTATCGACGCTGCGGAAAGACCAACAGATTCAGGCGCAACAACTTCGGCAGCAGCGCTTTGTAGTAGTAGGGTTGGCGGTGGGCTTTCTGGTAGTGCTGCTGGCTGGGTTGGCCTTGTGGCGTGTGAATAAGCTACTGGGCCGCAAAAACCGCGAAATCGACCACCAACGGGCCACGCTGGCGCAGCTCAACGCCACCAAAGACCGCTTGTTCTCCATCATCGGCCATGACCTGCGCGGGCCACTCAACTCGCTGCACGCGTTCGTGTCGCTGCTGAACATCCGGCAGCTCCCCCAAGAAAAGCTGATGCAGTACTCGCAACGCCTCAACCAAACCCTCGACCAGACGCTGGCCCTCATCGATAACCTGCTCAGCTGGGCAGCTGTGCAGATGCAGGCTTCCGAACGCATAAACCCCGAAAGCCTGCTTCTGGAAGAAGCGGTGAATGAGAATTTTAGACTCCTGCGCACTGCTGCTGAGCATAAAAATCTCACTATCAGCCATTTACTAGAAGGCGACGAATGGGCTTGGGCCGACCCCGACATGGTTCGGCTGGTGCTGCGCAACCTGCTTAGCAATGCCATCAAGTTTACGCCCCAGGGTGGCCGAATTACCGTTGCGGCCACCGAGGCCGATGCGCAATGGCGCCTGTCGGTCGCCGACACGGGTGTGGGGTTGGATGGCGAAACTTTGCAGCAGCTGTTGGGACCGGCTGCTTCGCCGCAAAGCACCGTCGGAACTGCCCAGGAGCCCGGCAGCGGACTGGGTTTGGTGCTGTGCCGCGATTTTGTGGAGCGCAATGGCGGCCGCTTGTGGGCCGAGAGCGCAGGACCAGGCCACGGCACAACCTTTCATTTTACATTACCGCGGGCAGGCGCCCTCAGCGTGGTGGCCTAAGACTTAAGGCTTCCGCGTGATAAGTCGTTGCTGCACAACCCGTTCTGTAACTACATCCCGAAATGTAAGCCCTAGGGGCACCGACATTTTGTTCACCTTCACATCCTGGTTGGTCACTACCTCAATCTTGCTGGCATTGACCAGAAAAGAGCGGTGCGTGCGCACAAACAGGTTCTTAGGCAGTTGCTCCTCGATGTTTTTGAGGTTGACCAGGGTAATGTGCACAGTGCCGTCGAGTAGGTGAATCTTGGTGAAGTCGCGCATGGCTTCTACATAAACCACATCGGCGTAGCGCAGTTTTACAAACTGAAATTCGGTACGGATAAAGAAGTAATCTTCAGCTACTTCCAAGGGCTGCGCTTCCGAATCGGACGGGGCTGTCGTACCCGAACCGGCCGCCCCCTGCTGCCATTGGCGGCGAGCACTCACCATAAGCTGGGCTTTATCGACGGCACGGAGAAAGCGCTCAAACGTCAGAGGTTTTACTAAATAATCGACGGCATCAAGCTCGTAGGTTTGGGCGGCGTATTGCCGATGCGACGTCATAAAGATGACCAAGGGCGGCTGCCGCAGCGACCGAACCAACTCCAGCCCATTGAGGCGCGGCATCTCGATATCGCTGATTAACAACTCGGTAGGCTGCTGAGCCAGATGTTCAAAGGCCAGCATAGCGTCTTCGTACAAGCCTGTTAGCTGCAACGAAGGAATCTGCTCGACAAAGCTGCCGACGAGTTCGCGGACCAATAAATCATCTTCCAGCACGACGCAGCGCAGGGGTGCTTCCGGGTATCTCAAGGGCATAGCAGCTAGGAATAAGAATTCCGGAGAGGATAAAAGCTAGTTCGTAGACGCCGCGGCCACTCGGCCGACTTTGGGCGTCGGTTGGTAGACTTCGACGGGCAGCTTCGAATAAGTACGAATATTTTTCAGTCGAAATCGAAACAGAGGCGCTTGCTAAAGGCGCTTCTGCCAACGCTTTACCCGACAAATTCACACCTATTTCCTTCATTTTCCAAACTCCACCGTTATGAAAAACCTGTACTCTCTTCGCTCTCACCTGATTTTGCTGGTAGTATTGCTGGTCACCGGTGCCGCCACTACTTCCTGCAACAAGATCAAGGATGCCATCAAGGTCAATTTTGGCCTGAACTACGCCGACCTGAATTTCGCCATCCAACCCACTTCCCAATCGACATTTACCACCTCGTCCAGCAAGAGCTCGACCCTACAGGCTGAACTCGACAAAAACAAAGCGGCCGTCGATAAAGTGGTGCTTAAATCTGTGCTGTTTGAGCTGCAAGCGGGTTCGGCTTCCAATTTTGGCGCTATTTCCAGTGGCGAATGCTACCTCACGGCCAATGGCCAATCGGCCAAGCTGGGCTCTTTTCAAAATCCCGCCTCCAACACCCAGTCCATTAGTGTGACGGTTGAAAACGGCGACGACCTAAAGCAGTATTTGCAGGCTTCGCAGTTCACCGTGGAGTTGCGTGGTACGACGCGCCAAGCCATCCAAGACGCGATGCAGGTGAAAGGCACCATCAAATTCGAGGTGACCGGCAAGGCCAAGTAACTGACGCAATCTAATCACTCCTATTGCACAAAAGGCCGGTCACGCAATGCGCGACCGGCCTTTTGTATCTATTTGAAAATCAAGCTATTATAATCTAATAAACTTATACTCAGCAAGTTACTCCACGGGGTTGAGCTGCCAGCCCGTGGCGAGCAACGCAGCCAGTTCGGCCACGCTTTCGGTGAGTTGCTCCCACGAGTTGAGCACGAAATACTGCTCCTGAAAACGCGCTTCGCTGTACGGCGTGTTGAGCACCTTAGCCAAGTCGAAAGGCTTGCGCGGCGTGTCGTCGTTGATGCAATGGTGGATTTCGCCCGCCGACGACAACAAGCCGGCTCCGTATATTTTGGGAGCGCCGTTTTCGGTAACCAAGCCAAACTGGACGGTAAAGCCGTACAACCGCCGCAACTGCTGCAACGCCGCCGGATCGTTGAGATGCTGCCCGGCTACGTGCCCCAAAAAATGCAGGAAGTCGGCAAAAGCATGGTCCATCAGCAGCGGCGCGTGCCCAAAGAGACCATGAAACAAATCGGGCTCTTCGATAAAATCGAACTGTTGCATCGACCGGATCCAGGCCGTAGCCGGAAACTTCCGCTCAGCCAGCAACCCGAAAAAGGTAGGCGCGTCGAGCAGGCCCGGCACAGGTGCCAACGACCAGCCTGTGGCTTTGTAAAGCCGCTCGCTTACCTCATCGAAATTAGGGATGGCGCCGCGATGGAACCCCACACGGCTTAGCCCTTTGCCAAAGGCAGCGGCGGCGCGCTTGTACAACAAGGCCGTTTGGCGGTCGAACAATACTTTCCACACCAATTGATCTTGGGCAGTGTACTGGTCGTAGTGTTGCGTGAACATGGCTTTGGACATAAAAAAAGCCCGATTTCCTTGCGGAGTCGGGCTTTGTGGTTTTCAGAGGTGAAGTAGCATGTTGCTCTCTTAGTTTCTGTACCGGCAATGCAGCCCGACTCCGTTCCCCGCAGGACGGTTAATTGTCAGATCAAAGCATTTCACAGACTGTTGGAGCATCATAACGGGAGCAAATATATAGATAACCTTACATAAAAGATATACTAGGGCAAGAAAAAATTTGAGGGCATTTTTAAGTTATATATTCTTCTATTGAAGTTATGACCTCAAATTATAAGGGCTTATTTGAAGAATTATCAATTTTATAACCATATCTCCTTTTAGTAGAGGGTCATTTTGCGAAAACGCATTATATATACTCGCAACCATTACGGTTTAAAGCCCAGTATCGCCTTCCAATCAATCATTCTGTTAAAAGGCTAATTACTGTTTTAGTAACTTCTTAATGTTCAAATTGATATCGATTTCGCACGAAGTATTGCAGCCCATCTTGGTACTTCACTTCTTTTACCACCGACCAATGCTGCTCACTTAGGTCAATAGTCTTGCGGATAGTACAGGGCTTGTTGTCATCCCTACCGGGACCTTCGAGTACCAAGTGCAGCCCTTGGGGTGTAGATGTGGTTTTGGCCACCACCCGGAGCTTCGAGGACCACGTTATTTCCCTGCCATCGGCCGAAAACACGAGTGTATCCTGGCCCAGCACGCTTCGGGTGGCCGATTCGCGATAGGTGAAAGCTAAGGTGAGCTGACGAGGTGCCGTTTGCGTTGCGCTGAGCGTAGTGGGCAACGTTACCGGCTTCTGAGTACGATAATCAAGGTACGTGAGCGTGCCGGTCCAGTCGTTGCGAAGCAGTTTGTTGAACTCAGCTACGCTGGTGGTTGCACCTGCCCTTTGGGCCAAGGCGTTTCCGGTTGCGCCAATTACCATTAAGGCCAGCAATGCTATTTGGGGTGCCGTCACCTTGATTGCCGCAGGTGCTAAAGACCGGTGTTGCAGCCAGTTATCCAGCGAATAACGGCCTCCCCCTACCGTCGTCACGAGCACGAAGGCCCAGAAAAGCAGTTGCTGGTAATACATCCCCAGAATTGGTTCTGGCGCGTCGTACCACAAAAACGCAATCAGCAGAAACTGGATCGCCAGTTGCAAGCCACCCCAGCGGGTAAGCAGCCCCACGGCCACCAACAAGCCACCCACAAACTCGCCCCAGGTGGCCAGCCAAGCCCAGAAATACGGTGAAGGATACGTAAAACCAAGATTAGCAACCTGTTGCACAAACCAATCGGGCGGGCTTAAAGCCGTGGCTCCGCTAGCCAGCTTGGCGCTTTCTTGGGCCGTGGAAAGGTTTATCAGCTTCGACCAACCCGCCCCGATGGCAATGGACAGGCCCAGGTGCAGACGGAACAACAGCCAAGCCACATCGGCCAGGCGCGAAGAAAAGGGTGCAGTAGCAAACAGCAGTTTTTTCATGACGATACACAAGCAAGAGTGAGGAGATTAGTTGCGCGAGCCGTTTTATGGGCGCTTTGCTTCGGTGCTCATACTCAAGTCCGTATCGCCGGTAATCTGTAAGTCTAGGTGCGCCGTGGTGGCGGCAGGGTTCGCAAGCACGGCCGCCGAACCAGACGCAAACCGGAGCGTAACTTGCTGCCCGAGTTTCAAGATGGCTTTGGACATGAGTTTGCCAGTAGCGGGTCGTTCTAGAGCTTCGACTGCTGTGGGGCCTACGTTGCGGGCCACTACCATGAAAGCGCCACGCTGGCCACCACCGAGCACAAACTGGTGGCTGGGTTCAATGAACAGATCGGAATGAACGCTGCCAAAGCAAGCGGCCGCCAGCAACATGAGGCCGCCAAATAAGCCTACCGCCGTTCGCTGGCGCGTGATAATCAGAGTACGCATAAGATCAGAGAGTTAGAAGGGTGAAAGGATGCCCCAAAGCAACGCCCTGTTCTTACTCCAAACGCCCCGAATTACAGTGCGGGACGTCCCATCTTATGAATTGAGCCCCGCTGCAATCTCACTTGGCGTGGCACCCCGCAGTTTTTTGAACACGCGGTTGAATGTCGATTTTGAATTAAAGCCCGATTCCAGTGCCACGGCCAGCAACGTGTAGTGCCGAAAGTTAGGGTTCTGCAACTTGCGCTCGGCTTCGGCAACGCGGTAAGTGTTGACGTAATCGTTGAAGTTTTGCCCAAAACAGGAGTTGATCACGCGCGACAGCAGCGACGTGTTGGTGCGCAACTGCGCAGCCAAGGTGCTGAGCGTAAGCTCGGGAGCCAAATATGGGCGGTCGGTTTCCATGAGCCGCGTAAGCTTTGCGGCCCAACGCTGTAAGTCAGGTTCGGCCGTCACGTCCGCTTTACTTACCTGTGGCTCTGCTGTAGTTACCGTTGCAGTTTGACTCTTTAGAAAGGACAAGCCATCTTGCACATCTATCTGATTATCAGGTATTTCTGACAAGCCTATAAATTGCCCATGTGCTACCGCTTCTGGTTGAAAGCGTAATGGCGCAACGAGTTGATAATTAGCCAATAAGCCAGCTATGCTCAGGTAATACACCAGCACGCCCGTAGCCAAAAAGGAATACCAAAACTGGACGTACGTGAGCTTTACCACACTCAGGTTCACGAAGTTAAACAGCAAAACTATCCCTAAGCCCAAGAGCACGGCATAGAGCAAGTTGCGCAACCAGGAAAATTTAATTCGCTCAGTATCAGAGAAATAGTTATTGATGTAGTGGCGGTATTGGCGGTACTCACGGAGCGTAAGCCACGCGTACACCACCACCGAAACGTAGCCACCGGCTTCTATCCACGGGCTTACTTCGTCGTTGATGCATGCCCAACGGCCTTTCGTACCGTAGTGATTCAGAAAGGGTTGGCCCTGGATTTCGTGCTGCCATACTACATCATACAACCCAACCAATACAATCCAAGCTAAATACAAAGCTTCCGGCGCGAAATGCCAGAGTTGCGCGCGGCTAAAGCGAAATTCGCGGTTGGTTAGGCTCCGAAAGTAGAAGTAGAATACCGGCCCCAACGCCAGCCAATGGCTGAAGGGAAAGTAGAACATGAATGTGGAGTGGGCATCGTGCGAATCGTACCAGTTGGCAAAGCCCAGCATCCACTGCATCAGGGGTAACGTATTGAGCAACAGCAACAACGCCAGCCACCGGTCCGAAGCCGTATCGTTTTGCCGCGCCCGAATTACCAGCAACGCTGCGAACACGATGCCCTGCAGGAAAAAGGGCAGCAACAGCGAACTGTAGGCGTTGAACTCGAATAGCATAGCTTAGACAATCAGGCAGTTGCGCTGAAACTACTCAACATTAAACTCCGGCAATATTCTAAAACAAAAAACCCTGCCGAGCGTGTGTAGCTCGGCAGGGCTTTGATCTATCTGTGCGTAAGCATCTTTATTCCAACTCGTTACGCAAGGCATACACCTTGCGTAAGTTGTGAATCAGGCGCTCCGACTCGGCAAAATTCAGGGTTTGCTGGCCGTCGGAAGCGGCTTCTTCGGGCTTTTCGTGGGCTTCGTACAAGATGCCATCGGCGCCGGCCATGACCCCGGCTAACGCCATCGGCGCTACGTATTCGCGAATGCCGATGCCGTGCGACGGGTCGACCATGACGGGTAGATGCGTTTTCTCCTTCAGAATCGGTATTGCGTTCAAATCCAAGGTGTTGCGGCTGGCCGTTTCGAAGGTTCGGATACCGCGCTCGCAGAGAATTAGCTTTTCGTTGCCGCCCGAAAACACGTATTCGGCCGAGGAAAGCAACTCTTCAATGGTGCCGGAAATGCCGCGTTTGATCAACACCGGCTTGTCGACGCCGCCTAGTGCGTCTAACAAGTTGAAGTTCTGCGTGTTGCGCGCGCCTACTTGAAACACATCCACGTAGTCGTGCATCTCCTCCACCTGCGACACCTGCATCACTTCGGTCACGATTTTGATGCCGCGGGCGCGGGCCATTTGGTGAAATTGCTTCAGGCCTTCCATCCCCAAACCCCGGAACGAATACGGCGACGAGCGCGGCTTAAACACGCCACCGCGCATCAGGCGCACGTCGTTGTCGACGAGGTGCTGCATGATTTTCTCCATCTGGGCCTCGCTTTCGATACTGCACGGCCCGGCCACGATACTCAGCGTTCCCTCCCCAATCCGAACGCCGTCGCCGAGGTCGAGCACGGTTGGGCGCACGCGCCACTTACGCGATACGAGTTTGTAGTCGTCGGAAACGCGATGAATGTCCAGAATACCCGGCAACTGGCCCACCGTCCGGATGTCGAAATCGCCTTTGCCAATGCTCACAAGGTAGTTGGCCCGCTGCGTGGTTACTTCCGTGACCTTGTATTTCAGGGCTTTAATGCGGGAAATGATATCCTGCTTGGCACCCTCGGTAATGTTCTTTTCGAGTTGAATAATCATGAAGCGAAGCTTGTGTAGCCGAAGCGATCTTGTCGGTTCGACCTCTTGGGTTCATCCTTTTGCCAAAGCTCCAGATGAAAGGGAATCGGGTTAGTTCAGGACGGAAGAAACGAAAGCTTTGGCCGCCGCTGGCGCATCGGTGGCGCCTTCCAGCGAGCGAATCAGTGCCGAGCCGATAATGGCGCCATTGGCGTATTCGCAGGCACGATCGAAAGACTTTTTGTCACCAATGCCGAAACCAATAAGGCGCGGATTGCGCAAGCCCATCTCCGCAACGCGCTTGAAATAAGCCTCCTGCGTGCCGCTATCCTGCGTGGTGCCACCGCCCGTAGTGCCGGGGCCAGAGACCAAGTACAGAAAGGAATCGGTCAGGGCATCCATGCGGCGGATGCGCTCCGGGGCCGTTTGGGGCGTGATCAGAAACACGGGCTGCAGGCCGTAGCGCTGAAAAATCTCCTTGTATTCTTCCTCGTATTCTACCAGCGGCATGTCGGGCAGAATCAGGCCGTCGGCGCCGGCAGCAGCGGCTTGTTCACAAAATTTTTCGATGCCGAACTGGAGCACGGGATTCAGATAGCCCATCAGCAGAATGGGCGTTTCGGGCACGCGCTGGCGGATATCCTTAAGCTGCTCGAACAGCACGTATAGGTTCATGCCGTTTTGCAAGGCCACAGTACTGCTTTGCTGGATCACCGGACCGTCGGCCAAGGGGTCTGAAAACGGCATTCCGATTTCGATGAGGTCGGCGCCCGAAGCGGCCAGCGTTTCCAGCAGCGGCACCGTAGCATCGAGCGTAGGATAACCGGCTGTGAAATAAATATTTAGCAGACGATTTTGCTTTTTGGCAAATGTCTGAGCGATACGGTTTTGCATTTAGTTTGAGGCAGAATTGGAAGCGTAAGAATTCAGCTTCTCGGCGTATTTCAAATAGGTTTCCAGATCCTTGTCGCCACGGCCCGATAGGTTGACGACTACTACATCGTCGGGGCCGGCGCCGAGCTGCGCCAGCGCGGCCAGCGCGTGCGCCGTTTCCAAGGCTGGAATAATGCCTTCCAAACGGCTCAACTCGGCCACGGCGTACAGGGCTGCTTCGTCGTCGATGCTGATAAAGCGCGCCCGACCCGACACGGCCAAATGCGCGTGCAACGGGCCTACACCCGGATAATCTAGGCCCGCCGACAGCGAATACGGCTCCGTAATCTGGCCGTGCTCATCTTGCATGAGCAGCGTGCGCGAGCCGTGAATAATGCCCGGCTTGCCCAGCACCGAGGTAGCGGCTGAGTGACCTGAATCGATGCCGTGGCCGGCGGCTTCGACCGCCACGAGTTGCACAGAAGGCTCGTCGAGGAAATGGTAGAACGCACCCGCTGCATTGGAGCCACCGCCCACGCAAGCCACCACGTAATTAGGCAGTTCGCTGCCGGTTTTTTCCAGCAATTGCTTGCGCATCTCCTCGCTGATCACCGATTGCAAACGCGCCACCAAGTCGGGGTACGGGTGCGGACCCACTACCGAGCCGATGATGTAGTGCGTGTCCACCGGATTTGAAATCCAGTCTCTAATGGCCTCATTAGTAGCGTCTTTCAGTGTTTGGCTACCGCTGGTAACGGGCCGAACCTCAGCGCCGAGCAAGCGCATCCGCTCCACGTTGGGACGCTGGCGCTCAGTGTCAATTTTGCCCATATACACGATGCATTCCATGCCCATCAGCGCACACACTGTGGCCGTGGCCACGCCGTGCTGACCGGCGCCGGTTTCGGCGATGATGCGCTTTTTGCCCAGGCGCCGCGCCAGCAAAATCTGCCCGACGGTGTTGTTGATCTTGTGCGCGCCGGTGTGACACAGGTCTTCGCGCTTCAAGTACACCTTCGTGTTGTATTTCTCCGACAGGCGCTTGGCGTAAAACAAAGGCGTCGGGCGGCCCACATAATCGCGCAGCAGGCTCTGAAACTCCCGCTGAAACTCTGGGTCGGCCATAATCGTGAGGTACTGCTCGCGCAACTCTTCCACATTCGGATAAAGCATTTCCGGGATGAAAGCGCCTCCGAATTGGCCGTAGTAGCCGCGGTCGTTGGGTTGGTAGGACATAAACAGGGAAAACTCGTTTAAATATGCTAAGCAAGCCAAAACCATAAGATATTGATTATCAGACAGTTATTAGCTCAATGAATTAAGATTCTCTAGTCCTTTCGGTAGCCGCGGTTTGAGGCTCGCTGCGGCTGAGTCGGCTCAACATTGCGTGCAGTCGGCCGATGTCCTTTTGGGCTGGCGCCACCTCAAAGCGGCTGTTCAGATCGATGGCAAAGAGGCCAGGCAACCGGAGTGAGGCCAGCGTTTCGGCGTGCTCCAGATCCAAGCCACCAGCCAGAAAATAGGGCACCGACAGCGGATACTGCCGTAGGATGTTCCAGTCGAACGTAGTGCCGTTGCCGCCGGGTTGCAGCCCTTTCGTATCGAAAAGAAAGTAATCGCAGTGGGCCGCGTAAGGCTGCAACGCGTTGAAATCAAAGACATTGCCTATCGAGAAGGCTTTGATCACTTGTACATTTGCCTGACGCAGCTCGGCGCATTGGGCGGGCATTTCTGCGCCGTGCAGTTGCACGAGGTCGAGGGCAAAGCGGGCCACTTGCTGCCGGATGTAGTCGGAAGGCTGATCGACAAACACGCCTACTTTGCGCAGACTATCAGGCAGTTCGCGCATCATTTCGGAGTTCAGCTCGTCGGCCGCGAAGCGAGATGAGTTGGGGGAAAAGATGAAGCCCATAAAATCCGGAGCCAAGGCAGCGACTGCGTCGATGTTTTCGGCAAACTTCATCCCGCACACTTTCACGCGCAGCCTGTGATTCGCGCTAGCGGGCGCGTCGTACTTCGTTGGCGGTGAGAGGAGATCGGACATGGCGGTTGCTGAACGTGGAAATGAGCTTGCTACAATACGGTTACGGGTTCGGTGGCGCGCAGTTCCTGCACCAACGTGCTGCACGCTTTTTCGGGCCGGCTGTGGCGCATGAAGGCTTCCCCGATCAGGAAACCGCGGTAGCCCGCGCCCCGCAACTGCTCGATAGCGGCTGCCGAAGTCAGCCCGCTCTCCGAGACCTTCACAAACTCTGCAGGAATGCGTTGGGCAAGCTCCATCGAGGTGTCGAGGCTGACGCTGAAGTCGTGGAGGTTGCGGTTATTTACGCCGACTAGGTTCACGGCATCGGCGTGCAGCGTACGATCAAGTTCCTCACTATCATGCACTTCCAAGAGCACTTCCAAACCTAATTCGCGGGCGAAGCGGCCGAGGCTCAGCACTTCATCGGCGGTGAGCACAGCGGCAATGAGCAACACGGCATCGGCCCCGATGCTTTTGGCTTCCAGAATCTGGTAGGCATCCACTACGAAATCCTTGCGCAGAATGGGGCAAAAATTGTAGCGCCGCGCGATGGTAAGGTCTTCGTTTTTGCCACCGAAAAACTCAGTATCCGTCAGCACCGATAACGCGGAAGCACCGGCTTGCATATAGCCCAGCGTGGTGCGCTCCACCGGCGCGTGCGGATTGATCCAACCCTTCGACGGCGATTTGCGCTTAAACTCGGCGATGATGCCGCTCAAATCGTCGCGCAGCAGGTACTTACGCAGCGACAGCGGTTGGTTTTCGAAGTACAGGCTGCGTTCGAGCAGTTTAACGGGCACTAAGCTTTGTCGCTCAGCCACTTCGCGGCGTTTGTGCGCGATAATCTGGTCGAGAATGGTGGCGGAAGATGAACTCATATACGGGGTGCGGGTAGGCCGCGGGTTAAGAACGAGCAAGGGAAAAGTCAGGGCCTGAACACCCTAACGCAGAAGATGGTGCTTAGGCAAGCAACAAACGAAACGCTTCGCGGGCCTTGCCGGAGTCCAGCGACTCGCGGGCCGCGTCCAAAGCTTCGGCAAATGAGAAATCAGGATTGATGCATTGTAGCCCAAGGGCGGCATTGGCCGTGACAACGTCGCGCTGGGCCGGCGTGGCCCGGCCTTCCAGCACGCCCAAAAACAAATCGGCCGATTCGGCTACGGTATTGCCGCCCGCCAATTCTTCGGGGGCATAGGCTGGCAAGCCCAGCGTTTCGGCCGTAACCAAGCGCTCGCCGGCCGCCGACCCAATTTTGGCCTCGCCGGTCAGGGAGAGTTCGTCGTAGCCGTCTAAGGCATGCACTACGGCGTAGCGCGTAGCTGTTTGCTGAAACAAATACTGATAGAGCCGCAGCAGCTCCAAGCTAAACACGCCGGCTAGTTGGGCGGCTGGCCGCGCCGGATTCACCAGCGGACCCAGAATGTTGAAGAACGTCCGCACGCCCAATTCCCGCCGGATTGGCCCGGCATGGCGCATGGCCGGATGAAAAGCCGGCGCGTGCAGAAAGCAGATGTTGGCACGGTCGAGCTGGTGGCGCAACGTATCAGAGGAGGCTTCGAAATCGTAGCCGAAATGCGCCAGGATATTCGACGAGCCGCAAATTGACGAGACGCCGATGTTGCCGTGCTTGGCCACTTTATAGCCCGCCCCAGCTGCCACAAAGCAGGCCAGCGTCGAGATGTTGAACGTGTCCTTGCCGTCGCCACCCGTCCCGACGATGTCGAGCACTTCGTGGGTGCCCAGCTGCGGGTCGCGCGACAAATCCAGCAACGCATCGCGGAAGCCCGCCAGCTCCGATACCGTAATCGGGCGCATCCGATACACAGCCAGAAAAGCCGCCGTTTCTGCCGCATTGGCCGCCCCCTGGCCCAACTGCAACATAGCCTCGCGCGCTTCGTCGCGGGTCAGGGTTTGCTGGTCAAAAAGCGTGGTGAGGATCGTTTTCAAAGTATTGATCTACTGATGGTTACTAAATCAAAAAAGAGAGCAACAGAAGGCGCGCTTCTGCAATTAATCTTCTCCTTCCAGCCAGTTTTTCAGCATCTGGTGGCCGTGTTCGGTGAGGATGGATTCGGGGTGAAATTGCACACCGCGCACGTCGTATTGGCGGTGACGCAGGGCCAGCACTTGACCGTTGGCGTCGCGAGCCGTGATTTCAAGCTCCTCCGGAAATGTATCCGGCGAAACCACCCACGAATGATAGCGGCCGACCCGAAATTGCTGCGGCAAGCCCTGAAAAAGCCGGTCTTCGCTGGTAATGATATCGGCGTCGGTGGCGATGCCGTGCAGCACGGCCGGCAGGTTATACAACTGAGCCCCAAAGCTTTCGGCAATTCCCTGGTGACCAAGACACACGCCCAAAATGCGTTTGGTGGGCGCAAACCGACGGATTACTTCTGGCATCAGGCCCGCTTCGGAAGGCACTCCGGGGCCAGGCGACAGCATGATGGCATCGTACTGCTCCACTGCATCGAGGTCAATTTTGTCGTTGCGCACCACATCAACATTGTCGCCGTATCCGAGCTCGCGCAGCAACTGCACGAGGTTGTAGGTGAAGGAATCGTAGTTATCGAGAACGAGAATTTTCATCGGTTCTAAGCAGTTATTGGTTCGCGCCTTGGCCGGCAGCCACATCCGCCGTCGTGATTTTTGCTCCCACCGATTCGGCTTCGTGCAAGGCTTTGCGTAGGGCGGCCAGTTTGTGGTGCACTTCGTTGAGTTCCGAATTGATATCTGACGCCGCCACTACGCCGGCGCCGGCCTGGTAATAAAGCTGGTTGCCCGTACTCAGAAACGAGCGAATCATGATGGCGTGGTTGAAGTCGCCGTTGAAGCCCAAATAGCCCAGGCAGCCACCGTAATAGCCACGACCCGTAGGTTCCAGTCCGTCAATGAGTTGCATGGCGCGGTGCTTTGGAGCCCCGGAGAGCGTGCCGGCCGGAAAGGTATCGGCCACCACTTGCAGCGACGTGGCGTTGGCGGCCAGCGTGGCGGCTACATGGCTCACCAAGTGAATGACGTGCGAGTAATATTGGATTTCCTGAAACACCTTCACCTTTACTTGGTCGCCGTGGCGGGCGAGGTCATTGCGGGCGAGGTCCACGAGCATGGTGTGCTCTGCTTTTTCCTTGGGGTCGGCGGCGAGCTTTTGGGCCAATGCGGCGTCTTCTACATCGTGGCCAGTGCGGCGAAACGTGCCGGCAATCGGGAACAAGCTGGCTTCGCGGCCTTTAATTAACAGCTGCGTTTCGGGCGACGAGCCGAAGATTTTGAAGTTGCCGTAGTCGAAGTAAAACAGGTACGGCGACGGGTTGATCGAGCGCAGCGCCCGGTACACGTTGAATTCGTCGCCCACAAACCCTTGCGCAAAGCGGCGCGACAACACGATCTGAAACACGTCGCCGCGGCGGCAATGCTGCTGGCCAGCGGCCAATACTTTCAGAAACTCCTCGTCGGTTTGGTTGGTAGTCTCCTCCCCTTCGGTGGCAAACCCAAACTCCGGTAGGCTAGGGTTGCGGATCAGGTTGACCAATCGCTTCAGGCCGTCATGGTCGACAGGCTCGTTTTCCAGCGTGTGCTCAAACACAAACAGCTCGTTGCGGAAGTGGTTGATAGCGATGACGTAACGGTACGTGCCGTAGATAATATCCGGAATCTGACCGGCCGCTTCTTTCTCTTGGTTCAGCGTCAGATCCTCGAAATACTGCACCGCTTCGTAGCCAATGTAGCCAAACAAGCCGCCGGTGATGAAGTCATACTCCTGCTTTTCGGTGCGGAAGCTGCCTGCAAACTCGCGCAACCGCTCCAGCGCCAAACGTGGCTCGGCCAGCGTTTCGGTTTCAAACGTATCGTCGGGTAGTTTCAAGCGCAACTCGCCCCGGCTCACTTCAAAACTCGCCAGCGGGTCGAAGGCCAGGTAAGAAAAAGCATTCTGTTGGCCGTGATAATCAGAGCTTTCCAACAACAGGCAGTTGGAATACCGATCGCGCAAACGCAGGTACAGACCCACGGGCGTAACCGTGTCGGCAAGCAAGCGAACGTGGCGGGTTTTGAGCGAAAATTCTTTCATCGTTTCTCACGGCTACCACCGTGCAGGACTGAAGATGGAGTGTAGTTTGAACGCAATGGGCAATAAAAAAAGCCCGGCGGTTGGCCGGGCTTTCCTTGATGTTCGATGCGAAGGTTATGTACTGACCTTACCGCACGCACAGGCTTTCCCGTCCGGAGTTTCGGAGAGGCCACCACCAGGCTTGCAGAGTCAGTTGAGAGATCATAATGGGGATAAAGCATGGGGCTTTATTGTCGCAAATATAACGCCGGGTGCGGGACGCGCAAATAAGTAAGCGCATTTCCGATTCAAATTTTTCCGTTTTCGATCCATTTCACGCTTAGCAGCTCAATACAAACCGATGCATTACCAGTCTGTTGCGGCCTCGATCATTCGTTGTTAAGAATAATACTATACCCATACAAGTAGCTAATTATCAATAATTTATATATTCTTGATTCCCGGTAAGCTTGCCGGCTCGTATGCGTAGTGCATACGTTCCTTGGGCAAGCTTGCTGAGGTCAATGCTTTCGTTGGAGTGCACCCGTTTTTTCAGCACCGTGCGCCCCTGCGCATCTTTAAGCTCTAGGCGGGCTGTGCGCACGGATTCGGGCAACTGCATAACTAACTGATCGTTATTACTGCCTGCGTAGGCGCTGAACGCCAAAACCGACGGGTGGCCGGCAGCGGTCGGCGCGTACAACCATTGATAAGCAGCGGGAAATTCGCGCTTCCAAAACCATTCGGCGTGCTGGCCGTCGGGGGTAGCCCGGTAGGTCATGTTGGCGGCCGGGAAACCCCGCTTCTGCAACGAATCGCGCAGGGCAGCCATCAGCGGCACCATTGTTTCGCTTTCGGGCGTGGCGGCCACAAAATAAAAAGAGGTCGTCTGTGCAGGCTTCGTGCTGGCAACAAATTGAAACAGAGAATCTTTCGCAAACCAAAAGGCTGGAGAGAAGATACCCACTTTGCTATAAACTGCGGGGTATTTCAGGGCGGCATACAGAGATATTAGCCCGCCCATGGACGAACCGGCAATGCCCGTAAACTCCCGCCCCGACAGCGTACGGTAGTGCGCATCGATGTACGGTTTCAGGGTATGGGCCATAAAATCGACGTATCGATCGCCCTCGCCGCCCCCGTACTGCGGGTTACGCCACGGCGAGAGCTCATCGAGGCGGGAGCTCCCACCGTTATCCACGGCCACCACGATAGTGCCTTGGTCCTGACCGGTTTGCTGCAACTGCCGCAGCGTTTCGTCAATCCCCCATTCGCCGCTAAACGAGGTAAAATCGTCGAATACGTTCTGCCCGTCGTGCACATACAGCACCGGATAACGGCGCGTTCCGGCCGCGTAATCGTTGGGCAGATAGATCCAGATGCGGCGCGTGCGGTTGAGTTGCGGCATGCGGAAGCTGTCGGCTACCACCGCAACATTGGCGGTGGCCGTGTGTTGCTTGGGTGGTTTGCGGCCTGCCATGTCGGCCCAATTCGCGATCTGCTGAGGTATAATGGCGTTGCTGCCGTAGCTAAAGCGCCGATTGGCGACGTCTTTGCCGTCAGCCTCCACTTCCACCGACTCCCACGAGCCGCGCGTAAACTTGTATTCGGCAGTGCCAGAGCCAGCGGGCAGAGTGATCTGATAACTCCCGTCGGCATTTTTGGTGAGCGCCGAAGCCGCTGGGTTCCAATTATTAAAGGAGCCAGCCACATAAATCTTTGCCGTAGCGGGCGTATTGGCCGGCACCGCCGTGACCTTTAGGGTAGTCTGACCTAGGGCCACCACAGCCACGCCTTGCAGAAGCACCACCAATCCAACAAGGCCACACGAATTCAGGATTTTACACAAAGCTTTGATAATCATTGGCTTGGCATTTACTCAATCTATATAGTCCAGACTGAGTTGTTGGTTTTGTACTCTAAAATTGATTTCTGAACCCATCCCAGCCGGCAATAACCGGCGCTTTCTCTAAAAATAAAATAAGCCTAGTAATGCTTATTTTAATACAACCAAGTGGTGCCACACCCTTACCTTTGCCCCAAGTTGCTTCATTCAGCCTAGTGATTTTTGGCGCCGAAAGCCGGTTTCTAGAAAAAACTTCTTACCTCAATTTCTTGGTAAAGTACCTGCCTAGTGCCCGCTACTTTTGTGGTCCGAAAACTTTAACTTGCGAAGTTTATTTACGAGTAGGTGACGCTGAGTTGTCGCGGAAGTAGTGAGGTTATGCCCGCCGGCCTTAATCCTTGCCTGCTGCTTTAGCTCTTTTTCACTTTTTGCCCGGCCTAGCCGGTTCATCCCCTAACCCCCACCAAATTTTTTTTCAATGAAACACCCCTACTTAGCGAAACTATTGTTTCTGCTACTGTTCCTATGCACTGGCGTCGCTAGTGCTTTCGCCCAAACCGGCACGGTCAGTGGCCGGGTCGTGGACGAGAAGAACCAGGGTTTGCCCGGCGTAACTGTGCTAGTTGAAGGCACGACCATCGGCAACTCCACAAATTCTGATGGCACCTTCTCAATCCAAAATGTTCCGGCCGGACCGCAAACGTTAGCGGTATCGTTTGTGGGTTACACTACCAAACGCCAGCCGGTAACGGTAGTAGCCGGTCAAAATGCCACTGTTGCCATCGCGTTGGCCGAAAACACGACTCTGCTGAATGAAGCAGTAGTAGTAGGCTACGGCACGCAGCGGCGCCAGGACGTAACTGGCTCGCTTACAACAGTTTCCTCCAAGGACTTTGTACAGGGCCAGGTAACCAACCCCGAGCAGTTGATTCAGGGCAAAGCGGCGGGCGTGCAGATTACGACCGGCGGCGGTGCCCCAGGCGCAGCTTCTACCATCCGTATCCGGGGTGGCTCTTCGCTGAACGCCAGCAACGACCCGCTCATCGTAATCGACGGTGTGCCAGTTGATAACACCAGCGTGTCAGGTGCTGCCAACGCGCTGAGCCTTATCAACCCCAACGACATCGACACTTACACGGTGTTGAAAGACGCTTCGGCTACGGCTATCTATGGTTCGCGGGCTTCGAACGGCGTTATCCTGATCACTACCAAGAAAGGTGTCTCGGGCGAAAAGCTGACGGTTAACGTAAACTCACAAACGTCACTATCACGTCGTTACAACTCGGTGCCGGTACTATCGGCCGACCAGTTCCGCTCGACGGTAGAGCAGGTAGCACCTAATCAGGTGAAACTGCTGGGCTCTAGCAAAACCAACTGGCAGGACGAAATTTTCCGTTCGGCCATGACCTATGACAACACCATCAGCCTGACTGGCGCGGTTGGCAAACTGCCCTTCCGCGCTTCGTATGGCAACCTGGAGCAGCAAGGCATCCTGATCACCAACCGCCTCATTCGTAACACTGGTTCGCTGAGCCTGAACCCGGTGTTGCTCGACAACCACCTGCGCGTGAACATGAACGTGAAAGGCTCGTGGATCGACAACAACTTTGCTGATAACGGAGCCGTTGGCTCAGCTATCGCTTTCGACCCAACGCAGCCCGTGCGTAGCGGCAACGAAGGTTTGGGTGGCTACTTTGAGTATCTGCAGAACGCTGGTGGCGCGCCCCAACAAAACGTACCCCGCAACCCGCTAGCGCAGCTCAACCTGACCCGCGACCGCAGCTCGGTAAAGCGTAGCATCGGCAACATCCAGTTGGATTACAGCCTGCACTTCCTGCCTGATTTGCACGCCAACCTCAACTTGGGTTATGACATTACCCGCGGCAACGGCAGCAAGTTTGTCGATCCCAATGCAGCCAGCACGTACTTCAACGTGCCGCTTGACCCCAAAAACACTACCTCGCGTGGTGGCTCGTTCAACCAGTATTCGCAGGACCGCAACAACAAATTGCTGGAAACTTACCTGAACTACACCAAGCAGTTCGGCGGCAACAACCGCGTGGAACTGTTGGCTGGTTATTCGTATCAGGACTTCGTTACCAAAGCCCCTGCTTATGCCACTTACTTGGCCGATGGCGCAGTATTTAAGGCCGCAGCGACCAACCCTTTCCGCACGCAGTACACGATCCTGTCGTTCTACGGCCGGGCCAACGTAACAATCAACGACCGCTACGTATTCACGGGCACGTTGCGTAACGACGCTTCTTCGCGCTTCCCTTCCAGCAACCGCAATGCGCTATTCCCAGCTGCTTCGCTTGCCTGGCGCATCAAAGAAGAGTCTTTCCTGAAAGACAATACTACTTTCTCTGACCTGAAGCTGCGCGTAGGCTACGGCATCACGGGCCAGCAAGACGTAGTGGCCGCTGCCGGCAGCGATTACCCCTACATCCAGCGCTACACGCTGAACACGCCGGTTTCGCAGTACGGTTTCTACGACCCCAAAACCGGTACGTTCACCTATTACACTCCTTACTCGCCTCAGGGCTTCAACAGCAACCTGAAGTGGGAGCAAACGACTACTTACAACGCTGGCTTGGATTATGGCTTCTTGGACGGTCGCTTGAATGGCTCGGTTGACGTATACTATCGCAAGACCAAAGACCTGTTGGCAGTTATTCCAATTCCGTTGGAAACCAACTTCACCAACCAGCTGGTTTCTAACGTGGGCTCGCTCGAAAACAAAGGTGTCGAGTTTAACCTCAACGCTATCCCGGTTCAGGGCGAGCATTGGAACTGGAGCATCAACGCCAACGCCACGTACAACGTGAACAAGATCCTTTCGCTCGGACCGCAGGTACCCGGCTTCAAAGGCATCGAAACCAACAGCGGCGGCTCGGTATCGGGTGGTACCGGCACGACCATTGGCATTTACAGCGTAGGCGCTCCTTCGTCGTCGTTCTATGTCTACAAGCAAGTGTACGACACCAACGGCAAGCCTTTGCAGGATGTGTATGCTGACCTGAATGGCGACGGCGTAATCAACACCAACGACCGCTACCTCTACAAGCAGTCTGCTCCGAAGGTGATCCTGGGCTTCAGCTCCAACGCCAGCTACGACCGCTTGAGCCTCGCTTTCACGCTGCGCAGCAACCTCGACAACTACGTTTACAACAACGTAAACTCGCAAAACGGTAATTATCAGGGCATTCTGGGTTCCAGCAACTTCCTGTCCAACGTGACGCGTGACGCCAATCACACTCAGTTTACCAACACAACCCAGGCGCGTTACTCTTCTGACTACTACATCCAGAACGGTTCTTTCCTGCGTATGGAAAACGTAACGCTGGGATACAATGTGGGCAAGGTCTTTAACGACAAAGGCACCCTGCGCTTGACTGCTGCCGTTCAGAACGCATTTCTGATCACGAAATACACTGGCTTGGATCCGGAGATCTTCAACGGGATCGACAACAACATCTATCCACGGCCGCGCACCTTCACTTTCGGCTTGAACCTGAGCCTCTAGCATCACTATTTATATGAACAAGATACTTCTCCGTCACGTCTCGGTGTTAGCCCTCGCCTCTTCGGCGCTGGTCGTAGCACCCTCGTGCACCAAAGACTTGGATCGTACTCCTACCTACGATCTGAGCACCGCCACTATCTACAAGGATCTAGCTGGTTATCAGGCAGTTGCAGCTAAAGTGTACAGCGGATTTGCAATTACCGGCGGCCAAGGACCTGATGCTACTACAGGTGATATTCAGGGCATTGATCAAGGCACCTCGGATTACATTCGTCAGCTTTGGAGCGCTCAGGAATTGACTACCGACGAAGCCGTAATTGCTTGGGGTGACCCCGGCGTGCAGGACTGGCACAACATGAACTGGACGTCGAGCGGCGTATTGGTTCGGGGCCTCTACAGCCGCATTCTGTACGAAGTAACCCTGTGCAACGGCTTCCTGGCCGAAGCTACTGACTCTAAACTGAGCGACCGCGGCATCTCGGGTGCCGACGCAGCTACTGTGAAGGCCTTCCGGGCTGAGGTACGCTTCCTGCGTGCGCTGGCTTACTACCATGCCCTGGATTTGTACGGCAACGTGCCTTTCTCCACGGAAACTGACCAGATTGGTGGCATTACGCCTCCGAAGCAAATCAAGCGTGCCGATCTTTTCGCCTACATCGAATCGGAGCTGAAGGCTATTGACGCCGACTTGGTAGCACCTGGCCAAAACCTCTATGGCCGCGCCGACAAAGCTGCTGCCTGGGCCTTGCTCGCTCGCCTTTACCTGAACGCTGAAGTATACACCGGCACGGCTCGCTACGCCGACTGCTCCACGTATGCCAAGAAGGTAATTGACAGTGGCGCTTACTCGCTGTCGCCGAAGTATGGCAACCTGTTCCGGACCGACAACTATACTAATAAGGAAATCATCTTCGCCATTGCCTACGACGGCAAGCGCACCCAGACGTACGGTGGCACCACCTTCCTGACGCACGCAGCGGTGTCGGGCACAGCTGATGCCAACTGGAACCCGGCTCGCTACGGCATCGGTGGTGGCTGGGGCGGTATTCGCACCACTACCAAGCTCTACGAGCAGTTTGCAGATACGGCAGCGGATACCCGCGGCAAGTTTGTAACTGGCGGCCAGAGCCGCGATATCGTTTCGCAGACGGATTTCAAATACGGCTACGTGCCGGTGAAATTCAAAAACGTGAGCTCGACCGGCGTCGCTGGCACCGACCCTACGTTTGTAGACACGGACTTCCCCATCTTCCGCTTGGCTGACGTGTACCTGATGTACGCCGAAGCAGCATTGCGCGGCAGCGGCGACCGTACGTTGGCCCTGAACTACGTAAATCTCGTCCGGACGCGTGCCTTCAAAAACACCGCCGCTGGCAATATCACGGCTTCCGATCTCACGCTGGATTTCTTGCTGAATGAGCGCTCACGCGAGATGTTCTGGGAAGCTACCCGTCGCACCGACCTTATCCGCTACGGCCGCTTTACCACTGCGGCCTACCTCTGGCCGTGGAAAGGTGGAGTGGCAGCCGGTGTAGCCGTTCCGGACACCCGCAACCTGTTTCCGATTCCCGCAGCTGATTTGAGCGTGAATTCGAATCTGGTGCAAAACCCTGGGTACTAAGCTTAACTGACGTGTAGCCGGGAACCAGTTACGGCTGGTTCCCGGTTTGCCCAGAGCAATCCATTCTCACCCCCACTCACATCAGCAGACCATGAAAAATTTTACTAAACTGGCGGGGCTTGGCCTTGTTGCCACGTTATTCTTAGCCTCCTGCGATAAGGACGAAGACCGGGCCGTATTGAAGCCCGATGGCAACCTGTCGCTTACGGCATCTGCCGCTACGGCTCCGTTAGTACAAACCAGTGCTTCTACCAAAGCCGTTACGTATTCGTGGAGCCCAGCTTCCTTCGGCTACCAGGCAGCCGTGAAGTACACGCTGCAATTTGATAAGAAGGGCGGCACATTCGCCTCGCCAATCGAAGTAGATGCCGGTAGCGCCACTTCGGTTTCCCTGACCGTAGCCGAGCTGAACAGCATCCTGTTGCGCCTGAAAGTATCGCCCGGGGCTACCGGTAGCGCCGATGTGCGGGTAGCAGCTAGCGTGGGTGCCGCAGTGGCCCCCATGATCTCTCCCGTTACAACCTTTACGGGCACTCCGTACCTGGTATTCATCCAGTACCCTTCTGTGTACGTACCGGGCAACTACCAAGGCTGGGCTCCTGACAAGGCTCCTTTCTTGGCTTCGGTAGCCAACGACAAGACCTACGAAGGCTTCGTCAATTTCAGTGACCCAAGCCCAGAGTTCAAAATCACGCCTGCTCCTAACTGGGATAACGACTTTGGCGCGGCCGTTGTAGACCCTGCTACTACGCCAGGTACCCAAACTGGCACCCTGAAAGCCAAAGGCGATAACTTCAAATTGCCAGCGGCTGGCTATTATCGCCTGAATGTCGATTTAAACTCCCTGAAGTACACGTTTACCAAAACGACGTGGGCGGTAATAGGCGCCGCAACGCCAGGCGGCTGGGACAACGAAACGCCTATGACATTTGACGCTACCAAACAGGTTTGGAAAGTAACACTGGCGCTGAAGGCCGACGAGCTGAAGTTCCGCGCCAACAACGCCTGGGACATCAACCTCGGCGACAACGAACCTGATGGCCAGCCCGATAACGGCGGCAAAAACATCAAAGTAGCCGTTGCTGGCACGTACACCGTTACGCTGGATCTGAGCAAAGGCGCTGGTAACTACAGCTACTCTATCGAAAAATAAGCGTTGTTTTCGCTTATTCTCCATCGCAAAAAAGGCTGCCATATGGCAGCCTTTTTTATTGCTCTACTTAAGAATAAGCTGGCTTCTTCAAATCGCATGGCATCTATATAAATAATTGACAATCAAATTATTACATATATAATCTATAAATACTGTCTTCAGAAAGGGAATACACTAAATTCAGCCGTTGGCACTGGGGCTACGTAGGAAACGCTAGTACATTCTTGCGTGAGCACAGAGAAACGAAAGGGCATTTTTTTGTAACAAAATCTTTTCCGTGTTTCGTTACGGTTAACTGCGAACTTTACTGCCTGTTCCGGGCCCGCCGAGAAACTCGCCTGCCTCAAATCCCATCTCTCATACCTTTCCGATCAAATATGATTCTTATTGCCGATGGCGGCTCAACCAAGAGCAACTGGTGTCAGTTGGATGATGCTGGAAACCGCGTTTACTTCAACACCGAAGGCTACAATCCAGACTTCATCTCAACGGAAGGCATTGCGGCTTCACTGGACAAAAACCTCCCTGATACGCTGCCGCGTGAGCAGGTAAAGGAAGTGTTTTACTACGGCGCTGGCGTTTCGTCGGCGGCTAAAGCGGAGGAAGTTGCGAAGGCCATGCGCCAGATTTTTCCGCAGGCCGAAGTCCATGTCGACCACGACTTGCTGGCCGCCGCGCATGCCCTGCTGGGCACGCAGCCGGGCTTTGCCGCCATCTTGGGCACAGGCACTAACTCCTGCCTCTACGACGGCAAAAAGGTGACCATGAACGTGGATTCGCTGGGCTATTTCCTAGGCGACGAAGGCAGTGGCTCGTTTATTGGCAAACGCCTGCTGCGCGATTATTTGCGCAACCTTCTCCCCGATGGCTTGCAGGATATCTTCAAAGAAACCTACAAGCTCAACCGCGAGGAAATCCTGGATAAGCTGTACAACCAGCCGCTGCCCAATCGCTTCCTGGCCAGCTTCGCCAAGTTTGCCTACGACAACAACAACATCAGCTACTGCCGCCAGATCGTGCTCGAAGGCTTCGAGACTTTCTTCCAGAACATCGTGGCGCATTACCCTAACTACCAGACTTATACCTTCAACTGCATCGGCTCGGTCGGCTATAACTTCCGCGATGCGTTGGCGCAGGTCGCCCACAACCACGGCATGGAAGTCGGTAAGATCATCCGCTCCCCCATCGACGACTTAGTAGCCTACCACGAAACGGCAGGCGGAGTATAAAAATCTAATTAATAAGTGCTTACAAAAAAGGCGACTCACGAAAGTGAGTCGCCTTTTTTGTGGCCGTAAAAGTAGTGCGGCTTAGTGCTGCACTATCAAACGCGTCGTCTGCTGGCGGTTGCCGGCGTTCAGGCGAATTAGGTACACACCATTGCTCAACTCGCTTACGGGCAGCGTCAGGTCATGCTGGCCGGCGCCTTGGCGAGTTACAGGCACAGTGCGCACGGTCGCTCCGAGGAGGTTTTGTACGGTCACAGTCACGGGTGACGCAGCGGTGAGTTCGTAATGCAAAATAGCGGCACTGCCCGCTGGGTTTGGCACGGCTAGCAGTTGCAGGGAGGCGGCGTCAGCGCTGCGCTTGTTGGGCAGCGTTACGCCCGCCGCCCGGTTGATTTTCTTGGACGTCAGTACCCGAAACTCACCCGGTTGCAACGTGATCTGAGCCGTGGCGTCCGTCACGTTGAGCGTGCCGTCGGTGAGGTAATCGTACCACGTACCCGTGCTCTGGAAAGCCGGATTGATGGCCGTGGCCGTTACATCAAAGTTGCCAATGATGGTTACGCTCAAATCGGCATCGCTCAGGTGAATCGACTTCGCGGCACCGGTCAGCTGCTGGGTATACGTCACGGGGTTTTCAAAAACGGGCTGCGTTTTCTTCAACTCAATCAGGCTGCGGTACACGTTGAAGAGGTATTTGCGATTCGCGTCCTGCTGATAGTCCCAACGGATGGGTTTGTTCGACAAGCGGCAATCGTTGTTTACCGTGCCATCGGTGCAGCGATTGATGGTGAAATCATAGCCTAGTTCGCCAAACTGCCACACCAGTTTTGGGCCGGGCACCGTGAAGAAGAACGCTGCCGCCATCGCGTCGCGGGTCAGCGAAGTTTTGGGGTCTTTCACGTTGTAAGGCGGCGCCGTAGCGTTACCATAAGTGATGTTCTTGAAGGTCAGGCGCTCTTCGTCGTGGCTCTCCATGTAGGTAATCAGGTTGGGCTGGGCCCAGCCGCGCTGGCCGTAATAGCCGCTGCTCAAATCGGAGGTGCTCACGTAGCCCATGGTGGCTTCGTTGTAGTTGTAGTTCAGGTTGCCCCACAGCATAAAACCGTAATCAGCCAGTACTTTGCCCTCGCTGTTCTCCGGAAAATGCTCCAGAATCGGGTAGGATTTGGCATCCACGCTCATCAAATGCTGGTAATAATCCTTCCAGATATCAATACGCGACTGGTCGTATGTGCCGTAAGTTGCTTCGGTAGTTTGCCGCTGCGAGAAGCCGCCGGCCAAGTCGAAGCGATAGCCGTCGATCTTGTATTCCTGCAGCCAAAACGACATTACTTGTTTCGTAAAGTACTTAGTATAAGCACTTTCGTGATTGAAGTCGTAGCCCACGTTATACGGGTGCTTGGCATCGACATTGAACCACGGACTGGAGGCCGTGGGCTTGCTGCCATCGAAATATAGCTGCACCATCGGCGACTGGCCAAACGAGTGATTCAGCACCATATCCAGGATTACGGCAATGCCGCGGCGGTGACACTCGTCGATGAAGTGTTTCAAGTCGTCTTTGGTGCCGTAGTATTTGTCGGGCGCGAAGAAGAACGACGGGTTGTACCCCCAGCTTTCGTTGCCTTCAAACTCGTTGATCGGCATCAGCTCGATGGCGTTGATGCCCAGGCGCTGAATGTAGTTGAGCGTGTCGGTCAGGGTTTTGTAATCGTGACGGGCTACAAAATCACGAATCAGCAACTCATAGATAACCAAGTCTTTACGCGTTGGGCGCTGAAAGTTCGTCACTTGCCACTGGTAGGCCGCCTGGTTGGTTTGCAGCACCGACACGTTGCCGGTAGTTTTACCCGTGGGGTACGCCTTCAGGTTGGGATAGACAGTATAGGTGGCCGTATTGATGTACTGATCGTCGGTTGGGCTCAGGATTTTCTCGGTGTACGGATCAGCGATACGTAGCTGACCATCAACCAGATACTGGTAGGCGTATTCCTGACCGGGCGTGAGGTTGTCAAGCTGTATCCACCAGCGGTCGCCTTCGGGCGTGCGCTCGGCGGTATGCTTCATGAAATAAGCATCCGACTGCTGCCAATTGTTGAATTCGCCGATGGCGTACACAAACTGCTTATTCGGCGCCGACAAGCTCAGAATGGCCGACGTCCCGCCGGCCAGATACGTGATGCCGTCTTTCTTGGCACCCGCTGGCAACGGGGCTTCGACCACTGTGGGGCGGGTAAGTACCTGAATCTCAGTGGAAGCCGTAGTAGCGCCGGAAGTAGCCGTAAGGCGCAGCGTGCTGGCGCCAGCCTGCGTAATGGGAACGTTTGCAGTGATGGACGTAGCATTGGCCTGCTGTGCTACCTGCGTGCCGTTCAGAAACAGCGCTAGGTCAGCAGCGGTGGAAGCGGTGCCGGTTACGGTAAGCGAAGCATTCTGGGTAACGTAGAACGGCCCAGCACCCGCCGGACTCGTGAAGCTCAGATTGAACTGATCCTGAGCAACATCCACCAGAATATCGCTGTTGCCGTCGCCTTTGCCTTCGGGCGTGCCCGCTGCACCGCGAAATACCATCGCCAGCTTCAGCACTTTCTCGGTAGAGGAAGCCAGGCCAGGGTAGTACGAGCGCGGGGTAAAGGTGATGCTGTACTTGTGATTGCCCAGCGGAGTCATTTTTTCCTCAGCAATAGGCGCTCCGAAGCTCGTGCCTTTCACGTGCTTCCAATCGGAGTTGTTGGCGCTTAGGTTAGTGATCACGCCCGTCCAGATGTACACGTCGCCGGCGTAGGCCGCTAGTCCGGCGTTGCCTTTGGTGGCGTCGAAAGTAATCGTCACCTGGTCGGTATCACGGAATGGACTCGGCTGAGTAGTAACGACTTGCGCCCAGGCAGCCGGACCCATCAATAATAGTACGGCAAGCAGCCGCCAAGCGCGTTGAAGTGTTTGCATAGAAAAGGAAAAGTGGTGGGGAAAAAGTAGAAACGAGCAAATGGCAGAATGCGACAATAATTGCATCCTTCCAGGTACGAAAGATACGCCGTAAGCTTCAGCTTACCCGAAGCAAGGGTGCATTTTGTTGTAGTTTTGCGGCCCTTCTGAGGCACCTCTTTGGGTGGTGATCAAGGTTACTTTTGGCTTTTTGACTATCTGTATCAGTGCGTGGGTTTGCAGCCTTTTTTCTTGCCTTTCTGCTGGCCATAACTGGCTGGGCCCAACCGTCATCGCACGATTGGGCGGCAGGGCCTGCCTCAGCAGCATTGCCCGACACGGCTTTGCAGCCCCGGCCAACCCAAGCGGCCGACACGCTACGTCTGCTCAACCGGCGCTTGCCCGTCCTCGCCGCTGGGTTGGCGGTAAGCTACACCAGCACCTTATACCTGCTCGGGCAAGGCTGGTATACGGGTGAAAAAGCTAAGTTTCACTGGTTCAATGACTTACCAGAATGGAAACAACTCGATAAAGCGGGCCATTTCTGGGGAGCTTTCCACGAAAGCCGGGGCGCGGTGGACATGCTGCGCTGGGCCGGCATCCCCGACCGCCAAGCCACGTGGTACGGTGGGTTTGTGGGGTTTCTGCTGCAAAGCCCCATCGAACTGCTCGACGGCCGGGACCCGCAATACGGGGCATCGGCTACCGACTTGGCAGCCAATTTCTTAGGGTCCGCGGCCTTGGTCGGGCAGCAGCTGGCTTGGAACGAGGTTCGGCTAATGCCCAAGTATTCGTTTCACACCACGCGCTATGCAAAGCTGCGCCCCAACGTGCTCGGGCGGAGCCTGGGTGAGCAGTACCTCAAAGACTACAACGGCCAGACTTACTGGCTCTGCGCCGATCTGGCGGCGTGGCTCCCGCCGGAAAGCCGCTGGCCCAAGTGGCTACAGCCCGCTGTGGGCTACGGCGCGCAGCAAATGGTATACAACGACCGCGACGCCAACGCCGCGCTGGGCCTACACCCCTACCGCCAGTATTACCTCACTTTCGACGTCAATCTGATGCGCATCCCGACCCGCAGCAAACTCCTGCGGCGCGTATTTTACGTAGCTAGTATTTTCCACCTGCCCGCTCCCGCTCTGGAGTTCAATTCCCGCCGTGGCTTCGTCATGCGTGGCCTTTATTACTGAACTGAGCCACGGATTTCGACTGATTCGGCGGCTGTCACGAACTCTGGGGACGGGGTGCCGAGGCGCTGGTCCTGCTGCTTCCCCGACCTTCTGGAGAAATGCACCTGCGACGTTTCCAAGTCCGTTGACGTTACCTTTACCAACATAGCTCCCATAATTTCCCGATTTATATGAACGTAGGAGACCGAGTTCGCTTACTCACCGGCCGCGAGGAAGGCATCATCACCCGCCTGCTCGACAACGACCTGGTAGAAGTAGCCATCGATAATGATTTTACCATTCCGGTCATGCGCCGCGAAGTGGTTGTGGTAGCGGCCGAGGAGCAAAAAGCTTTCGGCCAAAGTGCCAGCGCCGTAGCGGCCGAAAAGAAAGCCGCTGCTTCGGGCGCCCCCAAAACGGCACCCGCCCCGCAGAAAAAACAAGAAGCTAACGCCACGCCCGAGCCCCCACGGCCTGCGCCGGTAGCGGCCGCCAAAGGTTTGTACTTGGCGCTCGTGCACCAGTCGCCAGAGCTGCTGGCGTTGCAACTGATTAACAACACCGAGTCGGATGTGCTGTTCACTTACGGCGAGGATCAGCAGGAACAATACCGCGGCTTGGCCTCCGATAAGCTCGGCCCGAAAGCCGTGAGCCGCCCGCTCGCGCACCTGCACCTCAAGGATTTCGACCACTGGCCCACGGTGGTCGTGCAGTTGCTTCCCCACCAGGTCAATGGCCACACCGCCTACGAGCTGATCACCAAGCGCACGCAGTTTCGGGCCGCTACTTTTTACAAAAGCCGGCAGGAAGCTCCCGTTTTGAAGCGCGATGCGTATTTATTTCAACTCGATGAGAAACCAGCTGCGCCCGTAGCCATTGCGCCAGAGGCCTTGGCCTCGCAGCTTCAGCAGCAGCTCAGCGGCAATGCGCCCGCCAAGCCCGCCGCCATCGCGCCGGCTCCCGAGCCTGCCAAAGCCATTACGGCGCCGCCTCACGAAGTAGATCTGCACCTCGAAGCCCTACGCCCCGATGCGGCCTCCGAAGAGCCGGCACTCACCAATACCGCCATGCTCAAAATCCAGCTCGATGCGTTTGAGGACGCGCTAAGCCGCGCCTTGGCCACCAACATGCACGAGATCGTCTTTATCCACGGTACCGGCAACGGCACGCTGCGCAAAGAGATCCACAAGCAGCTGAGCCGCAACCGCGACATCAAGTTTTTTGAGGATGCCCGCAAGGAAAAATTCGGCTACGGCGCCACGCTCGTTCGCCTGAAGTAAAGCGCGTTTGATGAAAAAGGTGGGCAAGCTTTGCAGCTTGCCCACCTTTTTGTTTGGTCTGATTTTCAGTTGGCCCGCAGCGATTGTTTCCTCTTTTGCCTGCCATTCCCTCTTTTCTGCTTTCCTGAAGAACATGAAAAAACCGTCACGCAGCAGTGATCGATAAATTCATTTGCGGGTAACTTTTACTCGCTGCACTCCCATGGACAGACTTTTTTGTACTAATGAAATTATTTTATACTGTTTTGGGCCTTATGAACTTTTATAATTAATTCATAAACAATTGATTATCAAATAAATATGAAAACAATTTCTATATGTATTAGACAATAAGCAACCCAAAATGCGCCCTCCTAAAATGCAGCAAAGCTTACTGCTAATCCCCACTTTGCAACCTAATTGCTTTATCTATCTCCTGCGCTTCGTACATGCTTTCTTCTCGTCTTCTGCTTGCCACCGTTTTTGTTTGTTTCAATACCCGGAGCTTTGGCCAGCAAACGCTGCCCGTACCGCTCAATCTGCAAGCCACGTATGCCAAAGGCACCCGCTCGGAGGATGGCAAGCCGGGCCCGAAATATTGGCAGAACACCGCCGACTACAACCTGAAAGTCAACTTCGACCCGGCTACGCGCAAAGTGGCTGGCACTGTGATGATTACGTACGTTAACAACAGTCCCGATTCGTTGCAGCAGATTTGGTTTAAGCTCTATCCCAATCTCTACCAAAACGGCGCCGCGCGGGCTTCGGCCATCAAGGCCACGGACGCCGGCGAAGGCATGCAGATTCAGAAACTCAGCGTCGGTGAAGAAGCTTTCGACGTGGCCAAGCTGCCGATTTCGGGCACTAACATGGCGCTGAAAATCAAGCCGTTGGCCCCAAAGCAATCGGCGCGCATTGCCATCACCTATTCCTACATTCTGAACCAAGGATCGCACACCCGCACCGGCGAAATTGAGCCGGGCGCCGATTTTGTGGCCTACTTCTTCCCACGCGTGGCCGTGTACGACGACATCGACGGCTGGAACAAGTTTGCCTACAACGGCTCGCAGGAGTTCTACAACGACTTCTGCAAGTTCGACGCGGAGATTACCGTGCCGCGCAACTTCGTGGTGTGGGCCACCGGCGACCTGCAAAACACCGAGCAGGTGCTCGCCAAAAAATACGTGAAGCGCCTGCATGACGCTGAGAAAAAAGATGGCATCACGGCCATTATACAAGCCGTTGATTTACAACAACATACCATTACGGCCGCAAACGCTACCAACACCTGGCACTTCACGGCCCAGAACGTAACGGACTTCGTCTTCGCCACTTCCGACCACTACGTGTGGCAGGCCACCAGCCTCGTAGTTGACCCCAAAACCAAGCGCCGCACCCGCGTCGATGCGGTGTACAACCCCAAGCACAAGGACTTTCAGGAGGTCGCGCAGTTTGGGCGCAAAACGGTGGAAGCCATGAGCTATACGTTTCCGAAGTGGCCCTTCCCCTACTCCCACGAAACCGTGTTCGACGGCCTCGACCAGATGGAATACCCGATGATGGTGAACGACAACCCGCTCGACAAGCGCGAGGACGTGATTACGCTCACCGATCACGAGATTTTTCACACGATGTTTCCGTTTTACATGGGCATCAACGAGACGAAATACGGTTGGATGGACGAAGGCTGGGCCACCATCGGCGAGTGGCTGATTTCGCCCCTGATCGAGCCTGGCTACGTGGACGAATACGGTATTGAGCCCTACGCCCGTGCGGCCGCCAGCGAAGTTGACTTGCCCATTACCACGCTCAGCACCCAGCAAACCGGCACTGCGTTTTTCCTCAACTCCTACCCCAAGCCGGGGCTGGGCTACCTCTACGTGAAGGATCTGCTTGGTGATGAGCTATTTACGAAAGCCCTGCACACCTACATTCAGAACTGGAACGGCAAGCACCCCATGCCCTATGACTTCTTCAACTCCATGAACGCCGGGGCCGGCCAAAACCTCAACTGGTTCTGGCAGCGCTGGTTTTTCGACAATGGCTACCCCGATCTGGCCATCGCCAATGTGGTGAAGCAAGGAAGTCAGTACCAAGTGACTGTCGAAGCCAAAGGCACCAAGCCCCTCCCGGTAGATCTAACGGTAACTTTCGCGGATAATTCAACGCAGAAAATCCACCGGAATGTGGGGGTTTGGGAGAAGGGGAATAAGACGGTGGAGGTTAATTTCCCGGCGGAGAAAGTGGTGAAGAAAGTGGTGTTGGGAAGTACGTATGTGCCGGATAATAACAAGAAGAATAATGTGTGGGAGGGGAAGTAGGCATTATCAAATAAAAATAAAAGAAGGCGTCTATGGAAACGATAAGGATAGCATCATTAATTATTAAGCAAATTGGCATACCTATTACAACAGTAATAGCAATTATCTCTACTGCTTTAGCAATTTGGCTTTCTCTAAAGAAATATAGGTTAAAGGTCTTATCCGAAATCAGACTGACAAAAGCCGCTGAAATCGAAGCTGATATTCAATTACTTAAAGCTTTTAGCGAGTTAATGAATATTGCTCACGCAAGACTTAATTATCAGGTATCAGAAAAAGCAGTTGAAATGTTACTTCAGAAAGAAGCTATTCTTTCATTGATCGCTACAAAAGGAAATTTAGATTTAAGTAATTTGCTTTCTCAAGCCGTTATTCCAATTCCCGTTGGAGCCGCATCTCAAGACGCAGCTATTGTTGCTGTCGCAACATTAGGCAAGAGGCACAATGTACTTTTAGAAGCTGCTATCCAAGCGTTGGAAACCTTAAGTGGGTTCAAAAGCGAAATTACAGATAAGCATATAATCGAACTTAAACAGCTTCTACACACTAGGAATACATCTTATTAAATGCCCTACCTTTGCACCCGTGATGGGTCGCTCCACCGCGGCGCTTTCGGGCGACGAGGAAAGTCCGGGCAACACAGAGCACCCTGCTTCCTAACGGGAAGGATGGGCCGCAAGGCTCAGACAGCCAGTGCCACAGAAAACTACCGCCTACGTCGCCTTCGGGCGGCCGGTAAGGGTGAAAAGGTGCGGTAAGAGCGCACCAGCGGCTAGGCGACTAGTCCGGCTGGGTAAACCTCAGGGGTTGAAAGACCAAATAAGCGGGCAAGCTGGCTGACAACAGTCGGCACCGGGCGGCTCGTCCGGCGTCCGCGGGTAGGTTGATGGAGCCTTTCCGCGAGGACTGGCCTAGATAAATGGTGGAGGCGCGGCAACGCGTACAAAACCCGGCTTACAGACTCATCACCGGCTTGAAACGGCCGCCGCAACTTCGGATGCGGCGGCCGTTTTTGTGCCTGCGTAGTGTTACTTCGCGTAAACGTTTCGCCTATGCTCTATTCTTTCCCCGCTTTTCTCGCTGGCACTTGGCGCCGGATGAGCCTCACAGTCAGCCTGGTGCTGGCCTTTCTGCTGACACTAGGCGCTAGCCAAGCGAAGGCACAAAGCCCACCGCCCGCCAAAGCCGATGTGTACATCGATAAGGCCGGGGTGCTGCGCTGGCAGGGCAGCAAACAGGAAGTGGCACTGTTTGGGGTAAATTATACGGCTCCTTTTGCTTACTCCTACCGGGCGCATCAGAAGCTGGGTGTGAAGCTGGAGCAGGCCATTGATCAGGACGTGTACCATCTTTCGCGACTAGGCATCGATGCGTTTCGCCTGCACGTCTGGGACGTCGAAATCACGGATACGCTGGGCAATCTGCTGGCCAACGAGCACCTGCGCCTGCTCGATTACCTGATTCAGCAGCTCAAGCAGCGGCACATCAAAATTGTGCTGACGCCCATTGCTTACTGGGGCAACGGCTACCCGGAGCAAGATACGCTAATGACTGGATTTTCAAGCATTTACCCAAAAGGGCGTGCTTATAATAATCCGCGGGCAATCAAGGCGCAGGAAAACTACCTGACGCAGTTTCTGAACCACCGCAACCAATATACCGGCCAGCTCAACCGCGAAGATCCGGATATCATTGCCTACGAAGTCTGCAACGAGCCGCACTACCGCCAGCCGGAGTCGGAGGTGACCACCTTTATCCAGCGGATGGTGCAGGCCATGCGGGCTACGGGCTACCGCAAGCCCATTTTTTATAACCTGGCCGAAAGCCCTTCGGTGTCGAATGCCATCCTGAGCAGCCCCGTGGACGGCTTTACGTTTCAGTGGTACCCCTCGGGGCTCGTGAACGGCCATACCCTGCGCGGCAACCCGCTGCCGTACGTAAACCAGTACCCGATTCCGTACCGCCAAGATTCGCGCTTCACCAGCAAGCCACGGTTGGTGTACGAGTTTGAATCGGCCGATATTTTGCAGCCGCTGATGTACCCGATGATGGCCCGCAGCTTTCGGGCCGCCGGTTTTCAGTGGGCCACGCAGTTTGCCTACGACCCATTGGCCCTGGCTTACGCCAACACCGAATACCAAACGCATTATCTAAACCTCGCTTACACGCCGGCCAAAGCCATAAGCTTGCTTATTGCGGGCAAGGTTTTCCGTCAGGTGAAGCGCAACCAGCAGTTTCCGGCCTTCCCCGCCGATTCGGTTTTCAATGATTTTCGGGTGAGCTACCGCGCCGGCGTAAGCGAGTTGAACACGCCAGAGGAATTTTTCTATACCGGCACCACCACGTCCAAGCCCCGTAAGCCAACGGCGCTGCGGCGTGTTGCGGGTACAGGTTCTTCAGCAGTAGTGCGTTACGAAGGAACCGGCGCCTATTTCCTCGATCGGCTGGCTCCCGGCATTTGGCGCTTTGAGGTAATGCCCGATGCCATCGCCGTACGCGACCCGTTTGCAACGACCTCCCTACGTCAGCCCGTTACGCGCATCGTTTGGAACACCCAGCGGCTGCGCCTGACGCTGCCCGGATTGGGAAATGATTTCGCAGTACGCGGCCTGAACGAAGGCAACAGCTTGCAAGCCCAGGCAGCCGACGGCACCGTGCGTTTGCGTCCTGGCGTGTACGTAGTGGCAGCCCGCGGCAAAAACACGACGGCTTTCACCGCTCAAACGACGCTTGGCGCTATCAAATTAGGCGAGTTTGTGGCCCCGTCGCCCACGCAACTCCCTGTGCAGGTGATTCATACGGCGCCGGTTCAGGTGCAAGCAGGGCAACCAGTTACCCTGCGCGCCACCGTAGCCGGCGCCGAAGCCGCCGACTCGGTGCTGCTGGTGGCGCAGCATTTTTACGGCCAAACCCGTACCCTTCCGATGCGTCGCCTTACCCTTACCTCGGCCGAAGCCACGGTGCCCACCGACTTGCTGTATCCCGGCTTGCTGCGCTATTGGGTGGTGGTGAAGCACAACGGTCGGAATACCACTTTTCCCGGTAGCTTCGCCGGCAGCCCGCGCGACTGGGACTACGCCCCGCGCGAGCACTGGGAAGTTCCTATCGTGGCCACGGGCACTGCGTTGCCGCTTTTCCGCGCCGCACAGGACCAAGCCCAGGTGGAAGCCGGAGGCATTACGGGAGGCGGCTGGGCCGATTACGTTACCGGCAACGACGGGCAATTGGCGCTGCGTCTGCGGCAAAGCCCACCCCCAACAGGAGATAACGCCCCCACGCCCGATCCGGCTGCGCCCGCTGCTTTCCTGCGCGCCTATTTCGGCGACCGGCTCGCGACGCGCACCCCTGACGCGAGCAATTTCCGAGAGGTGGTAATGCGTGCCCGGCGCGGTGCCGGCGCTGGCCGAGTTCGGCTCGTGCTGATCACCCGCGACGCGGCCGCTTACGTGGCAGATGTCGAACTGAGTGGCGAAATGCAGGAAATACGGGTTCCGCTGACGGTCTTCCGGCTGGGCTCGCAGGAGCTGTTGCCACGGCCTTATCCGGGTTTCTTACCGCTTACTTTCCAAGCGCCGGGGCCGGCTGCGCTGCCGCTGGCTCAGGCAGAAGTGCTGCAAGTGGTTCTCGACAGAGCAACGGCTGCTCCTGCCGGCGCAGAACGGCCGTTTTTGGATATTGAATCGGTGTATCTGCGATAAGCAAAGCAGCATCTAACAACAAGGAGAGGCCCTTTACATAAGTAATTGTTAGTCAATTACTTATGTAAAGGGCCTCAAGCGTATCTGTCATCCTTTGCTCGGCTCAAGAAGACAGTGTAGAGAGAGACTTCTGCTCTACGTTACTTCTTGTTCGCGGCGCGGATGGCTTTGACTTCCGGCGCTTTCACAGCGACGGCTTTGTTGCCGAAACTGTTGCGCACGTAAGTTAGGACGTCGGCGATTTGCTGGTCCGTAAGGTCGACTTGCGCGGGCATTACGTTGGAATATGGTTCGCCATCGACGTCAACGTCCTGCAAGCCGTTGAGCAGTACTTTCACCAGGCGCGTTTTGTCGCCCAGCACATAAGTCGTTTTGATCAGCGGCGGGTTCATGTTCTGCACGCCACCGCCGTCGGCTTGGTGGCAGCTTAGGCAAACCTGCGTGTATACCTGTTTGCCGCGCGTAATCGATGCCGCCAAGTCGGCGTTTGCGGCGGGGGCTTTCGGCTTGGGTTTCGGAGCCGGTTTCTTTTGGGCGCTGGCCGATGCCGCAAAACAAGCGAGCAGGGAGCATAGCAGCAGAAATCGCTTCATAGAGAGCACTACTTTTTGGCGTAAACAATGCGGTAAATCGTGCCCTTCGCGTCGTCGGTGACGTAGAGCGAGCCGTCGGGGCCTTGCGCAAGGCCGCACGGGCGGTGGTCGGCGCGGCCTGACGCTACCTTATCGGGTGAGCCCGCAAAGTTGTCGGCAAATACTTCCCAGTTTCCGGCCGGCTTGCCGTCTTTAAAGGGCTGGAACACAACGAAATAGCCGGCCTGCGGCTCAGGAGCCCGATTCCAGGAGCCATGGAAGGCGATGAAAGCGCCGTTGCGGTATTTCTCGGGGAACATGGTGCCGGTGTAAAACAACAGGCCGTTGGGCGCCATGTGGCCTGGATAAGCGGCGGCCGGATCGATGAATTTGCTGTCGGCCTCTTTTTTACCGTCGCCGCCGTATTCTGGCGCCATGATTTTCTTGTGCTGCACCTGATCGTAATACATGTAAGGCCAGCCGGCGTTATCGCCTTTTTTGAGCGCGTACATGCATTCGGCCGGCAGTTGTGCCGACTGCTTAGCGTCGTAGAGGTTCGGGAAAATATCGTGCAACTGGTCGCGGCCGTGCTGCATCACAAAGAGCTGATTGTCTTGCTGATTCCAGTCGAGGCCCACCACGTTGCGCAAGCCCGTTGTGTAGCGCACACCGTCTTTGTAGGTCTGATTGAGCTTATTGGCTTTGAACTGCCAAATGCCGCCGGCCGAATCCAAAATCGGGCAATTGGCGATGCCCAGCGAGCCTTTCTGGCGGTCTTGCTGCTGGCACGAGTTCGAGTAGGCCCCGATATTGACGTACACGTTGCCGTCGTTGTCGAGCACTACCGATTTGCTTTCGTGCTGCTTCCGGTTGATCAGGCCGGTGATGATTTTCTCGGGCTGATTGGGGTTCGCTACCTCACCCTTTTCGTTGAGCTTGTACCGGTACACTTCCTCGTCGGACGACGCGTACAGGTAGCCGTCTTTGCTGTACATGCCCGTACCGCCGTAGTTGCCAAATCCGCCGACCACATCGGCCTTACCAGTGCTGTTGGTGCGCAACACTAAAATGCCCTTGCCTTCCTTGTTGGGCCGGTTTAGCTTGACGTAGATGTTGCCTTGCGGCGTTACGGTCAGGTGGCGCGGGCGGGCGCCGGTTTCAGCCACTTTCAGGGCGCCAAAGCCAGCGGGGAGCTTCAGCCCCGCGTTGTCGGCGTCGGGCACTACCTTACTTTCATTGGTCAGGGCGTATAACGATAGGCTCCCGACAAGGGCCGTCGAGAGCAGTAGGTAGCGGGCTACGTTGTGTTTCATGGGTTGAGGCTGGTTCAAGAAACCTGGTTTTTACGGTGAAATTCGGGCAGAAAATCCGGGGCCAAGGGCGCCGCGTAGGTTTGCATAACGAGGCAAGGCGCCTCAGTGGCATAACAGATTACTCTTCGTGGCGTTAGGCGTTGTACCTACTTCATTCAGCAGCCTGAGGTTGCGTCTTTCTGAAACAGCGCCTGCGCTTCGGAGCGGCGAAGATATCAGTTGTGTGCTACTGCGCAGGTTTCACCGCGTATAAGTACAACGTACTGCTTTTCGTTACCTTCGCTCCTCTCTGTTTCCGCATCTAGCTTCTTATTTCCGCTCATGCCCAAAATTCTCATTATCGACGACGAAAGAGCCATCCGCAACACGCTGAAGGAGATTCTGGAGTACGAGAACTACACCGTCGATCAGGCAGAAGACGGCCCCACCGGCCTCGACATGCTCATCAAAGACAAATACGACGTGGTGCTCTGCGACATCAAAATGCCCAAAATGGACGGCATTGAGGTGTTGGAGCGCGCCCAAACGCTGGCCCCCGACGCCGCCTTTATCATGGTATCGGCGCACGGCAGCATCGAGACGGCCGTGGACGCAACAAAAAAAGGCGCCTACGATTTTCTGCAAAAGCCACCGGATCTGAACCGCTTGCTTGTGACGGTGCGCAATGCCCTCGACCGCACCAAGCTGGTCGCCGAAACCAAAACGCTGAAGAAGAAAGTCGCCAAAAGCTCCGAAATGGTGGGTTCATCGCCCGCTCTGGAGCAAGTGCGCAAAGCCATTTCGAAGGTGGCCCCCACCGATGCCCGCGTGCTCATTACTGGCCCCAACGGAGCCGGCAAGGAGATGGTGGCCCGCCAGCTCCACGAGCAAAGCAACCGCAGCAACGGCCCGATGGTAGAAGTCAACTGCGCGGCCATTCCCTCAGAACTCATTGAGAGTGAGTTATTTGGCCACGAAAAAGGCTCGTTTACTTCGGCTATTAAGCAGCGCATCGGCAAGTTTGAGCAAGCCCACGGCGGCACGCTCTTCCTGGACGAAATCGGCGACATGAGCCTTTCGGCGCAGGCCAAAGTGCTGCGCGCCTTGCAGGAAAACAAAATCACGCGCGTAGGCGGCGAAAAAGAGATTTCGGTGGACGTGCGCGTGGTGGCGGCGACCAACAAAAACCTGTTGCAGGAGATTGCCGAACGCAACTTCCGCGAGGATTTGTACCACCGCCTGTCGGTAATTCTTATTCAAGTGCCTGCCCTCAATGAGCGCCGCGAGGACATCCCGGATCTGGTGCAGAAATTCCTGCAGGACATCGCCCGCGACTACGGCAACAAGCCCAAATCCATTGATGCCGCCGCGTTGGAATACCTCAAAGGCCTTGATTGGCGCGGCAACATCCGCGAGCTACGCAACGTAGTCGAGCGCCTCGTCATCATGAGCGACGACACCATTACTGCCGAAGACGCCAAGGTTTTTTCTGGCAAATAGTTGATAATCAATATTTTATAAAACAGGCCTACCGTCACTGGTAGGCCTGTTTTGCTTGGTGTCTCTAGCCTGCCATCTGGTTACAGCCGCGGATATCGGAGTTGTCCATGCGGCCGAGCACTTCAAAAGAGCCGTCGGGATGTTGGCGGGCCAGGTCTTTGGTTTCGATGAAAGCGCAGCTGTCCACGTTGGCGAGGTCGATGACGTTGATGGCGCCATCGGGGCGGGTGGCGGAAACGGCGAACGGATCGGAAGGGTCGCGGAGCAGTACGCGCAGTTGCGGCGGACTGTGAAACCGACCGTCGCCGAGGCTGTAGGCCTGCGACAGCAGCTCCGTCATGCCGTACTCCGAGTGAATGCCTGCCGGCCCAAAAGCCTGCTTCAGCTCATCGTGCAGCTCTTCGCGGATCATCTCACGCCGCCGGCCCTTCATACCACCGGTTTCGAGCACCGTAAGACCTTGTAATTCAGGCGCGTCGCCGTAGACCGTCACCAAATCAAGCAGCGCATACGAAACGCCAATAAGCATAATCCGGCGTCCCGAGTCGCGCTTGGCTTCGGCCAAGGCTTGCAGCAACGCCGCGTGATCGTGCAGGAAAAAAGCCGACTGCGCCTGCCCCGACTGCTGCGCAAAGTATCCTACCATTGCCACCAACGACGAGTTGCCCTGCTCTAGGTACGAAGGCAACAACGCTAGAAACGTCCAGCCGGTGAGCGGGCCGTAGTATTGCTCGAAGATGCGGGCTGCGTTTTGGCGGTACAGCTCCGGCTCGCGCACGCAATGGCGACTGCGCTGTTGCAGGGTCGTGCCGCTGCTCAAAAACAACTCCCGCGGCTCCCATTCCTGCGGGTCGGTGCGCACGTCGTGGGTTTTGAAAAACTCTATGGGCAAAAACGGAATCTCGGTTACGGAATTGACCTGGCTGGCCTCGCGGCCCAACAGCGTCAGGTATTCGCGGTACGGTGGGCAATGCACCGCCTGATACCGGAAGAGCCTCAGCGCCAGGGTGTCAGCATTTGAATCGTGGATAGAAAACAGGTCGCGCAGGTAGTCGTCGCGGAAACTCATTAGCAGGTAGCGTGGTTAGCGAAATGATATAACAAATGCGGCGGCGCTTCGTTGAGAATTTGTACCTTTCTTTGGGTCACAATGGTTAGCCTATTAGCCGTAAACACTGCTTTATTTTTACCAAAATGACACCCATTCGTACTCTTTCTATCTGCGCTTTATTGGCTCTGGCGAGCGCTGCGGTTACGTCCTGCATCGAGCCGCCAAATTATCCCGATGAGCCCAGCATTGAGTTCAAAAGCATTCAGTCGCAGCGCGTCGATAAGATCACGGGTACTTACGACACCATTACGGTAAGCGTCAATTTTAAAGATGGGAACGGGGATCTGGGGTTGAGCAGCGACGAGAAAAACCCGCCTTACAGCGACCGCGACAGCCAAGGCAAAGTCAACATCTTCAAAGACAACTATTTCTTTGAGCCCCAGATCTACAATGAGTCAAGCAAAGCGTTTGAGCCCATTGCGTTACCCAACCCCGACAACAATTACAACAGCCGTTTTCCACGCCTGGCCCCCGACAACCGCTCGGCCCCGCTCAAGGGCACGTTGAGCTTTGGTCAGAAGTTTTTTGTGGGCACCTTTCCGCCCGGCGCTACTGTGCGTTTTCAGGTTAGCATTGCCGACCGCGCCCTGCACGTGAGCAACAAGGTCACGACCGACCCGATTATCATTCCGCGCTAAGAACACAAGCGCCTGCGCTTTCCTTCATAAACAAGGCCCGTCCGGATGAACATCCAGACGGGCCTTGTGGCTTTTGGTGACTTAATAGATAGCAGGAAAGCGCTTAGGATCAGCTTCTTGCATCAGCTCGTACACCGTATCGAACACATCTTCCACGTTGGGCTTGCTGAAGTAGTCGCCGTCGGAGCCGTAGGGCGGCCGATGCGGCTGGGCAGCCAAGCAGCGCGGTTGCGAGTCGAGGTAGCGGTATGCCTGCTGGTCGTCGAGGACCTGCTGCATCATGTAGGCCGTAGCCCCGCCAGGCACATCTTCGTCGGCGAAGAGAACACGGCTGGTTTTGCGAACGCTATCGGTGATTACGTGCTGCAAGTCAAATGGCAGAAGCGTCTGAACATCAATCACTTCCACTGATACCCCAACTTCGGCTAGTTGCTTAGCAGCATCCATTACAATGCGGCACATGGAGCCGTAAGTCACCACCGTAATGTCGGTGCCTTGCTGCAACACTTCGGGCACACCGAGTGGCACCGTGAATTCGCCTACGTTAGCAGGAATGCGTTCTTTGAGGCGATAGCCGTTTAGGCATTCGATAACCAAAGCGGGTTCGTCGGCCCGCAGCAGGGTATTGTAGAAGCCAGCAGCCTGCGTCATGTTGCGGGGCACGAGCACGTGCATACCGCGGATGCTGTTGAGTATCATGCCGATAGGCGAACCAGAGTGCCAAACGCCTTCTAGCCGGTGGCCGCGGGTGCGCACAATCAGCGGGGCTTTCTGCCCGCCTTTGGTGCGGTATTGCAGGCAGGCCACGTCATCGGAGAGAATCTGGATGGCGTACAGCAGGTAGTCGAGGTATTGAATCTCGGTGATGGGCCGCAACCCGCGCATAGCGGCCCCGATCCCCTGCCCCACGATGGTGCACTCCCGGATGCCCGTGTCGGTCACACGCAGTTCGCCGAACTTCTCCTGCAAGCCCGCAAACGCCTGATTGACATCGCCAATGCGGCCTACATCTTCGCCAATGGCAAAAATGCTCGGGTCGCGGCGGAAGTTGGCATCGAAGCAGGCTTGCAACACTTCACGTGCATCGACTTGCGGTGTGTTCGGTGCAAACTCAGCTTTCACCTCCGGAATGTTGAGCACCGACTGCTCGCTTTGGCTGTAGAGATAAGAATTGTAGCGATCGGAATTCTCGGCCAAAGCTTGCTCCAGCCATTGTTGCAGATCGCGGCGGGCGGCGCTACGCTGCCCGCGCACCAGGCGCAACGCCCGGCGCACCGCCCGCACAATATCGGCGCGAATAGGCGCCGTGTTGTGGCGAAGCTGCTCTACCATTTCGCTCAAAGCGCCTTCCTGCCCATCTTCGGCCACGAGCTTTTGCAACATGGTTACAGCCTCGTCACGCTCTTGCTTAATGGGGTTAAAAAACGCTTCCCAAGCGGCCAGACGAGCCTGTTTTACAACCTCTTTTGATTCGGTTTCGATTTGCTCCAGCTCATCTTCGGTAGCGTAGCCTTCGGTGAGCAGCCATTCGCGCATCTTACGCAGGCAATCGTGCTCTTCTTCCCATGAAAGGCGCTCCTTGCTCTTGTAGCGCTCGTGCGAACCCGAAGTACTATGTCCTTGAGGCTGAGTTACTTCCGTAACGTGAATAAGTACCGGCACGTGCTGCGTGCGGCACAGCTCAGCGGCGCGCTGGTACGTTTCTACCAATGCCGGATAATCCCAGCCGCGCACCACAAAAATCTCGAAGCCCTGCTGGCCTTCGCCTTCGCGCTGAAAGCCTTTGAGAATTTCCGAAATGCTTTGTTTAGTCGTCTGATATTCAGCCGGAACCGAGATTCCGTAGTGGTCGTCCCACACGCTGATCAGCATCGGGATTTGCAAAACGCCGGCCGCATTGATGGCCTCGAAAAACATGCCTTCCGACGTGCTGGCGTTGCCAATGGTACCGAAAGCCACTTCGTTGCCATTGACCGAAAACTGCTTAAACTCGTGCAACTCCGGGTTTTGCCGATACAGCTTTGAAGCGTAGGCCAAGCCCACCAAGCGCGGCATCTGGGCGGCCGTGGGCGAAACGTCGGCCGAGGAGTTTTTCAACTCAGCCAAGTTCTTAAAGTTGCCGTCGTCGTCGAGCAGGCGCGTGGCGAAGTGGCCGTTCATGCAACGGCCACCGGTGGCCGGGTCTGCCTCGATGTCGGTGTGGGCATAGAGCTGCGCAAAGTATTGTTGCAGCGTCAGTTCGCCAGCAGCAAACATAAAGGTCTGGTCGCGGTAGTAGCCCGCGCGAAAGTCGCCGACGCGAAAGGCATGGGCCATGGCCAGCTGCGGCACTTCTTTGCCGTCGCCGAAGATGCCAAACTTGGCCTTGCCCATGAATACTTCCTTGCGCCCCGCGAGCGAGGCCTGGCGGCTTTCCCAGCCCAGGCGATAGTCACGAAGCAGATCTTCTTTGCTGAGAGCGGCAGCCGCTACTGCGGTTTCGGCGGTGGGCATAGGTGGTTTGGAGGGAAAAACGAAAAAAGGAAACGCCCGGTAAAAGCCGGCTGGGTGGGTGGGTGCACAAAAGTACGTAAAACCGCCCGTCTGGGTCCAAGCTGCCTTATCGGCTGCATTCACAGAAGCGCTGCGCTTGCGAGTGAAGCTTACAGCGGGCTAGTGCAAGCACTAACTCTACCCTTTTGTATATAATTGATAATCAAATATATGCAAATCAAACCTTACGCCTCCTGTACAGCTAATCCCAACGACTCCTGCCGAATAAGTTACCTGCTTACGTGCGCCAACGGCTGTCGAAAGCCTTATATTTGTGAGCGTCGCTGCTACAAGGCGCCTCTGGTTTGTTTTGCTGCTTAACTGCTTTGCGTGATGACTAAATCTTTTACTTCACTGTTGCTGAGCTTGGCGTTGGTGCTGGCTCATTTTGGGGCGAGCGCCCAAGGCGTTATGGCCTTCGAAAAAGATGCGCACGACTTCGGCAACGTGCCCGAAGGCACCATGGCTACGCACGAGTTCAAATTTAAGAACACGGGCAACCAGCCGGTTGTAATTGCCAACGTGCAGGCTTCCTGCGGCTGCACCACGCCCGACTGGACCAAAACCCCCATCATGCCCGGCAAAACTGGTATGGTGAAAGCCGTGTACAGCAGCGCCGGACGGCCCGGTATTTTCAACAAAACCGTGACCGTCACCAGCAACGCCGCCACGCCGAGCGTGGTGCTGTCGATCAAAGGGAATGTGCTTACCAAAGATGAGGTAAAAAAGACGCTTACGCCCGCTCAGATAGCCGCTTCGCCGCGCCTGACGCTCGATCGCGGGGTGCATGATTTCGGCAAGATGGAGGCCGGCCAACAGCCCGTAGCGCGCTTCACGGTGAAGAATACCGGTAAGTCGGATTTGCTGTTGGGAGCACTTTCTTCGCCCTGCTATTGCGTAGGCTACAAGACTGTGCCACAGCCCATTAAGCCCGGTGAAAGCGCTCAGATAGAACTCGTTTACAGCCAGCGCAAACTCGGGCCGGTCACCGACGAAGTAACCATCACGTCCAACGACCTAAGCGGCGACGCCAAACTGACGCTCAAAGCTAACGTCGTCCGCGACCTCAACGCGGCCAGCATGGTCAAAGAAAGTGGCTCGGTAGTACCTTTCAAGTAGAAACATCTACACCAACAAAAAGCAAAAAGCACCGGGCCAACGCTCGGTGCTTTTTGCTTTTTGCGCGAGATGCTTTGCAAAACGGCGAACTGATTTCATGCCGCAGCCGTTGGCATTGTCTATATTTGCACCCGTTTTTCAGCTAGTATTTTCCACCACCCACTCTCAATTTTTGCCATGGTAATCGGCGTTCCGAAAGAGATCAAAAACAACGAAAATCGCGTGGGCCTCACGCCTGCCGGCGTAGCGGAGCTGCGCAAGCACAACCACACCGTTTATGTGCAGGCCACTGCGGGCCAGGGCAGCGGTTTTCAGGATGCCGAGTACGAAGAGGCCGGGGCCGTAATTCTGCCCACCATCGCCGACGTGTACAACCAGGCCGAGATGATTGTGAAGGTGAAAGAGCCAATTCGGGAAGAGTACAGCCTGATCAAAGAAGGCCAGTTGCTGTTTACGTACTTCCACTTTGCATCTTCCGAAGACCTCACCCACGCCATGATCGAGCGCAAGGCTACTTGCCTCGCCTACGAAACCGTTGAGCGCGCCGACCGCAGCCTACCCCTGCTCATCCCGATGAGCGAAGTAGCTGGCCGCATGGCTCCCCAGGAAGGTGCCAAATACCTCGAGAAGCCCCTGAAAGGCCGCGGCATTCTGCTAGGCGGCGTGCCCGGCGTGAAGCCAGCGCATGTGCTTGTGTTGGGCGGTGGCATTGTAGGCACGCAGGCGGCAAAAGTAGCCGCGGGCTTGGGTGCGCAGGTGACCGTAATGGACATCAACCTGAACCGTCTGCGGGAGCTTGACGACATCATGCCGAAGAACGTGGTGACGCAGTATTCCAACGAGTACAACATTCGCGAAGCCATCAAAACGGCTGATCTAGTGGTGGGTGCCGTGCTGATTCCGGGTGCGAAGGCTCCCCACCTCATCACCCGCGACATGCTCAAGACCATGCGCCCCGGCACTGTGCTCGTGGACGTGGCCGTGGACCAAGGCGGTTGCATCGAAACCTGCAAACCAACGACCCACGAAGACCCGACTTTCATCATCGACGACGTAGTGCATTACTGCGTGGCCAACATGCCCGGCGCGGTGCCTTACACCAGCACGCTGGCCCTGACCAACGCGACGTTGCCTTACGTGGTGAAGCTGGCCAACCTCGGCTGGCAGGAAGCGTGCCGCAAAAACGACGATCTGCGCCTCGGCCTGAACGTGGTGAACGGCGAAGTCGTCTACAAAGGCGTTGCCGAAGCCTGGAACTTGCCGCTGGTGAGCGTTGAATCCGTAATGGAAGCCGCGCACGCGTAAGCAGTTCGAGACGTTAACAAAAAAGCCTTCCCGACTATGCTTCGGGAAGGCTTTTTTGCTCTCAGGCAGTGTATGGGCAAGCCATACTAGCCTGTACGTATATTATTGATTAACATATCTTTACCTTTTATGAAGGGAGTTCTTTATACCGGCGAATCCATCACTGACCCGGTTACTTTTACGCTACTGCCGTCTTTCCTGCAACAGTTTTTGCTCGAGCAAAACGGCGTGGTTGCGTACTTCGGCGGCCTGCACATTCGGGGTTGCTGCCAGAAGCCCGCGTGGCACTCGCTGGCCGCAGTTTGGAAGGGCGAGCGGGCGCTGCACAAAGTGTATGCGGCGGTCAAGCCGACGGACGTGCCTTTCGCGCAGGACTGCGTGGGCAATCAGTTTTTGCTGCGCAACGATGCCGTGCTTTTCCTGGATACCGAAACGGGCGAAATCGCCGATTTGAACGTGGACTTCAAGCATTTTCTGTTCGGAATCGAGAAGTTTCCGGTGGATGCGCTGGGGCTGGAGCCGCTGCAAAAATTTCAGCAGCAGGGCGGCTACCTGCAACCCGGCCACCTGCTGAGTGTATATCCTCCGGTGTGTATCAAATCGAAGGAAGAGCGGAAGCTGAAGCCCGTGCCGGCCGCCGAACGGCTCGCTTCCTTGGCCGATTTTTACCGCCAAATCAAAGACTTGCCCGACGGTCAATTCCTTCGCCTGAAGCCTTCTCAGGACTAGCCCCGAACGATCCATCCCGCGAATGCCCTCTCTCACGTTGCGTCTGCTGCTGCGCCGGTTTGCCTTGCTGCTGGGCGTCTATTTTCTGCTGCGCCTTGGCTTTTACATCCTCAACCAAACCACTTTCCGGGAGGCTTCGGGCACGGAAATAGCGTGGGCTTTCTGGCACGGCTTTCGGTTCGATATCGCTGGGTTACTGCTGCTCAACCTGCCATTTGTGGCGCTGTCGTTTGTGCCAAACTACGGGCGGCTCTGGCAACGAACCCTTCGGGGTATCTATTTGATAATCAATTCATTAGGCTTTGCCCTCAATGTTATTGATACCGAGTATTTTAAGTTCATCGGCCGCCGTACGTCCAACGAGCTGACCACCATTGGCACCGATGTGCAGCGACAATCCGGGCAGCTGTTGGGCCACTACTGGTACCTGCTGATTCCGTTTGTGCTACTGCTGGTTGTGGTTGGGTTGGTATACCCCATGCCCCAGCCGACGACTTTGGAATTGAACCGCGAAAAAGAGGCTTTTCAACCTCGGGCGCGGCGCTACACGAAACTGGCGATTGAAGTGATAGCAGTAACGCTGGCGGCGGTGCTGGGTATTCGGGGCGGGTTGCAGCTAAAGCCTCTGCGAACGGGCCACGCGTTTGTGCAGCAGCCAGCGGTGCTGGGCCATCTGGCGCTCAACAGCACGTTCACGTTCATCAAAAGCTTAGGCTACCAAACCATTGAGCATAAGCAGTATTTCGCCTCCGAAACTGCACTTCGCGCGGCCCTGAACGTGCGGCCGCTGCCGCCTGCGCCTGCTGGCAAATCCCCGCTTCGCGACAATGTGGTCATCCTGCTGCTGGAAAGCTTCGCTTCAGAATACACCGGCATCGAAAACGGCGGCCAAGGCTACACGCCCTTCTTTGATTCGCTGGCTACCCAAGGCCTGTTTTTTCGCGAGCACTACGCCAACGGACGGCGCTCCATTGAGGCGTTGCCGGCGGTGCTGGCCGGCCTGCCTTCGCTAATGGACGGGCCATTTATCACGTCCAACTTCCAGACCGACGAGCTGCACGGCCTGGGCGAAATTCTGGCGCGCCAGGGCTACAGCACGGCCATGTACCACGGCGCCCAAAACGGCACGATGGGCTTCAATACTTTTGCCGGCATGGCGGGCATGCAGCGTTATTTTGGCCTAAATGAATACCCCGGAGGCGCCAAAAGCCCCGACTACGATGGCCATTGGGGAATTTTCGATGAGCCTTATCTTCAGTACTTTAGCCGTCAGCTCAGCCAGCAGCGCGAGCCCTTTTTCACGACGCTCTTCACACTCAGCTCCCACGAGCCCTTCACCGTTCCGGAGCAATACGCCAAGCGCTTTCCGGCCGGCCAGCTGCCCATTCACCCTACTATCGGGTACACCGATCACGCGTTGCAGGCGTTTTTCAAAGCAGCCTCGCGGCAGCCGTGGTATCGTCATACGTTGTTTATTCTGTTGGCTGACCATACTTCCCAAACCATTCGGCCGGGCTATCAGAATGCGTTGGGCAACTACAAAACGCCGCTCCTGCTTTTCCATCCCGGCCGCGCCCTGCCGGCCGCCGACGTACACCGCATCACCCAGCAATCCGATGTGCCAGCTACGGTGCTTAACTTCTTGGGGCTGCCGGGCGATAAGGAGCTGCTTCCTTTTGGGTATTCCGTGTTCGACTCCGGCACCACCGGTCGGGCATTCTTCCTGAGCGGTGGGTCGTATTTCCTTGTACATCAAGACTTTGTCACGGAGCTTACCGCCGACGACAACATCCGCCTTTACCCGTATCGTACGCATTATATTCCGGCCACGCCCCTGCCCACGCCCGACCCGCAGAAAGTAGAGCAATACGGTGCCGAGCTGCGCGCCTGCGTCCAATTCTTCGTTAACGGCTTGGCAGACAACCGGTTATACAAATAACCTAGCGCTATCTTTCTTTCGGTTACGACGACGCTAATTGATCAGAGCCAGAGCCTGCTCGTAACTCGGAATCTCGTGGAGCTGTTCGTTGCGGCGCTGCTCAAAATCGACGCGCCAGCAAAAGTGCTGTAAGCCATTGGTAAGCAGCAGAAAAGGTGCGCCGATGGTTTGGTTATACGTAGCAGCCTGGTGCGCTACGGCCGCCGTAATGGGCACTTTGGGGGCTTTGCACTCGACCAGCAGCAACGGCTTGCCCTCGGGGCCAAATGCGCAAAGATCGGTGCGTTTTTGCCGTTGGTTATAGGCGTGGCCGCGCTCCAGCGTCAGCAGGCCTCTGGGATAGCTGAGGTGATCGGCGAGGTAATGTACGACGTGCTGGCGGACCCATTCTTCGGGCGTCAGCACCACGTTTTTGCGGCGCAACACATCCCAGATCAACTGATTCGGGCCTAATTGCGTAACTTTGTATTCGAAAGGCGGCAGGTTCAATACGTGCATCACCTACAAAGGTACGGCCCGAAGCAACTGCTTCGCTTTTCAATCGGATGCCGTCGTACAGTTTGCGCGACGGCATTTTTATTACCTAGTTTTTTAGCTGAGCTTTAATCACGCGCTGCTTTCCCCGATTCCACAAAGTTCTCCCACCCATACGTTTTAAGTTTTACTACTCAACCCATCTCAATACATGAAAGACAAGTCTACGATTGTCGAAAACTGGCTGCCGCGCTACACCGGCGTGCCGCTCAAGGAATTTGGGCAGTACATTCTGCTCACGAATTTTATCAACTACGTGACGATGTTCGCCGAGCAGTTCGACGTCGAGATTCGTGGCTTGGATAAACCCATGCAGTCGGCTACGGCCAACGGCATCACCATCATCAACTTCGGCATGGGCTCGCCGATGGCAGCTACCGTAATGGACTTATTATCAGCCATTAAGCCCAAAGCAGCCCTGTTTTTGGGTAAGTGTGGGGGCTTGAAAAACAAGACCAAGCTGGGCGATCTGATTCTGCCCATCGCCGCCATTCGCGGGGAAGGCACCTCGGATGACTATCTGCCTCCGGAAATTCCGGCCCTTCCCTCCTTCCGCTTGCAACGCGCTGTGTCTTCGATGATTAAGAAGCACGAGAAGGACTACTGGACCGGCACCGTATACACCACCAACCGCCGCGTGTGGGAGCACGACGACAACTTCAAGGAGTACCTGCGCCAGATTCGGGCGATGGCTGTGGACATGGAAACGGCCACCATTTTCGTGGTGGGCTTCATCAACGAAATTCCGCACGGCGCGCTGCTGCTGGTGTCGGACAACCCAATGACGCCGGAAGGAGTGAAAACTGCCGAAAGCGACTCGAAAGTGACTGCCGGTTACGTGCAAACGCACTTGCAAATCGGCATCGACTCGCTGATTGAGTTGAAAAACTCCGGCGAATCGGTGAAGCACATGCGCTTCGAATAGGGCTTTAGCGCCCGCATGCAACGGCCAGTCATCCACACGGACGACTGGCCGTTTTGCTTTTACTTTCTGCTCATGGCAAGCGCTGTTGATATAAAAACCTGATTCTTGCGCATCTTGCCCGCATGAATCGAATTTTCCGCCCTTACGCGCTGCTGTTGCCGTTGCTCGGCTTTTTCAGCTGCCAGTCTTCTTCTCAGCAACCCGCTGATTTGGTGGTATATAATGCCACCGTGTACACCGTCGACTCTACGTTCTCGAAGGCGCAGGCTTTCGCGGTGAAAGACGGCAAGTTTCTGGCGGTGGGCAGCGCCGATGATATCCGCGGCAAGTACAAGGGCAAGCAGGAAGTCGATGCGCAGGGCAAGTTCATTTATCCGGGTTTTTACGACGCGCACTGCCATTTCTACCGCTACGCGCTGGGTCTGCGTTCTGCTGACTTGGTAGGCACCACGTCGTGGGCGGAGGTTGTGAGCAAGCTTACGGCGCAACGCAAGCAATACCCACAAGCGGCTTGGCTGATGGGCCGCGGCTGGGACCAAAACGATTGGAAAGTAAAGCAGTTTCCGACCAAGGACACGCTGGACGTGCTCTTCCCCAACACGCCCGTGGCCATCACCCGCGTCGATGGACACGCAGTTTTGGTGAACCAGAAAGCCCTTGATTTGGCGGGCATTACGGCGCGCACTCCAATCAGCGGCGGCGTCATCGGCCGCGACGCGCAGGGCAAGCTCACCGGCCTGCTCGTCGATAACGCAGTGGATCTGGTGGGCGCCAAAGTGCCGGAACCCACGCCCGCCGAAGCCGATGCGGCTCTGTTACAAGCTCAGAATCTGTGCGTTGCCGTCGGCCTGACCAGCCTTGCTGATGCCGGCCTCGATAAAGCCAACATCGACCGGATGGAGAATTTGCAGAAGCAAGGCAAACTGAAGCTGCGCCTCTACGCCATGCTCAACCCCACGGCCGAGAACAAAGCCTACTACCTCAAGCAGGGGCCCGTTTTCCACGACCGCCTCACAATCAATTCGTTCAAGGTGTACGCCGATGGCGCTTTGGGTTCGCGCGGCGCCTGCTTGGTCGAGCCGTACGCTGACCGGCCGAAGGAAACTGGCTTTCTGCTCTCGACCGTACGCGAATACCGCGCTTTGGCTAAGGAGCTTGCTAACAGCAAGTTCCAGATGAATACCCACGCCATTGGGGATTCGGCAAACCGCGTTATTCTCAACATTTACGGGGAGGCGTTGAAGGGTCAGAAAGACCGGCGCTGGCGCATCGAGCACGCGCAGGTCATCACCCCGGCCGACATGCCGAAGTTTGGGCAGTTTGGCATTGTGCCTTCGGTGCAGCCCACGCACGCCACTTCCGATATGTATTGGGCGGGCGAACGGCTGGGCAAAGAGCGCCTCAAAACGGCCTATGCATACGAAGAACTGCGCAAGCAATACGGCCAGGTAGCACTCGGCAGCGATTTCCCCGTCGAAGACATCAACCCGCTGTATGGCTTTCATTCGGCTGTTGCCCGTCAGGATGCCAAGAACTTTCCCGCCGGTGGCTTTCAGCCCGAAAACGCCCTTTCTCGCCCCGATGCTTTGCGCGGCATGACCACTTGGGCCGCGCACGCTGCCTTCGAAGAGAAACAGAAAGGCAGCATCAAACCCGGCATGGCCGCCGACTTCGTGCTGCTGGACAAGGACTTGCTGACTGCCCCCGCACCCGAGTTACGCGGCGCAAAAGTGCTGCGCACGTTCATCGCCGGCGAGCAGGTGTTTGAGCGGAAGTAATCGCTGCTTCGCCGAACGAAGTAGGCAAATGCAACAAGCCCTTTTCCACAGTATGAACCAGTAGAAAAGGGCTTGTTTGTTTATTACGAGTTGCAGCGGCTGGGTTGCTTTTCTTCCAATCTTTACTCAGCGGTAGATTATCTCCGCGGGGCTTCGTCGGCAGAACCGCCGTAGATGGCGGGCACGGGAATATCCAGCAGCCGCAGATACACGCTCATTTGGCCGCGATGGTGAATGAGGTGGTTAAGCACCAGATTGCGTGTTATGGCGGCGCGGGGCAGCGTCATGAACACTTGTTCGCCACGGCGCATGGTCCAAGGAGCGTGAAAAGTCTCGTCGTCGACCTGGGCGAGCGCCTTCTGGATGTTTTCGGCATTCACGTCGAAGCGCTGCAACACTCCGTCTGAAGTAGTAGGAGAAGCAGGCCAAGGCGAAACAGCAAGATCGGTTTCGGGACCTTGCAACGACATTTCCAAAAAGCCAATGATGTTGGCTATGTGCCCAGCTAACGCGCCGAGACTCATCGACTTAGGATGCGGACGCCAATCGAATTTCTCGGTGGGCACGCGCTCCAGCACACGCCGCGTAATGTGCAGCTCACGTTTCAACTCTTTGCTGAATTCCGCTTGCAGGGAGGTTTCGGGAGGCATAAAAGATTCGGGTGTAAGTATTTGATTGACAAATAGTTAGAAAGACCCTTCAGCACCTCCGGTCATGCCGGTTGCCAGGGCGGGCTCGGCCTCGTACACGTCTTCGCGCAGCTTTTTGCCACGGAGCGTTAACAGGAACAGCAAGCCTAGGACGAAGAACACGATCAGGGCCAGAATGCTGTTGCGCATTGAGCCGGTAATTTGGGCGATCAGGCCGAAAGAGGCCGTACCGATTACGATGCTGAGCTTCTCGGTGACGTCGAAAAAGCTGAAGAACGCGGCGGTGTTGGGGGTATTTTCGGGAATGATTTTGGAGTATGTAGATCGCGACAACGACTGAATGCCACCCATCGTGAGGCCAATCACGGAAGCCAGCGCGTAGAAGCTCCAACCCGCCTGCACGAAGTAGCCCGCCACGCAGATACACGCCCAAATGACAACCGACCAGCTCAGGGCGCGCGTGTTGCCAATGGCCTCGGAGAGTTTGGCAAACAGATAAGCCCCCAAAATAGCCACAATTTGCAGCAGTAAGATGGTGATAATGAGCGCAGTACTTTCTAGGTGCAATACCTTATCGCCGAAGATGGTGGCTACGTACATCACGGTCTGAACACCCATGTTGTAAGTGAAGTAAGCCAGTAAAAACTTCTTCAGGTTGGGTAACGCCTTAAGTTGATCCCAGACTTTGCCCAGCTCGCGGAAGCCGTTGAGCACCCAACCGCTATCGGAGGCCACCGCGTCGGCGGGCCGGCCGGGGTCTTTGGGTAGCGTGAAAAACGGAATTTGCGCAAATCCTGCCCACCAGATGCCGGTAAGCAAAAACGAGAGGCGTGTGGCGAAAGCTTTTTCCAAGCCGAAGGTTTCGTTGAACTGCACCAAAATCAGGCACAGCACCAGCAAGATCACACTGCCCACGTAGCCCATTGAGAAGCCGCGGGCCGACAGCGAATCATATTGATCTTCGGTGGAAATATCGGGCAAGTAGCTGTTGTAGAACACAATAGAACCCGAAAACCCTACCGTAGCCGCGATAAACACGAACGTGGAAAGGGTAAGCGTGTCTCTAGTAAAGAAGAATAACCCAGCGCAGGAAGCCGCCCCGATGTAGCAGAAGGTTTGCAGAAACAGCTTTTTGCGCCCCGAGTAATCGGCCAGCGACGTCAGGAATGGGCTGACGATGGCAATGAGCAGAAAGGCCGCCGAAATAGCGTAGGTAAGCAGCGACGAGCCCGGCAAATGGAAGCCCAAGAAGTTTACCACGTCCCGGCCTTGGGCGTCCACGGCCTGCGTGCCCCAGTAAATCGGGAAAATAGAGCTGGTGATCACGAGCGGGTACACGGAGTTGGCCCAGTCGTACATGGTCCAGCCGCGGGTGATGCGCTTGTTGTTTTTCTCGACCGGAGCCGAAGTAACCGCCGTGGCGGCAGGTGCAGGGGTCATACCAAAGAGGTAAAAAGTGGCAACGACCAAGATAACGGGATTTTTGTCGATGCCGTCGGGTTGCTACTGCGGCGGGGCAGCTTGTTGGAGCAGTTGCCGGTATTGCGCCGGCGTATCCACGTCAATTGCCCCTTCGGGAAAAGGTACGCGCAACAAATCAGCAGTATGCTGACGAAGTAAATCGCGGGCACCTTCCGGCCCCGCAAGCGTGCGCAGCGCCGGGAACAGCTGCTGCCCAAACAGAGCCGGCACTCCCACCCGACCGCCATATGCAGAGGCCACGGCGGGCACCTTGGCGGAGTTAAACCCATCAACTAACCCTTTTATTATCAATTCGTTAACAAAGGGTTGATCGCATAGCATCACCACCACGGCCCGCAGCGCACCGGAAGTTGTTTGGGCTTCCAAAGCAGCCAATCCCGCCCGAATCGAGCTACTCATCCCCTCCTGCCACTGCGGGTTAGGCACGGCCGTCACGGGCAAGGCCTCAAGCTCGGGCAACAGCTCGTTGTGCAGCGACCCGGTCACGACTACAATGGGATGGCAGCCCGAAGCCACGGCCGCCTCGGCAGCCCGCCGCAGCAACGATTTGCCCTGAAATTGCACCAGCTGCTTGGGCTGGCCCAAGCGCGATGAGGCACCGGCCGCCAACAACATCAGCCCTACCGACGCAGATCGCTCGTTGCTAGCCGCAGTCATATCGCCGAATCGGGCGAAGAAACCGGGGCGACGGCGCGCACCGGCGAAGCGGCCGTGCGCGCATGAATGGGCTGAGTTGAGTCGCGCAGGAAGCCCGCCGAACGTTGCGTCAGAACTGCTTGAATTTCAGCCACTACCGAAAGCGCAATTTCTTCGGGCGTTTCGGCCCCGATGTTCAGGCCAACGGGGCCATACAGGCAGCCTTTCAGGTGGGCATCGGGTTTTAGTCCTTCAGCACGCAAACCGCTGAGCAATTGCTCGGTCTTTTTGCGCGGCCCCAAAATGCCAATGTAGGGCGTGCGGGACGTCAGCAAATGCCGCAATACGGATTGGTCGTAGTGATAATTGTGCGTCATCAGCACGGCCAGGCTATCGTCGGCAGGGAGGCAGCTGACTTCGGCGAGCGGCACGGCGCGCACACTTTCGGCTTCCGGAAAACGTGCCGCAGTTGTCAGGTTAGGGCGGCCGTCAATCACGGTCACGCGCCAGCCCAGCGCACTGGCAAAGCGCACCAGGGGTTGCACATCGTTGCCAGCCCCGTAGATGGTAAACCGCACAGCGGGCCGCACTACTTCCAAAAATACCCGCAGCGTTCCGTTGGCAATCTGGTAATCGTAAGTGGCAGGTTGCTGAGCATGCAGCACTTGCCGGGCGTCGCTTATAATCGCCTCGTGCAGAGCCGGTTCGGCAGTCAGGCCGCCTAGCTCGGTGCCGTCGGCAGTCAACAACAGGCGCTCGCCCACGCTCACTGCCGAATTGGTGGGCAAGCTGAATACGGTGGCCAGCACAGCCACTACATCCTGGACAGCGCACACGCGCAGCAGCTCTACGGGATTGGCCGAATCGTTGAAATCGAGCGGTTCGAGCAGTATTTTCACAACGCCTTGGCAGCCCAAGCCAGCTCCGTGCCGCAAGTCGTCGTCGGGGTCGGTCGAGTCGTAGGTAACCAGCGTGGGCCGGCCGCGCTGAATGGCCTGCCGGGCGCGGCGACGCGCGTCGCCTTCGAGACAGCCGCCGCTGATGGCGCCCGTCAGCTGCCCATCGGCCGTGACGAGCATTCGCGCACCAGGGCGGCGGTACGAAGAGCCATCGACGTGCACCACCGTAGCCAGCGCACAGGCTCTGCCCTCGGTGCGGTGCACATCGTAAGCTGCTAATAAGCGACGAAGCTCACTCATAAACAGTTATTTATCAGATACTTATGTAATTACACATTAGACCGAGCCCGCACCCATCAGTTTTTCGGGGGTGATGGGCAGCTCGCGCACGCGGCGCCCGGTGGCGTGGAAAATGGCGTTGGCTACGGCCGCCGCTACTCCTACCATCGCGATTTCGCCGATGCCTTTTACGCCCATGGCGTTGATATGGCTGTCGTGCTCGTCGATAAACTCCACCTGCATATCCGGAATATCGGCGCTTACGGGAATGTGGTAATCGCCCAGATCGGCGTTGGTGTAGCGTACCCACGAAGGATCGCGGTGGGTGGCTTCCATCAGGGCCGCACCGATGCCGAAGATGGCACCACCGAGTACTTGGCTACGGGCCGTTTTGGCGTTGAGAATGCGGCCGGCTGCGTGCACGCCTACCCAGCGCGTCACGCGCACCCGCCCCAGCTCCGGATCGACGTGCACCTCGCAGAAATGCGCCCCGAACGAATGCATGGAGTATTTCTCGGTGCCCTGGCCTTTGCTGTCGGCGTTTACGCCCGGCGAAGTGTAGCCCCCGCCATAGCGCCCGGCTCCGCTGCCTTCGATATCGGTCAGGCGGGCGTGCTCGAGCATGGCGGCGTACGTTTCGCCTTTTGCCGGATTTTTGGTGAGGAAAACCCGGCCGTTCTCGACCGTAATATCTTCGGGCTTGGCCCCGAATAGCGGGGATGTTTTATTGCCTGAAGCGAGTTCGAGTACCTTGCGCTTAGCGTCCTGGGCCGCCATAAAGATTGCCGACGACACAGTACCGGCCGTCACCGATCCGCCCGAGAGCGGAGCCGTTGGCAGCGTGGTGTCGCCGAGCTCGAAGCGCACGCGCTCCACGGGCAGGCCCAACGCATCGGCGGCCACCTGCGTCATGACGGTGTACGTGCCCACGCCCATGTCGGTGGCACCGCTCTGCACCACGGCGTGGCCATCGGAGAAGATGCGCACCCGCGCCATGCCCTGCGAGTTGTGCACCGGGTAAGTGGCGCTCGCCATGCCCATGCCCACCAAATAACGGCCCTGGCGCGTTGCCCCGGCTTTCGGGTTGCGCTTGCTCCAACCAAATAGCTCAGCGCCACGAGCGTAGCATTGCTTCAGCGATTTGCTCGACCACGCTTGCCCGTTGGATGGGTCGCGCTCGGCGTAATTGCGCAACCGGATTTCCAGCGGATCAATGCCCAATTGATCCGCCAGATCATCCATGGCGCACTCGATGGCAAACGTACCGGGCGCCTCACCGGGCGCACGGGTATAGGTGGAAGTCATGATGTTGGCGCGCGCAATTTTGTAGGAAGTCTCAAAATTGGGGCATTCATACAACATGCTGATTACCTTGCCATTAGACTCCGCCCATTCGTCAAACATCGACGTGGAAGAGGTCTTTTCGTGCAGGATGGCCGTGAGTTTGCCTTCCTTGGTGGCACCGAGCGTGATGGTCTGGCGCTGGTCTTCGCGGTGGCCTACGGAAGTAAACATTTGCCGACGCGTGAGCACCAGCTTCACCGGCCGCCCCACGGCCCGCGCCGCTTGCGCCGTAAGCACGGTATGGGGCCAACTGGAACCCTTACAGCCAAATCCGCCGCCCAGAAACTGCGTCACAACGCGCACTTTATCGCGCGGCAAGCCCAGCATGTCGGACAGGGCACTTTGCGTCATGGTCACGCCTTGGGTCGACTCGTACACGGTGAGGCGGTCGCCTTCCCACACGGCTGTCGTCGCCGACGGTTCCATGGGGTTGTGGTGGTTCATGGCGTGCGTGTACGTGGCCGTTACGCGCACCGGGGCTTGCTCGAGCGCGGCCTGCGGATTGCCGCGCCGCGTGCGCCCCGGCATGCGCCCGCCCTGTACTGCTTTCGCTTCGTATACTTCGGCCCGAGGATCGACGATGCCAGCCACCGGCATTTCGGCCTGATAACTGACGCGCACCAGCGAGGCCGCGTGCGTGGCCCGCTCAAATGTGTCGGCCACAACCAAGGCCACGGGCTGCCCACTATAGAAAATTTCGTCGCTCATAAGCGGCAAAAAGCTCTGGCCCGGCGACCAAGAATTATTGCGCTCGGGGCTATCGGGCATTTTGGCCACTTTGGGCAGGTTGAGGTGCGTAAACACCGCCAACACGCCGGGCTCCTTCATCGCCAGAGTGGTATCGATGCTGGCGATGCGCCCTTTGGCAATGGAACTGGTCGAAAACACGCCGTACGTAAGCCCACCGAGGGGATATTCGGCCGAATACCGCGCAGCGCCCGTCACTTTGGCCCGGCCGTCGATGCGGTCGAGCGGCTGACCTACCACGCCGCCCGCAGGCGCCGCAAAATCGAAAAAATTAGATTCGCTCATGGCTATGATCTATGCTTTGGCGGCTACGGTAGTGAGGGCCCGCACCAGTGTATTCTGCACCAACTCCACCTTAAACTGATTTTCCTGGCGAGGGCGAGCGTCGCGTACGGCAGCTGCGGCGGCAGCCCGGAAAGTGGTCTCGGTAGCCGGGGCTCCGGTTAACACTTTCTCAGCCTCCAGCGAACGCCAGGGTTTGGTGCCCACGCTGCCCAGTGCCACGCGGGCGCTCCGAATCTGGCCGCCCTGCACGTCCAGCCCCACGGCCGCCGACACCAGCGCAAACGCATACGAAGCCCGGTCACGCACCTTCAGGTAATGCGAACGGCGGGCGTGCGGCGCGTTGGGCACGGTCACGGCTGTAATCAGCTCGCCGGGCTCCAGCACAGTTTCGCGGTGAGGTGTGCTGCCGGGCAGCAAGTGAAAATCGACGAGCGGTACGCTACGCTTTTTGCCTTTGGCATTCTCCAGATGCACGACGGCATCCAGGGCGATGAGCGCCACGGCCAAATCGCCGGGGTTGGTAGCAATGCAGCTTTCGCTAGTCCCCAGAATGGCGAGGTTGCGGTTGTCGCCTTGCTGCGCGGGGCAGCCGGAGCCGGGCACGCGCTTGTTGCACGGAAAGGCCGTGTCGCGGAAATAGCCGCAGCGCGTCCGCTGCAACAGGTTGCCACCAATGCTGGCCATGTTGCGTAGTTGCGGCGAGGCACTGGCCAATAAAGCCTCTGATATAACCGGGTAATTATCAATCACTTGTGGATGCTCTCCCACATCACTCATGCGTTCCATCGCCCCGATGCGTAGTTCCTTCGCACCCGCCTCGATGCCGGTAAGCGGTAGCTGGTTGATGTCGACCAGCTGCGGGTGCACCTCCACGTTGAGCTTCATCAGATCGAGCAGCGTGGTGCCGCCGGCAATGTAAGCGGCCTGTTCGTTTTTGCGGAGGGCCTCGGTGGCGGCTTTCTCTCGGGTCGCCTGTAGGTAGCTGAAGTTGTTCATGATTTCCCTCCTTTTTGCTGCGCGTCGCGGATGGCCGCCACAATGTTTGGGTACGCCCCACACCGGCACAGATTGCCGCTCATCCACTCCCGGATTTCGTCGTCCGATTTGGTGTGGCCTTCCTTGATGCACGCCACGCCCGACATAATCTGGCCGGGGGTGCAGTAACCGCACTGGAAGCCATCGTGCTCGATGAACGCCGCCTGCACCGGATGCAGCTTGTCGCCGTCGGCTAGGCCCTCGATGGTCGTGATTTCCTTGCCTTGGTTCATCACCGCCAGCGTGAGGCAGGAGTTGATACGCCGGCCATTGACGAGCACCGTGCAGGCGCCGCACTGGCCGTGGTCGCAGCCCTTTTTACTGCCCGTCAGGCCGAGGTTTTCGCGCAGCGCATCCAGCAACGTGACGCGGGGCTCGGCGCGGAAGGTGCGGGTCGCTCCGTTGACTTTCAGCGACATTTCGCTCACGCCTTTCACCTCTTTCGAGTCGGCAGCCGCCAGCCGCTCTACTTCCGCCAGGCCGGGCGGCGCCAGCACCAATCCGAGGATGCCCGATGCCTGTTTGATAAACGTACGCCGCGTCCCGTCGTTGGGAGCCGCAGCCGAAGTAGCGCCAAAATCGGAATCGTTCTGCATAGCGGAAGCAGTTTTAAAGTAAGATCACAAGGAAAGCTGGGTTTCCGAAGATAATAATTTGCCTCGCGGATTGCAGGAAACCGATTGGAAGCTTAACAAAGAAATTGTCGTTTTGGCTAGCCAAGGCGGTCTGCGGTCAAATCTTACACAGTCGCAGCCCGGACGCCTGCGTAAGGATAAACTCATCTAAAGCCTGATTCTCAGGTTGTAGCTTGCTTTTTATGCGCCTTTTTGTTTACTCCGCTTTCTCCGAAGCCCGCCGCAACCACCTGCGCCAAGAGCTTGCTGCTGAAGGCATTACCGCAATTTTTCGTAATGAGCTCCCGGAGGAGGAGCAACAAGCAGCCTTCCAAAGCGCGAACTTGCTGCTGGGCAACCCGCCGATGGCGTGGTTTGCCGATGGCGCTCCCAAAGGCTTGATATTCTGGCAGATAGATTCGGCGGGCTTTGAGCGTTACCGCCATTTGCACCTGCCCATCGCGGTGGCCAACATGGGTGACTTTTTCGCGTGGCCCTGCGCCGAAACCATCGTGGCGGGCATTCTGGGGCTGTATCGCCACCTCAACGAGCTGGCTGTGTTGCAGGCCCAACAACACTGGGTAGGCACCCCGATCCGGGCGAAGCTAAACCTGCTACGTGGCAAGCGCGTGGTGATTCTGGGCGCCGGCGCCATCGGGCAGGCCGTACGCGAACAGCTCTCCGGCTTTCGGTGCGAGGTGCAGCTGCTGGCCCGCCACAATCCGCAGGCACATTTGCATTCGAAGGAGGAACTGCAAAATGCGCTTCCACATATTGATTTGATTATCAATTGCTTACCAGGAAGTGCCGAAAATTTCTTTTCGGCCGAGCTGGTAGCCGCCATGGCCGCAGGCAGCGTGTACGCCAGCGTGGGCCGCGGCAACACCACCGACGAAACGGCCCTGCTAGCTGCGCTGCAAGCCGGCCAGCTCGGCGGGGCCGTGCTCGACGTAACGGCTACCGAACCGCTGCCGATCGACAGTCCGCTGTGGCGCCTGCCCAATGTCATCCTGACCCAGCACACCGCCGGCGGCCAACCCTACGAAGACGAAGGCCGCATTGCGATATTGCGGCGCAACCTGCACCACTTCCGCCACGGCGAGCCCCTGGAAAACCCCGTTGAGTTGGCCAGAGGATATTGACCCGCTTTCAGGATAGTGGCACGCCCGCACCTGCTCAACGGCACCTACGTATAGCCAAACTTCCGCGAACAAACGACTTTCGGTATGACCAAAACCATCTTTATTGCCACGGCAGAGCCCTTTAGCGGTAAGTCGATCATTGCCTTGGGGCTGGTGAATATGCTGCTTAACAAGGCGCAAAAAGTTGGCTACTTCAAACCGATCATCAACGACGACCCACGCGAGAAGAAGGACGCGCACATCGATACGGTACTGACCCATTTCAACCTGCCCATCGCCTACGACGCCACCTACGCCTACACCCGCGCCGAGGCAATGAGCCTCGTGGAAGCCGGTAGCCAGGGCGAGATCATCGACCGTATCATCTACAAATTCAAGCAGTTAGAAGACAGCTACGATTTCACTGTGGTGGAAGGCAGCGACTTCGTGGGCGAGGGCACAGCCTTTGAATTCGATACCAACATCTCGATTGCCAAGAACCTGGGCACGCCGGTGGTCATCGTGATTTCGGGCGCGGGCAAAACCACCGCGCAGATCGTAAACGCCGTGCTGACGGTGCTGCGCAGCTTCGAAACCCGCGAAGTGCAGGTGCTGGCGGCCATTGCCAACAAAGTGCAGCCCGCCCAAATCGAAGATGTACAAGCCCTGCTGCGGGCGCAGCTGCCCTCCGACGTGATTCTGGCCGTTATTCCGGAAGACAAAAAGCTGCTCAACCCCACCATGCGCGAGATTTATGAAAATCTGGGTGGGAAGTTGTTGTTTGGCGAGGATTTGCTTGACAATCAGGTAGATAACTTCGTGACGGGTGCCATGCAGGTGCCAAATTTTCTTAACTACCTGCGAGACAACGTGTTGATTGTAACGCCCGGCGACCGCGGCGATATCATCATTTGCGCTTTGCAAGCCAATGTTTCGGCCAGCTATCCGCGCGTGGCGGGCATCGTGCTCTCCGCCGACACCGAGCCCGATGAGCCCGTACTGCGCCTGATTAAAGGCCTGCAAACGGTGGTGCCGATTATCGCCGTCAAGACCGGTACCTTCCTGACTTCCACGATGTTGGGCAACATTCAGTCGCGCATCACGCCCGACAACCCCAAGAAGATTCAGCTGGCCATCAGCACCTTCGAACGCTACGTGGACGTGCGGGCGCTGGAAGAGAAAATGATCAACTTCCAGTCGGCGGGCATTACCCCGCACATGTTTCAATACAGGCTGCTGCAATGGGCCAAGCGGCAGCGACGCCACATTGTGCTGCCCGAAGGCAACGACGACCGCATTCTAAAAGCAGCCGCGCATTTGCTCAACCAAGAAATCGTGGAGCTGACCATTCTGGGCAACCCGAGCGAGATCACGGCGTCCTTCAAGCGGCTCGGCCTGACCATGCCCACGGCGTATTTGCACATTGTCGATCCGGCTCATTCTGAGCACTATGACGACTATGTGCAGACCTTCTATGAGTTACGCAAAACCAAAAACGTGAACCTCGACATGGCCCGCGATCTGCTGCGCGACGTGTCGTATTTCGGCTCGATGATGGTGTACAAAGGCCACGCCGACGGCATGGTGTCGGGCGCGGTGCACACCACGCAGCATACCATCCGGCCGGCGTTGCAGTTCATCAAAACCAAGCCGGGCGTTTCCATCGTGTCGTCGGTGTTTTTCATGTGCCTCCCCGACCGCGTGGCCGTGTTTGGCGACTGTGCCGTGAACCCCAACCCCACGGCTGAGCAACTGGCCGAAATTGCCGTTTCGTCGGCCGAAAGCAGCCAACGCTTTGGTATTGAGCCTCGTATCGCGATGCTCTCGTACTCTTCCGGCACGTCCGGGGAGGGCGCCGACGTGGAAAAAGTGCGCCGCGCGACGCAACTCGTCAAGCAACTACGCCCCGATTTGAAGGTAGAAGGCCCGATCCAATACGACGCCGCCGTCGATCCTATCGTGGGCAAACAAAAGTTGCCCGAATCGGAGGTAGCGGGACAAGCCAGCGTGCTGATTTTCCCGGATTTGAACACCGGCAACAACACCTACAAAGCCGTGCAGCGCGAAACCGGGGCCTTGGCCATCGGGCCCGTACTGCAAGGACTCAACAAGCCCGTCAATGACCTGAGCCGCGGTTGCACCGTGGAAGATGTATTTAACACAGTGATAATCACGGCCATCCAAAGCCAAAAAGAGTGAGTAGTGGTGAGATTCATGCAATAGCTCTACTTGCCACACAAACCCTTGATTATCAAATGAATATCTTTGTAATTAACTCTGGTAGCAGTTCCATCAAATACCAGCTTTTTCGGCTGCCTACTGAGCAGCCTATTTGCAGCGGCCTGATCGAGCGGATTGGCTTGGAGAATTCACTGGTCACGCACAAGGTTTTTGCGGGCGAACAAGAGCACGTAGTGCAGCGCACGCTCGACCTGCCCGATCATGAAGCGGGCCTGCGGGAAGCCGTTGGGCTGCTGACTAACAGGGAGATCGGCGTTATCCGGAAGCCAGAAGAAATTGAGGTGGTGGGGCACCGGGTGGTACACGGCGGCGAGCACTTTGCCGCGACCACAGTCATTACGCCGCAGGTGAAAGAGGAGATCAAAAAGCTGTTTCCACTCGCGCCGCTGCACAATCCGGCCAATTATATGGGCATTGAAGTAGCCGAAAAGATTTTCCCCCAGGCCCAGCTAGTGGCCGTTTTCGATACGGCTTTTCACCAGACGCTGCCCGAGCCGGCTTTTCGCTACGCCTTGCCCACAACCTTGTATACCGACTACGGAATTCGGGTGTATGGCTTTCACGGCACCAGCCATAAGTACGTGGCCGAACAAGCCGCAGAGTATTTACAGAAGCCTGATGCTAAGCTTATTACCATTCATTTGGGCAATGGGTGCAGCATGGCCGCCGTGGCTGGCGGCCGCTCTTTGGATACCAGCATGGGTTTTGGTCCGCTTAGTGGGTTGGTGATGGGCACCCGGTCCGGCGACCTCGACCCGTCGGTTATTTTTCACCTCATTACCCAGCTTGGCTACGACGCCGATCAAGTGAGCACGCTGCTCAACAAACGCAGCGGCATGCTGGGCCTCACCGGCCTAAGCGACATGCGCGACATCAGCCAGGCCATCGCGCAGGGCGACGAGCGGGCCAACCTCGCCTACGATTTGTATTCGTACCGCATCCGCAAGTACATCGGGGCTTATGCAGCTGTGCTCAACGGCCTCGACGCCATCGTGTTTACGGCTGGCGTAGGCGAAAACGACAGTTTGTTGCGGCACCGCGTCTGCCAAAACCTCGACTTCCTGGGTCTGCACCTCGACGAAGCAAAAAACCAGGTGCGCAGCAAGCAAACCCGCGAAATCAACACCGTCGATTCGAGGGCCAAAATCCTGGTAATCCCGACCAACGAGGAGCTGGAAATCGCCAAGCAGTGCCAGGCGTTGCTGTCCAGCACCACCGCTCCGTAACTATTTGTATATCAATTAATTATAAACTTGGTATGGAGTGTTTGCTTGCCGGAAGTTACAGAGAGAACGTAGGTTCCTGGCGAAGTTTGGGCGGGCAGTTGGAGCGGTACGTTTGCCGCTGTATTGTCCGCTGCAACCCGTTGATGATGAATAGTTTGTCCCATCAAATCGGCAACGCGGATCTGCACACTCTGGCCCGAAAACTTAGCTAGGTCGAGGTAGAGCAACTGCCCTTTTGCTGCGGGGTTGGGAAACACACTGATGGCATGTTGCGCGGAAGAATTGGGCGAAACGACGGCCACCTTACTGTAGTGCGAAGAGCCATCCAGGTCGATTTGCCGCAGGCGGTAATACGTGGCCTGCGTAAGCCGCTGCGAATCGTCCCATTGGTAGAAGCGCACGGTGGAGCTTATGCCGGCAGCTGCCAGTTGCCCTACTCCACTGAACGTTTTGCCATCCAGAGAGCGCTGAATTTCGAAAAAAGCGCTGCTTCGCTCGCTGGCCGTCGCCCACCGCAATGATGCCTGGCTGGATTTTACTTCGGCTTGAAAGCTAATTAGCTCGACCGGCAACGGGCGCCCGCTGCCTTCATAAGCACCGATATTTCCGCGCAAGCCGGCAGCTGGTGTAGGCAAGCCGTAGAGATCGCGTGGCCCCGGCGAAATGCCAAACTGGTTCAAATCCAGCCCGGCCCCAATCATTGGCGAAGTGGGCTGTAATTGGTAAGGTTTCCAGGCATTCATCGACCGGCTCAGATCGGCCGGGTTAGACCCACCCGCGCCGGGAGCAACCAGCTGCGGGTCTGTCTCTAAGCCGCTGTTGACGCTGCCGATACGTTCGGCACCGGTATAGGTGCGCCAATCGGCGAGGCTGTGTATGTCAGAGGACCCAAACCGCCACCACGGAGTTGCACCTGTACTCCAGTAGCAATTGCCCTGAAACCCAACTCCTCCCGCCAAGTCTATGACGAAGGGCACACCTCCTGTGGTTTGCAAGATGTTATTTCGCAAGACCGTATTCTCTATGTAAGGGCTCATGATATAAACCGCCCGCGAAGTATATCCGCTGGCGCTGGGCGTCATGTACACGGTGTTGTTGTAAATCTGTGCCCGCTTAATTCCGCCGCCCGCCCCCGACGACCACAACGTAATGCCGCCCCCATAGCGGCGAGCATCATTTTCGCTGATATTGTAGCGAATGATCACGTCCTGCAAAGCACCATCAAACTGCGCCAGCATCAGGCCCGGGCCCTCGTTGTCGTGCGAGTAATTATACTGCATAATCGAATTGGTGCACCCCCCGTCCAGGTCGAACCCTCCGCCATCGAGTGTGCCGGAGCGATTGTGGTGCGACTCACATTCCTGAATGATCAGATTATCGCAGTAATAAGCCCATATGCCTGCCGGGCCGCTGTAGACGTGGGCACTTAGCCAGCCGTTGTTGTAGGTCTCGCATTGCTCAATGAGCGCGCCGTGGACGCCGGAGAGCACGATTCCGCTGCCGGTATTGCTCGAAGTCACGTCCGATCGGCCCGAATTATTGTACGATTTGCAGTTGCCTACATACCAGTTGTTATGCGCCTGCAACCCTTCGCTGTAGGACGCGATGCCCGTATCGCCGTTGTCATGGGCGCGGCAGTTTGTAATGCGCACATCGCTGTAACCGCTGCTCCCGTTCCAGCTGCTTATGTCTATTCCACAGATTTTGTAGCCGCTTATATCCAAACTATCCAAGACAAGGTGCTGCAAATGCGCGTCGTGGACTTCGGTATAGAAGTGAACGCCGCTACCGGAATTGGCCAGCCGACCAGCCCCCACGAAATTCAAACGCCGCAGTTCTATGCCATCAACGTTGTATGCGTAAAAGCCATAACCATCATTGCTACTGATAATTGCAGCGCCTTTGCCATATGACGAAACCACAATGGGCTGGGTGGCCGTGCCACTATTTTGTAGCAGCAGTGATCCTGTAAATACTTGAGTGGCCTCAAATAAAATTCTATCTCCAGGCGAAAACTGCGACTGGTTTACTTTGGCTATGCTTTGCCAAGCAGTAGCGACATCTGTCCCACTATTGTTGTCGTTACCACCTGTGCTGATGTAATAGGTTGTAGCGTAAGCGAAATTGTCTAAACCACAGACGAGCGCTAGGGTGACACAGCAGAAGGTTAAAAGTTTATACATAGAAATGTTCCAAGAATATCCTGTAATAATAGCCCTTTTGCGTGCATTAAACTGCATAATTTCTATAATTTATTATACTGTACCCGTATCACCATACTTATATAGGGTTCATTTGATTACCGGTAACGAGGAAAGGTTCTTGCACAGTACGGCAGGAAAGCCAGATAACTATTATGCTACTGCACACCTCAGAGCAGCGAACACCAGCCATCTGCATCCTGGTTTTCCTCAGAATGACTCCATAGTCATCTAAACGACAAAAGGGGCCAGCCAATGAAACATCGGCTGGCCCTTAAAACGCGTCAGAGTGCGTGCTGCTAGTTACTTCTGTTTTTTCTTCGGCGCGGGCTTCGCGCTGGCCATGGTCGGCGACACGAGCTGGCCGTTGCGCACGATTACTTTGCCGTCTACGTCAACTGTGGCGTTGGCGATGGGGAAGCTGTAGCCACCCAGCGTTTTGTTCTGGCCGCCGAACAGGGCATTATTGCCTGTGCTCACGAACACCATGCCTGCTGCAGAAGCCGGATGGTATACCTTCTCGTCGTCTATTTTCATCCCCGGATTCAGCCCAATGGAAAACCTTCCTACCTGTAATCCCGAAGCCCCCACAGTAGCAAACCCTTCTTTGAAAGCATCGGCGCCCACCTCGGCCCGTACATTTTCAACCTGCCCATTTTTCAGGTCTGCTTTAAAGCCTTTTAGGGGCTTGCCTGCGGAAATCTCGTCGTTGGCAAACGCCAGGCGGCCCGTAGCCGAGGTTTCCTGGCAGGTACCATAAACTAGTCCGCCGGGCAAGCGCGCCGTGCGGTTCAGGATTAGCTTTTCTTGCTGGTCGGCAGCCGACAGTATGCCATCATCGGCAAATACGGGGCGGCTGGCAAGATCCACTGTCATGTCTGTGCCGGCTGGCGAGCTAATGTGCATTTTTTTACCAGTGGCCAGCAGCTGCTTTATTTGGTCTGCCTGCATGGAGATGGCCGAGTAGTCGGCTCCAATGCTACTCCATATCATTTGCTCGTAGCTGGCGTAGTCGAGCTGTTGCGCTGCCGCGAGGCTCTTGCTCGGGTAGCTCACCGACACGCCGCGCAGCTTGCTGGCGTCAAGTTTCTGCGCGTAGCCAGATGTAGCGGCAGCCTGGCTGAATTTAGCTCACCGGGCCGGAGTCATGCCAGCCATTACTGCACGGCTGTCTTCCACACCGGGCAAGCTGATGAGCACATCTGCCTGCAGCGACATGTTGCTAAACTTGTTGGCCTGGATGGCCGCCTCAGGCGTCTCCATATTCACGGCGCGCACTGTTTTGTCGGTGCTGATCCACATGTTGGGCTGACCGCCCGCGCGGGCCACTTCCACGGCCACCGCTTCCATCAGCGGTAGGGTATGCACTCCGCCCGAGATGATAACGGCTTCGCCAGGCTTCACGCCGGCTGAGGTGTTTACAATCTGTTTGGCAATCTTCTCGTAATCCTGTGCAAAGGCTGGGCTGGCTAACAGCACCAGACCCAGTGCAGCGGCAATGGGCAGTAGTTTTTGTACCATGTAGTGGGTGGGTTAGGTTGTGAAAACCCAACGCTCCAACACGATGCCCCTGCCGACTTTCCTTGACCAAAGGCCTTGAACAGAAGGTTTTCAGGCCAGCCGATGGAAACGCCAGATTGATGGCCGAATGTATGCTTTTATTAAATATTGTATTTATTTGTTTTTATTTATAAAATTTTTTAGTTAATATAAATAATGGTCTACAACGACACACCTAAAAAACAACAATAGCGGATTCTTGCATTGCACTAGCCATACACATAAATAATTAATAATCAAGATTTTACACTAAGTCTATCCAGCCCGCAGCGACTTCACCGGATTCGCTATGGCCGCACGCATGGCTTGTACACTCACAGTAAGCAGCGCGATAAGCAAGGCCGCGACGCCGGCCAACGCAAACACCCACCACCCGATGCTGACGCGGTAGGCAAAATCCTGAAGCCATTTGGTCATCGCCCACCAAGCCAACGGCCACGCCACGAGATTGGCGATGAGCACCAGCCGGAGGAAATCGCAGGACAGCAGGCCCACAATGTTGGTCACCGAAGCGCCTAGCACTTTGCGAATCCCAATCTCTTTGGTGCGCTGCTCCGCCGTGAACGTAGCCAACCCAAACAGGCCTAGGCAAGCGACGAAAATGGTCAGGCCGGCGAAGAGGTAGAGGATGCGCCCGATTTTCCTTTCCGCTTCATAGGTTTGCATAAAGCGCTCATCCATAAATGAATACGAAAACGGTTCTTCGGGCGAGAACTTACTCCATTGCAGTTTCAGCGAGGCCAGCAGGCCCGCGATATCCTGCGTTTTGACTTTCGCAATCACGGAGCCGGAGTTGTCGCCCAGCGTCATGAGCAAGGGCGAAATAGGCTCGTGCAGCGATTTGAAATGGAAATCCCGGATCACGCCGATCACCCGAAATGTCCGCTTTTTGCCTTGGTTGTCGGAGCGCGACAGCGTGTGGCCGAGCGCATTTTTTCCCCAGCCAAACGTCCGGGCGGCCATTTCGTTTAGAATAACCGCGGCCGTATCGGTTGAAAACGCTTTGGAGAAATTGCGGCCCGCCGCCAGCCGAATGCCCAGCGTCGGAATGTACTGAGGATCAACCTCGTAGCGAAGCGTCTTGGTGAGCTGCGACGGGTTGTCGTCCGTCGAGACAAAGAAGTTGTTGGAGAAACTCGGGCCCGCCGGCAGATACCCCGAAGTACTCACGCTCACCACCCGCGGGTCTTGCAGCAGCAGTTGCCGAAACGCTTCGGCATGCTTGCCCAGCACCCACGTTTCCGGCAGCACCAATACGTGGTCTTTGTCGTAGCCCAGCTTCTTGTTTTGGATGTAGTGAAGCTGCTGGTAAACCACTGTGGTACTGATGATTAGCGCAATCGAAATACAGAACTGAAATACTACCAGTCCGCTCCGCAGCCCAATGCTGCCTTTGCCCGACGTAAACTTCCCTTTCAGCACTGCCACCGGATTGAAGGACGACAGGAAAAAAGCCGGATAACTGCCGGCCAAAACGCCTACCAGCACCCCAAACAGTAGTAATCCCGGCACCAGCCACGGATCAGTAGTGAAGTCCAGGCCTAATTCTTTGCCTGCCAACTCGTTGAATATCGGCAACGCCATCGCGATCAGCACGAGCGCTAGCACCAACGCTATCATTGTCAGCAGGATAGATTCCAGCAGAAACTGCCCTACCAACTGGCTTTTCACCGACCCCAGTACCTTCCGTACCCCCACCTCGCGTGCCCGCCGGGAGGCGCCCGCCGTGGAAAGATTCATGAAGTTGATGCAGGCAATCAGCAACATGAACACCGCGATGGCTCCGAAGATGTACACATAGCGCACGTCGCCGCCCGGCTCCAGATTATTGGTAAAATCGGAGCGTAGGTGGATATCCGTCAGGGGTTGCAGAAACAGGCCGAGGTCGTTGCCCTTCTGCCGGAATTGCGTGAAACTCATGCCCATTGCCTGTTGCAACTGCGGCCCCAGGTATTTCTCCACTATCTGCGGGAGCTTGGCTTCCAGCTTTTTGTACTCGTAGCCCTCGGGCAACACTAAGTAAGTGAAGTAGTTAGATGTCATCCACGACGATGACTTGGCATCCGGAACGCTGGCTAGGGACGCGAAAATGTCGAAATGGAAGTGCGAGTTGATGGGCACCTTGTCGAAAACACCCGTCACTTTGTAGGTTTTGTTCCAGTCTTTGAAGGTCAGCACCTTGCCCATGGGGTTGGCTTTGCCGAAATACTTCTGCGCCGTGGCCCGCGAAATAACGATGCTATTCGGCTGAACCAGAGCCGTTTTGGGGTCGCCTTGCAGCAGCGGGATGGTGAACACCTGGAAGAAGTTGGAATCGACCATGGCGATGTCTCGCTCCTTGAAGGACTTGTCGCCGTAGGTAATGCGCGGCGCCCCACCCAAGCTCAAGCGCGTGGCCTGCTCTACTTCCGGATATTCGGCGAGCAGCGTCCGGGCTACGGGCGGCATCACGCTCGATTCCTTCATTTTCTCGCCCTGCACCGAGCCCCGAAACACCACCCGCACCATCCGGTCGGCCTTTTCATTGTAGCGATCGTAGCTCAGCTCGTTTCGCACAAACAGCATGATTATCAAGCAAGTAGCTATTCCAAGGGCCAACCCGGAAATGTTGATAGCCGCAAACGCCTTGTTGCGCCACAGATTACGGAAGGCGATTTTGATATAGTTTCTGAACATGGCAGTAGAAACTGAAGGTAGGCTCAAACCCAAGCGTTAATAAAGAAAATCAGGAGCAGCGCATCTCTGGTATGCGCTATCCCACGGAACAAAACATAATAACTTGATAATCAAACACTTATGTTTTATTCGGTTCTTAAGTTCTTGATGGGATTAGTGGTAGCAGCCTTAATGGCCTGATAGCTAATGGTTAAGAACGCCACGGTTACCGCCGCCACGCCCGCTGCCAGGAAAACCCACAGCGGAATATTGATGCGGTATGCAAAGTCTTCCAACCATCTGCGCATCACCAGCCACGCCACGGGAAAGGCAATAATTGCCGCTACCATCACCAGCTTCAGGAATTCTTTCGACAGCAAAGCCACAATGGTTGAGGTATCGGCCCCAAGTACTTTCCTGATGCCAATTTCTTTTTTCCGACGTTCGGCCGCACACGTAGCCAGCCCAAATAAGCCCAGGCAACCCACAAAAACCGCAATCCCCGTAAATACCCACAGCAGTGATTTTAATTTATCTTCTGCCTTATACATTTTAATAAAATTCTCGTCTAAGAATTTATATTCAATCGGATAATCGGGTGCGAATTTGTTCCATACTTCTTTCACGCCATTCACTGAACTGGTAATATTATCGGCTCTTAGTTTTACCGCTACTTTCCAGTAATCTGCGGGATTAATTTGTAGTACGGCCGGCTCTACGCGGTCGTACAGGCTTTTGTAATGAAAGTCTTTCACCACGCCAATGATTTGACCTTTCTTGAGCGAATCGGGCTTAATTTCCCACAGGAGCGTTTTGCCCAAAGCCTGCTCCGGCGTGCCAAAGCCCAATTCCTTAACCGCCGTTTCGTTGATAATAAAAGCGTGATCTTTGTCGGTGGTGAGCTCTTTAGAGAAGTTCCGGCCGGTTACGAGCTGCAAGCCCAGGGTTTTGAGATAATCATAATCCACCATCAATTGGGTAACCGGATAAGGCTTCTGCTCGCCTTTCGTCGGGACGGTAATTGCGTCGCCGGCAACGGCATCGCCGGGAAATCCATAGCCAATGGATACCGACGTAACGCCCGGAGATTTTAGCAACTCATTTTTAAATGTTTCATAGTTTTTATTCATGTTTTCACCACGCATGGGGAAAAACATAATCTGATCCCGATTAAAACCTAAATCTTTATTATGCAGATACTCTACTTGCAGGAATACGATAATGGCACTTACAATTAAGAAAATAGAGAGCGAGAATTGAATAACAATTAATCCGTGACGCAGCCACTGCACGCGCCCAAACATGCCTTCACTTACGACTGCCGTCTTCAATACTTTAATCGGCTTGAAACCCGATAATACCAAGGCCGGATAAAAGCCGGCCACCACGCCTACCACCACCGTCAGCACCAACAGAATCAGGGCAATAGTGGGGTTGGCAAACAGATTGAAGGTCATTTGTTTGCCAGTAAACTCATTGAGCGCTGGCAGCATCAAAGAAGTCAGGACTGTGGCAATCACCACACTGATGAAGGTCAGCAACACGGTTTCAATCAAAAACTGCAGCATGAGCTGCTGCTGGCTGGCGCCAATGGTTTTCCGGATGCCGACTTCCTTGGCCCGTTGTACCGACTTGGCGGTAGCCAGATTCACAAAGTTGAAGCACGCGATCAGCAGGATGAAGGCCGCGATGATGCTGAGCGCCTTGACGTAGGTGATGTTGCCTCGGGGCCCTAAGTCATACTTGAAGCTGGCCGAGTACAAGTAAATATCCTGGAGCGGCTGCAAGTGCGGCACAAACTTAATAGGTTCATCCTTAGGCATTTGTGGCTGCACCTTTTGGGTGATGTAGTCCTGTAGCTTGGCTTGGGTTTGCTTGCTATCGGTACCCGGCTTGAGGCGCACATAGGTATAAAACTGTTGCCAACCCCAGCTTTTCATGCGCTTGGCGGGTATCTCGGCTAGCGATAACGGAACGACGTAATTAACCTTGAGATGGAATTTGGCCTGGGTATTCTGCAACACGCCTTTTACCAGCAGCGTCTGCTTGTTCATCTTGATTTCTTTGCCAACGGGGTTTTCGTTGCCGAAAAACCGTTTGGCCACGTCGTCTGCCAGCACAATCGAGGCCGGAGCATCCAAGGCGTGCGCCGCCGCACCATACTGGAAGGGCAGCGGAAACACATCGAAGAATGTGGAATCGGCGATGAGGCCATCTTCGATGTAGAGCTTCTTGTCGCCTACCTCAAGCAGGCCAATTCCCGAATACATCAGGATGCGCGTGCTCTGCTCTACCTCCGGGAACTCCTGCTGCATGGCAGTGGCAAACATCGGTGGGACGGAAGCCATGGTTGCGGGCGTTTCGCTTTCGGTGCCTTCGGTATAAATGCGGTACACTCGATCGCCGCCCGGCAGGAACTTATCATACTGCAATTCGTCGTGCACGAACAGGCCGATGAGCAGGCAAGCCGTAAGGCCCAGCGCTAAGCCGGCAATGTTCAGAAACGAGAAACCCTTGTGCCGAACCAAGTTGCGGTAAGCTACTTTTAAGTAATTCTTAAACATAACCAGGATGCTTGAAGGTGTAGCGTGACGCCGGAGGCACACGTCAAAACGGACTAGTGATTTTGTTGAAGCTGGCTCTAGACCCCCTTGTGAGAAGGGCCTTGGCGGTCCGCATGTCAGTACTGCAAATCCTTATCTGACAAGTAACGACACAAAGCTTTTTATAAAACTCTTATAATCAATAAATTACATCAACAAGAAAGCCGACTTACTCGTCTCGCAAGCAGAGCACCGGATTTGCTCGGGCGGCCCGCACAGCTTGCGTTCCAACAGTAATCCATGCCACCAGCAGCGCCAGGAAGCCTGCGCCGAGGAAGTACCAGATTTCCAAGGGTATCCGATACTCAAAGCTGTTCAGCCACTGCCGTACCACCAGGTAGCTGAGGGGCAAAGCCAATGCGATCGCCACTATCACAAGTTTGGCCAGGTCGATGGACAGCAAATACACAATGCTTACTTGGCTGGCTCCTAGCACTTTGCGAACGCCAATCTCTTTGCGCCTTTTCTCGGCGGTGAAAGTGGTTAAGCCCAAAAGGCCCAAACTGGAGATGACAATCGCCAAGCCGGCAAAGTAGCGTGAAAGCAGTGCAACACGCCGCTCGGAAGCATATTGGGCCTGGTAAGCTGCATCGAGGAACTGGTAATCCAGGGGCATGCCAGCGTTGAATTGCTGATAGAATCGACGAAGGCGGTTGATGGTCTCTTTCTCCTGCCCGGCGGCAAGTTTAACGAGCACGGTACCAGCTGCTTGGGGCTCCAAGCGAAAAATAAAGGGCTCTACTTTTTCGTGCAGCGAGGCATAGTGAAAATCCTTGGCCACCCCCACAATCTGCGCCGTGCCCAGGGCTGTACCGACCGGGTGCTGCAACCCCAACCTCGCCACTAGAGCTTCATTAACGATGATTTTTAGGCTGTCGGAACGAAACTTCCGCGAAAAGCTGCGTCCTTCCTTGATCTGAATACCCAGCGTTTCAAGCAGGTCGTAGTTTACGCCTAGGTTGTTCGTGGCTACTTTCCGGCCCTCCCACTCTACCTCTGGCCCCGGCCCGTGCGGACCCATTTCCACAAAAAAGCCCCACATGCCCGACGCATTTACCACACCCGGCAACCGCTTGAGTTCGGCCAGAAAGGCGCCCGGCTGCTGAGCTGACTTACCACCCGTTTCGAAATAAATGACGTTGCTTTTGTCGTAGCCGAGGCTTTTGGCCTGGACAAACGCGATTTGCCGATGGATGACCAGCACACATACGATGAACAGCACCGACAGCGTAAACTGAAACACAACGAGTCCTTTGCGCGTCCATAAGTCGGCTACCGAATTCATCAAGGTGCCTCGGAATACGGCAGCCGGCTTGAACCCCGACAAATAGAAAGCAGGATAGCTGCCCGCCAGCAGCCCCGTGAGCAGCGCAATTGCCAGAAAGGCAGCCATGACGCTCAGCTTCGGGGCAAGCGTCAGGTGCTTGCCGGTAATTTCATTGAATTGAGGCAGCGCTATTTGCACAAGCACCACAGCTATAAGCAGGGCCAAAAAGGCCGTCAGCACCGATTCGGTCAGAAAGTGCACTACGAGCGTGGCCCGGCTGGCGCCCAATGTTTTGCGGACGCCTATTTCCTTGAGCCGCCGCGAAGCTTTCGCCGTTGCAAGGTTCATGTAATTGATGCTGGCAATCACCAAGATGAGAGTAGCAACGGCCGAAAACAGCTTGACGTACTCGATGCGTCCGCCTACGCTCACACCGTTTTTGTGCTCGCCATGGAGGTAACTAGCCGAATATGGCTCGATGAAAAGCGTGCGGTTGGCGTTTTTAGCCGATTTACGCTTGAGCAGCCCCGCGATCTTGTTGTTAAACTGCTCCGAATTAGCACCTTCCTGCAGCACGACAAAGGTGCTGAACGGGCCGTTTGCATCAGCCCAGTCAACCCTGCGGCCCATTTTCATGATGTCTTTGAAGGCATCGAAAGACAGCACAAAGTCAAACTGCTCGGAAGAATTGGGCGGGATGCGGTCAAAAACCCCTGACACCACGCACGTCTGCTTGAGATCGGCCAATTGCCATTCGAGCGACTTTCCAATGGCATTCGCCGGGGTTCCGAACAACGTGGTGGCGAACTCAGCGGAAAGAACAATGGCGTTTTTGTCTACCAAAGCCTGGTCTGGGTTGCCCTGAATCAGCGGATAAGTGAAAATGCGGAAGAAGCCCTTGGCAGCATATTTCCCGACGGCCCGGATGCTTTTCCCCTTGCCTACCAGAGTAAACTTGGGAAAGAAATTAGGGGGCGTAGCGACGGCCGCATACTCGATTTCGGGCATTTCAGCCTGTAGCGCCTCGGCCAAAAGTGGAGTATTTCCGTCGCGGGTATTTACTCCTTCGGGCGTGCGCTGATTTTCCATCACCCGAAAAAGCCGGCCCTCGTTTTGGTGGTACTTGTCAAAGCTCAATTCGTCGTTTACCCACAGGTACACGGCCAAAGCACACGCCAAACCCGTCGACAACCCGACTAGGTTGATGAAAAACGTGGTTTTAGACCGCACAAAGCCGCGGTAGATGAGCAAGAGCGAGTGCTTAAACATGCGCCGTATGAATAAAATATAAGCTGCTCATAATAAGACCTTTAACCAAAAACCCGAGGCAATCAAGTCGTAAACTGCTTGTGCACGTTCTCCATCACCACTTCGCCATCGAGCAGCCGAATCACCCGGTGGGCATAGCGGGCGTCGTGCTCGGAGTGCGTCACCATGATGATGGTGGTGCCGGCCTCGTTGAGCTCCGTGAGCAGCTCCATCACCTCGTTGCCGTTGGTCGAATCGAGGTTACCGGTGGGTTCGTCGGCCAGAATCAGGCGGGGCGAATTGATGACGGCCCGCGCCACGGCCACGCGCTGCTGCTGACCGCCCGAGAGCTGCTGCGGAAAGTGATTGCGCCGGTGCATGATCTGCATCTTCTCCAGCACCCGATCGACTTTCTCTTTGCGCTCGGCCGCGCTCGCCCCCAGGTAAATCAACGGCAACTCTACGTTTTCGACCACTGTGAGCTCATCAATGAGGTTGAAGCTCTGGAACACAAACCCCAGGTTTTTCTTGCGCAGTTCGGCCCGCTTGCGCTCGCTGTAATGCGCGATTTCGGTGCCCGCAAACTTGATGCTGCCGCCATCAGGCTCATCCAGTAACCCAATGATATTCAACAAGGTAGACTTCCCGCACCCCGACGGCCCCATGATCGCAACAAACTCTCCTTCGTTCACGGCCAGGGATACCTTGTTCAACGCTTTGGTTTCTACTTCCTCTGTGCGGTATACTTTCTCGAGGTTTTCAATCTGAATCATGGCGGTCAGCGTTACTGTGGGTTGGCGTAGGTTGATGTTTTATAAGAATCTAATTGTCAGCACTTTATTAATGCGCTCAAAACGGCGCGGTGCCGTTGGATTTTTATTCTTGCTTCTCCTTGAGCACTAGTTCGCCCATGTCTTCGTAGCCTTCGTAGCTGGAAGTCACGACTTTATCACCGGGCTTCAGGCCTTCGAGCACTTCGTAGTATTCGGGATTTTGGCGGCCCAGCCGGATGTCGGCTTTGTAGGCTTTGGTGCCGCTTTCGTTGACCTTGAAAATCCAGTTGCCGCCGGTTTTCTGGTTAAAGCCTCCTTTGGGCACCAGCACGGCCCGGGTCTGGTCGCTGAGCGCCAGGCGTACCTGCAAGGTCTGGCCGCGGCGGATGCCCTGCGGAGCGACCCCCACAAACTCCATATCGACTTGCAGGCCCTTGTTGATTTGCGTGTATATCTTCTTGACGCTCAGCTCGTAGCGCTTGCCATCGAGGGTAAACTCGCCTTTCTGCCCCGGAAAAATGCGGGAGATGTAGTACTCATCGATGTTGGCGCGCACCTTCAGGCCGTTGAGCATATCTACCTGGCCGATGCGCTGCCCGCGCGAAATGGATTCGCCGATTTCCGCATTCAGCGAAGTGATCCGGCCGGCTACCGGCGCCTTGATGGTCAGGTCGTCCATCTTCTTGTGCATCAGGGCCAGGTTGCTTTGCATGCGTCCCACCGACTCCTGCATCTGGTTGATCTGCTGGCGCATCGCCGCCGAATCCTGCTTGAGGGTTTGCTGGGTGAGCAGCCGTTTGCGCACCTGGTACTGGTAGTTGTTCTGGCTTTCGGTAAACTCTTGCTTCGAGATGACCTTCTGTTCGTAGAGCGTCTTGTTCAGCTCGTAAATGCGCTTGGCTTCCTTGAGGCGATATTCCACATCGGCAAACTGGTTGAGCTGCTGAATGCGGTTTTGCTGCATCAGGTTGCGCGTGTTTTGCAGGTTGTTCATCAGGTCGAACACGGCCGTTTCGCGGTTCACCATTTCCAGCTGTAAGTCGGTGTTGGCGAGCTGAATAATGGGCTGGCCGGGCGTGAGCGTGGCGCCGTCTTCCACCAGCACACTCTTCACGGTGCCGCCTTCAGTGGCGTCGAGGTAGATGGTTTTGATCGGCATCACGGTGCCGTCAATCGGGATAAACTCCTGGAAACTACCTTTCGTAACTTCGCTGATGGTGATGCGCTCCGGGTCGACGTTCAGCTTGCTGGGCCCCGCCGTGGAAAAGTAACTTGCGGCCAGCAGCGCCAGCACCAAAATCACGCCCCCCGAGAGCAGCAGCTTGCGAAGCGTCCAGGTTTTCTTTTGAATAGGTACGTCCATAATTATCCGAAGGCTTTGCTTGTCTTCGCAAACGCCTTCCTGCTGCATCAAGTAAGGATTATGCCACTTGTATAATTACTTGATTATCAATATATTATGGAATAATACTTTGCACCCGATGGTTGTAGTGTTCGCTTTTGATACAACTTGCTGTCCGGTAGCGATACACCCAAGCGAACGGGCCAAGAAAAATCCTGCTCAGAAAGCTCCAAAGCGGGTTATTTTATCTTAGTACAGTTTATGATAGGCCTTGGAAATAGAGCTTTCACGCTTCCAAAGCAGGTATTTAATTCTTCAATCGCAGTAGTTCCAATGGCTTTTAATAAGGCGCGCGTTCTGGTAGTCGACGACGACAGAGATGTTCTGTTTGCGGTCAAGATGCTGCTCAAAACCGAGGTGCAGGAAGTCGTCACGGAGCGTAACCCGGAGAACCTGCTGTCGGTGCTGAGCAAGCAGGCGTTCGATGTCATTTTCCTGGACATGAACTTCAAAAGCAATCTGGGCACCGGCAACGAGGGCTTGTACTGGCTCGGCCGCATTTTGGAGCGCGACAAAGACGCCGCCGTCATCATGATCACGGCGCACGGCGAAATCAGCACGGCGGTGCGGTCGCTCAAAGCCGGCGCTACCGACTTCATCGTGAAGCCCTGGCACAACGAGAAATTCCTGGAAACGCTGGAAGCCACGCTGCAAAACAAGATCCGCAAAACCGGGCCCGCCAGCAACGCGCCCAAGCGCCCGGCCTCTTTCGCCGACGCGGCCATGCTGGGCAACTCGGAGCCCATGCAGGACCTGTTTCATAAAATTGAAAAGGTAGCGCCCACCGAGGCCAACGTGCTGTTGCTGGGCGAAAACGGCACGGGTAAAGAACTGGCAGCCAAGGCTTTGCATCAACGGTCTTTTCGCGCTACCAAACCGTTCGTCACGGCGGACTTGGCGGCCATGAGCGAAGGTATTTTTGAAAGCGAGCTGTTTGGGCACAAGAAAGGCTCGTTTACCGATGCCAAAGACGACCGCGTAGGCCGCTTCGAGGCCGCCTCGACCGGCACGCTGTTTCTGGATGAAATCGGTAATATCTCGCTGCCGCAGCAGGCCAAATTGCTGACGGCATTACAGAACCGGCAGGTGATTCCGCTGGGCAGCAATACGCCCGTGCCCATCGACATTCGGCTGATTTCGGCTACCAACGTGCCCATTTACGAGTTGGCCGCCAAAAGCCAGTTTCGCAAAGACCTGATCTACCGCATCAACACCGTCGAAATCACGTTGCCGCCCCTGCGCGAGCGCGGCGACGATGTGTTGCTGCTGGCCAAGCACTTTGCGGGCCTGTACGCGGCCCGCAACCACAAGCCAACGCCCGAATTTGAGCCGGCTACTTTCAAAAAACTCAAGCAGCATAGCTGGCCCGGCAACATCCGCGAGTTGCAGCACGCAGTGGAGCGCGCCGTGATTCTGGCCGAAGGCAATGTGCTTCGCCCGCAAGACTTTAGCTTTTCGGCCATGGAAACGTCCCTCCCCCAGCCTGGACTGCTGGTGCCGGGTTTTGCCGAAGGTCCGCTGCAACTAAACGAAGTCGAAAAAAACACCATTCTGCGCGTCATTGAGCGCCACAACGGCAACATCACCAAGGCTGCCAAAGAACTCGGCATCACGCGCACCGCCCTCTACCGCCGCCTCGAAAAACATGATCTTTAAACGGCTCGAAATCGGCATTTTCTTTCGGCTGCTGGCGCTGCTGGTCTTGCTGTACGGAGCTGTGTATTATGCCCACAAAAGCACCTATGGGCCGGTATTTTTTGCCGCATTTCTGCTTGTGGTGCTGGTGCTGGAACTGGCACGCTACGTCACGCGCAGCAACAAGGAGCTGGCGAGCTTTATTTTGGCGGTAAAATACCGCGACTTTTCGCAGCACTTCAACGAAGAGCACACCAACCCCTCGCTGAAGCAGCTGCACATGGCTTTCAACCAGATTAACAGCACGTTCCGGCAGCTCAGCGCCGAGAAGGAAGCGCAGTTTAAGTACCTGCAAACCGTGTTGGAACTCATCGACACCGGCATCATTTCGTACGATGCCGAAGGGCACGTCGAGTGGGTCAACGAGTCGTTTAAGCAAACGCTGGAACTGCCGTATCTGCGCAATATTCACGCGCTGCAAAAGCGCCACGAGCGGCTCTACGACGCGATCACGCATCTGGAGCCGGGCAACCCTTCGGTGGTGAAGCTGACGGTGGGCAAACGAACGATGCAGCTGCTGCTGTCGGCCACTTCGTTTAAGCTGCACGGCCGGGAGTTCACGCTGATCGCCTTCAAAAACGTGAGCCACGCGCTCGACGAAACCGAAACGGAAGCGTGGCAGAAGCTGCTGCGCGTGATGACGCACGAAATCATGAATTCGGTGGCCCCCATTGCGTCGCTGGCCGATACACTGCGGCGCCACGTGCGTCTGGAAAAAGAAAAAACCACCGAGCCGCTCCTCTACGACCCCGATTTGCTCGACGACGTGGAGGAAGGCATCCGCATCATTCAGCACCGCAGCGAAGGCTTGCTGAACTTTGCTCAGGTGTACCGCAACTTCAGCAAAATCACAACTCCTTTACTGACAACCATTTACGTACAGGAGCTCTTTCACAGCATTCGGGCGCTGCTGGCCCATCAGTTGGCCGAAAAAGACATCGAGCTGCGAATTTCCGTGCAGCCCGCGGACCTGCTGTTGCAAGCCGACAGCCGCCTGATGGAGCAAGTGCTGATCAACCTGATCCTGAACGCCGCCCATGCCGTAGAAGGCCGCGAGCATCCGCAGATTCAGCTGGTGGGCAAAGCCGAGGAAAACGAGCGCGTGACGCTGGAAGTCATCGACAACGGCACGGGCATTCCGGCCGAACTGCTGGACAGCATTTTCATCCCGTTTTTCACGACGCACCAAAGCGGTTCGGGCATCGGCTTAAGCCTGGCCAAACAGATCATGCACCTGCACAAAGGCAGCATTCAGGTGCAGTCGGTGGAGGGGGCGGGCAGCGTGTTTCGCCTGCACTTCTAGCCGATTGCTTCGCTAACAAACACTACCGCTATTGCGCTAGAAAAGGAAGCCTAACCGGATCACCGGCAAGCGATCTTCGCGGGAGAAGTTGTACGTCCCAACAAGCAGCACCTTGCGGAATGGCTCCATCCAGAGGCCGCCGCCGTAGCCGGTGTGCCACTTATCCGAGTGATTTTCCTCGTCGGTCCACACACGGCCCACGTCGTGAAAGCCGACAAACCCGAAATCGGCCGAGAACAGGAAGGTGTTGAAGGTGCCAAACCGCCCGCGTACCTCAAGGTTGTTGTAGAGGCTGTTTTCGCCCGCGAAACGCGTGCGCCGATAGCCGCGCAGGTTGGAAAGCCCGCCCAGAGTGGCAGCTTGGTAAAACTCGTACTTGTTGAAATTCAGCAGGGTACCTACGCGGCCCGCCAAGGTAATGCCGGGCGTAGCGGCGGGCGTCCAGTAACCGGCTATTTCCGAAGCTAGCTGCGATACGTCGTGCGTTGCGTTTGTGAGGCCGCGCATGCCCGTGTATTCGGTGTGCCACAACAGGCCGTTGTGGGCGTGCCAGTCGTTATCGCGCGTATCGAGGGTGTAGCCGGCTTTCAGGCCGCCGTAGTGTTTGGCCGAAAAGAAGTCATCGGCTGTTGAAAACGCGGAGATGAAGCGCCCCGGCGTCCGCTCTACTCGCACCCGTTGGTAGACGGGCCCGATAAAAAACTCCTGGTGCTGCCCGAGGCGCTGCCGAGCCAGCACTTGCAGAGCAGCGTTGTTGTAGCGCACCCGGTAGTAGTTGATTCCCAGACCTTTATCATAAACTGCCTCGTTGCCAAACCCGAAGAAGTTGCGCACAAAATTGGGCGTTTGCAGATCGCCCCGCACGAGCAGGTCGGCGTTGCCGAACAGCCGATTGAACTCGCCGGTGTAGCGAAAGCTGTAGGCGCCGGTCGCCAGGGCCACGTTGGCCTGCAAGCGATGTACGGTTGCCCAGGGCAGCTTGCGAAAACCAGGGCGGCGCAGTTCCACGCCGACGCCCAGAAACACGCCGTCGTCGCGGTTGTACGTGATGGGCAGCAAGGGCCCGGCGTAAGCATACCGAAACGCCTGGCGGTTGTGTTGGTTGACCGTAGAATCGGTAGAAGTGCGGTTGCGGCTTTCCGGGCCCAGCTTCAGCTCGTTGCCCGTTGGGGTGTCGTAGACCAGCGTGTGATGCCGCAGCCCTGCTACGCGTGAGCGATCGCTGAACACGTCCTCGCCCTCGCCCCCGATCAGCCGCACGGTAATGCCTTTGTGCACATCGCCACTCACGTCCATCACATCGTGTCCGCCGTAGCCATACAGGCGTATTTCCTTGGTTTCTTGGCACTTAAAGGTGCGTTGGTAGAGCGGATCGCCCTCCGGCTGATCGTTGGCACCGAGCGGGTAAATCCGGACGCGGGTGAGCGAATCGTTTAGGCGCGCCACTTCGAAATACTCCGACTTGTCGCTGCCCGTAATGTCGACTTCGCGCGCCAGAAACCGGTAATACTGATCGGCGTAGGCGGGCAGCGCGTCGCGGTTCGATTTCAAGTGGGCAATGATCGTAGGCCCCGAGAAGCGAAAAACGGTATCGGGCAACTGATGAATGGCCTTCTCAATGACGGCATCGGTAAGGCGGGCTTTCATGTCCTGCGCGATGGCCAGCCATTCTTCCCGCGAAGGCTCCGTCAGGAAGGACCGGTCGAAATACCGCGCGCTGAACATAAACGTGTTCACGTTGCGCAGCGAGCCATCGAAGCCCTGCACGGCCGGCACGGCCCAGTCGCGGCTCGCGATGTTGGGCAGCAATCCTTGGTTGACAAAAAACGCTTGGTCACGATCGCGCGGCACGGCGCGCAGCAGCATGCCACCGTTGGGCCGCTCGTACGCAAACCACCGCCACTGGTCTTCGTGCCGGTCAAAGTCGGCCACGGCCACGTCGAAGAGGCGGGCACGCACCAATTCCTTCTGATCGACCCGGTTTTTGAAGTCGGCGCGCAGCAGTTCCAGCACCTTGTCGGTGTTGTAGTTCTTCTCCAGCGTACGGCCTGCAAACGAGCCCGGCACCAGCGGGTCGCGCTCTTCTAGAATGGCGAGTGTATTGGCGAATATCGACCTGAATTCGCCAAGTTTCTCATCATCAGGCACATACACCAACTCCGGATTGGTGTGTCCCACTCCCGCTGCTTCGGCCAACACCGGAATGGTAAGCGCAGCATACGGGTGCGCCGCCGAAACCTGATCCTGTACCACCTTGGCGGCCACCGTGTTACGGAGTTCGGCGCTCAACACCATTTCGGTGTTTTTCTCGATGGAGCGCAGCACGTACTCGCGCCCGTTGGCGGCGCGCAGGCGTAGCGACTTGGTTTGCTTGCCTCCGCCCTGCCGCAGGGGCTGCAAGCCGCCCTGCGAGGTGCCCAGGTTCAGGATCGGCACCCGGACGGGCTGCTCCCATTCCTGCCGGTAATTTTTGCCCAGGAACATGGTCTTGAGCTTGCCGGCTTTGTATTGCTGGCTGGCTTCCACCACGATGGTTTTTTGTTCCTTAAACGGGACATTGGGTTTTGGCACAACCGTCGCTACCGAGGCCGGCGCGGTTGGGGAGGTGGTGCTGGAGGTTTGCGCAAAGGCCACGCCGAAGGCCGCCGCCCAAAGAATACCCGCTGGTAAAAGTATCCGCATAGCATAGTGTATTTTACAATGAGGAATAACTTAGCAAGCAATTCTGACCGCGTGCGCAGAGCTAAAAGCGCCGTTTAGCGCTTCGCCATGGTGGGCGGCGCACCTTGTGTTTTCAGCACGACGTTGGCGTGCATAAGGGGCATTATCAGGGGGGCAACGCCGTTTTGCACCGTAATTGCGACCACCGTGCTGGGGCGGGGCGACGTTTGGGGCGTGACGCTTCTGATCACTCCCGTGAAGGTTCGCTTGGGCAGCTCGGTTATGCGCACCTGCACCTGATCGCCGATCTGTACGCCCTGCCCTACCTGCGGTGGCACCACCAGATTGACCCGGATGTTCGATACATCTTGCAGCGTAGCCACGTAGGTACCCGCCCGCACGTGCGCTCCCACATCGACGCGTTTTTTAACCAGAAAGCCGTTTCGCGGAGCCGTTACGTAGCCCCGGCTAAAGTCGGCGGAAGGCATGTCATCGTTGAAGAGCTTCAGCATCACCTGCCCGCCCCGGATGTAGTCTCCTTCCGAAAAAAATACCTGCCGCACCCAGCCGTTGGCGTGGGCGACTACCGGCAGCAAATAGCCGGCCTCGGTGATACCACTCACCGGCACCGACAGGATACCGCTTTCCAGCGGACGCACGCTTGCCGGTGTGCTCGGCGCGGCCTGCGGTTTTGGGAGGCCTCCTTTCCGCTGAGCCCCGGCCGCAAAGGCCAGAATGCCGAGTAGAAGAACAGGCCTAATTAAAGATGCAATATGTTGACCCATAATGATTTACATGGGATACACAAAACTCCTCTTTCTCGCGCAGACGCCACAACCCTGCTGCATCTTCAGATGCCCAACCTAAGCCTGTTGCTGCGCAAACAGACCCCACAATTGCCCGTGTCGATGCCTAGGCGCATCACCTAAGAGACGAAGACAAGGTATTTATAATCCATTTTTTTATCAAATTTATACTAAACAAAATATATGCTTTTTCGTTGCGATTCGACCATTTTCCGGCTAGTTGCTATATTTTGACGCCTACCCCTAATGGGGGCACATGACAGTACAGGTAGGGCGATTGTCAGAAGGCGTGTACTTTCAAAAGCTTTCTTGCACCGCCCGCCGAGCGCACGAAGCTTGCTGCGCGTTCAACCCATCCAGAAATCCCATCTATATGACAACCAACCTGTTACTAAAAAGCAGATTACACGTGCTGGGCCTGTTGATGTGTGTGGCACCGGCGATGGCACAGCAAAACCCGCCGAAAGCCAACGACGCTACCACGCCCCTGCACCTGTTGCAACCCGCGTACCCGGTGCCTTATGGCAAAGTCACCCCCGACGACGTGCGCCAAGTAGTTGATCGGGTGTACAACTACCTGAACGCCGTTACGCCCGCCGAACTCGTTGATAAACAGACCAACGCCGCCGTCACGACTCGCGGCAAGTTCAACCCGAATGCGGTGCTGAAACCCGGCGATTTTCGCCTGACCAGCTACGAATGGGGCGTTACGTACTCGGGCATGTTGCTGCTCGGGGAGGTAACCGGCGATAAGAAATACACCGATTATACCTTCAGCCGCCTGAAGTTTCTGTCGGAGTTGCCGGCCTACTTTCGCGCTTACCAAACGGCTAACCCGCAGGCGCCCACTCCCATCCGGGGCTTTATGAACCCGCACGCCCTAGACGATGGCGGCGCCCTGACTGCGGCCATGATCAAGGCCCAACGCGCCGGGGCGCCCGCCGACCTGCGGCCGATGATCGATCCTTTCATGAACTACATCATGACCAAGGAGTTCCGCCTCGCCGATGGCACCTTGGCTCGCAATCGTCCGCAGCCGAATACGCTGTGGCTCGACGATTTATACATGAGCATTCCGGCCATCTCGCAGATGGGCAAGCTGACTGGCGAACGACGCTACTACGACGAATCGGTGAAGCAGTTCACGCAGTTTTCGCAGCGTATGTTCGACAAAGACAAGGGCTTATACATGCACGGCTGGGTGCAGGGCATGACGGTTCATCCCGAGTTTCATTGGGCGCGGGCCAACGGCTGGGCCCTGCTGACCAAAGTAGAATTGCTAGACGTGCTGCCGGAAGACCATCCGGGGCGGGCCGCGGTTCTGGCGCAGCTCCAGGCGCACGTCAAGGGCTTGGCGGCGGTGCAATCGGGCACGGGCTTCTGGCACCAACTCCTCGACCGCAACGATTCGTACCTCGAAACTTCCGCTACGGCCATTTACGCTTACGCCATTGCCCATGCCGTAAACAAAGGCTGGATCGATGCTAAAGCCTACGGCCCGGTGGCGCTGCTCGCCTGGAACGCCGTGAGCACCAAAGTCACGCCCACCGGCCAGGTGGAAGGCACCTGCGTCGGGACCGGCATGGGCTTCGATCCGGCTTTCTATTATTACCGACCCGTGAACGTGTACGCCGCCCACGGCTACGGCCCGGTGCTGCTGGCCGGCGCCGAAGTGATTCGGCTGCTCAAAAACCACCCCTACGAAATCAACGACAGCTCGGTGCAGCTGGTGAAGTAAGCGCCTGCGTCGGGAGCAGGATAGTACAGGTTACTAAACGCAAATCGAGCTGGTACTTTGGGCAGATAAACCTTCCCAAAGTAGCTCCAGCTTATGCGCCTCCCTCTAGCTTGTTGGCTTACTTGCTTGTCCCTGTTGTGGTCCGTGGCCTCTGTGGCCCAACCCACGGCCAAGCAAGTGCAATACCTGTCGGGCACCGATAATACCCACACAGCCACCTGGGACTTTTATTGCACCGGCGGGCGCAAAAGCGGTTTCTGGACGAAGATTCAGGTGCCTTCGTGCTGGGAGCAGCAGGGTTTTGGCTCCTACAACTACGGCCGCGACTACAAAACCTACGGTAAAAACTTCCGCTTCGCCGACGAGAAAGGCCAATACAAGCACTCGTTTACAGTACCCGCCGCTTGGCAAGGAAAGCGCGTGTACATCGTGTTTGAAGGCTCGATGACTGATACCGAAGTAAAGGTCAACGGGCAGCCGGCGGGCGCTATTCACCAAGGGGCTTTCTACCGCTTTAAGTACGACATCACCGACAAGCTACGCTTCGATCAGCCTAATACACTGGAAGTTACGGTAAGCAAAATGTCGGCCGACGCGTCCGTCAACAACGCCGAGCGGCTGGCCGACTACTGGATCTTTGGTGGCATTTTCCGGCCGGTATACCTGGAGGCCTATCCCGAGCAATTCATCTCGCACACGGCCATCGACGCGAAGGCCGATGGCTCGTTTGCCATGAACGTGTTCCTGAAAAACGCAAAGCAGGCCGGGCAGGTGCAAGCCGAAATTCTGGATGCGCAGGGCAAAACCGTAGGCACGGCGCAGGCCAACGTAGCTGCCACTGATTCGCTCGTCAAGCTCCAGACCAAAGTGACTAAACCCTTGCAATGGACTGCCGAAACGCCCAACCTGTATCGGGTGAAAGTGTCGTTGAAAGCAGGTGGCAATACGCTCTACCAAACCTCCGACAAGTTTGGTTTCCGCACGATTCAGATCCGGCGCGGCGACGGCATTTATGTGAACGGCACCAAAGTCAAGATGAAGGGCATCAACCGGCACAGCTGGTGGCCCGAGACCGGCCGGACGCTCAACGATTCGATTCATCTCATGGACGTCAAGCTCATCAAAGAGATGAATATGAATGCGGTACGCATGTCGCACTACCCGCCCGATGCGCGGTTTCTGGAGCTTTGCGACTCGTTGGGGCTGTACGTGCTCGACGAGCTGGCGGGCTGGCAAAAGGCCTACAGCACCCCTGCCGGCGAGAAACTGGTGAAGGAAATGGTGATCAAGGACGTCAATCACCCCAGTATCATTTTCTGGAGCAACGGCAACGAAGGAGGCACCAACAAGGAGCTGGACGATGATTTTGGTAAATACGATCTGTCGAACCGGCCCGTAATTCATGCCCACCACCGCCCCGGCAATGCCTACAACGGCATCGACTGCAACCACTACGAGAATTACTATAGCACCCAGAAGATCCTGGCTGACAGCCTGATCTACATGCCCACGGAGTTTTTGCACTCCCAGGACGACGGTGGCGCAGCCGTGGGGCTGCACGACATGTGGGAACTGCACTGGGCCGCCAAGCGCTCGGGCGGTGGTTTCCTGTGGGCGCTGATCGACGAAGGCATTGTGCGCACCGACCAGAACAACATCATCGACGTGAACGGCGTGAACGCCCCCGACGGCGTGCTGGGTCCGCACCGCGAAAAGGAAGGCAGCTTTTACGCCCTGCGCGAGATTTTTTCGCCGATCAAAATAGACTTGCCAGCGCTGCCCAAGTCGTTTAAAGGCAAGGTTCCGGTTGAAAACCGCTACCATTTCACCAACCTCAACCAGTGCTTTTTTCAGTGGGAGCTGGTGAATTACCGCAAGCCCGGCGACACGTTTGCGGGCTACATCACGCAGAAAAAGGCCCGCATCGGCAGCCCTTCGGTGGCACCGCTGGCTACCGGCAACCTGGATCTGAAGCTGCCCAAAGACTGGAAGAATTACGATGCCATTGTGCTGTCGGCGTATGACCCCTATAAGAACTTGGTTTACAAATGGATATGGAAAACCGGCAGCCCTGAAAAAGCCCTCGACGGCATCGTGGCGTTTGACGGTAAGCAGCCCGTAGCCGTCACCGACAGCGACTCGCTGCTGGTGCTCAAGGCGGCCGACATCACGGTGGGTTTCAACAAGAAAACGGGCAACATCACGGACGTACGCGGCAACAACGGCGACAAGCTCTCGTTTGGCAACGGCCCGGTGCTGGTAGCCGGCAACAGCACGTTTGCGGGCCTCACCCACCGCACCGAAAAAGATGGCGAAGTGGTGGAAGTCCGTTACACCGGCGACCTGAAATCGGTGCGCTGGAAAATGTACGGCACCGGCTGGGTGAGCCTCGAATACGAGTACGCGCTCAACGGCGATTTTCCCTTTACCGGCATCAGCTTTACCTATCCCGAAAACTACGTACTGAGTGCCAAATGGCTGGGCAAAGGCCCCTACCGCGTCTGGAAAAACCGTTTGCAGGGCGTGACTACCAACGTGTGGGAAAACGCCTACAACAACACCCAAACCGGCGCCGCGCCCTGGATTTACCCGGAGTTTAAAGGCTACTTCGCCGATATTACGTGGCTGGAAATGAACACCGTAGAAGGCAAGTTTTTGGTAGCCAGCAAAGAGCCCGACATGTTTGTGCGCCTGCTGGATTTCTACGGATTATCAGGGGTGAAGCCGTTTCCGGCGCTGCCCGTGGGCAACTTTTCCTTCCTGGATCGCATTCCGCCGCTGGGCACCAAGCTCGCGCTCAACATCGACGCCAATACCAAAAACCTCGGGCCCAATAGCGAGCTCAACCACGTCGCTGGCAGCACCAAGCGCACGCTGTACTTCTTCTTTGGCCTGCCCAAAACCACCGGCAAAGAACAGCCCTACACCGTCCCGACAAAAAACGACTTGTTCTGATTTTGCCGGTATGGCGTTAAGATGAAGCCCTAGCAGCCCTTATTAATAACTATTTGATTATCAAATAGCTATGTTCGTCGTAACAATTAAGAGTTTGGGCGCCCCCGTATAAGCTAAGCCTGCGTACACCGAAGTCTTAACTTTGGCGGGTTATCGGCTGCCTTAGTCTTACTGCATGAGAGGCCATATTAGGCGGTATGTCCCCCGGACCCGGCGCGCGGTCCACAGCCTCGTGCAGCTTCACGATGCACCCTGGCGCTGGAAGGTAGGGCTGGAAGCCAGCCTGGCCATGGGCCTGCCCGTCGGATTGTTCACCTTGGCCGGCCATCAACCCCTGGGGTTGCAGGCGGCACTGGGCAGTTTCACGGCGCTGTACGCCGCTGGGCTGCACCGCCCCGACCGGGCTCGGGTGCTGCCCTTTGTGGCGTTGGGCCTGTTATTGGCGGCAGCGCTCGGAATCGCTTGCGCGGGCAATGCTTGGCTGACGACCGCTTGCCTGATCGCGGTGAGTGCGCTGGCCTGCACGCTGTCGTTGGGCTTCCGGCTCGGCCCGCCCGGCCCGATGATGTTTGTGCTGGTGGCCGCGGTTAGCAACCACCTGACAGCGCCTGCTTCCCTTGGGGGCGTGGCACTGCCCGGTCTGCGCCTGCTCGGGTTGATCGCTTTGGGAAGTACGCTGGCTTATCTGGTGATCGTGGCGCCACTAATCTTGCCTAGTGCGCGGCGGGCTGCTTCCGTCCCGGCAGTACTGCCAGCCTTACCAAGCTTCGAGCTTACCGCGGAGGCCATCGCCATTGGCCTGCGCGTGGTAATTGCCGTGACGGTAGCCTGCTTGGTCAGCCGGCCGCTGGGTGCGTTTCGGACATATTGGGTAGTCCTGAGCGCCATTGCCGTATTGCAGTCAAGTTACTCGCGACGCCTTACCAGCATCCAGGGCGTGCACCGCATGATCGGCACCGTGGCGGGCGTATTGGTCTTTGAGCTGCTTTCGCTGCTGCATCCGGCCGGCCTTGGCATCGTGCTGTTGCTCATGCTGTTGCAAGGTGCCACGGAAGTAGTGGTAGCGCGCAACTATGCGCTGGCCCTGCTTTTCATAACGCCCATGGCACTGATCAACTCCACGGCCGGCCATGCTGGCGATACGCTGGTCACGGTGCAGGGCCGCATCCTCGATTCGCTGCTGGGCTCTGGCCTTGCCCTAGCTGTGTTTTGGGCTGGGGAAGGCCTCCAGCGCTTGCAGACGAGTTTGACCAAGGCGAGCAGACAATGATCAGAATTACTCCGTATGACCGTGATCGCGAATCAAGTAATTCGATGATTATCAATCTATTCCGTAAGATCAGTCCAATAATAGGAGCGCCTCTTTAATTTCTTAATAGCCTTCTTGCTTCCTATTTTGGCTCGCCACTCGGCAGCGGTGCGGATGGTTGGTGCAAAGACGCGCCTAAGGGGCTTTTGCGTTTTGGCAGCTTGGTCCGGTTTGCTTCCTCTATCTTTCGAGGCGAGGTCCGGCGCGTGGGCAGGGTGCTTTAGCGAGCCGGCAGCAGATCGGGTGCTCCGCCAAATAACACGCATCTACTTGACAATCTTTACATTACAGACCCTGTAAGCTACATGGAGTTGTTAACGGTTTCCGGAATTGGCTTTCAGGAACAAGGAAAATGGGCGCTGCAAGACATCGGCTTCAACCAGCAGCGACACCAAAAAATCGCGCTTTCTGGCGAAACCGGCGCCGGCAAAAGCACTCTATTACAGATCATTGCGGGCCTGATTCAACCCAGCGTTGGAGAAGTACACTTCGACGGCCGGCGGGTAAAAGGGCCAGCCGAAGTGCTGGTGCCGGGGCAGGCGGGCGTGGCCTATCTGTCGCAACACTTTGAGCTGCCTAAGTTTTTGCGGGTGGAACAGGTGCTGCGCTACGCCAACAAACGCTCGGCGCAAGAAGCCCAGACGCTCTACGACGTATGCCGCATCAACCATTTGGCCAGCCGCCAGACCAACCAACTGTCAGGCGGTGAGCGTCAGCGCATTGCGTTGGCGCGGCTGCTGTTGGGAGCGCCGCAGCTTCTGCTGCTCGACGAGCCTTTTTCCAACCTCGACCGGGTGCATAAACTGATTTTGCAGTCGGTTATTCAGGACGTCGGCGAGCGCTTGGGCATCACCTGCATGCTCGTTTCGCACGATCCGCTGGATGCACTCTCGTGGGCCGACGAGGTATTGGTGTTGCAGGCGGGCAAGTTGGTGCAGCGCGGTGCACCCCAAACGATCTACCGGCAACCAACTAACGAGTACGTAGCCGGCCTTTTTGGCGACTACAACGCCGTGAACGGCGGCGCCCTGGCGGCTTTGGCTAGCTCAATCAAAGGCTTGCCTACGGGCAACACCCTGCTAATCAGACCCGAGGATTTTACCATCGGAACATCCAAAAGCAAAGGCGTGCGAGTCCTGATAAAGTCCGCGCAGTTTTTCGGCAGCTATTACGAGTTGAAAGTGGCCGTAGCAGACGCGACGCTAACCATCCGGACGGGCAAGTCCAATTTCGCTCCCGGCGACGTGGCTTACGTAACGGCCGCCGCCGAACGAACATGGTTCATCAAACCATAATTATTTGATAACCAAGTATTTATGTTAAAATCAGCGTGTACCCGCCGGGATTTTCTGAAAGCCGCAGGATTGGGATTGCTCAGCCTGCCCGCCGTTCTGGCTGGTTGTGCCCGGTCGGTGCCGCGAAGCGAGGCGCCGGAATGCTTGGTGTACGTGGGCACGTTTGTGCTGGCCGGTAGCGAGAGCCTTTTCCTGTACCGCCTGAACATGGCTACCGGGGCGCTCACGCTTGTAAGTGCCTTGGATGCGGGCGGAAAACCGGGTTTTCTTACTCTTGACGCGAAAAGGCAACACCTGTACACCGCCACGCGCGTCGATGAGTTTGCAGGCGTGCAGGGCGGCGCCGTTAGCGCCTTTGCTATTGATCGAAGCACGGGCGCCTTGCGCTTGCTGAACCGGCAATCCTCCGCGGGGGTCGGCCCCTGCTACATCAGCCTTGATCATAGCGACCGCTGCGCGCTCGTGGCCAATTATAACAGCGGCAGTATCAGCAGTTTGCCTATTCAGGCCGACGGCCAGCTTCGGTCCCCGGCCAGCACCGATCAGCACCGCGGCTCGGGCCCCAACCGCAGCCGCCAAGAAGGCCCGCACGCGCATTGCATCATCGCGGACCCTTCCAACCGGTTTGCTTTTGCCGTTGACTTGGGCCTTGATACGGTGTTTGCGTACGCGCTGGACGCGCCCACCGGCATGCTACGCCTGCGCGATACACCCGCTTTCAGGGCCCAGCCCGGCGCCGGTCCGCGCCACCTCACGTTTCACCCGAACGCACGCTTTGCCTACCTCACCAACGAGATTGCCTCGACCGTAACGGCTCTCGCTTATGATGCGGCGCAGGGCACGTTTCGCGAAATCCAGACGCTGTCGGCGCTGCCCGCCGATTTTACCTCGACTAATACGCTAGCCGACGTGCACGTTGCGCCCAACGGCCGCTTCGTGTACGTTTCCAATCGCGGCCATAATAGCGTGGCCGTTTTCGCAATCGATTCCAAAAGTGGTCGCCTCACGCTCGTCCAGCACGTAGCCACGCAGGGCAAAACCCCGCGCAATTTTGGCCTCGATCCGGCGGGGCGTATGTTGCTGGTCGCCCACCAAGATTCGAATTCGATCGTGGTATTCCGCATCGACAGCCGCAGCGGGCGCCTCACCCCAACGGGCGTTTCCGTGGCCGTGCCTACGCCCGTATGCGTGCAGATCGTGGAGGATTTTACCCGTGGCTAACCAGAGCGCCGCGGGATCTTAACTACCAGTTCAAGAGCCTAACAATCATGGGGCTACATCCCGGCCGCGCTTCACTCTGGCCGCTCACACGTAGCCCGTACTGGTTGCCAGATCTATCGCCGAATTGATATTCCGAAGCCTTAGCTTCTTTAGCCTCTAGTCGGGCCAAAGGAGCTAAGGCTTTCTTTCATAAGGTCATAGGAGCGGCAGCGGCTACCCAGTAGCACCAGACATTTGCTTTAAAATTTATCCACATAGTTATCTAAATAAACCATTGATTATCAATAATTCACAATAACAACAACCTGAACCATAAAATAAACAGGCTGTTTCATCTGATCTAATTTGCCCCCCTATTTTGACCAAAACCACCCACCAAATCCGGTGGGAGGCCCGCTACATTTAGGCTGTGTAAACCGCGGTGCTTAGCCATTGGCCAGCACCATTTTCGACACCTCATCTGGCAGTCCTTTCCCCTTGATACTTGCCGGCCGAAAGCGTCCGAAAAGGTTTCCGCTCCAGGCGTGCTTCTTCATCTCCCACCCATCCTGACGCAGGTTAGGATGTCAATTTTTCCTCAGTACTTATGAAAAGAGAATGGCTACTCTTTTGTGGGGCGCTTGCGCTCCTGAAATCTACTTCCGCCTTCAGCATCCCGATTGCTGCTGACCGGACGAGTCCGGATTGGGCAACGGCCCTTCCGGCGGCTACTGCCGCAGCTGACATCACCGTGACCGGCACCATCACCGACGAGCGCAACCAGGGCCTGCCCGGCGCGACAGTCGTGGTGAAAGGTACCACCATCGGTACCGGCACCGACGACAAAGGCAACTTTACGCTGCGCGTGCCCGAAGCCAATGCCAATGGCACGTTGGTCGTGACATTTGTGGGGTATCTGGCGCAGGAAGTGGCGCTCAACGGGCGCACCAGCGTCAACGTGCAGCTCCGCCCCGATGCCCAAGCCTTGAAAGAGGTGGTGGTAGTGGGCTACGGCACGCAGAAACGCTCCGACGTAACGGGCTCCGTAGTTTCGGTACCGACGGACCGGCTGGAAAAGCTGCCCGTAGGCAACGTGGCGCAGGCGCTGGAAGGCGCTGTGGCGGGTGTGACGGTGGCCACGACTTCCGGCGCGCCGGGGGCTCAGCCCCGAATTCAGGTGCGCGGCGTACGCTCCATTACGGCCAACACCGATCCGTATATCATTCTGGACGGGGTGCCGTTTCCGGGCAACCTAAACGACATCAGCCCCACGGACATCGCCTCGATGGAAATTTTGAAGGATGCCTCGGCCACGGCCATTTATGGTACGCGCGGCTCCAACGGGGTAATCCTGATCACAACCAAGCACGGCAAAACCGGCAAGCCCCAGATTCGCTACACGGGCTACGCGGGCCCGGAGTACATGACCAACACCCTGAAGCCGATGGACGGCCCGGCGTATGCGGCTAAGTATCAGGCTTATAAAGAGCAGGCTAAAATCACCGGTGACCCGCTGCCCAACTTTGGCGAGCTGGAAAACTACAAGGCCGGCAAAACCACCGATTGGCTGAAGCTCATCGGGCAACAAGGCTTCGTGCAAGACCACAACCTGTCTTTCTCGGGTGGCACCCCTGATGTAAAGTATTATCTATCAGGTGATTACTTCAAACAAAAGGGTATCCTGCGGGGCTACCAATTTCAGCGCGTTAGCATTCGCTCTAACCTCGACGCCAACCTCACCAACTGGTTGCGCGTGGGCACGTCGGCGTTTTACGCTAGCTCCAATGACGACGGCGGGCAAGTAAACCTGGCGCTGGCGCAGGCCATGAGCCCGTATGGCGTGCCCTACAACCCCGACGGCACTTATAAAATCCAGGCGATGCAGCCGGAAGCACTGTTTGTCAATCCGTTGCTAGGCCTGACCACCACGCGCGTTAGCAAGGTGAACCAGCTCACGGGCACGCTCTACGCCGAGGTGCAGCCCACCTTTGTGAAGGGTCTGACCTACCGCCTGAACGGCAGCTACTCCTACCGCCCTTACCATTACGCCAACTACACGGGCCGGCTAGCCAACGACTTGCGCGGTACGGGCGTCATCACCAACGACGAGCGCCACAACTACACCATTGAGAACATTGTGGTGTATAACCGCGACTTCGGCAAGCACCACTTCGACCTGACGGGCCTGTACAGTGCCCAGCAGAACACCTACTTCACCACTACCGAAACCGCTAGCGGCTTCATCAGCGACCAGACCGGCTACAACAACATCGGTTCGGGCAGCATCCCGCCCACGCTGAGCTCTTACGACGAGCGCCGTTCGCTGCTCTCGCAAATGGGCCGCCTGAACTACTCCTACGACAGCCGCTACCTGTTTACGGTAACGGCCCGCCGCGACGGCTCGTCGGTATTCGGCGACCAGGCCAGCAAGTATGCCACCTTCCCTTCGGTAGCACTGGGCTGGAATGTGGCTAACGAGCAGTTTCTGAAAGACAACGGCAAAGTCAACCTGCTGAAGCTGCGGTACTCGTATGGCATCACGGGCAATGAGGGCATCAACCCGTACCAGACCATCACGGGCCAGACGCAGCTCCAGTACACCTACGGCGGCGTAACCTTTACGGGCCTCAGAGCCAATACGTTAGGCAACTCAAAGCTAAAGTGGGAAAGTACCACCAGCAGCAACGTCGCCCTGGATTTCGGCCTGTTTGACAACCGGGTTTCGGGCTCGTTTGAATATTACGACGCCCGCACCAAAAACTTGCTGCTGGCGCGCCTAATCCCCATCATCAACGGCTACAGCAGCGTACTTGACAATATTGGCCGGGTGCAGAACCGCGGCATTGAAGTGGCCCTGAACACGGTGAACGTGCAGCACGGTGACTTTACCTGGAGCACGAGCTTCAACTTTACGCGCAACCGTAACAAGATTCTGGAACTGTACGGCAACGGCACCGACGACATTGCCAACCGCCGCTTCATCGGCAAGCCGCTGAACGCCGTTTATGATTACAAGATGATCGGGGTGTGGCAGCAGGGCGAAGATCCTTCGGGCCTGGACCCCGGCGCCAAACCCGGCGACCTGAAGTTTGCCGACCTGAACGGCGACGGCAAGATCGACAGCAACGACCGCATGTATCTGGGTACTTCGCTGCCCAAGTACACGGCGGGCCTTACCAACACGTTTGCCTATAAAGGCCTGAGCCTGCGCATCTTCCTCCAGACGGCCCAGGGCATCCTGCGCAGCAACGACATCCTGAACCGCGCCGACTTCAGCTACCGCATCAACCAGCCAGCGGCCGTGGGCTACTGGACGCCTGAGAACAAGAGCAACGACCGCCCCGCGCTTTCTTACTTCAATACGCGCGGCTATTCGTACCCCAAGGATGCCAGCTACACCCGCCTCAAGGACGTGACATTGAGCTACGCCCTGCCCCAGACTCTGCTGGATAAGCTGAAGCTGGGCAGCACCTCGGTGTACGTGAGCGGCCGCAACATCTATACCTGGACTGACTGGATCGGCTGGGACCCTGAGCAGAACTACACGCAGGGCAACGGCTCCGGCAACGGCATTCCTTCGGGCATCGGCGCCAACTTCCCGCTCGTGGCGTCCTACGTGTTTGGCCTGAACCTGGGCTTGCGCTAACCTCCCACCTCCTCTAGCATTTACTTCATGAAACGCATAATCATCAGCTTTCTTGGACTGCTCACCGTAGCGCAGCTCCTGAGCTCCTGCAAAGACACTTTCCTCGACGAAAATCCCAAGTCGCTTTACACGCCCCAAACTTCCCTGGTCGATTCGCTGGGCTTTGAGGCGGGCATGGCCGGCCTGATGTCGGTGGTGCGGGAGCAATACACCTACGATGCCCGGCAGGGCCTGCTGGGCACCATGCAGCTCGGCACCGACGTCTGCATTCCGGGCAGCCCCGAGGGCGTGGAGGTGCCGTATTACAACTACAACCTGCTGAACTCACAGGACGCGGCGGCCTCCATCTGGTGGAGCTGGGCGTACCGCACTATCAACAACGCCAACGTCATCATTCAGCAGGCCTCGATTGCGCCCGCCACGGTGCGGCAGGGCTACAAAAACCGCATCACGGCCGAAGCCAAATTTTACCGCGCTTACGCCTACAACTTCTTGGCGACGCTCTACGGCGACGTGCCGCTGATCGACCAGCCTGCTACCGGCCCGCGCAACGACTATACCCGTACGCCGCTAGCAGAAGTTAACACGTTTATTATCAATGACTTAACATCATCAATTCCCAACCTCTCTCTGGTTAACAACCCTAAGCTGGCGTCGGGTCGCATTCACCGGGCCGTGGCGCAGCAATTGCTGGCGGAAGTGTACTTGCGCACCGGACAGAACAACCTGGCCGAGCAGCAGTGCCAGGCCATTATCAGCAGCGGCCTGTTTAAGCTGATCACCGCTCGCTACGGCGTGAGGTCGGGCCAGCCGGGCGACTACTACTCCGATATGTTTGTGGTGGGCAACCAGCGCCGCAGCCAAGGCAATACCGAGCTGATCTGGGGCATTGAGCAGCAACTCAACATCCCCGGTGGCACAACCAGCGCGCAGCAGCGCCGCATGTGGATCCCGGGCTACTACGGTATCTCCGGCATGCTCGTCGCCGACTCGCTGGGCGGCCGCGGCATTGGCCGGATGCGCCTGAGCAACTGGGTAGACTACCGCCTGTTTGCGGCCAACGATATCCGCAACTCCAAGTACAACCTGCGCCGCCGCTTCTACTACAACGACCCCAAATCGGCCAATTACGGCAAGCGCGTGATTGCTACTGGCTCCGATACGCTCTTCCGCATCACCCCGTACATCACCAAGTGGGCCATGTACGATCCGGCCGATGAGTTTGGCTACGGCACCATCAAGGACATTCCCATGATGCGCTTAGGCGAAACTTACCTGTTGCTGGCCGAAGCACAGTTTAAGCAGGGCAACCTGGCCGGAGCCGCCGCCAGCATCAACGTGCTGCGTACCCGCGCCAAAGCTGATCAGGTTACGGCCGGCGACATCACCCTGAACTTCATCCTCGATGAGCGCACCCGCGAACTGATCGGCGAGGAGCAGCGCCGCCTCACGCTGGTACGCACCGGCACTTTGGTTGAGCGCACCACGCGCCTGAACGGCGCCTCAGTTTCCGGTCTGACGCAGAAGAATGTGCTGCTGCCCATCCCGCAAACGGAGCGCGACCTCAACAACGGTGCACTATCGCAAAATCCTGGGTATTAAGCCCATCGGATACGACTTGCGAGTCGCTTAAAAGAAACTCCAGGGGCCCAAAGCCTCTGGAGTTTCTTTTTGTGTGTTATCTGCAAAAGCCACACTGCCGTATCGAACGATGCCAGTTAAGCCAGCTTATTGGCTGTCTGCCCGCTGATACACGCGCACGTAGTCCACTTCAAAGCTATTGGGGAAAGCCGTGCCCGTCAGTGGGCCGCCGTTATCGCCGCCCAGCGCCAGGTTAAGCAACACGTAATGAGGCTGTTGCATAGGGTTAAAACCTGTACCGTCCTCGTTGACGGTTTCCGTGAGTGGGGTTTCGTTCAGCAGTAAATCATCGACGTAGAGGCGAATAAACCGCGCATCCCAATCCATGCGCCAGACGTGGAATTTCTTAGCCCAGTCCGGGTCCCGAAACTCGGCTACGGGTTTGGTCTGGCTACGCCATTTAGCCGTGTATTGCTTGCTGGTACCCGAAGCGACATTAGCCAGGATCTTGCCTTGGTAAAACTCCATAATGTCGATTTCACCGTTGGACGGCCACTCCTTTCCCACGCCCAGCGTCCAGAAGGCCGGCCACAGCCCGGGGCTGATATCGATGCGGCCGCGCATCTCGAAGCGCCCGTATTGCCAGCTATGTAACCCCTTGGTATTCAGGCTAGCCGAAGTATAGTATATGCTTGGTCGGCTGGCCTTCCAGTCGCTGCTCCCGGGCTGATAAGCAGGGTTCGGGCGTTGCTCCTGCCGCACTTCGATGATGAGCCGGCCATTTTCGCAGCGGGCATTTTCGGGCTGGTACCATTGCAACTCGTGGTTGCGCACGAAGCCGTTTTCAAACTGCCAGTTCTGCGGGTCCGGCCGGCCGTTAGTGTTGAATTCATCGGCCCAGACCAGTTTCCAGCCGGGGTACTGCGTGGCTTGGTGAGAAGAAGCGCAGCCGCTGGCCAGGGCAGCAGTAAGCGAAAGCATCAGCAGGGCTTTTCTCATGAAGCAAGGAGCAAATGCCGTGTATCTACTTACAAATCAGGGCTTCCACTGCAAAATATACACGGGCTGCGGAGCCAGCTGCTCCAGCTGTTCGCCGTCGCCTTGCCCCGTGCGCTGCACAAACAGATCGAGCACGCCGGCCTGTTTCCAGCGCTCGGTGTCGTAGCTGGGCTCCCAGTTGCCCACCGATTCGGTGGTCAGGTCGGTGACGGACCACTTGTTCTGGCTCAGGTCATCGCACTGCGCCACGGCCACTCTGTCCTGGCGCTCGACGTCGCGATACACCACCGACACGGCCGTTTTGCCCTGCTTCTTCTCGACAACTACTTGGGGCCTCGAAATCGGAATTTTCTTGGTGCCGGCACCACTCAGGCTAAAGGGCGTAGTACGCTGCGACACCTGCATCGTATGCCATTGATTATCAACATTATACACCAACTGATACTGCGGCACTGCCGTGCCCGCCGGCCGCCAATAGGTCGCGATGTAGGGGTTGCCCTGCTCGTCGGCGGCCATGGACGTCTGGTTGATCAGCTCGCTGCGCTGCGGAATGCGGCAGGCGTACTCGGCGGTTTTCTCGGTGATGGGAATTTGATATTGCTCGCCGGTGCTTTTCTGCCAGGTTTTGCCGCCGTCGCGGGAGCGCGCGTAGGCCATGTCGTGGTTAGAGGCCACGTCCGGCGCCTCTCGCCACACCCACGACACATGAATGGTGCCTTTGGCATCCATCGCGACCTGCCAATAGGCGTTGCGTTGGCCTTCCCCATCGATCAGGGCGGTGTGCAGGCGCGTCCACTGCCGCATCTTCAGGTCGTAGCGATTCAGGACCATGTTGCCGTTGCCGGAGCTGCCGTCGCGGTACACAAACAGCAGATCGCCGCTCGGAAACCGATAGAATTCGGGGTACGTAACGTTGTTTTCCTGCTGGCCCGTCATGGGCAGCAGCTCCGTCAGTTCGAGCGAACCGGGCTTCACGCTGCGGCAATAGCGCAGGGGGTTGCCGTGATGGTCGAAGGACATGTGCAGGTAGCCAGCGCCATCTACCATAATGCTGATGATGTTGTGCGCGTCGCTCACTTTACCCTGATAGCGAGTGCGTTGCACCTGCCACGGGCCGTTGGGCAAGGTGCGCTTGCCCAGCGTTACGTAGCCCGCCGAATCGTAAAAAGCGGTGTACTGCTCCTGCTTAAAGCTCACCACCGAGTTTTTGCGAAATACCGCGCCGTTGACGTTGTTTTTGGCCCAACCCAACCCGACCGGCGTCGGTGCGGCCGTCGCTGGTGTGGGGGCTGTCGCGACCTTCGTTCCGCTGCACCCGCTGACGATCAACAGCAGGAAAACCAGGCGCAAGCACTCGATTGATAACTTATTCATACAGTGAGCTTTACACAGGACCGACCGCCGGTGCATTTCCGGCAGTCGGCCCTGTTAGTAAGTTAAGATTTCCGCGCCGGGCGCGGCTTACGGCTGCGGCGCCTTGTCATCCACTAGCCGCAGGGTATAGCTGTAGGAATACGTTTTGTCGAGCAGGCGGTAGGCATCGTGCGGCAAAGCACCCCAGCTGTTGTCGCCGCCCACGCCACGCTGCTTCAAATCGACGTTGACGAACACCGCGCCGCGGGGCCGCAGGTCGGTGGGGTGCTGCTGCTTTTTGGTCAGGCCGGGGTCGAGGTCTTCGGCCCGGTACGGCAGAGCGCTAAAGCAAATAGGCTGCTGTAGTCCTTCCAGACGCAAGCCGAGCCCTTCGGCGTTGGTCAGCGTGACCCAGCGCACGTCGGTGCGGTAGCCGCTTTCCTGGGGCCGGATGTAGGTGCGGGTAAACTGCCCGGCCACCGAATCACGGTACGTGCCCAGCAGCGCGGCCGAGTTGCGGTCGTTGTAGTTTTCCCACGGCCCGCGGCCGTAATACTGAATGCGGCTGAACTGCCGGGGCAATTCCAGGCGCATCCCGAAACGCGGCAACTCCGGCAACTCTTTGCTTGTCAGGTCAATAGCTGCCGTTACCTGTACGGCGCCGTCGTCGCCGATCAGGTAAGCCACGGTGTAAGGCGCGCCAAGGTCCGTCAGCAGATACTCTACTTTAATGGGCAAACCCGCCGCCGACTGTTCGCCTACCGTCACGCGCTGCACCTTGCGGGCGGCGTGGGCCGTGCGCCACACGCCCAGGCTTTGCGGCATGCCGTTGCCGAAGTCGTTGTCGGTGGGCGCGCGCCAGAAATACGGTTCGGGATAGCTGCCAATCACGGATTTGTCGCGCAGACGGTAATCAGTTAAGCGGCCCTGCTTGGTGTTGAATTCCCCGCGCACATCGCCCGAGGTAAAGGTGAGCTTGTCGCCGTCCCGCTGCACTTGCAGGGCACCCGCGCGAGCCGGTGTTGCAGAGAAATACGTGGCGGCCGGCGTCAACAGAAACTGCTCGCGAGCGACCTCGTGGCCCGCCGGCACTAGCGGCGCGGCGCTTTTGGTTTGGGCAAAGACGTTGAGGACGTATTCCGCGCCGGCCTGCTTGGGCAGCGAAGGCACGGGCAAGCGAACCTCTTTCTGTTGCTGCGGAGCCAGCTTCACGGCAAAGTTGCCCTGCTTCGCAACTACCCCATTACGAAGCAGTTCCCAGCGGAAAACGTATCCATCTAAGTCACTGAAGCTAAAGCCATTGTGCACCGTAACGCGGCCGCTAGCGGGTTGCGCAGCGCTGAAGCGGATGTCCTGGTACACCTTTTTTACCTCGTACAAGCCGGGATGCGGGGTGCGGTCGGCAGCTACCAGGCCGTTGGCGCAGAAGTTCTCGTCGTTTTGGCGCAAATAGCCACCCAGGTCACCGCCGTAGGCATAGAAAAGGCGGCCGTCGGGCGTGCTGGTTTTCAGACCTTGGTCTACCCAATCCCAGATAAAGCCGCCCTGCATGTGGGGGCTGCTGCGAATTATATCCCAGTATTCCTGAAAGTTACCGTTGCTGTTGCCCATTGCGTGCGAGTATTCGCACATGATGTAAGGCCGGGTTTTGTCGGTGGCCGTGGCGTATTTTTTCATCGAGTTCATGCCCGGATACATGGGGCACACGATGTCGGTGTCAACGTCTTCGCCGGCCTGCTCAAACTGCACGGGGCGGCCGGGGTCGCGCTGCTTAATCCACTTGTAAGCGTCGTGAAACACCGGCCCGTTGCCACACTCATTGCCCATCGACCAGATGATCACCGACGGGTGGTTTTTGTCGCGCTCCACCAGCCGCTCAATGCGGTCGAGGTGGGCGGGCGCCCACTGGGGCAGGTAGGCCGGGTGCTTGGTTTTGTCGAACCAGCCCTGCAATTCGGCTCCGTAACCGTGGGTTTCGATGTTGGCTTCATCAACCAGATAGAAACCGTACTCGTCGCAGAGCTTGTACCAGCGCTCGTCGTTGGGATAGTGGCTAGTGCGCACCGCGTTGATGTTGTGCTGCTTCATCAGTTCCAGATCGTGGCGCATGCCCGCTTCGGTCACCGTGCGGCCCGTAGTCGGCTCCAGCTCGTGGCGATTTACGCCGTGCACTTCCAGCGGCACCCCATTGACCAGCAGCTGGGCATTCTTAATCTCAACTTTGCGAAAGCCCACTTTGCAGCCGGTCAGGGCCAGCGTTTTGCCCTGGGCATCTTCCAGCGCGAGGCGGCACTGGTAAAGCGTCGGCGTTTCGGCCGTCCAGGGGCGCACGTTTTTGATGCTGCCGCTCAGCCTGACGGTTTGCGTACCGGTGGCGCTGAGCGCGGGCACCGCCTGCTGCTGGCGCAGCACGGTTTTGCCGCTGGCATCCACTATTTCGACGGCGACACGGGCTGGCGCGCCGGCCGTGGTAGCGAAGTTGCGCAGCGTCACATCGGTGCTGAGTTGGCCGTTGCGATAGCTCGCATCCAGGTCGCCGTGCACGAAAAAGTCCCAGATAGTTTGCTTCGGCAGACTGTAGATGGCTACGTCGCGGTCTATGCCCGAGAGGCGCCAGAAATCCTGATCTTCGAGATAACTGCCATCATGCCAACGCGTTACCTGCACCGCCAACACGTTCTCCCCTTCCTTCAGGTACGATGTAATGTCGAACTCAGCCGGCGACTTGGCTACCTTGCTCATGCCCACCCGCTGCCCGTTGACATATACTACGGCGTAGCCCGAAATCGAGCCGAAGTTGAGCAACACTTCGCGCCCGGCCCAACCGGCGGGCACCGTGAAGGTGCGCCGGTAGCTGCCCACCGGGTTGTCGCGCCCATCGATAAACGGGGCGTTTTTGGGGAAAGGGTACACGATGTTGGTGTAAATCGGGGTGCCGAAACCCTGGATCTCCCAGTTCGACGGCACGGCAATGCTCTTCCAGGCAGCATCGTTGAAGCCGGGCTGCTGGAAATCAAGCGGGCGGTCGGCGGGGCGCGGCACGTAGCTGAATTTCCAGTCGCCGTTGAGCGACTGGTAGTAAGGCGAGCGGCGGTAGTCGTCGGCGGCAACGTCGGCGGCGCGCTCATACACCATGAAGCTGGCGTGCGGCTTTTCCTTGTGCTGCTCAAACACCTGCGGGTTTTCCCATTCGTTGGGGGTCGGCTGGGCGGAGGCAACCCCGCCGGCCAGCAGCAAGGCGGCGGTCAGAAAGCGAGAAACGGCCATGTTGGGTGGGTTAGGAAGCGACCGGCGGCGTGCGCTTCGGGCAGCTTGGGCGGTCAGAAAATCGGGCTGCAAAGCCTTACTACAATAGTAGCATCCGGCGCGCCAGCCGGCGCGGGGCATTTTGGGAGATTGGGGGGTATAAATTCGTCCGCACACGGACTTTATATTTCATTCTTCTTAGTTTTAACATGATTTCATCCGCACTGTGCTTACGCGGCTGGTGTATCGCTTGTAGTTCCGATTAGCGGCTTGGAGGCTGCACATTTTTCTACCCCCTTATTTCGGGAATACCCCCTTTGTGAATGCACAAGTCCCTTTCGCTTTTGGCCTGCTTAGCCGTTGGCTTTCAAACCGTAGTAGCGCAGCAGCCTGCCAAGAAACCCCTCGATCACTCCGTCTATGACCAGTGGCAAAGCGTTGTTAATCAGAAGATTAGCAACAACGGCAAATATGTACTGTTTCAGGTGAAGCCCCAGCAGGGCGACGGCACGCTGCACCTCAAAACGGCCACCAACCGCACGCTCCGGCTCGTGAGCCGCGGCGATTCGGCCCTGTTCTCCGCCGATTCCAAGTTTGCGGTGTTCAGCATCAAGCCTCAGTATCAGGTAGTTCGGCAGGCCAAAATCAAAAAGAAAAAGCCCGCCGATATGCCCAAGGATTCGCTGGGCATTTATGCCCTTGAGTCGGGCAAGCTCACGAAGTATCCGAATGTCCGGTCGTTTCAGCTGGCCGAAAAAGCGGCGGCCGTGGCTTTTTTGGCCGTGAAGCCGGCGGTGAAAGACTCGCTGAAAAAAGCCCCGGTCGATACGGTCAAGAAGATCACCGACCAGCTGCTCGAAACCAAAAAAGAAGGCGCCACCCTCACCGTCATCAACCTGCTGACCGGCACCAAGCGTCAGTTTGAGGCTGTCACCGATTACCAGATCAGCAAGCTGGGCAACAAAGCGGCCTTTGCCGTGTCGGCGCCCAAAAACAGCAAAACCATTAAATCGGGGCTGTATGTGTACGACCTGGCTTCCGGAGATGTAAAGCTAATTAGCTCTGGGAAAGGCGTTTACAAAAACCTGGCTTTCGACGATGCGGGCAAGCAGCTGGCCTTCGCGGCCGAAAAGCACCCCGAAAAAGCGCTGGTCAAGCCCTTCAGCCTGTACTACTCCGATTTCGGGGCCGACAGCGCCCGCGTGCTGGTGCAGCCGGGCGCCAAAGTCCTGAAAACGGGCTGGTCGCCCAGCGGCTTCGGCAAGATCATCTTCAGCGAGAGCGGCGATAAGCTGTTTTTCGGCACCGCCCCCGACCCTATTCCGCAGGATACTACGCTGGTGGAGTTTGAGCACGCCAAGCTGGACATCTGGAACTACAAAGACGACTACTTGCAGCCCATGCAGCTGAAAACCCTGAAAAAGGACCTTCAGCGCAACTACCTGGCGGTTATCTACCCCAAGCAGGGCAACAAATTCATCCAGATCGAAGATCAGTACCTGCCCGAATCATTCGTGGCCGAACTCAACGATGCCGAGTATGTGCTGGCCACTACCGACACCAGCAAGCGGGTTTCGATGCAGTGGGAAGGCACGACGTTGAAGCAGGCGTACCTGGTTTCGACGCTCACGGGCGAACGCATTGCCATCAACCCGAAGGCGGCTAAAAGCCGGTTTCAGCTGTCGCCGAACGGCAAGTATGCCGTGTGGTACGATTACGCTTCCAAAAACTGGTTTTCCTTTTCGGTGGCCACCCGCAAAACTACTAACCTGACCGAAAAAGCGGGCGTTTCCTTCACCGACGAAGAAAACGACTCGCCCGACGATCCGCAGCCCTACGGCATTTCGGCCTGGACCAAAAACGACGAAGCCGTGCTGATCAACGACCGCTACGACATCTGGAAAATCAATCCGGCAACCGGCGCGGCCACCAACTTCACAAACGGCGTCGGGCGCACCAACAAGCTGATATTCCGCTACACCATTCCGGTCGAGAAAAAGAAGTTTATCGAGCCGAAGGATAACCTGTGGCTGCTCGTGCAGAACGAAACCAACAAGCAGTGGGGCTACTATAAAAAGAACATTGCCAGCACCAAAAGCCCGCAGCTCGCGGTGATGGCGCCATTCGGTTATTCGACGCTTATTCAGGCCAAAAACTCGGATAACTTCCTCTATACCAAGTCCAACGTCAGCGAGTCGGCAAACGTGTACGTGAGCAGCGACCTGAAGAAGGAAAAGAAGCTCAGCAGCATCAACGCCCAGCAGAAAGACTACAACTGGTTTACGGCCGAGCTGGTGCACTGGACCACGCCGAAAGGCTTCAAAGCCACGGGCGTGCTATACAAACCCGAGAACTTCGACCCGGCCAAAAAGTACCCGATGGTCGTGTATTTCTACGAAAAGCTCTCCGACGGCCTGTACAAATACACGGCGCCCGCCCCTACTCCTTCGCGGCTGGATATTGCCATGTTTGCCAGCAACGGCTACCTGGTTTTCACGCCCGATATCAGCTACACCATCGGCGCGCCGGGCCCTTCGGCGGTGGAATATGTGAACTCCGGAGTGGATGCGCTGAAGAAAAACAGCTGGGTAGATGCGGCGCACGTCGGCATCCAGGGCCAGAGCTGGGGCGGCTACCAGGTCGCGTATCTGATCACCCAAACCAACATGTACGCGGCCGCCTGGGCCGGCGCGCCGGTTGTGAACATGACCTCGGCCTACGGCGGAATCCGCTGGGAATCAGGCATGAGCCGGCAGTTTCAGTACGAGCACACGCAGAGCCGCATTGGCGGCACGCTGTGGGAAAAGCCGGAGCTGTATATCCAGAATTCGCCGCTATTCTCGCTCCCAAAGGTGCAGACGCCCGTGGTCATCATGTCGAATGACGCTGATGGCGCCGTGCCGTGGTACCAAGGCATCGAGATGTTTACCGACTTGCGGCGCCTCAACAAACCCGTTTGGCTGCTGCAATACAACGGCGAAGCGCACAACCTGGTGAAGCGCGAAAACCGCAAGGACATCTCGATCCGGGAGCTGCAATTCTTCGACCACTACCTGAAAGGGGCGCCTGCCCCCGTGTGGCTTACAACCGGCGTTCCGGCCGTGGAAAAAGGCCGCAACTGGGGCCTGGATATTCCGAAATAATAACCTAAAAGCCGTAAAGGCGGAGGCCCTAGAAAGACAACTATTTGACTATCAAATAGTTGCCTTTCTAGGGCCTCCGCCTTTATTTGGGGCGCTATTTGAGTTGTTCGCGCTCCATAGCTGGCCGCGTTACGAGGTCTACATCCAGCACTTTGGCCGGAAACCACACCGTCATTTCGCCCTTGCCCCGGTTGGCCCAAGCGTAATACGGAATCGCCGTGAGCGTCTGGGTTACGGTGCTGATGGTGTTGGCCGCTTCATCAACTTTTACGGCGGGCACGGTCGCCGTCAGCGTGGTGATGCCATTGAGCAGGCTGGGCTGGAAGTTGGTGGCAAAAGACGTGGTGGGCGGCACAATCAGGTTGGTCGCCTTGCCGTGATTGTCGGTCCACTCGGCACAATACATGATGGGGCCGCGTTGCAAGGCCACTTTGCCCAAGTCGTCCTGCACTTTGGCGTTGGCCACCACCTGCCGCACTTCCATAGGAAGGGTCACTTCTACCACATCGTTTTTGTGCCACTTGCGCGGGAGCACGGCATACCCTTTGCGCATTGTGTACTGCACGGGCTTGCCATTGATTTTGATGCTGACTTTCTGCTCCGAGGGACCTGCAAAGCGGTACAGATCAGAGGGCATGGCTTCCCCCCTCGCCCAGCCCGGAATCCGCACCAACAGATTGAAGTCCAGTGGCTTATCGGGATTTACCGTAAACTTCAGGCCGCCGTCCCAGGGGTAGTTGTTTTGCTGGGTGAGTTGCAGCGGTTGCTTGCCCACCTTCAGCAAGGTCGTGCTGCTCACAAACAGGTTGACGTACACGTCTTTATCGTGCTGGGCGTACACGTAGCCGGGCAGCGACGGAAACAGGCGAGCCAGGTTGGTGGGGCAGCACGAGCAATCGAACCAGCCGGCGCGCGCAGGCTCGGTTTGAGCAAAGCTGGCGCTGTTCTTAATCTGCATGGCATTGGAGTAAAAGAACGACTTGCCGTCGAGTCCTACGCCCGAGAGCAGGCCATTGTAGAGCACCTTCTCCATGATATCGGCGTACTTGGAGTCGCCGTGGAGCTGAAACATGCGCTGGTTCCAGTATACATCGGCCACCGACGCGCAGGTTTCGTTGTAGGCTGTGGCGTTGGGCAGCTCGTAGTTGTTGCCAAACCGCTCGCCGCCGGGCACGGCACCCGTACCGCCCGTCACGTAGAACTTCTTGGAAACCATGTTGTTCCAGATGGTATCCACGGCGGCTAGCAGTTGCTTGTCGCCGGTGAGGGCCGCTACGTCGGCCATGGCCGAATACAGGTATTCGGCGCGCACGGCGTGGCCTTCGGCTTCTTTTTGAGCGATTACGGGCTTATCGTCCTGCCAGTATTGCCCGTTTTTCCACACGTCGTTGCTCTTGGGGTCGTAGCCTTTGTACTGGCCGCGCTGATCGAGGAAAAACTTGGCCGTTTGCAGGTATTTGGGCTGGCCGGTTACGCGGTAGAGCTTCACCAGACCCATCTCCACGATTTCGTGGCCCGGCGCTACGCTCAGCTTGCCGGGGCCGAAAGTGGCGCACACTAAGTCGGCATTTTTCAGGGCGATGTTGAGCAGGCTTTTTTTACCAGTAGCCTGATAATGAGCCACTGCCGCCTCGTAGAGATGGCCCGCATTGTAGAGTTCGTGGCTCAGCTCGCGTTCTTTTTCCCACCGCTTCATGCCTGCCCAAGGGTGCGGATGCGCCGGATCGATGGTGCGAGCCGTGTACAGATAGCCGTCGGGCTCCTGAGCCGCCCCTACCTTGGCAATCAGGGCTTCCACGTAGGCGGCAAGCTGCTCATCGGGGTACAAACTCATTGAGTATGAGGCTCCTTCGATGGTTTTGTAAATATCGGTGTCGTCGAAGGGAAACGTGGTGGCAAATTTGCCTTGCCGGGCCGCCGCCATTTCGAAGTTCTTGACCCGGTTGGTAGCCTCGCAGCGCTGAAACGAAGCCGGAATGGTGACGTCGGTATTCGTTTTGAGGCGCGGCAACCAGAAGTTATCGGCCAACTTTACTTGCGTGAAGGAAACCGGCCGGATGGGGTAGTCAGCAGCGGTCTGTGCGTGAGAGGCACTCGTTATAGCTAACATCCAGCCAATCAGAATCTTACGTTTCATAGTAGGAAGTTTGGGAAATAAGCGACACGGCATCAGTCCTAAAGATCGGCATGATTTAGGGCCGAACCGTCCTGCTTTTTCCGGTTTTTATGCTGGTTTTTTGCACCGGCTCAAATACATCAACCGGCAAGATATTCCCCTGCGCATCGAAGCGCATCGGCGACAGGCAGGTCTCGCGGTTGTAGCCGTTGCCTCCCGGAATCTTGAAGCGATGGTAAGCAATGACCCATTGGTCGGTGCCAGGAATCTGCATAACCGAGTGATGGCCAGCGCCTTTCACTACACCCTTGCCTTTCAGGATGGGGTTGCCGAGGGCTTTAACAAAAGGCCCCATCGGCGAATCGGCGGTGGCGTATGCCACCGAATAGCGCGGGTCCCGGGTGTCGTACTCCGACCACATCAGGTAGTATTTGCCCTGGCGCTTTAAGGCGAAAGAGCCTTCGTTGTAGCCCGCTGGCTTGAACTCTACCACCGCAGCCGGATCGAAGGAAATCATGTCGGGGTTGAGCTTCACCACGTGGCACATTCCCTGCCCAAAATAGAGGTAGGCCGCGCCATCGTCGTCTACCAACACCATCGGGTCGATGGTCTGGCCTTGAAACTGGCCCTTCGCGACCAGCGGCTTGCCCAAGGGGTCTTTAAACGGGCCCGTGGGCTTGTCGGCCACGGCTACGCCGATGCTTTGCGCGGCCGAGTAATAGTAGTAGTACTTGCCGTTGCGGGTGGCAATGGCCGGCGCCCAAGCCCGCTGGGTGGCCCAAGTCAGGTCGCGGGGCAAATCGAGGATGACGCCTTCGCTTTTCCAGTTCACCAAGTCCTTCGATGACCAGCACGTAAAGGAGGTCGACAGCCAGCCTTCGGTGCCGTCGGTGGTTGGGTACAGGTAGTAAGTCTGGCCAAAGGCGGCCAAGTGCGGATCGGCGTACACGCCCGGCAGCGCGGCGGCGGGCGCATGCAGCGTATCGGCCGGGGCGCGCTGGGCTACGCTCGGTGCACTTACCCAACAGCTAATAACCAGTGAAAGAATAAGATAGCGCATGGGCAGTGTTTCGTAAAATGCGGCGAACGTGCGGTACCACCCAGCGGCGCAGCCAGGTTCCTATCCCTGGCGGCCACGTCTTCGAGCGAAGCAAAGCATTTCCCTCTGTAGCTGCGACAGACTCACATCCCCTAATGAGTGCCGCAAGGTCGAATGCTCCGGTTGGTACCGCACGTTGCGATGTTGCAAGCCAATGCCCGATGGCATGGCTATGGTATTGATTTACAATTAATTGGCTTTACGGGCTTCACCGTCGGCTTTCACCACGTCCAGAATGGGCTTGTCCACGCCGGTGAGCTTATCTTGCTGAGATTTAAGAAGTTCCAGCACTACTACTTCATTCGCTCCTTTCCGGAGCCACTCGGCCGGCACGTACAGTGTCTGCTGCGGACCGACTTCCCAGTAGCGGCCCAGGTTATGGCCATTAACCCACACGCTGCCTTTGCCCCACTGGCTCATGTCGAAATACGTGTCGGCGGGCTGGGTGAGCGTGAAGCTGCCGCGCCGCAGCACCGGCGCACTGCTTGCCGACAACGCCTTGTTGCTCATGGATTTAGCCACCGAAGCAATGTCATCGAAAGGCAATTTGAAATGCTGCCAGTTGGTGATTTCAGCCCCGGCAAAACTCACCTGCTCTGTGATGCCCTTGCGGTTTTGGTTGAGGTAGGGCCCGAAGTTGAGACGGCCCAAGTTCTCCACCAGAATGTCGAGCGTCACAGTGCCTTTCGGCAGCGTGATTTCTGCTTGGTCCTGCCCCAGTCGGCGGTCCAGGGTAGCAACGCGCTGCCCGTTTACGAACACCAAGCCGTAATCACGCAACTCCTTGATTTTGAGCACTCCCTTACGCCCGCCGGGCACTTGGGTGCGGTAGAGCACGAAGCCGTAGGCTTGGTTCAAATCCTCAAAAGTCTGCGGCTTGGTGCTTACCACAGGCTTGGGCAGATTGGTCAGCAGACTGGTGGCCGCGCTCATGCTGATGGCCGGCACGCGCATGGTCGGCTTGGCAGCGGGCACTGCGGGCAGTTTTACACCGGCCGGCAGATGCTTTTCAATTACTTGCCTGAAAGCCATAAACTTAGGCGTGGCATTGCCAGCTTCGTCCAACGGTGCATCGTAGTCGTAGCTGCTGGTTTGGGGCTCGAAGTGGGTGGAGTCGCCTTTGTAGTTGGCCCCGTTCATGAAGCCGCGCGTCGTGCCCCCGTGAAACATGTACATGTTGATAGAAATACCCGCCGTCAGCACCGAATCGAGGCGCGGCGCATACCGGGCCGCGGGTACGGTGTGGTGCGGCGCGCCCCACCAGTCGAACCAAGCCGGGTACCACTCAGCGATATAAAATGGCCCTTTCCCGTCGTGGTAAGTCCGGACCAACTTCTTGATTTCCTTGGGCTTATCCAAGCCATTTACGGCCGGCATCAGGCCCGGCAAGTAGCCGTCCTTTACTTTATCGGCGGGGTCGCAGGTGTAGAGCAAGCCATCGAAGCCCGCCTCCTGAAACATCTTGCGATTCAGGGCGAGATAGTCTTTGTCGTTGGAGTAGAAGCCGTATTCGTTCTCGACCTGCACCATGAGCACGGGCCCGCCGTGGTTGACTTGCAGCGGCGCCAACTGCTTGGCTACTTCCTTGAGGTAGCGGCCATAGGCAGCCAAGTACTTAGGATCTTTGCTTCTGACCACCAAGCTTTTATCCTTCTGCAACCAGTACGGATAACCGCCAAATTCCCACTCGGCGCATACGTAGGGGCTGGGCCGCAGCACCACCCACATGCCCTCTTCTTGGGCAATTTTTACAAAAGCGGCGATGTCGTTGTTGCCCGCAAAGTCGTACTTGCCGGGCTGGGGCTCGTGCACGTTCCAGAACACGTAGGTGCCGATCGTGTTCAGGCCCATGGCTTTGGCCATCCGGATGCGCGCGCGCCAAGCTTCGCGGGGCACGCGCGGGTAATGCAACTCGCCGGATATCATCTGAAACGGCTTGCCATCAAGCAGGAAAGACTCGTCGCCTAGCGCGAACGCATGCTTCGGTGCTTGGGCGTAGGCCGGAGTTGAAAAGGCCAGGGCACTCAACAACGCTGCTTTTATAAACGCCTTAACCATAGGTACTTACAATTGCTTGTTAAAAAAGGTTAAATCCCATGCGTCCAGCCACTTGATGCTGGGCTGGTTGTTTTTGAACTGCACGGGCAGCCACAGGTAGCGGCTGTCTTTCAGGTCTTTCGGGTTCCAGCGGTCGGCCATAAAGATGAAGGCATCCTTGCGGCCCGCTACCGGCAGCACGTAGGTCGATTGGCCGCCAAACGTAAGCTTGGCATTAGGCCCCGTGATGGGGTCGCCGAGCGGCTGCCAAGGTCCCAAAAGGGAAGTCGCGACGTGCACCGAAGCCTCGTTGGGGTCCCAGCCGGTGCAGCCGCTGGTGATGAGGTAGTATTTGCCACCCGTTTTGAACAACGCCGGGGCCTCGCGGTGGTTGCTGAACAGCATGGTATCCTGCGCGGTGGCGGTCAGGTAATCGTCGGAGAGGCGGGCCAGGCGCAGGTCGTAGTTTTCGCGGGACGAATACACGTGGTAAGCGGCGCCATCGTCGTCGACAAACAAGCCCATGTCGCGCGACATGTGGCCGTTGGGCCGGAAACTGCTCACGTACCGAAACGGCCCGGTCGGCTTATCGCTGACGGCCACCCCGGCGCGGGCCGCTTTGTAGCCTTGCCCCTTCAGCTCGAGGTGAAACCACATCACGTACTGCTTGGTCTTGGCGTTATAAATCACTTTGGGGCGCTCCATCAGGCAGCCCGCCGCGATATCGTGCTGCGGGTCGGCGGACGGCGTGAGGGCGACGCCTTCGTACTTCCAGTTGTAGAGATCTTTGGAGGAATACACCGTCACGCCTTGCTCTTGGTGCTGCGCCCGTTTCTCGCCGTACCAATAATAGGTTTTGCCAACCAGCAGCACCCCGCCCCCGTGCGCATTGATGAGGTTGCCGTCGGTGTCGTACCACAGTTCGCCGGGCTTGAAGGACGTGTTCTTTGTCTTGGCCGGGGCCGACGACGAAGGCTGGGCAACCACCAGCGCCGGGGCCAGCAGCAAGGCCAGCGCAAGGGTCGCGGAAGAAAGAGTAGGCATGAAGAGGAAGTTTGCGAACCGGATGGGAGGCAGCAACAGGGCGTAGTGGCGGGGCAGAGCAGCAAACCAGAGCGGCCGAGTGCGAGGCATCCGGTCCAGGGGCAAGCGCCCGAGCATCTTGTGAATGGCCGTGGTAGCTTCCCGGTTTTTCAAGTCCCTAAAAGTACACGCGCGGGCACCCCATTGGCCGGGGCCTTTTTAGCCAAAAAGAGGGGGCAAATCAGTTACCCCGCCTTTGCGCGTCGCTGCTCTGCCGCGGCCCTGTTCGGAATGGTTCTCAGAGTGTTATTTTCGTATCCGACGCAGGTCAGCTGGCTTGCAGTGCTACCTTTCAGCGGCAGATCCCCGTCTTTTTTGCCGCTTTCCGCAAACGCAACTTCCCGATTCGTGCCGGTTCAACTCCTTGTCAAATGGATTCTTCTGCCGCTGGCGCTGCTCTGCGGAGCTGGGGTTGGCCGGGCCCAGAGCATTGCACCCAGCGAGTTTCGGTTTGAGCACCTGACCGTCGATCAGGGCCTTTCGCACAGCGACGGCATGGCTGTGGCGCAGGACCCGGCCGGCTTCATCTGGATCGGGACCAACCGCGGCCTCGATCGCTACGACGGCTACGGGCTGAAGCAATATTCGCTGCCCGTCAATCCGCGCAATGGGGTTTCGGCCAACCGCATCAAAGTGGTGTATGTTGGGGCCGGGGGCCGGCTATGGGTGGGCACCGAGCGGGCCGGCCTGAGCCTCTACGATGCCGACCACGATACCTTCCTGAGCTTCGACGAGCGGCAGGTGCCCGCCGCTTACCGCGCACCGGCGCAGCTATTGGCGCAGTCCGATGTTACTGCCATCACATCCGATGCGCAGGGCCGCTTGTGGGTGGGCACGCAGCTGGATGGCTTGTTTGTGCTCACGTTTACGCGCCAGGGCAAGCTCCGGAACATGCAGCAATTTCCGCCGGCCGCCAATGGACGGGCGCCGCTCTCCCGCATCACGGGCATCGTGGCCGATGCGGAGGGCAAAGTGTGGATTGGCACCCTTGATGGAGGATTGCAGGTAATCCGCTCCACGGAAACCGGCTTAGCACTTCAGGACAAACCCTTGATTACCAACGCTATACACGTCCTGCATCTCGACCGCCGCGGCGACCTCTGGATTGGCACCGAACGCCAGTTGTTCTGGGTATCGGCGGCCAACCGGCGCACCATGCGCGAGCTAAACAGCCACGCCCTGCCCCAAGTATTCCCGACGTTGCAGTCCGTTTTCCTAGATTCGGGTGGGCAGCTGTGGGTGGGCACCATTTACGGCCTCTACGTATGGCGGGCCGGGGCAATTACGGGCCTGACGCCGCCCCTGCAAAACGTGCCGCCGACGTTGTTTCTGCCCCAGGACGGCGAACCGTTCAGCATCAATTCCGAACGCATCCACCAGATTTTTGAGGACCGCAACCGGATCATCTGGCTGTGTGCGTCCGCTGGCGGTCTCAACAAAGTCGATCTGCACCAGAAGCCCTTCGGCCGCATCCGGCAGCCGCTTACCGGCCAACGCCTTGCCCTGTCCAACAACTACGTCAACGCTATTTATAAGGAAGAAGCGCGCAACACGCTTTGGTTCGGCACGCGCAACGGCGTATCCAGCTACGACCTCGCCCGCCACACGTTTCATAACTACCTCAACCAGCTTGAGAGCGCCCCGCGCGGCGTCGATGTATCCGCGGTTTTTCAGTCATCCAACGGCACGCTTTGGTTTGGGACGCGCGGCAACGGCCTCGTGACGCTCACCCGCCAGGATGGCCGCGAGCAGCTAACTACTTATTCCCACCTACCCGACGGCACGGATTTAAGCGCGTCGAGCATCGAGCGGCTCGCGCAAGACCGGTACGGCACGGTGTGGGCCGCCACCTTTTCCGACGGCCTGCACCGATTCAGCCCCACGGGGCAGTACCTGGGCGCGTACCGGCAGGGCAAAAGCGCGCTGCCCAGCAACCAGTTTACCTTCCTGCTCTACGACGACAAGCGCGACGTGCTGTGGGCTAGCACCCGCGATGCCGGCCTGCTGAAGCTGCGCGTCACCCCCGATTCGCTGCATTTGCTGGCGCAGTATCAGTACGCACCCGGCAAAGCCAACAGCTTGAAGGTCAATTATATATGGCCTCTGTTATTGGATGAGCAGGGTTCACTTTGGATCGGGACCATCGGGGGCGGGCTGCACCAGCTTATTACCGCTGCCGACGGGCACGAAACCATTCGCCAATACCGGCAGCAGCTGCCGGAGAGCGATGTAGAAAGCATCCTGGCCGACGACGCCGGCAACCTCTGGATTGGCGGCACCGGCCTCTACCGCTTCACGCCCTCGACGCGTCACTACCTGCGCTACGACGTGGCCGACGGCCTGCAAAGCAATGCGTTCAAGATTGGGGCAGCGACGCGCGCGCAAGACGGCACGCTGTTTTTTGGCGGCATCAACGGCATCAACTATTTCCAACCCCCAGAGATTCAGGCCAATCCGATTCCGCCCGTGGTGCAGATCACCGGCCTGCGGGTGAGCAACAAGCCGGTGGCAGTAGGCGACACCCTGCACGGCCGCGTGTTGCTGGAAAAGGCTTTTGCGCAGCCCCAAACCCTAACCATCAAGGCCAGCGAAAACGACTTTGCCGTGGAGTTCGTCGCCCTCAATTATACCAATCCCCAGAAAAACCGCTATGCTTACCGTTTGCTCGGCTACAACAAAGACTGGGTTTACCCTGCGCCGGGGCAGCGCACGGCCAGCTTCGCCAACTTGCCGGCGGGACACTACACCTTGCAGATAAAAGCCAACAACGGCGAAGGGATCTGGTCGCAGCGCTACGCCACCATGCAGTTCAGCGTGCTGGCGCCTTGGTGGAAAACGTGGTGGGCGTACGGGCTGTATGCGCTGGCTGCTTTGGGGGCCGTGGCGCTGTACCGGCGCTTCGAGATGGCCCAGCAAGAGCTGAAAAACCGGGTGGTACTGGAGCATTTTCAGGCCGAAAAAGAAAAGGAGCTGACCGAACTTAAACTGGGCTTTTTTACCAACGTCTCGCACGAGCTGCGCACGCCCCTCACCCTGATTTTGGGGCCAATGGAGGAAATCATCAGCACCAACGGCTCCGTGCAGGGCCTGCGCGACAAGATTGTGCTCATGCACAAGCAAACGCGCAAGCTCTTCGACCTCGTCAACCAGCTGCTGGACTTCCGCAAGGTCGAGTCGGGCAACGTGCCGCTGCGGGCCAGCTACGGCGACGTGGTGCAGTTCCTGTCCGATATTTACCTGGTATTCAAGCTCAAAGCTGAGGAGCGCGGCATCGATTACACTCTGGATTTGCCGTCCGAGCCCGTGCCGCTCTACTTCGACCGGAGCAAGCTGGAAATCGTGCTGACCAACTTGCTGTCCAACGCTTTCAAGTATACGCCCGAAGGTCGCGGCATCAGTCTGTCAGCCACAGTGGTGGGCAGCCCCGGCGGCGAAGCTGTGTTTCAGGACGGCGTACTTACAGGTAATTATTTGGAAGTCAGCGTTGTAGACGAAGGCACTGGTATCAAGGCCGATGAGCTGGCCCATATCTTCGATCCCTACTACCAAGCGTCGCACACCGATACGTTGCGCATGACCGGCACGGGCATTGGCCTGTCGTTGGTGAAGCAGTTTGCCGAGCGCCACGGGGGCACCATCAGCGTGGAAAGCCGGGTGGGCGTGGGCTCGGCGTTCCGGCTGCGGCTGCCGTTTGGGCAGGCGCATCTGCAACCCGGCGACATTCAGGAAGACGACGCCACGCGGGCTGCCGAGCCGCCAGAAGTAACGCTGCCCATGGACGATGCGGCCCTGGGCTGGTCGAACGAGCCGCTGGCCTTGCCGGCGCTGCCGCGGCTGCTGGTGGTGGAAGACAACGACGAAGTGCGCCAGTACCTGCAACAGCTTTTCGAGGCCGACTACGAAGTGATTCTGACCGCCGACGGCTTGGAAGGCTGGGAAAAAGCCCTTTCCCAAGCTCCGGACCTCATCATCAGCGACGTGATGATGCCCCGCAGCGACGGCTTGGAACTGTGCCAGAAGCTGAAAAAGCATCCCAAAACCGCCCACATTCCGGTGCTGCTGCTCACGGCCCGCACGGCTGCCCTCCACGAGCTGGAAGGCCTCGGCATGGGTGCCGACGACTACGTCAGCAAGCCTTTTAACCCCGCCATTCTGCAAGCCAAAGCGACTACTTTATTGCGTAATCGCCTGAAGCTGCGGGAGTACTACCAGCGGCAAATCCTGCTGGAACCGACCGAAGTCGTCATTGCCGACGCTGACAAGCAGTTTCTGGAAAACGCGATGGGCGTGGTCGAGCAGCACCTCGACGACCCCGAGTTCAGCGTACAGGTACTGGTGCGGGAAGTGGGCATGAGTCAGTCGGTTTTTTACCGGCGCATCAAGAGCATCACGGGCCAGACGGCGGTCGAGTTTATCCGCGACGTCCGCATGAAACGGGCTGCCCAGCTCTTGGCCCAAACCACGATGCGCGTGTCGGAAGTGGCATTCCAAGTAGGCATTGAAGACGCCAAGTACTTCCGCAAAACGTTCCAGAAAATTTATTCCCTCTCCCCTTCCGAATATGCCAAGCAACACCGTCAGAGCCGGGAATCAGCCTCTACACCATCTTAATACAAATATTTGATAATCAATTATTTATACTACTTCATAAAACGAATAACGCATCGTATGCAAAGCATGAACCCCTACATGCAACGCGGCCGGGGACGAGTATAGCCCCTGTAAAGCGTTAAAATCTCCCCCTGTTTTTTCGGGCGAACCCAGTACTATTGCTTCTCCTACCTTTCATCCCTCCTTCCCACCCTTCCGCATATGACCGCCAACCACTTCTTACGCTTTCCCCGCCTGTTACTCAGCGGCTTACTTCTGACTTTAGGCCTCGGTCACACAAGCCAGGCGCAGTCCGTGGCCTCCGCCGACCAAGCGGTGTTCAAGCCCAAATTCATCAAGAAACAGATGCTGAAAACGGCGCAGTGGCAGTTGGCGCACCCCAAACACAAAGTCACCGACTGGACAAACGGGGCCTTCTATTCGGGCGTATTTGCGGCGTATCAAACCACGAAATCTAAGCTGCTGCTGGACTCGATGATGGCCATGGGTGAGCGTACTAAGTGGCAACCCGACCGCCGCTACGACCACGCCGACGACATCGCCATCTGCCAGACTTACCTCAACCTGTACCGCCTGAAAAAAGACCGGCGCATGATTGAGCCTACGCTGGCGGTACTAGAGAAATTTCGGACGGAGCCGGGGCCGGAAGTACGCGACCACGGCATTGCCTGGTGGTGGTGCGACGCCCTGTTTATGGGTCCGCCGGTGTTGGTGAAGGTGGCGGTAATGGAGAACAAGCCGGAATACCTGACCCTCAACGATACGCTGTATCAACAAACTTATCGCCGCCTGTTCAACCACCAAGAGCACCTGTTTGCCCGCGATGCAAGCTACCTCTTGAGCGAGTCGGGCGAGGGCAAAAAGGAAAGCAACGGGCAGCGCGTATTCTGGTCGCGGGGCAATGGGTGGGTGATGGGCGGCTTGGTGCAAATTCTGCAGGAGTTGCCCCAAAATCATCCGAGCCGCGGTTTTTACACCAGCTTGTTTAAGGAAATGAGCACGCGCCTCGTGCAGCTTCAGCAACCCGACGGCTTGTGGCGCTCCAGCCTGCTCGACCCGGCGGCTTACCCCGGCGGCGAAACCTCCGGTTCGGGCTTCGACTGCTACGCCATGGCGTGGGGCATCAACCAAGGGATTTTGGACAAGCAGCAGTTCCTGCCGGCGGTGCAAAAAGCCTGGGTAGCGCTCAACAAAGTAGTGTCGCCGGAAGGGCGCGTGGGCTGGGTGCAGCCCATCGGTGCCGACCCACGTCGCGACTTTTCGGCCGACAGTTGGGAAGTGTACGGCACGGGCGCTTTTCTGCTGGCCGGCTCGGAAGTCATTAAGCTTAAGTAGCTTACGCTACGCCCGCTTCTGCCGATTGCTCGCATGAAACGACGTTCCTTTGTTGCCCGGGCGGCTACCGGCCTTTCGGCGCTCGCCCTGCCCGTACCCGTTTGGGCGGATACTGCTACGCCAACCCTGGCCAAAACCGATGACCGCGCGTACTGGCTGAGCATGGTGCTACGCGTTGTAGAACCCGTTTTGAAAGCCGGCGCCCAAGGACAGCTTAAGGCCACAATGCCCATTGAAGCCGCACCGGGTCAGGAAGAAGGCCGCCGCAAAGTGTCGCACCTCGAAGCCCTGGGGCGTACGCTTTCTGGGCTAGCGCCGTGGTTGGAAATGACAGGCGCGGCAGCGGCGGAGGCGGCGCAGCAAAAGCGCTATGCTGAGTTGGCTCGTCAGGCAATAGCCCACGCCGTAAATCCACAATCACCTGACTTTCTGAACTTTACCGAAGGCGGGCAGCCGGTAGTGGATGCCGCTTTTCTGGCCCACGCCCTGTTGCGCGCCCCCACGCAGCTTTGGCAGCAACTGCCCGCCGCCACGCAGACGCAACTTGTGCAGGCGTTGCAAAGCAGCCGCGTGATTAAGCCCGTGTACAGCAACTGGCTGCTGTTCAGCGCCATCATCGAAGCGGCCTTGCTGAAATTCACCGGCGCGGGCGACCTGATGCGCATGGATTATGCCATTAAGCAGCACCAGATCTGGTACAAAGGCGATGGCACCTACGGCGACGGCCCCGACTATCACTGGGACTATTACAACAGCTACGTCATCCAGCCCATGCTGCTGGATGTAGTTGGTACTCTGGTGAATGCGGACAAGGAGCGCAAAGAGTTGCTGGAAACGTTGCGGGCCCGCGCGCGGCGCTACGCAGTGGTACAAGAGCGCCTTATTGCGCCCGATGGCTCGTTTGCAGCGTTTGGCCGGTCGTTGGCGTATCGGTGCGGAGCGTTTCAGCACTTGGCCCAAATGGCGCTGCAACAGCAACTTCCGGCCGAGCTGCCAACTGGCCAGGTACGGAATGCCCTGACGGCCGTGATCCGGCGCACGCTGGAGCCGCGCGGCACTTTTGACGCCAAAGGCTGGCTTCAAATCGGGCTGTGTGGGCACCAGCCCAGCATTGGCGAAGGCTACATCTCCACCGGCAGCCTTTATCTCTGCACTACTGCCTTTTTGCCCTTGGGCCTTCCCCCCACCGATGCCTTCTGGACCAGCCCCGCCGGCGACTGGACGGCCCGCCAAATCTGGTCGGGGCAGGACGTGAAAACCGACCACGCGCTATAACCAATTGGCTAGCAACGCATTGTCGCTTAGCGTTTTCCAGCCAAGAACTTACCAATCGTTTCGTTCAGAAACTTGCCGTCTGCGGGGTTAGGAGCGGCGCCGGCCGTATGCCCCCACAGGGACGGAATTGGCGCCAGCGTAACGCCGGGAATAAAGGCTGCCTCGTAGCGCGCATCGGTGAGGGGAAAGTAGAGATCGGTTTCGGAAGGCATGTAGAGCAACGGCACTTTAATGGAACGCAGCGCCTTTTCTACATCGCCCCCAAAACCAGCCGTAGCGCCTACGTCGTGGCGCTCCCAAGTGCGCATTTGCAGGATCAGATCGTTGGCATCGGCGCCGGGGATGAAGTTGGTGCGGTAGCCGTTGAGCACTTGCTCGAACGTGGTGCCGGGCGGCGAATTGGCCCGCCAAAGCTCACGCCGCCACCATTCCTGCGAAAACAGCCAGCCCGTCCAAACCGTTGCAAAGGCCTCTAAGCCTTTGGTAGGCGGACTGGTGTAGTCGCCGTTGTTGAAAGCTGCATCGGCAGTGAGGGCCGCAATTTGGCCTTCGAGGCGCACCACGCCGTGTGGGTAGGTTTTGGCCGTACCCGAAGTCGCTACGATGCGATCGGCAAACGTGGGGTAGCTTACCGCCCACTGAAAAGCCTGCTGCGCTCCCATCGAAAACCCGATAATCGCTCGCAAGTGATTTACCTTCAAATCTTTAGCAAGGAGTTGGTGTACGGCTTCGACGTTGTCGCGGATGGTCGTTACCGGGAAGCGCGGGCCGTGAAACGGGGCGGGTGTATTGCTAGGCGACGACGAATGGCCATTGCCAAACAACTCCGTAGCCACCAGATACAACTGCGTAGTATCCAGGGCTTTGCCCGGCCCGATGAGCCATTCGTACCCATGATGATCGGCCATGTAGTGCGAGGGCAGCAGCACGACGTTGTCATGTTTGGCATTGAGGTGGCCATATGTGCCGTACACGACGCGGGCGCGTGGCAGCGTCACGCCGCTTTCGGTCTTGAAGTTGTTGATGAAAAACTCGTGGTGCTTGGCGCGATCTACACGTTTGGCGGGCGGTTCCTGCGCCCGAGCGGGGCCAAGTAGCAGTAGCAATGCAGCGAACAGGCAAAAGCAGCGCGTATTAAGACCAATCATAGTTTTCAAAGAAGAGAGCAAATTCAATCAAATCATAAATAATTGATTAACAATTACTTATGGCAATTTACGTAAACAATAAAACACTATCTCACCACACTAACTGCTTTACGCAATGGCGTCTTCTTCAGCGGCGAGATACGTTTTTTCTTTTATGAAGTGCGCCACCACGGCAAACAGCGTAACGTTGACGGCCATAAGCCCCACGAAAAACCAATAATAGTTGGCGCCCTGAAAGCGGGCGAAAAAGCCGCCGCTGACAATGCTGTTGTTCATCAGGGCCAAAAAGAAATTGCCGGCCGCAATGGTCAGTAGCCACAGGGCCGTCATGAGGCTTTTCATGGACTTAGGCGCTTGGGTATAAGCATATTCCAAGCCCGTAACGGCTACCATCAGGGTGCCGCCGGCTACTATAAAGTAGGCCAGTACCTGCCACCACACCGACGGACTGCCGCCCGTATCGAGGCTATGCTGGATGCCGGCAACCACGGCTAGCGCTACGGCCACGATCACCATGCCCACCCCAATGCGGCGCAACGGCGTCATACGGATGCCTAGCCGGGCCAGGCCGGGGTACACGCGGTAGGTCAGCAGCGGATTGAGCCCGATGCCAAACACAATGCCCAGAATCTGAAGCTGTTCGGGCAAAGGCGTAAAGCCGGGCCACAGTTGGCGGTTGAGGTGAGCCGCCTGCAACACCCATTCCGATACGCTTTGGTCGTAAAGGGCCCACACCACCGGAATAAACGCGAAAATCAGTCCGACACGGACTAGCGCCGCCCGGCCTTCAGCGTGGCCAAACGTCAGTTGGATACCCCTCACTAAGCCCGTAGGCGGCACCCGCACGTAGCGATGCCGGCCGAGCCAAAAAGTAAGCGCGGCCACCGCCATCAGAATGCCCGGCACTCCAAACGCCACTGCGGCCCCAAAGCGGGCATACAGTATGGGTACAAAAGCTGTGGAAACGGCCGCTCCTACGTCGATGGCCAGTTGAAACCAGCCGTAAGCCTTCGGGAGCAAATGCGCGTTGCTGCGGTTAAACTGATCGCCCAGGTTGGCCGTGACGCTGGATTTAATCCCTCCCATGCTCACAGCCACCACCAGAAGCCCCACGCGAAACCCCTGCAAATCATTGGCATACGCAGCCAGCAACACATGCCCCACGCAGTAGAGCAACGACACGTACAGAATAACCCGGTACTTTCCGAGCACCCAGTCGGCCAGCAGGGCTCCGAGCACTGGCATCGCGTAGCCCAACGCCACAAAGGAGTGCACTAAGTCATTGGCCCGCGCCTCTGCCAGCGCGTCGAGGCCGGGGCTGTGGGCGGGATTGTAAAACTGCGCCACCAGAAAGGTGGGCAGGATGGCGCGCATGCCGTAATAACTGAACCGCTCTGCAACCTCATTGCCCACGATGAACGGCACCGCTTTGGGGAACGCGCCGGGCTGCGCCGGCAGGGTACGGGTTGGCATACAGGGCGGGTTGAGGCGAAGAGATGCAGTGCAGCAACTTACTTATAATCAGCCAATCAGCAACCGCTGCGCGTACTTTCTCCGGTTTTTGCTTCTTGCAGCAAGCACTCAGTGATGCCCCATCGAGAACCACCACTCCATGAGCAAGTAGCCAATTCCCAACAGGTTGATTATCATCAGAATCACCACGCGGCGCTTCCACCGCAGCAGGCTATAGCGTCGTCTGAGCCAGTGTAGTTCCTCCATCGACCTTAAGGTAGCGGCGCCGAACGCAAAAGTTGCCGGCCGGAAGCAACTTTATTATAAGGTATGCCCTGTGCACTAGCTGGCCACGGGTAAATGGAGCAAAAAGCCTCGACCTAAGGAATAGTGGCCTACGTATAAATCATTAATAATCAATTAATTATCATCTACATTAACTTGTAGCTTCCTACTCCAACTCCTCCATTTTCTGCTTGCGGTACGCCGATGGGCTCACTCCCATCAGCCGGCGGAAGGTTTTGTTGAAATGCGACAGGTTGTTGAAGCCGCTGGCGTAGCTAACTTCCGTGATGGGCAAATCTTCAAGCAGCAGCACACACGCTTGGCTGACGCGGTATTCCTGCAAAAACTCCGTCAGCGTTTGCCCCGACATCTTTTTGAAGTAACGGCAAAAAGCCGGCACCGACAGGTTGGCCAACGAAGCCAAGTCACTTACCTCGATGGGTTGGCTGAAGTGCTGCTGGATGTAGCGGTAGATTTTGCTCAGGCGTTCTTTCTCTTTGCCGTGCAGCATCAGGCCGCCGTTGTCGGCGTGCAGAACTTCAGCATCCTGTGCTTCAGCCAGTTGCTGAAACAACTGCAACAGGGAAAGCAACCGCGGGAAAGCCGGTTGCGCCAGCATTTCCTGCAAGGCGCTGCCAATCGCGGTGCGGGTTTTGGCGCCGAAGGACAGGCCTTGGTGCGCCCGCGCAAACAGCTGCTTGATGGCCGCTAACTCAGGAAATTTCCCGAACGCGTCTTCCAGTAAGTCGGCCCGCAACTGGAGCACAATCTGCTCGTAGGGGTTTTGGCGACCGTAGCTAAAGCTCAGGTGCGGAAGGTTCGGCCCGATAAAAACCAGCTCTCCGTTCTCATACTGGGCGTTATGCTGCCCAATGTGCCGCCGCCCCCGCCCCGACGGGATGTACACCAGCTCGTATTCGGGGTGATAATGCCAGAGAACATGGATGCTTTCGACGTCGGTATTGTGCTGGAGTGTAAACGAACTACCTGCCAAAGGTTGGATGGGCTCAAATTGTAGTTTCATGTCGGTGCTGGACTAACGCCCAAAAAGAAGCAAATCGGGCGGTTTAAGTCAATATAGCATTGAAAAAGGCAAATACAGGCGTAGTAGTTCCTTCGCCGGGCCCGTATTTTTGTTATAGTTGGTTTGTAACTCACTGTTAATGAGGCACAGACACAAAGACTTTACGGCACTATTCTTTTTGGCCTGCAAGCCGAAGCGAAAAGTGACCGAAATAGGCTAACCACTGCCAAATCCTGCGGACTTCGGTCTAAGTATTTGCAGCAACGGTTGGTTCGGGCCGAAGTTGGGTGGGAATTTCTTCGGTTCCGGATTATAAAGAGGCGCTCTGGGTGGGGCGCCTTTTTTGTGCCCTTTACGCAGAGAATATCCTCAAACTAATACTGCATTACATCCTGCCGGTTTACAGCAACTTTATAAAGTCAATACAGCACCATAACTGGATAACTCAGGCGTAGTCAGGCCCCTCTGGAGCCTGTACCTTTGTGCTTGTATTTGGTGTGCCATGCTCTCTCAGCATTTTCAGCAAAAGCTACTCTGAGAGACGCATCACGGGATTCTCGCCATAGCGAGGCAGAAGTTACAATTCTCTGCAAGCCCGCGTCCCGGCACCGCTTGCTCCGACGCGTGGAGCAAGTCATTCGGCTTACACAGCCTGGGAAATAGCAGAAACCCAAACCTTTTTCGGGAGCTTTCAGTATAACCAATTGATAGTCAATTAGTTATACTGTATTTCCATTTCTGCTTCGAGCCAAAGCCCGCTCGAACTGCCCACGAAAGCTTACTCGAAGCCAAGTCTTTGAGTCCTTGAAAGACTTTCGGGCACATGGAAAACCCAACTTCCACTCCAATGAAACTCACAATGATACGCCATACTTCACATTTCAATTTACATACCGGCCCTACCCCCTACCGCACTCACGAGCTAGAGATTGGGGCCACTGAATACGCGGCCCTAGAGGCCGGCACCCGGCCCTTCGACGTCCGGTACAATGACCGCGATTACCAAGTTGGTGATGCTTTGATTCTGCGCGAATATGAGCAGGACAGCGGCCGCACCTTGCTTCGATGGGTCAGCACGGTAGTGCACGGCGGCCATTCCGGCCTTGAGCACGGTTGGTGCATTCTGGGCCTGAGCGAGCGCGCTCCGTTGCCGCCCGGCATTCTGGACACTAAACTTTGGTAAAAGGGTTTTTGCAAGCCGCTCATTCACAGTATTTTAACTAGTACAGCAGCTTGCTAGTACTAGTCTTTTTTTACGCACGGGCATAAATTTTCCCGCCGGGAAACGTGTGTCCGCGCCTTACTTCCACTTTTACATTTCCTGACATGTACATACCGTATGTCTGGCACCTCACGGCCGAAGACGGCCAGCGGGCCGTTCGCTTCCTGAAAATCTATTTTTACCGCGCCCTGCCGCGTTTCCGACGAACTACAAAAACCTGGTCTTATTAGACCAGGTTTTTTTATTGCTATCTAGGCTATCGGTTGATTACCAATGATCTACTCTTAATAGCAAGTAATATGGGCTAGCTCAACGGTAGCCGCTTTGGAATAGTATTTGTAAACGTCGGAGCCAACCAGCCGGGAAGCCGGTTTTCCCACCCTGATTTGTATTTGCCTATGCCCCTGCCCCTTACTCAACCGTTGCGTCTGTATTTTGAAAACCCGGTGGGCCGCATTCTGGAACACCCCGATGGCATTGCCTGGGTACAGTACCAACCGGGGCCGCGCCAATTTGATCATCTTAAGGCTTTCCTGACTCATACCGGCCGCTTGCTGGGGCTGCGTGGATGGCGCAAGCTGCTAGGCGATCAGCGCCTGATGGCTCCGTTCACGCCGGAAGAAAGCGCCTGGATTGTGGATTATTGGCTTGCCCATCAAGGCGACGACAAGCAGCCGCTTTACGGCGCCGTACTCTTGCCTCACGATGTATTTGCGCGCCTGTCGGTTAGCCAGATGATGCACGAAGCCCAAGCGGCCGCCCTCACCTACCGACTCTTTGAAGAAGTGCCAGCGGCCGAGGCCTGGCTGCGCCAGTTGGGATAGAGCACCTCCGTTTCACGACTCAATTCCGGACTTATAACCTTACAAATAGCCCTTTCGGCAAGCTGTGGTGCTTCGAAACTCAGCTTGCCGAAAGGGCTATTTTTTTGTCTGATTTAGAACCGGATGCAGCTTTAAATCAAGCGGTTGGGCAAAGGAAACTCCGCTCAAAATCTTCGTACTCTGTTCCCGCTGGGCGAGCAACGCCGCTGAGGGCGCTACCATCTGTTCCGAGAGGATTTTACCGCCTTTCCCTACCAGCCGAATCGCCAACTTTTGGTCGGTTGCTTCTACTTTCAGCACTGACTCCTTCTTGACAACTACCGCAGTGGGCGCAAAGGGAAACACATCAACTATTACTTTGGCTTCCAAATCGTTGAAAGTATAGGAGTACGCCGTCATGTGGCCGGCCTCATACTGGGCTGATACTGAGCTCTTTCCTACCAAGAAGTTGTATTCCAGATTCTTGATCGAAGCCGGCATGCGCGGCGCCAAGGTCAGGAGGTGGTTGGCCATGTCGGGGCGGATGCCCAGAAAATACTGGTACCAAATGCGCAGCTGCTCGGCATTGGACCACGCCTGTAAGTACGCGCCCGTCAGGCGGGGCCAGCTTTCGCCGGGGTGCGGATAGGCATCCATGTTTTCGCTCAGGCCACCGACTACGCCACGGGTCAGGGCCTGCCGATTCATGTTGGCAAAGAGTTGGTACGCCGTTTCGGTCTGCCCGGCTTCGATCATGCGCTGCATGGCTATGCCATTGTTCCAGAGCCAGATAGCTCCGCGGTGGTAAGCAGCATCTTTGTGGTAGTACTCCGGCGCCAGATGAAACGGATGAAACTGCGGATCGTGGCGATCCAGGGAGGCCACGCCCCACGGATACACCAGCTCCTCCCACGTTTTGCGGATTACCTGGTGCTTAAAAGCGGGGTCGTCCACCAGGTCCAGGGCGTAGAGTTGGTTGGGACGCAGGGTAAAGTCGGCTTGGTTATGCTTGTCGAGGCGGTCGGCGAGGTAGTCGTGCTGCGGGTCGCGGTAGTCCTGCTCAAAATGCGTTTTGACTTGCTGCGCCAAGCGTTCCCACTTCGTTTTGTTGGCCGAATCGTGCATGTAGGTGGCGAAATACGCCCCGGCCAGCAACTGCTGGTACCACAGCGCCTGAATGTCGTTGGCCCGACTGCCGCGCGGCGTATACGCCACGAGGTTGGCATCGCGGGCATCCATCCAGGTTTCGTTGTCTTCGTGCAGTAAATAGCCTTTCGCATCCACCCAATGCTGCAAAGCGCCTTCGATACTGGCCTGCACGTTAGGGTAAAGTTGACGAATCAGGGAGGTGTCGCCGGAGTACTTCACGTAGTCCTGCAACCCAATGATAAACCGCGGCGTGCCGTCGGTGGTGTGATAATCGATGTTGCTCGGATTCACGATGTTAGGCACCCGACCGTAGTAGCGCGAGCTTTTGTCGGTCTGCTGAAACTTGGCAAACGAAAGCAGAATCTGCTTTGCCGTTTCAAACTGTCCGGTCACCAACACAGCTCCCGGCAGCGCAATGAACTCATCGCGGCCCCAATACTCATTAAACCAAGGCAGGCCGGCGTAGATGCCATCGCCCTGCTGGCGCGTCACGAGCTGGTCCATGGTGGTGGCCAGCCAACGCAGAGCCAGGTCCAGCGAATCGTTGCTGGAACGTAGGTACGTGTTGGTTAGCAGATATTGCCGCATGCGATCCTGGCGGGCCTGCTGCAAGCCGGTACCGTTGCGCCGCACCTCCTGCAGCAAAGCAGTGATTTCGGCTTCGCCTTTGCCCACTAACACGTAAAATCCATCACCAGAGGCACTTACGCGCTGGCCGATTATACTGATAGATTGGGCCTGTTTGGGCGCCACGGCAATAAGGTAGCCTCCCTCCCGCGCCGAGAAGAAGGCCACGTTGTCCTGCTGGCGCAGGTAATGCACCTTGTCGCCCTTTAGCGCGATGCCTAAGGGTTGAGTGGCCCCACGCAGGGTTATTTCCAGTACGTTTTTGTAGTCAAATAGCCAAAGGTCCTCAACCAGCGCCGGCCCGTGCCGCCGCTCCAGCTTGTAGGGGTAGACTACAACTTCGGCTGCGCGATTGTCCAGCTTCTGGTCACCGACAAAGAGGTCATAGCCACCAAAAACGCGGTTTTTGGCAATGTTGAGACCTTCAAACCAAGCGTATTCCGGATGATTGGTTTCGTGGGTTTGCGTGAAGTAATAGGCGGCGGCTTTGTTGGTAAACGAAACGCTGCGGTTGGCCTGGCGCGGCACCGCAATCTTCATCGTTTCCAGTATATCGCTCTTTCTGCTCATAGAAGTATCCTTGCTCCTTACGCCCTCGCGGGTACAAGCGGCCAGAATCAAGGAAAAGCAGAATAAGAAAGCAAAAAATCGGGGCATGGGTAAAGTGCAAATATCCACGCAAAAGTACAGACTATGCAGCCAGTATTGGCCCTTTGCTTCCAGATAAGCAACATCCAAGCCCCGATTTTTCTACAGATTGCCTTTATAGCTAAGCCCTTCGTCGTACTTAAACAGCGGATAACCAGGGCCTTCCTTGTCGCCTGGCACGTCCTCCTTCTGGTTCTTAACGGCAGCTTCGGAAATCGGAGTTGTGAAGGGCATTTTGCCGGTAGGGTCGAATTTACCGGTTACAACGTCGAGCAGCGCTTCGGGTGTGGTGCCGAAAGTGGCCAGTACGCCTTTGATCTGGCTTTTGGTGGCGTCACCATAAATCTCACCAATAACCCAAGGGTTGGTGTAGTTGATGGCCAGCACGGTGGGCTTTTTGGCTGCCAGCGCGTTTACATACGCTACATCCACACCATTTTTAGACAAGGAAAGCTCCAAGGGCGACCCATCGGAGGCAAACAACGGCTTCGCTCCCGGCTTGATCCATAGCAAGATAACGTCCGCTTCTTCGGGAGTAGCCACAAAATCGACGGGATACGAGGCATCTTTGGAAGCGTACACGTCGCCGGGGCCCGTGGTCGGCGTGCCAAACCGTTTGTTGTAAGTCTCGAAATACACTTTCGTTTTGGCCTTGAGAGGCAAGGCTTTCGTCTCGTTGCGCAGCAGCACAATGGACTTGCGCATCGCCAGACTGGCGCGGGCCGCAAACCGGGGGTTGTTCACGATTTTTTCGGCGGCCGTTGCGTCGACGTATGGGTTTTCGAACAGGCCAAGCTCAAATTTTTCTAGCAACAACCGCCGCACCGAATCGTTGATGAGCGGCATGTCTTTGGGGTTGCTTTGCACCGTTTTCAGCAGTTCGGTCGGGTCGGCGGTGCCGGCGAAGATGTTGACGCCCGCTTCCAGGGCGCGTTGGTAGCGCTGCGTAATCGACAGGTCTTCAACGCCCCAAGGCATCATCTCAATCGGACCGGTATCGGAGTTGATGATGCCCTTGAAGCCGAGCTGCGTGCGCAGCAAATCATGAATAATGGCCTTGTTGTAGGCGTAGGCAATCTGCTCGTACTGCGTGCCAACGGGCATCGAATAGTACGGCATGATGGACGAAGTGCCCGCTTTGATGGCGGCCTTGAACGGAATCAGGTTGTTGGCCAGCATACCGCCCGGAAACACCTCCTGCTTGCCCCAATCGAAGTGCGGGTCCTGGCCCTCTTTCCCGGCTCCGCCGCCGGGGAAGTGCTTGGTAGTCAGGGCCACAGAGGTGGGGCTTAATTTCGGGCCCTGAAAGCCCAGAATCACCTGCGTGATCATCTGGCCTACCCAGTCGGCATTTTCGCCGAAGGTACCGTCTACGCGCTGCCACCGGGGTTCGGTGGCCAAATCGGCCATGTACATGTAGCCTTTGCGCAGACCGGTCGCCACCCACTCCTGCCGGGCAATGTCGGCAAACTCCCGCGTCAGCTTCAGGTCGCGCATCGCCGACAGGCCCAGTTCACCGGGCCAGGTCGAAAAGGCCGTTTGCCCCACGCTGGTGCCAATAGCGGCCGTGGAGGTAATGTGGTTGCGCGGGTTGGACGTCACGATGGCCGGAATGCCCAGGGGCTGCTGCTCGCAGAGGGCTTGCAGGTTGTTGGCCCATTCGGCAATGATGCGAGCCGACGGATTGGCGCGCAGGATGAAATGCCGTAAATGATACTGGCTCACGGCTTTGGTAGTGCCGGCGGCGCTCATAACGGGCACGGGCAGTGGCTTTTTCGTAAACATGTTGGTGGTGGCCACCATGTCATCCTCGTTGAAGCCGCTGGTAATCGGGTCTTTGGTTTTGGGCGTGTCAAACGACCAGTCGTTTTTCAGGCGGGTGCTGCTGATGAGCATAAACCCGACTTTCTCCTCCACCGACATTTTGCTCAGCAAATCCTGCGCTCGCGCTTCGGCCGGCAAGCGCCAGTCCTCGTACTTGTCAAGCTTGCCGTTCTTATTCAAGTCTTTGAACTTCAGGCCGTTCTGTTCTATGATTTTAGCCGAACGATTTCCCAGAACGGGCTGCTTCGGCTGGGTTTTGGCTTGGCCCTGCACCGGCTGTACGATGCCCAGAAAGGCTAACAACGCCATGCCGACCAAAACGGAGGTTAAGTTTTGCCGTTCCGGGCCAGCGGCGTGCCGGCTCCCGGAAGAATGAGTGGGATTTGTGGGGATGTGCTTCATGGCGAGCTAGGGTTTGCAGGGGTGTCGCAACATTTCCGGACTATGCCGGATACTCCAGGTAAGTACCGAAAACTTGCTCTTGGCTTCACGAAACTCGCTGACTTTATTCACGATAACGTTTGCGGCGTGTCGGCTCAGGGCTCCTCTTTTTCTCCGGAAAATGCGCCTTGCCTTCCGCTGCTTTCGCGGCGCGAGCCAGTTTTTATAGCTGCTTTTTTGCAGGGCTATTGGTCATCCAAAGAGCAGGGGAAATTCGGCGTGCCGAGGGAAGACAAAAGAATATTACTAAACAGCAGCGATGCTTTGCTGTGCCCGGTACGGCGCCCGGAGCGTTTTATTCGACTTACCAGAGGTTATTCATTACTACTGCTTACGGTAAGTAACTATAGATCAAATAATTATGAATTAATAATATTCGCGAAATCAACAATATTATTCGTATATTAAATTGAATTTTTAGTATAAATAAATTCTAAGCCGGAAGGGAGGACCACATGGGAACTGTCAGGCACATTTTGCAGAGAAAACCCAAAAATCTTTTCTATGTAGAACCCACTTTCACCGTTTACCAAGCGCTGGAGCAAATGGTGGAGCAAAACGTAGGCGCGCTGATGGTAATGCACGACGGCCATCTGCTGGGCATTTTTACCGAGCGCGACTACGCCCGAAAAGTGATATTGCGGGGCAAGGCGTCGAAGCATACGCACGTGGAGGAAATCATGAGTGAGCACCCCGTGGTGGTTTCGCCCAACGACTCGGTCGAGGAGTGCATGAAACTCATGACCAGTCGCTACATCCGCCACTTACCGGTGCTGGAAAACGATACCGTCATCGGCCTGATTTCCATTGGCGACATCGTTAAATACATCATCGACGAGCAGAAATTTATTATAGAAAACCTGGAGCACTACATTTCAGGCACCTGATAGCAAACGCATTATCTTTTTTCAAATAGATTTTAGTCGGGTAGTACTTTAAATCCGTGCGGAGGCGGAAAGGCTATGCATGCTTCAAGCGGAACGGGGCCGGTATTGTGGCCACTTCTGGTGTACGGCGGCATCGTACTGGGGCTGGTGGCGGCGATCCTGGGGCTTTCCTACGCGCTGGGGCAGCACCACACGGCCCGTGCCATGGGTGAGCCCTACGAAGGCGGCATTGTGGGCGAAGGCACCGCGCGCATTCGCTTCTCCTCGCAGTTTTATTTGGTGGCGATGCTCTTTGTCATCTTCGACATCGAAACCATCTTTATCGTCTCTTGGGCCATCGCTTTCAAGGAGTTAGGCTGGTACGGCTACAGCGGAGTGCTGGCCTTCATTGTGCTGCTGGTAGTGGTGCTGATCTACGAATGGCGCAACGGAGCGCTCGATTTCGGGCCTGATGGCCAACGCATATTACGGGCTTACAAACGGATGTTGCGACCTTAAAACGGCCCACAACTATGAAATGGTGGCTCACGAAACCCGACGCGCCCGCCAACGCCATTCAGGGCACTAGCTCCTACGAAGAGACTGTGCAGCAAAGCGTTATGCTCAGCACCGTGCAGGACCTGCTGGCTTGGGGCCGCAAAAACTCGATGTGGCCCTTCCACTTCGGGCTTTCCTGCTGCTTCGTGGAAATGGCCACCAGCATGACGCCCAAGTACGACGTGGCCCGCTTCGGCGCCGAGGTAATCCGCGGCACGCCCCGCGAAGCCGACGTGATGATCATTGCGGGCACCGTATTCATCAAGATGGCGCCCATTATCAAGCGCCTGCATGAGCAGATGATGGAGCCTAAGTGGGTGATTTCCATGGGTTCGTGTGCCAACTCGGGCGGCATGTACGACATCTACAGCGTGGTGCAGGGCGTCGACAAGTTTCTGCCCGTGGACGTGTACGTGCCCGGCTGCCCGCCCCGCCCCGATGCCTTCATGGAAGGCCTGATGCTGCTCGCCGACCGCGTCGGCCACGAAAAACGTCCGCTCAGCTGGACCATCGGCGAGCAGGGCGTTTTCCGCCCCGACAAAACCGAAGTAAAAGCCACCAAGCGCGAGCGCTGGGACACGATGACAGAATTCCGCTCCCCGGATGAAGTATGAGAAAGAATATGAAAAACATGCCTTCCTCTCACTTCCGCCTGTCATCCTGAGCGCAGCGAAGGACCTTCTCACTGCAGAACAACAGACGTCAGCAACGGTGAGAAGGTCCTTCGCTACGCTCAGGATGACAGACGATTTTATAATATTATTAATTAACTAATAATCAATACGTTACATAAACACCAGCAGTATCCCAGGAATTTAAAATTCCTAGTTATGGAAAATGGCAGCGGCATTATAGAGCAATTGCAGGCGCGATTTGGCGAAGGCATTTTTAAGCCCCAAACCACCCGGGATGAGATCCTCACCCTCTGGCTGCCGCTTGACCAGATCAAACCGGTGCTGGCTTTTCTGAAAAACGAGGTTGCGCAGCCCTTCCGCCTGCTGTTCGACCTGACGGCCATCGACGAGCGCACGCGCAAACGGGACAACGGCCACGCGCCGTACAGCTTTACGCTGGTTTACCATCTGTTTTCCTTTGGCCGCAACGAGTTTATTCGGTTGAAAGTTGGGCTGACCGACGAATTTCCGTCGGCGCCCAGCATTACGGGCTTGTGGGCCAACGCAAACTGGTACGAGCGCGAGATTTTCGACATGTTTGGCATCAAGTTCGACGGGCACCCACACCTATCGCGCATCCTGATGCCACGCACCTGGGAGGGACACCCGCTGCGCAAAGAGCACCCTGCCCGCGCCACCGAAATGGGCCCTTTCCAGCTCTACGACGACAAGCAGGACCGCGAGCAGGCCGCCCTGCAATTTCGTCCCGAGGAATGGGGCCTGGAGCGTCAGAGCGAAGACAGCGACTTCATGTTCCTGAACATCGGGCCGCAGCACCCCGGCACGCACGGCGTGCTCCGCATCATTTTGCAGCTCGACGGCGAAGACATTGTCGATGCCATTCCGGATATAGGCTTTCACCACCGCGGCGCCGAGAAAATGGGCGAGCGGCAGTCGTGGCACACCTACATCCCTTATACGGATCGCGTTGACTATTTGGGTGGGGTCATGAACAACCTTGCCTACCTGCTGGCCGTGGAGAAGCTGGCGGGCATTGAGGTGCCGGATCGGGTGAAGGTCATTCGGGTGATGATGTGCGAGCTGTTCCGCATTGCCAGCCATTTGGTGTGGTACGGCACATTTGCGCAGGATCTCGGCCAGCTTTCGCCGGTCTTCTACATGTTCACCGACCGCGAACGGGTGTTCGACATAGTGGAGGCCATATGCGGCGGACGCATGCACCCCAACTGGTTCCGCATCGGCGGCGTGTCGCAGGATTTGCCCGTCGGCTGGGAAAGGCTGGTCAAGAGCTTCCTCGATTACTTCCCCAAAAAGCTAAAGGAATACGACAACATGGTGCTGCGCAACAGCATTTTCAAGGCGCGCACCCAAGGCATCGGCATTTTCACCCTGGAAGAAGCCATCGAATGGGGCGTGACCGGCCCCAACCTGCGGGCCTGCGGCTTCGAGTGGGATTTCCGCAAAAAGCGGCCGTACTCGGGCTACGAAATGTTCGATTTTGAGGTGCCCACCGCCACCAACGGCGACTGCTACGACCGTGCCCTGGTGCGGGTGGCCGAAATGCGCCAAAGCCTGCGCATCATCGAGCAATGCATGAAAAACATGCCCGAAGGCCCCTACAAAGCCGATCACCCGCTCACCACGCCGCCCCTGAAACACCGCACCATGCACGACATCGAAACGCTCATTACCCACTTTCTGGGCGTGAGCTGGGGGCCGGTGATTCCGCCCGGCGAGGCCATGAGCTGCATTGAGGCCACCAAAGGCGCCAACGGCTATTACCTCACCAGCGACGGCAACACCTCGCCCTACCGCGTGCGGATCCGCACTCCCTCGTTTCCGCACATGCAAATGCTGCCCTACATCAGCAAAGGCTACTCCGTCGCCGACTTGCTTTCCATCCTGGGTGCTATGGATTATGTCCTGGCTGATATTGACCGGTAACCCCCTCGGTCCGACCGATCGCCGTCAGCACGATGGGTGTTTGGCCTGTTGGGGCGGATGTTCAGGCGTCAACCGGTCGGACCGCTAAGGCGGTCGGACCGGGAATACGGCTTCTGACACATAGTATATAAGTATTTGACTATCAATAACTTATAAACCATAGCATCAGCCATCATTCGCCATGCTTACCGCCGAGGAAATCCTGCAAATTGAGCACGAAATCAGCCTCGTTCCCAAGAGAAAAGCCGCCTGTATTGAGGCACTGAAAATCGTGCAGCACAACCGCGGCTGGATCTCCGACGAGAGCCTGAAAGACGTGGCCGGGATTGTGGACATGTCGCCCGCTGAGCTCGACAGCGTGGCGACGTTTTACAACCTGATTTTCCGGCGGCCGGTCGGGCGGCACGTGATTTTGCTCTGCGACAGCATCAGCTGCTGGGTGATGGGCTACGAAGAAATCCGCGATTATCTCTTTACCAACTTAGGCATCCAATACGGCCAAACCACTGAGGATGGGCGCTTTACCCTCCTGCCCAACGCCTGCCTCGGCACCTGCGACTGTGCCCCGGCCCTGATGATTGGCAACGACCTGTACCGCAATTTGACGGTGGACCAACTCGACGAGATTTTGAGCAAGTACAGCTAACCCTAAAGCGGGCTCCCCATGGAAACGCCCCTTACCCAGCACATTGTCGCGGGCCGCAAACCCCTCAGCCTCAAAGAGTATGAGCAAGTAGGCGGCTACCAGTCGGTGCGAAAGGTGCTGAAGGAAATGACGCCGACCGAGGTGCAGAACCTGGTGAAAGACTCGAACCTGAAAGGGCGCGGCGGCGCCGGGTTTGGTACGGGCCTGAAGTGGAGTTTCGTGCCGATGGGCCCCGATGCGGCGATGCCCAAGTACCTGGTAGCCAACGCCGACGAGATGGAGCCCGGCACCTTCAAAGACCGGCTCCTGCTGGAAGGCAACCCGCACCAGCTTCTCGAAGGGATGATTGTGGCGGCGTATGCCATTCAGGCCAACATTTCCTACGTGTTCCTGCGCTGGGCCTATAAGCTTGCCGCTCAAGAGATTACCAAAGCCATTCAGGAGGCGTACGACGCGGGCTATCTGGGCAAAGACATTCTGGGTTCGGGCTACAACCTGGAAATGTACCTGCACACTGGCGTGGGCCGCTACATGTGCGGCGAAGAAACCGCTTTGCTGAATGCGCTGGAAGGCAAGCGGGCGCACCCGCGCGCCAAGCCGCCTTTTCCGCAGGTGAGCGGCTTGTTTGGCAAACCCACCATCGTCAACAACGTCGAAACGCTGTGCAATCTGCCACACATCGTCAACAACGGCGTGGAGTGGTATAAAGGCCTGAGCAAGAGCGCCGACACGGGCACCAAGCTCTACGGCGTGAGTGGCCGCGTCAAGACGCCTGGCTGCTGGGAGCTGCCCATAGGCGTCACGATTCGGGAGCTGCTGGAAGACTACGCGGGCGGCATGCAGGACGGCTACCTGTTCAAAGGCGTGCTGCCGGGCGGCGCCTCCACTGACTTCCTGGTGGAGCAGCACCTCGACACACCCATGGATTACGCCTCGATTCAGGCGGCGGGCAGCCGCCTGGGCACGGGCACGATGATTATTCTCGATGACCAAACCTGTCCGGTGGGCTTCGTGCACAACCTCCAGCACTTTTTTGCCCAGGAATCGTGCGGCTTCTGCACGCCGTGCCGCGAAGGGCTGCCGTGGGTGGAAAGGCTCCTGCTCGCCATCGACCAGGGCCGCGGCCACCCCGAAGACATCCAAGCCCTGGAGTTTCACACCAAATACCTCGGCCCCGGCAACACCTTCTGCGCGCTCGCGCCCGGGGCCATGGAACCGCTCCAAAGTGCCCTGAAATACTTCAGGGAGGATTTTGAACGACACATCTACGAGCATCACTGTCCCTGGAGCAAGGTATGGCAACCATCTATATAGAGAACAAGCCTTACGAGGTGAGCGCGGGCAAAAACCTGCTGGAAGTCTGCCTCGCGCTGGGCTTCGACCTGCCCTACTTTTGCTGGCACCCCGCCATGGGCTCGGTGGGGGCCTGCCGGCAGTGCGCCGTGAAGATTTTCAAGGACGAGAGCGACACCCGGGGCAAGCTGTTCATGTCGTGCATGGAATCGGTACGCGACGGGCTGCGCCTGTCCATTTCGGACGCGGAAGCCAAGGAATTCCGCGCCCACGTCATCGGCTGGCTCATGACCAATCACCCCCACGATTGCGCCGTCTGCGACGAGGGCGGCTCCTGCCACCTCCAGGACATGACCGTGATGACCGGCCACAACTACCGCCAGTATCGGTTCGACAAGCGCACTTACCGCAACCAGTACCTCGGGCCGTTTCTGAACCACGAAATGAACCGCTGCATCCAGTGTTTTCGGTGCGTGCGCTTCTATAAAGACTATGCCGGCGGCAAAGACCTGGACGTGTTTGCCGCCCACAACCACCTCTACTTTGGCCGCAGCGAAGACGGCGTGCTGGAAAGCGAGTTCAGCGGCAACCTCGCCGAAGTGTGCCCCACCGGCGTCTTCACCGACAAAACCCTCAAGCAGCACTACACCCGCAAATGGGACCTCACGATGGCCCCGTCGGTGTGCCACCATTGCAGTCTGGGCTGCAACATCACGGCCGGCGAGCGCTACGGCTCGCTGCGCAACATCACCAACCGCTACAACGGCGAGGTCAACGGCTATTTCCTCTGCGATCGGGGCCGCTTCGGGTATGAGTTTGTGAACAGCGCCAACCGAATTCGCAAACCCTTGCTACGCAATCAGTTACCGGAAGCCACGGATAAACAGACCGCGCTACAGGCCACGGCCGCCGCCATCAAGCAAGGCCGCGTGATCGGGATCGGTTCGCCGCGGGCTTCTCTGGAATCGAATTTTGCCCTGAAAACGCTGGTCGGCGAAGACAACTTCCACGACGGCGTGTCGGATGCCGAGCACGATCTAATCTGTCTCGCCCTGCGCATTCTGCGCGAAGGCCCGGCCCGCAGCACTTCGCTGCGAGAAGTGGAGCAAGCCGACGCCGTATTCATCCTCGGCGAAGACCTGACCAACACGGCCCCCATGCTGGCGCTGGCCGTGCGGCAGTCGGTGCGCCAACAGCCTATTGCCGAGGAAGTTCCGAAAGCCAAATTTCCGGTGTGGCAGGATGCGGCCGTGCGTGAGCTACTGCAAAACGAGCGCGGCCCGCTCTTCAGCGCGACGCTCGACCACACCAAGCTCGACGAAATCGCCACCCAAACCTACTTCGCCTCCCCCGACGACATCGCCCGCCTGGGCTTCGCCGTGGCCCACCTCATTTACCCCGATGCCGCCGAAGTGGGAGGCCTGCCGCAGGAGCTGCAAACGCTGGCCCAACAGATCGCCGATGCCCTGATGGCCGCCAAAAAGCCGCTGGTCATTTCGGGTACTTCCAGCGGCAGCGAAGCCATGCTGAACGCCGCCGCCAACATTGCAGCGGCTTTGGTGGCCCGCGAAAAAGCGGCCGGCATCGTGCTCACGCTGCCCGAATGCAATAGCCTGGGCCTGACCATGTTGGGCGGCCACCGCCTCGAATCGGCGTTCGATGCTATCGGGAACGGCCACGCCGATACGGCGATTATTCTGGAAAACGACCTGTTCCGCCGCGCGCCGGAGGCGACCGTCACCCGTTTTCTGGCCACCTGCAAACAAGTCATCGTGCTCGATCACCTGCACAACCCGACCACCGAAAAAGCCAACATCCTGCTGCCCGCCGGCACGTTTTCCGAAGCCGATGGCACGCTCATCAACAACGAAGGCCGCGCCCAACGCTTTTATCAGGTATATCCCACGCCCGAGGATATTCAGGAAAGTTGGCGCTGGCTGATGGAGTTGGGCAATGCATTGTCGCACAAGCAGATAGCTCATTGGCGGGCATTTGATGATGTGCTGCGGGCCATCACTACCGCACAGCCCGAACTAGCTGGTATTGAGGAGATTACCCCACATGCTGATTTCCGCATTGCGGGGCAAAGAATCCCCCGCGAGCCGCACCGCTACAGCGGCCGCACCGCCATGCGCGCCAACCTCAACGTGAGCGAGCCCAAGCCGCCGGAAGATCCTGATTCGGCCATGTCTTACACCATGGAAGGCTACCGCGGCGAGCCGCCCGCTTCCATGATCCCGTTTTTCTGGGCGCCGGGCTGGAACTCCATTCAGTCGACCAACAAGTACCAGCAGGAAATCGGAGGGCACCTGCACGGCGGCGACCCCGGCGTGCGCCTGATCGAGCCGGCCGCCCAAGCCGCCGAGGCGTTTTTCGCCAGCGCGCCCGAGGAGTTCCAACCGCTGGCCGGGCATCTGCTCCTGCTGCCGGTGCACCATACTTTCGGCTCGGAAGAGCTGAGCATGCACGCGCCCGGCATCCACGAGCGCGCCCCGTCGCCCTACGTGGTGCTCAATGCCGATGATGCGCTGGCTATGAAACTCGCCGTGGGCGAGCCGCTGGAGTTCAACGTCAGCGGCCAGGCCTACCGGCTGCCGGTCCGGATTAGCCCCGATTTCCCGAGCGGCACGGCCGGTTTGCCGGTCGGTTTGCCGGGCGTTCCTTATGCCGAATTACCTGCCTGGGCCATCTTAAACAGCGATTTACAATGGAAACAGCAAGCCCAAGTTACCTACTGATTGTCGGCGGGGTGCTGTTCGCGGTGCTCAACGTAGCCGCCGGACTGATCTGGATGGAACGCCGCATGCTGGCGCTCTGGCAGGACCGCTACGGCCCGAACCGCGCGGGGCCATTTGGCCTGTTTATCGTGCTCGTGGACACGATCAAGCTGTTTTTCAAGGAAGACTGGATTCCGCCCTTTGCCGACAAGCCCGTGTTTGTGCTGGCGCCTGCCATCGTGGTGGTGTCGGTGCTGATGGGCTTTGTAATCATCCCGTTTGCCCCCGGCGTGGTGGTCGCCGACCTCAACATCGGGCTGCTGTTTTTCCTGGCTATGTCGTCGATGGGTGCCTACAGCATCATCCTGGGCGGCTGGGCCTCTGACAACAAATACGCCCTGCTGGGCGCCATGCGCGGCGCAGCGCAAATGATTTCCTATGAAGTGTTTATGGGTCTCGCGTTGATGGGCGTGGTGCTGCTCAGCGGCTCGTTCAACCTGCGCGAAATCGTGGAAGCCCAGCGCGGCATGTGGTACGTGATCCCGCAATTCGTGGGTTTTGTCATCTTCCTGATTGCCGGCGTCGCCGAAACCCACCGCCTGCCCTTCGACATCCCGGAGGCAGAAAGCGAGCTGATCGCGGGCTTTCACTCCGAGTATTCGGGCATGAAGTTCGGCATGTTCTTCATCGGCGAATACATGGGCATCACCCTGATTTCCTGCCTCGTCGTGACGCTGTATTTCGGCGGCTGGCTCGGCCCGGCGTTCCTGCCCCCGATGGTGTGGTTCGTGCTCAAAACTTTCGTGTTTATCAGCCTATTCATCCTGCTTCGGGCCTCCATGCCTCGCCCCCGTTACGACCAGCTCATGGAATACGGCTGGAAAATCCTGCTCCCCCTCACGCTGCTGAACCTGATGGTGACGGCAGCTATTGTTTTGATTAACAAATAGTTACTAAACAACACACTTGTCATCCTGAGCAGAGCGAAGGACCTTATCACGCCTGAACAGCAGGCGTCAGCAACGGTGATAGGGTCCTTCGCTCTGCTCAGGATGACAGACGTGAGTGAAGTTACTCTTGCCTATTCTCTAACCTCACCTCAAAGCCCCGCGACCATGTTCAGTCTTCTGCGCAGTATGTGGCTTACGTTTCTGCATGCGTTTCACAAGCGCGAAACCATCCAGTACCCCGAAGAGAAAGCGCCGCTTTCGACGCGGTGGCGGGGCCGCATCGTGCTCACGCGCGACCCCGATATGGGCGAACGCTGCGTGGGCTGCTACCTCTGCGCGGCCGCCTGCCCCGTCGATTGCATCTCGCTGCAAGCCACTCAGGATGAGACCGGTAGGCGCTACCCGGAGTTTTTCCGCATCAACTTTTCGCGCTGCATTTTCTGCGGCTTCTGCGAAGAAGCCTGCCCCACTTACGCCATCCAGCTCATCCCCGACTTCGAGATGGGCGAGTACAACCGTCAGAATCTGGTGTACGAGAAAAAGGACCTGCTCATCAACGGACAGGGCAAGTACCCCGGCTACAACTACTACCGCGTCGCCGGCATGGCCATCGGTGGCAAAGACAAAGGCGAAGCCGAGAACGAACGCGAGCCCATCGACATCAAAAGCTTAATCCCCTGACTATCATGGAATTAACTTTCTACGTTGCGGCGGCCGTGGCAGTAGCGGCTACCCTGCTGGTAATTACCTGCTACAACCTGATCCACGCGCTGCTCTACCTGGTGGTGTCGTTTCTGGCGATCTCGGTGGTGTTTTTCACGCTCGGGGCGCCGTTTATGGCCGCCCTGGAAATCATCATTTACGCGGGCGCCATCGTGGTGCTGATCATCTTCGTGATCATGATGCTGAACCTCACTTACGAGGACGTGCAGCACGAAAAACAATGGCTAACGCCCGGCGTCTGGGTCGGGCCGGCGATTCTTTGCCTGGTGCTCTTTGGCGAGCTGATCTACATCGTAACCACCGACAACACAGCCGCTTCCGCCGTGCGGGCCGTCGATGCCAAAGCCGTGGGCCTGTCGCTGTACGGGCCCTACGTGCTGGGCGTCGAGCTGAGCGGCATGCTGCTGATGGCCGGCATTGTGGGCGCGTATCATCTGGGCCGGCAGAAGAAAAAAGTTATTCACCGCTTTTTGGAACAGGAGGCCGCCGCATGAACCCCGTCTCGATGGAATCCGGGTTGCTGCTGGCCGGCATCCTGTTTATGCTCGGGCTGATCAGCGTCCTGATTCGCCGCAACATCATCTTCATGCTCATCTCCGTGGAGATCATGCTCAACGCCGCGGGCCTGGCGTTTATCGTGGCCGGCTCGCATTGGGCCCAGCCCGATGGGCAGGTCATGTTCATCTTCATCCTGACCATGGCCGCTGCAGAAGTGTCTGTCGGACTGGCACTTATCCTCCAGATCTATCACCGCCTCAAAACCCTCGACAGCGATGCTGCCAATCTAATGAGAGGATAACGCTATGGCACACTACCTGTGGTTGATTCTCGCCTTCCCGTTCGCCGGCGCAATTGTGCTCCTCCTGGCCGGGCCGCGCCTGTCGCGGGCCGTCGCCGCTGTCATTGGCGCCGGCAGCATCGGGCTTTCGGCCGTGGCGGCGATTGCCGTGGCCCTGGAATTCAGCACGGCCCGGCCCAACCCGACCTTCTACCATCAGGTGCTCTGGAACTGGTTTGACGTGGCCGGCTTTAGTCCGTCCATTGCCCTTCATCTGGATGCACTTTCGCTGGTATTTGTGCTGGTTATCACCTTCGTGGGCTTTCTCATCCACCTCTACTCCACCGAGTTTATGGCTGATGATGAGGACTTTAGCCGCTTTTTCGCTTGCATGAACCTGTTTGTGGGCGCCATGCTGGTGTTGGTGCTCGCCGACAACCTGCTGCTGCTATACCTAGGCTGGGAAGGCGTGGGCCTGTGCAGCAACCTGCTCATCGGGTTCTGGTACAAAAACCCCGCAAACGGCTACGCGGCCCGCAAAGCCTTCATCGTCACGCGCGTCGGCGACACGGCCATGATGATCGGGCTGTTTATGCTGTTTCAGCAGTTCGGCACGCTGCACATTCAGCAAATCGCGGAGCAGGCCGCGCAGGTGTGGCCCGTGGGCTCGCCCGTGGCGCTGACGGTGGCGCTGTTGCTGCTGGGCGGCGCGGTGGGCAAATCGGCGCAGCTGCCGCTGCAAACGTGGCTGCCCGATGCCATGGCCGGTCCGTCGCCGGTGTCGGCGCTGATTCACGCGGCCACGATGGTCACGGCGGGCGTCTACCTGATTACGCGCATGCACGTTGTGTTTGAGCTGGCCCCGGTGGCACAGGCCACGGTGGCCGTTATCGGGGCGCTTACCCTGCTGATTGCCGGCTGTAGCGCCCTCACTCAGAACGACTTAAAGCGCGTGCTGGCTTACTCCACCATCAGCCAGATTGGGTACATGTTTCTGGCATTGGGCTTGGGGGCGTGGTCGGCAGGCATCTTCCATTTCATGATTCATGCCTTCTTCAAAGCGCTGCTGTTTCTGGGCGCCGGGGTCGTCATTCAGGCCCTGCACCACGAGCACGACATGACGCGCATGGGCGGACTGCGCCACAAGATGCCCGTCGTGTTCTGGACCTTCCTGATCGGTTCGGCGTCACTGGCCGCTTTGCCCTTGGTGACCGCAGGCTTCTACAGCAAAGACCAGATTTTGTGGCTGAGTTTCGCCGGCGAGCGCGGCAGCTTGGGTCTTTACGCAGCGGCGCTGGTGGGCGCGTTTATCACGTCGGTGTACACGTTTCGGATGGTGTTCATCACCTTTTTCGGCGAAAGCAAAACGCCCATCGTCCATTATCCCGGCTCCCGGATGACGCTGCCGCTGGTGGTGCTGGCCGTGCTTTCGCTGGTGGGCGGCTTTATCGAGCTGCCGCACAACCTGGCCCAGTTCACGCTGTTTTCCAACTTCTTGCGTCCGGTTTTGCCCGATGTTGTGGTCAAGCCCAACTACGATGAGCTGGAGTGGATTATGCAGCTGGTAGCGGCGGCGGTTTCGCTGAGCGGCATCTACGTGGCCTATGTATTCTACTTGAAAAGCCCAGCGCTGGTGCAAAGCCTGGAGCGCTCCGGTCCGGCGATGGCGCTGCACCGGTTCTGGCACGCGGGCTGGGGTTTTGATGCGCTCTACGATGCGCTGCTGGTGCGGCCCTACGTGTTTCTGGCCAACCTCAACCGCCGCGACGTCATCGATCGGTTCTACACCCTGCTCACCGACCTCGCCCAGTCGCTGCACGGACTACTGGCCCAGACGCAAAACGGCGTATTACGCAACTACTTAACAGGCATTGCGTTAGGCGCGGCGGCTATTCTCACCCTAAGTATTCTGCTATGATACTGGTCTGGCTGATTGTGGTGTTGATGGTAGGAGGGCTGCTGGCATGGCTCTCACAGCGGTGGAGCGAGCGCCTGCCCCGCTGGATCGCCCTCGCGGTGGTCCTGATCGACTTTATCCTGACGCTCTGGATGTGGGGCGACAACCTGGGCATGGCGGATGCCAATTCGCCGTGGTTGATCCGGCTGGAGCGGCCCTGGATTCCGCAATTCGGTGTGAGTCTGAGCTTTGCCCTCGACGGTCTGAGCTTGCTGATGCTATTGCTTACCTTTTTCCTGGGGCTGCTGGCCGTACTGATTTCCTGGCGCGAAATCACGAGCCGGGTGGGCTTTTTCCACTTCAACCTGCTTTGGGTGCTGGCGGGCATCACCGGCGTGTTCCTCACCATGGACTTGTTTCTGTTTTACTTTTTCTGGGAGGTCATGCTGATCCCGATGTACTTCCTGATCGGCATTTGGGGGCACGCCAACCGCAACTACGCAGCCTATAAATTTTTCCTGTTTACACAGGCCAGCGGGCTGCTTATGTTGCTGGCTATCTTGGGTTTATACTTCCTGCACGGCAACGCAACGGGCATCTATACGTTCGGCTATTTCGGCCTTCTCGATACGCCCATGACCATTCAGGCCGAACGCTTGGTGATGTTCGGGTTTCTGGCTGCTTTCCTGGTGAAGCTGCCCGTGGTGCCGTTCCATTCGTGGCTCCCCGACGCCCACTCCGAAGCGCCCACGGCCGGCAGCGTGATTTTGGCGGGGCTGCTGCTGAAAACCGGGGCGTATGGGCTGCTGCGGTTTGTATTACCGCTGTTTCCGATTGCTGCCCAGGAGTTTGCGCCCTGGGGCATGCTGCTGGGTGTGGTGGGCATTCTGTACGGGGCCATGCTGGCCTACTCCCAAACCGACCTCAAGCGGCTGGTGGCCTACACCAGCGTCAGCCACATGGGGTTTGTGGTGCTGGGCGTGTTTGCGTTCAATGCGTGGGCGCTGCAAGGCGTTGTGATGCAGATGATTACGCACGGCCTGAGCACCGGCGCGCTGTTTATTATCTCGGGCTTTCTCTACCAACGCCTCCACACCCGCGACATCAACCGCATGGGCGGCTTCTGGGCGCCGGCCCCCCGCATGGGCGTTATTGCGCTGGTGTTCGTGATGGCTTCGCTGGGCTTGCCGGGCCTGGGCAACTTCATTGCGGAATTTCTGACGCTGGTTGGGGCGTGGCAGGCCAACCCCACCCTAACGGTGCTGGCCGCCTGCGGTCTGGTGCTGGCCACGGCCTATTCGCTGTGGCTGATGCAGCGGGTATTTCTGGGTCCGGTGCAGCCCAGCATCCTTCTACCCGACCTGAACCCGCGCGAAATGCTGATTGCCGTGCCCCTGGTGCTGCTGATTTTGTGGCTGGGCCTCAACCCGCAGCCCATCCTGAACACCGCCCAACCCGCTATCAATCAGCAGCTAAAGGCTTACCAGGCGCCGCCCACCGCCCCGCAAGTGGCGGGGCAGCAAGCCACACTGCCCGTTGCCTCCGCCGACTCCCTCGCCCTTCGCAAACTATAAGCAGCTGATTATGAGCCAGAACGATTTCTTCCATCTGCTGCCGCTGCTCATCCTGACTTTGGCCACGCTGGTGATCATGCTCATCATCGCCGTGCGGCGGAACCACCGGATTATTTACGGGGTGACGGTGCTGGCGCTGGCCGGTGCTTTCGCTTCGCTGTTCTGGCTCCGCTCGGTTACCCATTACCTCATCCGGCCGCTGTTCGTGATCGATGGCTTTGCCTTGCTGTACTTGGGGCTGATTTTGCTTACTGCGTTGGTAATCAGCGTGTTGTCCTATACTTACTTTGAGCAGCGGGAAGAGCGAAAAGAAGAGTATTATATCTTATTGATATTGAGCACGTTAGGCGCGTGCGTATTGGTGATTAGCCAACATTTTGTGGGCTTGTTCTTGGGGCTGGAAATTCTGAGCGTGTCGCTCTATGGCCTGATCGCTTACCTACGCACCCGCGAGCGCTCCGACGAAGCCGGCGTGAAGTACCTGATTCTGGCGGCGTTCTCCTCGGCGTTCCTGCTGTTCGGCATGGCGCTGGTGTACGCCAGCACCGGCACGATGGCGTTTGCGGGCCTTGCGGAGTTCTTGGCAAACGTGCCGAAACTGCCGGTTTTGCTGCTAACGGGCCTCGGCATGATGATTATTGGCGTTGGCTTTAAGCTGGGCGTTGTGCCGTTTCATATGTGGACGCCCGACGTGTACGAAGGGGCGCCCGCGCCGGTCACGGCGTTCATTGCCACCGTGTCGAAGGGCGGCATGCTGGGCCTGCTGATTCGGTTTTTTATGCAGGCCGACGGCTACCGTTACCCAGCTTTGGTGCTGATTTTCACCGTAATCGCCATTGCTTCCATGTTTGCCGGCAACCTGCTGGCTCTGCGTCAACAAAACGTCAAGCGCATTCTGGCTTACTCATCCATTGCGCACCTGGGCTACCTGCTGGTGGCCTTTCTGGCCGGCGACCAACTGGGCGTGGAAGCGGTCACGTTTTACCTGGCGGCTTACTTCATCACCAGCGTGGGCGCGTTCGGCGTCATTGTCGTTCTCTCTGATTCTGAGCGCGATGCGGAGCTGCTCTCCGACTACCGCGGCTTGCTCTGGCGTCGCCCCTGGATTGCGGCCATCTTTACGGCGATGCTGCTTTCGCTGGCTGGCATTCCGCTCACGGCGGGTTTTGTGGGCAAATTCTACGTGCTGGCGGCCGGCATCAACAGTCAGCTTTGGCTGCCAGTCGTAATCTTGGTCGTCAACAGCGTAATCGGCCTGTATTACTACATCCAGATCATCGCCGTCATGTTTCAGCAGCCCGAAACGGAAACCGCGAGTGAGCCGCAGCCCATCTTGGCCCACCCCGTTTACCTGACCAGCATGGGCACGATGGTAGGTCTGGCCCTGCTCCTGATTCTGCTTGGCGTGTACCCCACGGGCTTGGTGCAGATCATCAGAGGAACTTTGGGTACTTCTGCCACCATAAGTGCCCATCAAAAACCGCGCGCGGACAAACCGCCGTATTATCAAAAACTTGCCGCGGAGAGCGTTAAACCCAAGTAATCCAAACGCACAAAAGAGGCCATGACGGTGCGTCATGGCCTCTTTTTGTATGCTCAGCAACGAAGATTACTGCTTGTGAATGGCAGGCAAGTTCACTTTCAGTTCCACCGAATACAGGCGGCCGATGAACGGCGAGGCGACAAATTCGCGCACCTTCGAATCGAACAGGTTGACGACCTGCGCCGAAGCCGTGAGGTAGCTGTTGACGTGGTAACCCGCGCTCACGTCTACGTTGGTGAAGCCGCCGAGCGGGCCGTAGTTCCAGGTGCGGCCGTAGCGAGCGTTTTCCTTGATGCCCAGCTCCGTGTTGGCCGCCGCGGCAACGTTGATGCCCGAAAAGAAATCATACTCCTGCACCCAGCGCGTAAACACCGACCCGAAGAACTTCTTGCCGCTGTAATTCACGGCGAAGCTGGCTTTGTTCGACGGGGTGTTGATGGGTAAGTCGATCTGAGTCTGCACTTTACCATCCTTGTTGCCGTCGTTGCGCTTGTCGTTCTTATCAAGATCGTAACCGAAATAAGAGTAGTTCAGCACTAAGTTGAAAGCGTTGGTCAGGTAATACGTCGCCCCAAAGTCGGCGCCGTAGGTGTTTACCTTGCCAAAGTTCACGTAGGTCAGCAACGTGGCAGCGCCTGATTCGGGCGTGCCGGGTACCACCTCCGAAAGGGGCGTATTGCCGCGCTGGGTCACTTTTCGGCCTTGGGTAGCGATGTTGATGGCCGGGCTCAGGAAGTTTTCGGAGGTGTTGTAGTACGCGTTGGCGTCGAAGTAAAACTTAGGCGTGATTTTGCCTTTGTAGCCCACTTCCACCGAGTTAATGGTTTCGACTTGCAGCTTGTCGATCTTGGTGCCGTCGCTGAGCGTGTAGCCTTCGCCGTTGCCAATCAGCAGACCCCCAAACAGATAGCCGTCGAGGTTAAGAATGGTGGGCGCCGCAATGCCTTTGCCGTAAGTCAGGCGCACCGACTGCTCGTTTTTGTTCCACACCAACCCGGCTTTCGGAATGAAGTTGAAGCCGTACAGCTCGTGCTTGTCGGCGCGGGCCGCTGCAATGGCTTTCACGTCGCCAAAAATTTTCTTTTCAACCTGAGCATACACGCCGATCTGGTTGATAATTATATTGCCTTGACTATCAAACAGATACGAATGACGGCTATTGGCCATATCGCGCTGATACTGCGAGCCCACAATCACGTCAAAGCCCTGCCATGAGTTGTTGTACTGAATCTCGGCGTTGAGGCGGCGTGAGTTGTCTTTAAACACTGCGCCGCGCTTCAGCGCAACACCTGACGTGGTAGTGGTGCCAAACCATTGCTCTTCGTAGGAGCGGCGGCGAGCTTCTTCTTCGCTGAACCCGGCATCCTTGAAGCTCAGGTAGTTCTGCGTGCGCTGGTTGATGGCGTAGGTGTTGTCGGTGTTGCTCCAGGTGTGATAAACCTGGGCAAACACCCGCGGCGACACGTAGCGGGCGTGCAAATAATGCACCTGCCAATCTTTGATCTGGTTGCGGCCCGCATTGGTTTGAGCCAGGAAATTCGACTGGTTGCCGCCGTACGACACAATCACGTCCGACTTCTCATTGAGGCTGTAATACACCGCCGCCTCGCCGTGCAGGGAGTTGAAATTGCGGTTCAGATCAATCTCCGGGGCGGCGTGAAATTTGGCGGGCTTGAAGGCGGTGTTGGTGTAGTAAACCGTGTCTACGTACTTGAAATCCTGGCCTCTCGTGTATTCGCCCGTGACCTTGAATGCCCACTTCGGGCTCAGCACTTGGGCATGCCGAAACCGCGCCGAGAACACGCGCTGGTTGCCCAGGCCCAACGCCACCGTCGTGCCCTGTGAGGTGCGCGGATCTTTGCTGATCGTGTTCACCAAGCCGTTGTGCGCATTGGGGCCATAAAGCGCCGCCGAAGGCCCCAGAATGATTTCGATGCGCTCAATGTCCTCTTTCACCACGCTCGTGAGCGGCCCCAGGGGCAGGCCCGTCGCGATGAGCGTCGAGAGGCGGGCGTCGTTCATTTGCAGGTTTTTGGGGTTGAACGCGCTGTTGAAGCCGCGCACGTTCAGGCCCGTACCCAGCACGCCGGTCCGGATGTAGTCGACGCCTTTTTGCCGGGCAATGAGCTCACCCACGTTGAAAGAGGGCAACTCGTTGATATTGCGCGAGTTAATCACGCTGATGGTAGCCGGAGCCTCGGTCAGCTTTTCGGGCCGCCGCGAAGCCGAAACCACCACTTCACCCGCCATCACGGCGCTTTGCTGCAAGGGGATGGTGCCCAGGTCCACGATGTCGTTGCCGACCGTAACTGTTTGGGCCGGAGCCTGATAGCCGATGAAGGAAAACCGGATGTTGTGGGACCCCGGCGCCAGTCCGGTCAGCTCAAATTCGCCTCCCGAACCGGTGGCCGTGCCGCGGTTGGTGCCCGATAAGATCACGTTTACCCCAGCCAGCGATTCGCCAGTGGCCGCATCGGTAATCCGGCCGCGGATCCCGCCGCTTTGGGCAAGCGCCAGCAGCGTGTTGGTCGCAAAAAGGAGGATTAGTAAAAGTCTGGTAGCCATACAGGTCGGTTTTTGGGAGGGAATGGATGAATCTACAGACACCCCCAACCGAGTGCATTTCCAGCCCTCAAAAAAGAAAGGTGGACTTAACCGGCTCCCGCTACTCAACTTGCATATAAGTATCTATATATCAAGTACTTATATTAACTTCACAAAGCATTGACTTTATTCGTCCGCACAAATGCGGAATGAGCGATTTGACCTCGTTTAGCAAGTCCAGAAGCAGCTTTTCCTTGTGCGGGTTGCCGAAATGGGGCCGGCCGGAGCTCACCATCAACTCCACGAGCTGGTCGTCGCCGATTTCGTTTTCCACGTATTGGCTCAGGTGGTAATACCACTGCAACGTGGGCAGATAATTGGGCCGCGAGCGGTACTGGGCCTCCTTTTGCAGCAGGTGGTGCTTCCGGCAGGCTTTCAGCAGCTTATCGTATTTTTCCTGCATCACCAAGGCCTGAAAGTAGGCCACGAAAAAGATGTGCCAGCGGTCGGCGAGCAGCTCCTTGCAGTTGTCGCGCAGGAAGCTGTCGGCCATTTTTTCGCCGTCGGCGGGCTGCCCGTTCAGGTTCAGGCATTTGATGTAAAAGGCCATAAACCCGATTTTATTCCGCAGGTTGTTGGTGTGCCGCAGCGAAGAAAACGACTGCTTCATCAAGGCCAACGCTTCGTGGATTTTGCCCTGCCGCAACAGGATCGCGCTGTAATTATTGAGGTAAGACAGATGATCGGTATTCTTCTGTTTGATAGACAGATAGCCGTATTCTTCGGCCTGCTGCAACACGTCGAACTTGGAGTGCAGCAACACGCAGTTGGCGTAATAATTAAAGAGAATGCGCCGCGAATAGAAAGCCCCCTGCTTAAGCATTTCGTCGAGGGCATTGTACACCTCCTTGAGCTTGTCGAAGAGCGAGTAGTTGAAGTACAAAAACGTAAGCCGCACCACGGCGAAATAGCGGTTCAGGCCGTCGAGGGTTTCGTCGTAAAACGTATCGAGCAGCCATTGCTCCCACTGGCGGCTTTCGGTGGTGTTCTGGGCGTATTGGCTGATGATGTCTACCGTTGCGTCGTGCAGCTTCTGGTTGATTTCCTTGCTCTTGGCGTAGTTCAGGCGCTGCTGCTCAATGAAGTTGGTTACTGTCTGATGGTCTTTGTAGCGCATCCGAATAAGCAGGAAGTGCCGGTAGCTGAGCGTGAGCTCATAGAACTTCATGAAGTAGAAATCGGGCTTGTGGTAGCGGGCAATGGCCTGCAAAAGCACCTTTTCCTCAACGGGCGAAATGGAATCGGTCATGATCTTCTGATCCATCTCGTTGAGATACACCAGGTGCTTGTCCACGTCGATGCTGTCGAGGCGCTGCCCGATCCATTGTTTCAGGTTGGAATACTTGCGCTTGTCGATGCCAGCACGGAACGCTACGGGCGTGCGCGGATGGTGGCAGTTGTATTCAATCGTTTGCAGGATCTCCAAATTTTGAGCGTCCTGAAACTGCTGCACCTGAATCAGATATGCGATTTCATGCGGCAGAATATCGCCCGCAAAATCCCCGAATTTTCCGAGCTTCTTTTTCATGATACCGGGGTTGGAATAAAGGGCATAATCCTAGTTTGATGCCTTCCCAAGTTAGAAAAAAAGCATAGCCGTTTGGCTATGCTTTTTCCTATTAGCATGAAGATTACAGCCCCGTGTCTAACCTCATTATCTGATAAACTCGCGCACTTTTTGGTTGAACTCCGGCGCTTTTTCATAGTGCGCAAAGTGCCCGGCTTGCGGCAACAATACCTGCTCGGCGTGGGGTAGTTTGCCAACTCCGGCGGCCGCTACCATTGCGGTAGTGAGCGTAGGATGCAGTGCCCGGTTGGGAATCAGAAAATCTTCGGCACCGAACACTACCAGCGTGGGTTGCTGTACCTGGCTGAGCCGGTCGAAAACGGGGCCATCGAGCATGCCGGACATGCTGTTGACCACCGTTTGGGCATACTGCTTAAAATCGTCGCAGGCCATCATGGCCAGGCGCTCCTTGATCCACAGCTCTACGTCGGTTGGCATCGCGTAGAAGTTGTATTTGAAGTTCATGCGCACCTGAGCCTCAGGCGTTTTCTCGATCGACGACACGGTGTAGAAGTTGCGCAACTGCTGCTTTTCCGGCTCGGTAAACGTCTCGAAGCCGGCCGGCGACACCAGCACCAGTTTTCGGACGTCAGCCGGTGACTTCAGGGCCGCGGTCAGGGCAATTTGTCCGCCCATAGAGTGTCCCACCAAGACCACGTTTTTGAGGTGCAGTTGGTGGATGAGTTGGAGCACGACATCCGCATAGAAATCCATGGTGCCGGGGTACGCGCCTTTCGACGATTTGCCATAGCCCGGCAAGTCCAGGGCAATGCACCGCGCCGACTTGCTCAGCTCAGGAATGGTGCGTTCCCAAGCCCGCACGTAGCTCGATAGCCCGTGAATGAAAATGAGCGTATGGGGCCCTTTGCCGGCATCTACATAAGCCACTTCCATCGAGTTGGCGAGGGTCAGGGTGTGTTCAGGCAGCCCGTAGGACCCGATCACCTTGCGCATGGGCACTTCTTCCGTCTGGAAACTCATGGCTTTGTAGCTGGCTAAGAGGACAATGGCAACGGCAAACAGAAATCGGTTGAGGAGCAGGGTCTTTTTCATACGCTTGCTTTCAACACCTTTTTATTGATTTTGCCGGTGTCGCTTTTGGGCAATTCGGCCACCAATTCCACATATTTCGGGACTTTGAACCGGGCCAGATTGGCGCAGCAATAGCTCTGCACGGCCTCTGCCGATACCTCGATGCCTTTGGTCACGATGAAGGCCTTGCCGACCTCTCCCCACTTCTCATCGGGCACCCCAATCACGGCTGCTTCTGACACGCCGGGAAACGTCAGCAGAAAGCGCTCTATCTCAGCCGGGTACACATTTTCGCCGCCGGAGATGTACATGTTCTTGATGCGGTCCATGACGTAGAGGTAGCCTTCAGCGTCGGCCCGAAGCAGGTCGCCGGTACGAAACCAGCCGTTGAGCAGGGCTTTGGCGGTGGCCTCAGGGTCGTTCCAGTAGCCGGGCATTACGTTGGGGCCGCGCAGGCACAACTCCCCTACCTCGCCGGGTGCTACTTCCTGGCCTTCCTCGTCGATGAGCTTGATATCGACATAGAAATTGGGCCGCCCAATGGAGCCGATTTTCTGCTCGGCATCGTCTTGGTGCAGCGAGAAAAGATTGGGGCCAACTTCCGTGAGCCCGAACCCTTGCCGAATCTTGATGCCGCGCCAGTGCCACGCCTGAATCACTGTCAAAGGCAATGCCTCGCCGCCCACAATGATGTAGCGCAGCGCACTCAGATCGGCGGTGGCAAACTCAGGGCTGTCCATCATCATTTTCAGCATGGTCGGCACGCCCATAAAGAGGTCGGTGCGCTCCTGGGCCAGGAGTTGGAGCAGGCGGTCGGGCTGAAATTTCTTCACAAACCCCACCGTGCCGCCCCGATGCAGCAAGGGCGTGAGCAGCACGTTCCAGCCGCCGGTATGGAAAGGCGGCGTGCAGACAATGGTGCTGTCGGCGGGCGTCAGGGCCAGACTCATCGTGGTGTTGAGGCTGTTCCAAAGCAGCATTTTGTGGGTATACAATGCGCCCTTGGGAAAGCCGGTGGTGCCCGAAGTGTAGAGGATGAAAATCGGGTCGTCCTCGGCTATTTCCTGCGCGTCAAAACCTAGCTCGGAATACTGTTCGAGGGCCTCATGGCACAAGTCGTTCAGCCGCTGAAGCGGCCACACCTGCTCGATCTCCGGCAGCCTGCTGAGCTGCAACGCTTTCTCCTGAAACTGCTCTTCGTACAACAGCAAACGAGGCTGGCAATTGCCGACCAGGTAGTCGATTTCTGTCACCGCCAAGCGGTAATTGACGGGCACCAGAATGAAGCCCGTTTTCTGGGCGGCCACGAACAGCGCCACGTATTCCAGCGAGTACTCCGCAATGACCATCACCCGGTCGCCTTTGCGAATGCCTTGGCGCTGAGTTAGTTCGGCGGCCAGGTGGTTGGCCTCATGGTTCAGCTCGGCGTAGGTGAGTGTGCGGCCGGTATCGAGCTCCTTGAGCGCCACTTTCGCCGGAGAGTAAACCGCCCACTTTGCTATCCAATCTTTGGTGTACATAGGACTCAAAGCAGCTTATTTACAAGTTATTGATTATCAAATTTATACATGATCCATGCTTTCCAGCCAACTTACCTTTACGGCATGCGATCATCGGCCAACGCATGCATGGCGGAGGGTGAGCGCCCGGAGTAGACCGGCTCGTTTTGCTTGTTCCTCCGCAGGATAATGAAGAGCACCGACCCCACCAAAGCCGACGACAGAATAGCCAGCGCAGCCGGGACGCCGGGGTTTTTCACCGGGGCGTGCATGTAGGGCGTCAGCTCGGCGTAATACACCGTGAAGTGCACCCCTATCGCCACGATGGAAGCCGCCACCACGGCCATGCGCGGCGCATCTTTGAAAAGAATCCCGAAGAAAACCGGGATGAAAGCCGCGGCGAAATAAGCATACACGCCATTCTGAGCGAATACCGCCACGCTCAGATTAGGATGCGTTATCTGATTGTAAGACAACAAGATAGAAACCACCGCCAGCAGCACAATCACGGAGCGGTTGATGATGATTTCGCGCCGGTGGCCGGTTTGGCCGCTGAAGAACTTCTCGCCGACGGCGGGCCGGATGAGGTCGGCAGTGATGGTAGTGGACAGCGATTGGATCAGGCCTTCGAGCGTCGAAATACCCGAGGCCGCCAAGCCCAAAACCACGAGCAAAGTGAGGTACACGGGAAATTCGCTCAGCACGTAGGCCGGAATAATGGCGTCCATCTTGAGGGCTTGGCCATTTACCATCAGGTTGGGGAAAGCCAGGCGGGCGTACAGGCCCGTGAAAACCACCATAAAAAACAGCGTGAGCACCACCACGGCCGTCAGCAGGTAGCGGTTCACGTCCTTGTCGCTTTTGAGCAGCAGAGATTTGGTGATGGTATGAGGTTGGCACACAATGGCTATGCCCACGATGATCTGGCAGAAGATGATCTCGAAGTAATCGCGGAAAAAGTAGCTCTGCGGGTTGACGGAATGTACCAGCGCCGGATCAATGGCCGACAGTTTCGCCAGAAAACCGTGCACGCCCTCGCTAAAATGCCGGTAGCCGGAACCTAACAACACGACCGCCACCACTAGCTTCAAGCCTACTTGCAACGTGTTGGTATAGACCATCGAGTTGGCTCCGCCAAACATCATGTAGCCAAACACAAACACCACCAGGCCCACCAGCACGTACACCGGCTGCACATCCAGGGCCTGACTTAGCACGCGGGTAATGCCCACGCAAATCAGGACGATGAAGGTGATCAGCAACAGCGACAGCACCGCGAAATACCGCGTCAGGAAAGGGCTTTGGTAGCGCGAACCCATCCATTGTGCCATGGTAAGGGCTTTGACGGTCTGGCCGTGCTTGCGGAAGCCTTTGGTGAGCACAATCAGTGAGACAAAAGCGGCCAGCGGCATCACGATTCCGAACGACAGCACGCCGCTGAGTCCGTAGAGCGCCACGAAGCCGGGGTTGATGATAAACGTGGCCGCGCTGGTCATGGAAGCCGCCAGCGACAACCCCACCGCCACGGGCGAAAAGTTGACGGACCCCACGGCATAATCCGCCATGCTGCCCGTGCGGCGCGCTCCGCGCACAACGAAAAACAACGTCAGCCCGGCATATACCAACAGCAGGATCGCGGTCGCTGTGATGGTCTGAGAAGAGGCTATTCCATTCATGGTGGGTGCGTGGGTCAGGTGAGAACGCTGTAGAGACGCGACACTTCGCGTCTGACGTTGTTTGATTGAACGACTGCTAAATTGGCTGTTCGCCACAAACGACATCAGCAACGACAGACGCGAAGTATCGTCTCCCTAAATCGTTACTATATAAGTTATTAATTATTAGGTACTTACCTAAAATCGAAATGCCGCACCGGCGAAGGCCAGACCGCCACCCGAACCGATCAGAAAGAGCAGGTCGTTTTTCTTGATTTTGCCTTTGCTGACAGCATCGTCGAGCGCCATCGGGATGGCCGCCGAGCCGGTGTAGCCGAAGCGCTCCATAATCACGGGCGCCCGGCAACGATCAACGCCCAACCGATCGAGGGTTTCGTGGATGGCGTTGATGTTGAGTTGGGTCATCACGTAGTGGTCAACCTCGACCGGCGACACGCCGATAGCGAGGGCCATTTCCGTGGCCATCCGGGTCCAGACATCGGGGTTGATTTCTTTCGGGAAGCGCTGCACAAACTTGAGCTTGTGGTCTTTCTTTTCGAGCACTTCCGCCGTGAGCGGCTGGTGCGTGGCCCCGGCATAAATGCCCATCCACGAATGGTATTGCCCTTCGGTGTGCAGGAGGCTGGTCAGAAAGCCCCGCTCGCCGCCCTCGGCCGCCGTAAGCAGCACGGCCCCGGCGCCGTCGGCAAACAGGGTGACGGTTTTTTTATCCTCCAAATCCAGGTACTTGCTCATGGCGTACCCGCCGATAACCAATACCTGCTTGTAGCGCGGGTCGGCCATGATGTATTTGGCTGCCACGTCCAGCGCCGTCACGAAGCCAGCGCAGGCCGAATTCAGGTCGAAGGTGCCTGCCTTGGTTGCGCCCAAGCGATGCTGCAAAATGGACGAAGTCGACGGAGAAATGTATTCGGGAGTGTCGGTGGCAACAATGATGAGGTCCAGCTCATCGGCCTTTACTTCCGCCCTTTCCAGGGCCACCCGCGCTGCCCGCTCGCACAAATCCGCCACGGATTCGGAGTCGCTGCACCACCGCCGGCTCTTGATGCTGAGGTTTTCCTGTAGCCAGGCGTCCACGTCTTCGCCCAGCAGGTTGCTCAGATCGGCGTTGGAAACCACTCTGGATGGGGCGTAGGAGCCGGTGCTGGCGATGAGTGCTTTTCTGGCCATACCCTTAAATCGTAACGGCTCCGTCGACACTCAGCACCGCACCGCTCACGAAACTGGCTTCTTCCGACGCCAGAAACAGGTAAGCATTGGCGATGTCTTCGGGCTTGCCCAGCCGCCGAAGCGGTGTGCGTTCTTTCATCCTATCGATGACTTTTTCGGGGATGGTCCCGATCATTTCCGTGGCCACAAAGCCCGGCGCCACGGCATTGACGGTGATGTTGTACTTACCTAGTTCCTTGGCCAGCGTTTTGGTCAGCCCGATCAGCCCGGCTTTGGTGGCCGCATAATTGGCTTGCCCAAAGTTGCCGTAGAGCCCCACCACCGAGGCCGTATTGATGATGCGCCCCGACTGTTGGGCTTCCATGAAAGGCGCCACGGCTTTGGTGCAATTAAACACGCCGGTCAGGTTCACGTCTAGCACCTGCTGCCATTGCTGCAAGGTCATCTTCTTCAGGGTCGAATCCCACGTGATGCCCGCGTTGTTGATGAGCACGTCGAGGCGCCCAAATTGCTGCTGCGCCGCTTGGGCGGCGGCTTCTACTTGCTCGGCGTTGGTGGTATCGACTATCGCAACTTCGGCCTTGCCACCCTGAGCCTCGATTTCGACGCGGGTGCTTTCGGCCTTTTCCGCATTCACGTCCCAGATGACGACGGTGGCCCCCTCCCCCGCAAACCGAAGGCTGGCGGCCCGGCCAATTCCGCTGGCCCCGCCGGTGATAATCACGACTTTATCTTGAAGTCTTTGCATGGTGGCATTGATAGTCCACCTGAAAGTACCCGGGCCGTTACGGCTCTGCTCAGGCCGAAAAATAAACTGCGGGTGGACTTAAAGCAGACGAAGCAAAGCCCGTATTCACAACTATTTGTATATCAAATACTTATCACAATTAAAACTTCCCTTGACTTTCGCAGCGCAGCCGAATCTGCTTGAGAAAAACGCATCTTCATCTTCCTGGCAACCCGTATTATTATCCCAACCTTCACCGCTAAAAGCAGCTGCTACAGGCCTTCCTGGCCCTAAAATTTGGCCGTGCGCTGGGGTGAATTTTCCGCATACCACTTTCCACCCTAAGTGTTGGTTTTCCACTATTTGCCCATGAAATCCCAGTTTCTGCACACCAACGGCATCCGCCTGCACTACCTCGACTATCCGGGTCCGGAGCCGCCGCTGGTGCTGCTGCACGGCCTCACGGCCAATGCCTATGCCTTTGAGGGCTTAATTCAGGCAGGCTTAACCACGACGCGGCGAATACTTGCCGTTGACTTGCGGGGGCGCGGCCTGAGCGACAAACCGGCTACCGGCTACAGCATGGCCGAACACGCCCAAGACATCATAGGGCTGCTCGATGCACTGCAACTAGACAAAGCGGAGCTAGTGGGGCATTCCTTCGGGGCCTTGCTGAGCCTTTATCTCGCCTACCATTTCCCGGCCCGCGTTGACAAGCTGGTACTGCTCGATGCCGCTGCCCGTCTGCACCCGCAAACCCGCGAGATGCTCGTCCCGACGATGGGCCGGCTGGGCAAAACCACTTCCTCCTTTGCCGAATACTTGGCCCAGGCCCGGCAGGCGCCCTACCTCACCATCTGGGACGAAAGCATGGAAGCCTACTACCAAGCCGATGTTCAGACGAATGCCGATGGCTCCGTAACGCCACGCTCCCGGCCCGAAAACATCGCCGAATGCCTCACGCAAGGCGTATTCGCGGAGCCCTGGACCGAGTACATTCAAGCGGTTCAGCAACCGGCGCTGCTGCTCAACGGCACCCAAAACTACGCCCTCGGTGCACCCCTGCTACCAAGGGAATTTGCGGAGGAAACGGTTGCCATGCTCCCGCACGGCCAATACCGCGAAGTATGGGGCAACCACCAAACGATGCTTTACGGGCAAGGTGCCCAGGAAATAGTGCAGGCCATAACGGAGTTTCTCGCTTAGGCATCGGCACTCAAAATAAGACCTTCATCGCGCGTCTCAAGTGCACGCTCACCAATCTGTTTATGACTAAAACGGCGTTAATAACCGGCAGCACCAGCGGCATCGGATTAGGCATTGCCAAGGCTTTCGCGGCCAAAGGCTACAACATTGTCTTCAACGGGTTGGAGCCCAACGGCGCCGATATCGCCCAGCAAGTGGCGCAGCAGCACGGCGTTAAGCACTTGTTTTCGCCCGCCAACATGATGGACCCCGCCGCCATCCGGACCATGGTAGCAGAGGCGCTGACAACGTTTGGCAGCCTTCAGGTAGTCATCAACAACGCAGGCATTCAGCACGTTGCGCCCGTCGAGGAGTTTCCGGAAGACAAGTGGGATGCCATCATTGCCATCAACCTGACGGCGGCTTTTCACATCACCAAGGCGGCGTGGCCCTCCATGAAGGAGCAGCGCTTCGGGCGCATCATCAACATTGCCTCGGCCCACGGCTTGTTTGCGTCGCCTTTCAAGAGCGCCTATGTGGCTGCTAAACACGGCATTGTGGGCTTTACCAAAACCCTGGCGCTGGAAGGAGCCCCGCTAGGCATTACCGCCAATACCATCTGCCCAGGCTACGTCCGGACGCCGTTGGTGGAGAAGCAAATCGCGGATCAGGCCAAGGCGCACCATCTATCGGAGGAAGAGGTGATTGCGAAAGTCATGCTGGAAAAGCAGGCCATCAAAGACTTCATTCCCATCGAGCTGATTGCTCAAACGGCCTTGTTTCTGGCTTCTGATGAGGCGGCTACAATCACGGGCATCGCAATGCCGCTGGACGGAGGCTGGAGCGCCGCCTAACGCTTAGGCGGCAACATTTCAAGGCTGTCCACACCTACGCTCCCTGCCATAGCCACCAGCAAAGGTCTTATATCCAATGGATTGTCTGTCCGCACTCCCGATTGAGGTAGACGGCTATCTCCATTGATCTAGTTTGGAGAATTGCGCACTTAGGCCTTGGGCCGACGGCTGGGCTGCTGCGATGCAATCAACACTGGCAGTGTTTGCGGCTAGGTATTTCATTATTTGACCACCGAAGCAACTAATTGAGTATCAGCCCACTGCCAGGCTTGATCTAGTTCACGCTTGGTTTGCTGGGCTTTGGCCGTGTTGCCCAGCGCTAAATACGCCTTGTAAAGCCCCGACAGCGCCCAGCCGTTGTGGGGCAGCCGCGCCAAGTCCTGCTGGTACACTTCCACGGCTTCATTATACTTCTTAGCCGCCAGCAGCACGGCGCCCAACTGGTGCCGCACCGAAAAAAACCAGTCGGGCGGCTCGTTGTATTTGAGTTGGTCTTCCAAAGCGGCGGCTTCGCGTAGCACGGCAATGCTTTGCGGATACTTGCCTTCCTGAGATAAAATAGCCCCATCCAGCTCCCGTTGGGCGATTTCCGTCAGGGCGTTCATCGGGTTGATGCCGAACAGAATGGCTTTCAGGGCAGTATCACGGCCCAGAACGCGCAGCTTGGCCAGCTCCTGCTTCGCGTTGCTGAGGTTCTTTTTGCCGACCCAGGCCATGCCCCGAGCATAGTGCCGGATGGCCTCCGGGTACACCATGGTGGTGTCGAAGTTTTTCATGGCCAACACCTCATCCCAGCGCCCAAACTTTACGGCCACGTTGTAGGGCGTGGTGTAGAAGTGCTGAAGCGAAGGCCCCAGCATGGGATGGCGCATGAGCGGCTTGTTGGCATAGGCCGCAAGTTTGGCCGCGCCTTCCAGCGCCAGTTTGCGGTTGCCTTCCAGGGTAGCCGTAGCCGTCAGGAAATGGTAATTGTGCGGATAATACCCCAACGGATACGCACCCTGGGCATGGCAGGCGGCCGTGTAGCTGCTATCGGCCTCCAGCGCCCGCTGGTTGGCTACGGTGCCTTGGTGGTACGCCCCGGTCCGGATGTAAGTATGTGAAGGCATGTGCAATAAGTGCCCCGCTCCCGGCACCAGGGTGGTCAGGAGCTGCGCGCTTTTGTCGGCCGCTTCGGGGTGGGCCGAGGCCTCGGTGGCATGAATGTAAAAATGATTGGCCCCGGCATGATTGGGGCTTCGCCGGATTACCTGCTCCAACGTGCCCACGATTTCGGCCGTCCAGGGTTGCGCCTGCCCGTTTTTCTGCCAGATGTCCCAGGGGTGCAAATCCATCAGGGCCTCGGCGTACATGGCCCCGATATCGGGGTCGTCGGGGTATTGCTGGTATACAGTTTTGAGGGCAGCCGCGTAGGCCCGGTCGTATTCCGACCGATCGGTAACGGGCGCCGCGGGATACCGCTTGGCCAAGGCCGCAATCACCGCCTGCTCCCGGGGCGTAGCGCGGACAGCCAGCCGTTGGGCTGTCTGCACGGCGCGGTAGGCGCGGCTGAAGTTGTCGGGCTCCATGCCAGCGTTATAGTTGGGGCCCAGCACGTAAGCAAAGCCCCAGTAGCACATGGCGCAGGTCGAATCTTGGCGGGTGGCCTCGTAAAACGAGCGCGCGGCTTCGGCGTGGTTAAACCCATAAGCCAGCATCATACCCTGCCGAAAATACGCCACAGCGGCTGGGTTTTGCGAAGAAATGGGGAAGGTAATGCCCGCCAGACCCGGCAGCTTGGGCGCGTGCTGACCCGAGGCATACCAAGCGGCGTCCACGGTCAGAGAGGGCGCGCACTGAGTTACGCTGGCAGGCTGCATCGCAGGCGGAACGGGCGTATGGGCAAGTTGCTGCCGGTTGTTGCAACTCACGGCCAGCCATAAAAGGCCAACGCACACTGTGGACTTCCACAAAGCACCGGAAAGCATCGAAGTAGACATGACCCAATTGTATGGAGGCCCGCCGCGCGTGGCAGCATCTGGTGCTCGCCACCTGTGACGAACCCGATGCCACAACGTGTTGCTTGCCAGCTTTTTAATAGCTTACCGCTAACAAAAGATACAAAAAACAAGGCTCGCCTCCAAGCAGCCTCGCGCGGTGCCCAACCCAGCCAAAACGAGCGACAGACTCGCTGCTAATCAAGAAGCGGCCAAGTTTGACCGTCAGCCGTTCAGAAGAAAACTTATCGTTTCGGCAGCCCGTATTGTTCTGATTGGCTGCTGTCGGGCTCCGGAGCGATTTGATGTAGAGAGTTGGTCATCTGCGACAGCAGCTAGATTCAGCGCACGTTTCTTCCCTTTTCCTGATCGCACTTAATGCCTATTCCCCAGCCGGGAGCTGCCAGCGGCATGCCGTCGTATCACACAATGCGTTGATAAGCATATTTGCAAATTATTGATAATCAAATACTTATATAACAAGTCCAATCGCCGTAAACAGAGGTCAAACCGTCCATTACGAGTTCAGGCTTCTACCCAAAACGCTGGGCTGCCCTTGTTTTTCTTCATCAACTACGCAAGTATGAGTACCCACTACATCCAAAAACCGCTGAGTCCGCCGGTTGCGGCCGTGGCCCCGGCCCAACCCGTGACGCTGCACGTCAACGGCCAGGACCATACCCTCCACATCGCCCCGTGGACCACCCTGCTCGATGCCCTGCGCGAATACCTCGACCTGACGGGCACCAAAAAAGGCTGCGACCACGGCCAGTGCGGCGCCTGCACGGTGCTGGTTGATGGCAAGCGCATCAACTCCTGCCTCAGTTTGGCGGTGATGCAGGAGGGCTGCGAGATCCAGACCATTGAGGGACTGGGCACGGAGGAAAATCTACACCCGTTACAGCAGGCCTTCATCGACCACGATGCCTTCCAATGCGGCTACTGCACCCCCGGCCAGATTTGCTCGGCCCAGGGGCTGATCAACGAAGGCCGGGCCAAGACCACCGCGGAAATCCGGGAGTTGATGAGCGGCAACCTGTGCCGCTGCGGCGCCTATTCCAACATTCTCACGGCCGTAGAGGAAGTGATTCACGCTCAAAACGGTACGCGATGAACAGCTTTACTTTCACGCAAGCAACGGGCGTCGAGGCGGCCGTGCAGGAAAAGACCTCCCACGACGGCTCCGCTTACATTGGCGGCGGCACCAACCTCATCGATTTGATGAAGGAAAACGTGGCGCGCCCTACGCACTTAGTAGGGCTCAAAAAGCTGCCGTTAGCCTCAATTGACAACACTCCGGAAGGCGGCCTACGGCTGGGTGCCCTGGCTACCAACGCCGACACTGCCTACCACCCCGAAGTAGAAAAACGCTACCCGTTGCTCAGCCAGGCCATTTTGGCCGGCGCTTCGCCGCAGTTGCGCAACATGGCCACTAACGGCGGCAACCTGATGCAGCGCACGCGCTGCTATTACTTCTATGACTTGGCCACGCCCTGCAACAAACGCGAGCCCGGCTCGGGTTGCTCGGCCATTAATGGCTACAACCGCATTCATGCCATTTTGGGCACGAGTGAGTCGTGCATTGCCACCCACCCTTCCGACATGTGTGTGGCTTTGGCGGCCCTCGAAGCGGTAGTCCGCGTGAGCGGCCCGGAGGGCGAGCGCACCATTCCGTTTGCCGATTTCCACCGCCTGCCCGGCGACACGCCCGACATCGACAACAACCTGAAAAAAGGCGAGCTGATTACGGGCCTTGATTTGCCCAAAAACGGCTTTTCCAAAAATTTCAGCTACCTGAAACTCCGCGACCGCACGAGCTATGCGTTTGCGCTGGTATCGGTCGCTGCGGCCTTGGAGCTGGACGGCAATACCATCACGGAAGCTCGCTTGGCGCTGGGCGGGGTAGCCCACAAACCCTGGCGCGACACCGCCGCCGAAGCCCTGCTGAAAGGCCAGCCCACCACGGTAGAAACATTTGCGCGAGCGGCGGCGAAGGTCCTGGAAGGCGCTCAAGGCTACGGCTCCAACACGTTTAAGATTGAGCTGGCCAAGCGCGCCATTGTGCGGGCGCTCAAGCAAGCCACCGAAATGTCGCAACCGGTTGATGATAACGCATTTATGAATTCCAATCCATGAGCCATCCTATTTCAAATCCGCCCGTTATCGACCTGGGCACCGGCTATATTGGCAAACCCACCAGCCGCGTCGACGGACCCACCAAAGTAACCGGCGCGGCCAAATACGCCGCCGAGTTCAACGTGCCCGACCTGTATTATGGCCACGTGGTAAGCAGCCCCGTTACCAAGGGCAAAATCACGAAAATCAATGCGCAGCCGGTGCTCGACTTGCCGGGCGTCATTCAGGTTTTTTCGCACGAAAATGTACCCTCGCTGGCTTGGTTCGACCGAAATTACAAGGATGATGTAGCGCCCGGCGGCTCGCCGTTTCGCCCTCTGCACGAACCCAACATCCTGTTCAGCCAGCAGCCCGTGGCCTTGGTGGTGGCCGAAACCTTTGAGCTGGCCCGCTACGCGGCCTCTATTCTGGAGATAGAATACGAGGTCGAAGAGCACTCTACCAACCTCGAAGCCAAGCGCGACGAAGGCTACGAACCCGGCAAGGGCAAAACCGGCTTTGTGCCGCCGCCCAAGCCGCGCGGCAACCCCGAGGAGGCATATCAGAAAGCCCCGCACCAGCACGAAGGCGAGTACATACATCTGGCCCAGCACAACAACCCCATGGAGAACTTCGCCACCACGGTTGAGTGGCTGGGCGACGGGAAGAAGATGAAGATCTTCGACAAAACTCAGGGGGCAATGAACGTGCAGCAGTACCTCACCAAAATATTCGGGCTCAGCACCGACGAGGCACGCGTAATCTCGAAGTATACGGGCGGCGGGTTTGGCTCGGGCCTGCGGCCTCAGTACCAAGTCTTTATGGCCGTGTTAGCAGCGTTGGAGCTGAAGCATTCGGTGCGGGTGTCGCTCACGCGCCAGCAGATGTTCAGCTTTGGGCATCGGCCGCATACGCTCCAAACCCTCAAGCTAGCCGCCGACGACAAAGGCACGCTGCAATCCATTCAGCACAAGGCACTTGCAGAAACATCTCATTTTGAAGACTTTACCGAAGTAGTCGTCAACTGGTCGGGACTGCTCTACCAGTGCGAAAACGTGAAGCTCGACTATGAGCTCGCCAAAATCGATGCGTACACGCCCATCGATATGCGGGCGCCGGGGGCCGCCACGGGCTTTTTTGCCCTCGAATGTGCCCTCGACGAGCTGGCGTACAAAGCCGGCCGCGACCCGGTAGAATTTCGCCTGCTCAACTACGCCGAGCGCGACCAAAACGAAGACAAACCCTTCTCCAGCAAGAAATTGCGCGAATGCTACCACCAGGGCGCGGCCAAATTTGGCTGGGAAAAGCGCACGCCCGAGCCGCGTTCTATGCGCGAAGGCAACCTGCTGATTGGCTACGGCATGGCCGGTGGCTGCTGGGATGCCAGCCAGCAAAAAGCCGCTGCCAAAGCCAGCCTCACCGCCGACGGCCACCTCACGGTGAGCAGTGCCAGCAACGACATCGGCACGGGCACCTACACCATCATGACCCAGATTGCGGCCGAAACGCTGGGCCTACCGCTGGAGGCGGTTACGTTCGTGCTGGGCGACACCACCTTGCCGGCGGCGCCCGTGCAGGGCGGCTCCTGGACGGCGGCTTCCGTGGGCTCCGCCGTGAAAGCCACCTGCGACGAGGTGGCTAAGAAGGTCCTCAAGCTGGCCCAGAAAATGGACGACTCTCCGTTGAAAGGCGTTGCTTTTGAAGACGTTCAGTTTGTCGACGGCCAGATTCGGCGCAACGACGACATCACCCAAACGGTGGACATCCGCGAGGTGCTGCAAACCAGCGGCGAGTCGAAAGTAGAGGCGGAATCGAGCGCTGCGCCCAACAAGGTGAAGCAAATGCCTTACTCGATGCACTCGCACAACGCTGTTTTTGTGGAGGTGAAAGTCGACGAGGACCTTGGCACCGTGCACGTTACCCGCGTGGTGAACGCCGTGGCCGCCGGCCGCATTCTCAACCCCAAAACCGCTCGCAGCCAAGTGCTGGGCTCGGTGGTTTGGGGCATCAGCATGGCCCTGATGGAGGAGTCGGTAATGGACCACAACATTGGCCGCTACATGAACCACAACTTCGCCGAATACCACATTCCGGTAATGGCTGATATTCACGACATTGACGTGGTGCTGGTCGAAGAGCACGACGACATCGTGAACCCCTTGGGCGTGAAAGGAATCGGCGAAATCGGCTTCTTGGGGGTGGCGGCCGCCGTGACTAACGCCGTGTATCATGCTACGGGCAAGCGCGTCCGCGACTTACCTGTATCGATTGATAAACTCTTGTAAACCAATTTAGTATGAGACAACACACAAAACGCCTCCCGCTGCTCTGCAACGGGAGGCGTTTTGTGTGTTCAAGGGACCCTTTCGGTATCTGTTTCTGGTCAGATTAGCCCGGAAGCCAAGGCCAGGCTCACCAGTTTGGAGGTATCCTTCACGTTGGCTTTCGCCAGCATGTTGCGCCGATGCGTTTCCACTGTATGCACGCTGATCGCTAGTTCGGTGGCAATTTGCTTGCTGGTACGTCCAGCGCCCAACAGCTTTAAAACTTGCAACTCCCTTTTACTAGGAAAGTTGTCTTTGACAATGGTATGCTCGACCGTGTTGTAAGTGTAGGCATTACCAAAATCGCGCTCGGTATTCAGGTTGAGGATGCGGCTGTCGTCTTTCTTCAGGTGGGAGATATCGGTCAGGACGATCAGGCGGTGCAGCAAACGGCCATCGGCATCCAGAGCGAGCACGGTGTTGCGTTGCAATACCCGAATGTAGGTGCCATCGGCCCGGCGAAAGCGGTAGTCGTAGCTGGAGCGGTGTTCCAAGCGTTGATCAACGGGCAAGGTCTGGAGAAAGTCAAGCTCCTTCTCTAAAATCTGCACGACCGCCAGCACATCGTCGGGGTGCACGATGGAAAAGGCAAAGGCCAGTCCACCCGCCCGAAAGGCATCTGCGCGGTAGCTCAGCATGTGTTCTAAACTCTCGCTTATGTAGATGTAGCTGGCCTTGCTGGCGTCGAAAATGGCAACGCCGTAGTCGGCCAACGCGAAGATCTTCTCCAGCAGCGGATCGCGCCGCAACAGGCAGTCATAGGGGTCTAACGGTGCGCTGAGCACATCCTTTTGATAGAGTTTGGCCAGCTTACTCACTGCCTGCCAATGCGCACACGGGATTTTTTCCATCGCTCAGTTTTCTGGCTTCTAGCTACCAACCCGCCCGGCGCTGCGCACACCCATTTCCGTTGCTTCCACTGCTGTGACTGTGCTAGTCAGTGAGCTCGGCCTTAGTACTCCTATTTTCTTTAAAAAATATAATTCCTTGATATACAGATACTTAAATTAAGTATTGCGCTGGAGATTAGCAATATAGACCTTCGCCGATCTTCCTTTTCTCTCCATTCTAGGTCTCCGAACGACGGCGGCTTGGTCAGCACGAAAGGACGTGGTTCCTTCCCGTGCCCTGCTACGCAAGAAGAGCCCATAGAGGCCCTAATCTCCCATCTTCTTCGTTGGTTATCATGCACTATTGTTTACTACATTTTCTCGCGGCTGCTAACCGCCAACTGGGGCTCAGAATAAAGAAAAACGTTCGCGGGTTTTTCTCCACATGGCTCCTGGTGCTGTTGGCCAGCACGGTATCGGCACAAGGAACCCCCATTATCATTCCGGAATTGGCCGAGTTCTCCTTTTGTACGTTCTGCCCCGGACCAGGTCCGTCGGTTATAACCTTTTCTTCCACCGACCTGCCCGACGGGGCATCTCTTGATCCGCTCTCCAGTCGCTTTGTCTGGACGCCGACGGAAGCGCAAGGCCCGGGCACCTATCCCTTCACTGTGATCGGAACGCTTGTACGCGATGGAAGCACAGTCACCCTCAAGTACGTAATTAATGTAACAGAGGTAAACGCAGCCCCGGTGCTAGCGCCTATCCCGTCGCCCGTCACGATACCGGCCCTCGTTCCCTACCATTTTACGGCATCTGCCTCCGACCCGGACATCCCCAGGCAGCCGTTGACCTTTAGCGTAAGCGGCCAGCCAGTGGGCGCCAGCATCGACCCTGGCAGCGGCGTGTTTAGCTGGACGCCGACCGCAGCGCAAGCAGGCCAGAGTTACTCCTTTTATGTGTATGTATCGGATAACGGATTGTCGGCGGTCAGTCAATTCATTACGCTGAACGTTCTCAACGTTTCCGAAAATCACCCGCCCGTTTTAGCGTCCATCCCGGCCCAAAGCATTCCCGAGTTAGCCCCCACTAGCTTTACGGCCTCCGCGACCGATGCGGACGGTGACCCCTTGACCTTCAGTCTGGTGGACCCGCCGGCAGGCGCCCTTATTAATGCCGCCACCGGCGTGGTGACCTGGACGCCCACGGAAGCCCAGGGTCCCGGCTCTTATTCCTTCGTCGTGCACGTATCGGACGGGCAAGCGGCCGACGAAAAGCCCGTGGCCATCACGGTGACGGAAGTGAACCAGGCCCCGGAATTAGCGGGGGTACCGACCGAAGTTACCATTCCGGAATTAGTCCTGTACACCTTCACGGCGACGGCCACCGATGCCGATGTGCCGGCCCAAACCCTGACGTTCTTATTGGTCAATGGTCCACCCGGGGCCAGCATCCATCCCGCGACGGGCGTGTTTAGCTGGACGCCAAATGAAGCCCAGGGCCCGGGCACCTATACATTTTACGTAAAGGTAACCGACACCGGTGGAGACACCTTTGACGAAGGCCACTTTGCCTTCAAATCCGTGATCCTCCATGTCACGGAAGCCAACGTGGCGCCGGTGTTATCGGGCGTGCCGCTCTCGGCTGTCATCCCCAGGTTAGCGCCGTATACCTTTACGGCGACGGCCACCGATGCCGATGTGCCGGCCCAACCGTTGACCTTCTCGCTGGCAGGGGCCCCATTAGGCGCTTCCATTGGCTCTACCAGCGGGGTCTTCACCTGGACCCCGAGCCTGAGCCAACGCCAGGCCGCCGGGCAACTTACCGCTTCCAGTCAGCTGGCGCCCTCTCCGCCTAGCCCAACCTCTTACACCTTCTCCGTGAAGGTATCGGATGGCGAGGCCACTGATGAGGAGCAGGTCACGATCACGGTTGTCCAGGCGCCGCCTGTCATTACTACAGTTGCGCCCGCTGCCGGCCTTGTTGGTACCCAGGTGACCATTACGGGAACCGGTTTCACCGGGGCGACGGCAGTAAGTTTTAACAATGTTCCGGCCACTAACTCCTTTGTCGTCAACGACACCCAGATACTGGCCCGAGTACCTGTCGGCGCTACCAGTGGCCCAATTAAAGTAACCGTTCCTGCCACCGGTACAGCTACCAGCCCTCCGTTCCTGGTAGTAGCCTTCACCTCTTTTACGCCTACTTCCGGCCCAAGGGGAACTACAGTAATAATTACAGGAGACGGATTTACCAATGGAGCAACAGTGACTTTTGAAGGCACCGCAGGGCCGCATGGCGGACCGCCCGTTACAACCCCCTGCATAGTGAACAGCCTCACTCAAATTACAGTCGGGGTGCCCGCAGGAGCGACAACGGGTCGAATTTCAGTGCGCACCGCTGGCGTAACGATTACTAGTGCGCCCGTATTCACCGTAAATAATCCCAGACCTGTCATTACCGGTTTCACCCCTCAGCAAGGCCCTATTGGACAAGGGGTTACGATATCGGGGCTAAACCTGTTTGAAGCCGATGAGGTAAAATTCGACGGCACACCTGCAGAAGATTTCTTAGTATTTAATATTAATACTATTGTCGCGAAGGTCGCAATCGGAACCACTACCGGTAAAATCACTGTCCACACACGCGGTGGAACGGCGAGAAGTGATGGTAACTTCATCATTACAGATCCCATCGTTTATCATATCACTCCGCTTAGAGGACCTGTGGGCAGGCATGTTAGTATCATCGGTACTAGCCTTCGCGACGCTGGAGTTGTTTTCACTGGTCCAGCAGGCGGATTAGTAAGAGCGTACATTGATAGTAACAGTGATACCAGAATTGATGTCACTGTGCCGGAGGGAGCTGTGACCGGCCCGATCAAGGTGTTCACATTTGGAGGACAAGCCACCGGGCCAGGTGCCAATGCTGTTTTCGAAGTGACGAATCATCTCATCTCCGAGCTAAACCCCATCCGCATTCCAGCCGCTGAGGAAGCCACCGCGCTACAAGCGGCGCCCACGCCCTTCCGAGACCAAACGGCGCTGACCTTCTCCCTCACGCAGGAAGAGCCGTTCTTGTTGGAAGTCTATGATTTGCGTGGTGCACGGGTTGCTACTCTGGGCCAGGGCACGGCACAAGCCGGCCAGCTCTACCGCTACGTGGTACAGGGACGAACGCTCGCCCAAGGAATCTACATTGCCCGCCTGACCACCCGCTCCAAAGTCCAGACCACGAAGCTGGTTCTGGTAAGATAGCCCACTAAAAAAGGCCGCTGTAATCAGCGGCCTTTTTTGTAAATATTTCATAGTCAATTACTTAAAAGAAAGCCACCAAACTAGTGTTGGTGCGGTAGCCTAGGTACGCTCACCCTTCGTCATCTACGATTTGCGCCCGAATGGCGCTGAGCTCTGCACCGTCGATGGGTTTGTGGAGCAGGCCCGATACCAGAGAGTATTCTTTGGCTTTAGCAGTATCCGCCAGTGCCAGCGACGATGTCAGGATGTAGATGCGGCACCGGCCGGCCAGCTGCTTTTCGTAGGGGGCCAGGGCCTCCAGAAATTCCCAACCGTCCATACCGGGCATGTTCAGGTCCAGGAAAATCACCTGGGGCACGGCCGCCGGCAGCCGCCGTTGGAGGGCGCCAAGGGCCTCTTGGGCGGAGAAAAAAGTAGAAATCGTATCCGAGAAGTTTTCCAGACGCAGCAGCTGCTCCGTCAGATAAACCCCTATTTCGTCATCGTCGATCAAATACGTATGCATCTGCTAGTTAATTGAAGCGAATGGTAAAGCAGCTTCCTTGATTTACCTGGCTCCGGACCTCGATGATCCCGCCCATTGCTTCTACGTGAGCTTTCACTAAAAAAAGGCCAATCCCCCGACCTTCCGGCCCGGTATGGAACCGCTGGTAGAGCTGAAACACATCCTTGTCGCTTGGTCCCTGCTCAAACCCCAGGCCGTTGTCGGCAATGGTCAGGGCAAGGCTTGCGCCCTCGGCATGGGCCTCAATGTCGACCACCAACGGGCGCTCGGCGGCGCGGTACTTGATGGCATTGGACAGCAGATTGTAAAAAATGCTGTACAGATACGCCCGGTTGCCTTGCAGCAGCAGATCCTCGGAGATGGCCATGTTGACCGTGCCGTGACTTTCCTGCAGGGCCTTTTCCAAGCTCCGGCAGGCTTGCTGGCAGGCAGCGGCCAACGACACGGTTTCGGGCTTTCCGAACGCCTTTTGCTTGTCGCGGATGGAGAGAATATCCGTGACGTCCTGCATAATGCCGTCGAGCTGTTGCAGGCTGGTTTGCAGGTTCGTGAGCGACGTGCTGAACACCTCCGAATCCTTATCGACGCGGGTTAGCAGCGAAGCAAATCCTTTGGCGTTGGCCAATGGCGCTCGCAGGTTGTGCGATACGATGTAGGTAAACTGCTGCAAATCAGAGTTTTGCCTAAACATCTCTTGCGCCATTTTCTTCTGGCGAGCGTCGGCTTGCCGTTGGGCGGTCAGGTCGTGCACGATGCCGATCAGCTGGCTACAGCGGCCGTTGTCGTCGAAGACGGGCGTCACGCTGACCTCGCCCGTTATTTGGCCCGAAGGGTAGTCCGAGGTTTCCTCCCACATGACGCGCTGGCGGCTCCGGATGGCTTCGGCGTAGTTGCCCAGCACCATTTGCAGCGCCGGCTCCGGAATAATCTCTGCGACGTTTCGCCCTACCACCTGCTCTACGGGCAAGCCCGTTGTGGCCACAAAAGCCCGGTTGACGTTGTTGAAGCTGTAGCCACCATCCGGGTGAACGTCCAGAATAAAAATCACGTCGGCAATCGAATCGAAGGCCACCCGGAACCGATGCTCCCGTTCGATTATGGCCTGGTTGGTTTCCCAGCGCTTTGTAATGTCCTGGGCAATGGCATATACGCCCACAATTTCGCCGTCTACGAGCTGAGGCAGGTTCATGAGGCGCAATTGCAGGCGACGCCCCGCTGCCGGGCTGCTTTCCGCAACGTAGTGCTGGGGTTGGCCCTGGGCCGCTCGCCGGAAGTGCTCTGCTACCCGCTCACGGTCGTCGGGGGCGATGAAATGCGAAAAGTGCTGACCGAGCAAGGCCTCATTGGGCAACTGCGTGAGCTGCTCTAGCCGGTCGTTGGCCCGCCGGGCAATGCCGGCCAGGTCAAAGACCATAAGGGCTTCCGGGTGGTCGGGCAGCCCCGCGTCGTGCGGCGGCACAGGCACGTCGGCGACGGTGTGCAGCACATAGGCTACCTCGCCCGCTTCGTTGAGCACCGGCGTATTTTCTGGCCGGCCGTAACGGGTGGTTGCAGGCTGGGCCGCGGTACTTGGCTGCCGATATGCCTGCACAGGGAGCGTGTGCGCCTGTTTGGTGGCAATTACTTGCGTCAACGAAGCATCAAGCAGCTCCTTCGGCCCCGGAAAAGCGGCTGCAGCACTGCCGTGCAACAGCGCTTCTTCCGCCCCCGGCACCAGCCGACCAAATGCGGCATTCACAGCCACGACTGCATACTCGGGCGCCTCTGCAGCCAGCACCAAGCACGGCATCGGAAAGGCAGCAAATACGGCAGGCGGCACTTGGAACATAGCCGTTGGAGGTTCTTTAATAAGTAGGGAGACAATCAAAGCGCGCAAAAATACAACGTTGTGATTTTTGTACAGCCGGCCATCCAAAGGTAACGGTTGATCCGGTCCCTGGTTTAGTAAAGAATCCAAATGGCTTGCAACTCGTCAGTAGAAAGGCAAAAGGCTCCCTTCAAACGTCAGAGCTAGAGCTACAAAGTTAGTTCCCCTCCTTAGCTAAGGAGGGGTTAGGGGTGGTTGGCCCAAGCGTTGAACGATGACTAGTTCTAGCTTTCTAGCTCTAGCTGACCACCCCAACCCCTCCTTGAAAATAAGGAGGGGAGTTTTTCTAGCACTAACGCTAGCTGTTTTCTGCGGGGTTGGCAGATTTGCCTATCTTCCGACGACAGGCAAAACCCTAACCACCAACGTGATGGAACACAACCCTGCCGCCGCCAAGCACAACAGCTTCTACAAAGGCTTCCACATCCTGATTTTTGAGGAATACGGCGCTGAAGACGACCAGTACCGTTCGCATGCCTACGTCTACGACGGGCAGGAGCGCGAAATGCTCTACGAAGACGACGACGTGCAAATGCCCCTGGCCGACATCGTGGCCGGCATTCATGGCCGCATCGACGCCTTTCTGGCCCTGCCCCTGGAGCAGCAACAGCATCCGTACGTGATGTAGAACTGCCCACCACGGCAAGTGCGCGGCGGAAGCGGGGGGCTACGCTCCGCATAATCGGGTTGCGCAGGAAAATGGATAATACGTAAATAATTGATAATCAATTATTTACGTATTTAAAATCAGGTTTTATGTATTCCCGCAAACACCACCGCCCCGGCGCATGCGCCGGGGCGGTGGTATGTAAGAATAAAAAAAGCCAGGCGTTAGAAGCCTAAGCCCACCGCGATATCACTGCTGAGGTAGCCTGTAAAGCCAAATGCCCCGCTGAGGGCCGTAGCCTGCCCCGTAGCCAAATTGACGCTGTGCACCCGGCTTTCGCTGTTGCCAGTAAAGAACGCGTAGGCCGCATTGTTGGTGCGACCAATGGAGAAGCTGGTCAGGCCGGCATCGGTGACGCCCAGGCTTCCTACTGGTGTCAGCGCGCCTGAGGTTGTCGAAGTTTGCCGGTAGAGCTTTTGGTCGCGCCCAACAACGTAGAGGTTGGCGTCCTTGTCATAGGCGGCGTCGGTCACGGAAGGCGAGCCGCCTGGGGTCAGCGGCGCATCCACCACCACGGTGCCATCCGTCGGGTTCATCCGGATGTTCTGCCCTTCGAAGCTGATGATGCGCACCCGATCCTCAGTGGGATTGAAGGTAAAGGCGGCTACTTCGCTGGTTAGCGGAAGGCCCATTGTGGCCACTAAGGTAGCCGCGCTCGTGGCTGCATCAAGGGTGTAGAGGCGGTACACGTAGGGGCTGGTGTGCTGACTGGTCAGGAGATACAATTGGCCCGTAGCCGGCCGGAAATCGATGCCGTCGAGGTACTCTTGGCCCGGCACCGCCAACCCTGTAGGGGTTTTGGTCACGGGGGCATCGGGCACGGCTGGGTCGGGCTGGGTATGCAGGCTGGTCGGATCGAAAATGCGCAGTGAGATCAGCACTCCCGTTCTGCCCGCAAAAAACGAATCCACGGTATACGCAACGGGCTGCGACGGCACGGCCAGGGCCGTGTAGCCGAGGCTGGCGCTATATTGGGCCAGCGGCTGGGCTTTGCCCGTTTTCAAATCGACCGAGAACAGCGTGGGCAGCCCGTTTACCGGAAATAAGCCCAGCGCCGTGCCCGTCTTGACATCAATATCGAAGCCGCCGTCGCCGGTCACGCTTAGGCCCAGCGCTCCTACGGCCGTCAGCGTGCCCTCGTTGGGCGACGAAATCCGATACAGCTGTTGATCATGGGTGTTGATGGCGTAGAGCTCGGTGGTGGCTGCGCCCGCCCGGCTATTGGTATACGCCACGGCCGTGAGTGTGGCGCCCTCGGCCCCGTTAATCAGGCCGTCGGTAGCCACTACGGCGCCGGTGACCGGGTGCAAACGTAGGTTCTGGCCCGTGCTCGTCACCACCCGAATGCGGTCGACGGTGGGGTTGAAGTCGAAGCCCACCAAATTGCCTGCTAAGGCCGGGGTGAAGGCACCGGAGCCCACAGCTCGGGCCGTACCGGTCTGCTGGTCAAGTACATATAAGCGACTGGTGCTACCCAGCCCGTAAAGCTGCCCCGTAGCAGGCCGGAAATCCATAGCCAGCAGCTTTTCACCCGGCTGCAAGCCCGATATCACCACCGAGGCCGTCCGGCTGGCCGGATTCTTGGTCGAATAGGCGTCGAGCCGCGTGCCGCCCGACAAGGCATAAAAGGGAATATCCAGCCCCAGGGACGGGTAAGTAGGGGTAGGTGTGGGTGCCGGGGCGTGGGGGAAGTATTGCTCTAAAATGTCCTCGCAGCTGGTTAGCGAACACAACAGCAACACTGCCACCAAGGCGGTGGTGAGGGAATAGCGTTTTTGCATATTACCAGTTTTTTATAATTAAATTGATAAAAACTTGAATTAGATTGATACAATAATACGGAACCGTCCTGCTTTAAGCCGACGGGGTTCACAATAATTTCAAGAAATTTTAGCGCCATCCGCAGCGACAGATGCGAATTCGGACAGCTGCTATAGCAATGACTTTTAGCATTTTGCTTGCCCAAGCCAAAATCTCGTCCGATAGAACTTTACGGTTACTTGGTAAGCCTGTTCAGAACCTGGCTTTTTCGAAACCATACCAGTGCCGATAAGCCGGCCAGTGTCCGGGGCCGGCCGGCTTCGTTATAGTTTGCGAGGAAACCGGCAGCCAGAGGGGCACACTGATGTGCTGGCGTGTGGCTCCCCGACTCCTGAACAGCTTGGCAAACGCCCCAGATCCGCCGTCCGAAAGTCGGCTACACCCTGAGGAAATTACTGGAATTCATGCGCTTCGGTAAATATTAAATTGTATTTTATACATAAAACTTTGTTAGCTTTACCGGTACGATTACCCCTAAATTTTCAGTATAAATATGATTTTACGTTCCTCCTTAGCATTCCTGTGGACTGGCTACTTGGCGGTATCTCCCATTTACGCGCAACAAACAAAAGAAGAATTCAAAGCGAAATTAGCCGCCTCTACCTGTGTAGTCTTGGAGAAGAAGATCTAAGAGCAGAACCTGACTTTCGTTACCAAAAACCAGTATACCAAGCTTTTAGTACAGTGCTTTACCCCTATTTTGGGCAAAGAGATCAAGGAGCTTCAGCGCCTGTATGGCGACAATGTTCTTTCCGACGCAAATCAGATGCGCCAAATAGGAACCGAGGTCGGAGCCGTGATGGCATAGGATTGTCCGGCGTATTTGACTTTGGCGGGAATGCTATCCTCTTCCCCATCTTCTGCCGTAGCCACTACCGGCCAAACGGTTGGGCAATTAGGCAGCTTGCGAGGCACTGCGCTCGCTATGCTACAACTCACCGTCAACAGAGCCGAAAAAGCCGATTTTGTGTGGTTGAGCAAATTTGATGGCGCAGAAGAGATACTGCCTAAACTAGCTGCTCTGCAATCTGCAAGGTAAGCAAGCCCGAATCAACTGGCAGGAAATTGAAGTTTATCAACCTGAGAAGAAGCAATACACCAAGCTCCGCGAAATAACGGGGATTGAGTTGCTATAAGTTAGTGATATAGTTATTAGCAATAAAAAAAGCTCCGCATCATCTATTGAAGATGCGGAGCTTTTTTACGAATATACATTTTCGTTTTTTTTATATAGAAAACTGTAAACGTGATAAGAAGCTCAGTATTACTTGAGAGATATCGCTTTGCTTCAGCGGGTTGGTGTAGCTGATGCAGAAGTTGGATGAGGTGTAGACAAAGCAGCTATAGGATGACCATGTGAATGCTTGACAGTTGCCGGCAAAAATCTGTGGCGAATGAATTGGTTCAGAGGCTCTTCAACATACCGGTAGAGAGCGATTGATATCGTTATCAAAAGTCCAAGGTGTACAAAATAGTGCGCTAAAGGGGCCATGTGCAATCGGATGCTAATTTCGCTACTAAGTACGCCTGCATGAATGAGATAAAAAGCGTAGGAACTCTTCCCCAATAAGTCCGCAGTAGACGTTGCAAGCAAAGCCGCCATGCGAGTCTTCTCAGCTATTAAGCCATAGTAAAAACACGCAATAAAAACAGGCAGAACGACATTATTTATCAAAACAGCCGTTATAGTTTCACGGTCTAGGCTGACGTAATGCTTTAAGGCAGCTAACAAAGCTATTATTAAAAATATAAACAAAACACTTACATAAGTCAGACGCCCATCATTCTTAAAGTGAGGTACTGGATGACGCTTGAGGTAGATCGCCAAGGCCACGCCAATAAAAAACTCAGTGAATCGCCCGAAAAATGTCCAGCTGAATAGAAAAGTGTAGTCAGCAAACAGCCCTAACGGCTTACCGTGGAAAAGCTGTGTAAGGAGTAGCCCTAAACTCAACACTACTCCACCACTGGCCAAAAATACAAGATATTGATGGCTACGAAATTTTGTCAGAAAAAAGAATAATATGGGTGCCGATAAGTAAAAACACTCCTCAACTGTGAGAGACCAAGCCTGTCCTAGTCCTGAGCCCCACAGTGTTGCAGAAAAACCTTTAAGCAGCGTAATGTTTGCTAAGTACTTCATCCAGATGGGCACTTCCGGGGCCGCACCATCTAATGGGAAACGTAGAAGATAGATAAAAGGGATAAATGTAAGCAAGAAATAAATTGGGTAAATACGTGCAAACCGATTAAGCAAGTATTGTTTAAAATATTTCCACGTTAATTCGCTCGTGTCTATATACCGTGAAGCAATGAGAAAACCGCTGAGCGTAAAGAAGAAAGTAACACCGACATGAAAATACCCGAAAAAATCACGCCAATAGGGGTCGCTTGTAAAGAGAGGATAAGGGCTAAAATGACATAAGAAAACCATAAAAGCAGCTATAGCTCGCACGCCAGTAAGTGGCTTAAAATATTGCTTAGGGATTGCCGTCATAAAAAAAATTTGTTAAAGTAGTAGGTATTAAAGATCACACGTAAATCCGTTTCAACTAGCCAAGAATTACAGCCTACAACTTTTAGACTTTAAGCTATTAGATTGAGCTTTAGAATTATATATTTCTTTTCAAGACCACAGAAATGTATTTTTTAAATGCGCAAGTTTCATTTAAATAAACATTAACAGAGAAACTGGGGAATAATGTTCATTTTAAGTGCGCAAAATGCCGTACATATTTTTGACCTATCGCTGAACTCCTCAAAAGAAAACCCGCTGCAAATAAAGATTTGCAGCGGGTTTTCTTTTGTGTGCAGAGAGGATGGGATTCGAACCCACGATGAGCTTTTGGCCCATACACACTTTCCAGGCGTGCTCCTTCGACCACTCGGACACCTCTCTGGGTCAGGAATCGGGCGCAAAGTAACGTTCCTTTTCCCAGATTCGCAACCTTCGTTACAGCACGCTGATCTCGCCGCGCAGGTCGCTGGTCAAGAGCCGAGCCGTTTCGGCGGCGCTGCGGCCCAGGCCCAGTACAAACATCAACTTCGTAATTGCAGCTTCCGTGGTGATGTCGTCGCCGCCCAATACGCCTCGCGCGAGCAAAGAAGCGCTGGTTTCGTAGCGGCCCTGCTCTACGCGGCCTTCCTCGCACTGGCTCACGTTGAGGATGTGCACGCCCCGGTTGTGTGCCACTTCCAGGCACCGCAAAAACCACGGCTGCGTAGGTGCGTTGCCCGAGCCGTAGGTTTCGAGGATGCAGCCGCGCAAACCTTTTACGCCCAAAATCGAGTTTACCACGGCCTCGGTGATGCCGGGAAACAGCTTCAGGATGGTCACGTGGTCGTCGAGGTGGGTGTGCACCTGCAACGGCTCGGTGGGCAGCGGCCGAATCAGGCTGTCGGTGAATTCCAGCTTGATACCGGCCCGCACCAACGGCGGCAGATTTTCGCTCTTAAACGCTGCAAAATGCTGGCTTTCAACTTTCTTGGCGCGAGTTCCGCGCAGTAGCAGCGTGTTGAAAAACAGACTTACTTCTGGTACGCGCGCAGTGCCATCGGGGTGACGGGCGGCGGCAATGTCGAGGGCCGTGATGAAGTTGCGCCGCGCATCGGTACGAATGCGACCAACGGGCACCTGGGCACCCGTAAACACCACGGGCTTCGCCAGATTTTCCAGCAAATACCCCAATGCCGAGGCCGAATACGCCATGGTATCAGTACCGTGCAGCACCACAAACCCGTCGTACTGATCGTAGTTTTCCTGGATGATGGCGGCCATCATGAGCCAGTTGGTCGGCGTCACATTCGATGAATCGATGGGGTCGGGCAGGCTCAGCACCGATACGCGCATGCGCAGATGGCGCAACTCGGGCATAAGCTTATTGACCTCGCTGAAGCGCATGGGGGCCAGCACGCCGTGCTTGTTGTAGGCCATGCCTACGGTGCCGCCCGTGTAGATCACCAAGATGGAGGCGTTGGCCGGGTCGCCGTTGGCGGCGGTGTGAATGCTGATGACGGGAAGAACGGCGCGCATGGCCTAGAGGTTAAACAGCGCTTTCGCGTTGCGGGTGGTAGCTTCCACAACTTCCTCCACGTCCTTTTGCAACAACTCCGCGGTTCGCTGCGCAATCAGGGGCAAGTAGGCCGGTTCGTTGCGTTTGCCACGGTGCGGAACGGGCGCCAGATACGGGCAGTCGGTTTCGAGCAGCAAATTGGCTAAGTCAATGGCAGGCAGCACTTTATCCAGTCCGCCGTTTTTGAACGTTGCCACGCCTCCAATGCCCAGCAAGAACCCCAGCTTACTAGCGCGCTCGGCTTCCTCCGGGGTACCCGAAAAGCAATGAAACACGCCCCGCAAGCTGCCGTCCTGCGCTTCTTCGATGAGGTCGGCCGTTTCGCGGAAGGCGTCGCGGGTATGCAGCACCAGCGGCAATTGATACCGCTTGGCCAAGTCAATTTGGACGCGCAGGGCTTCTTGCTGCTGCGCAAAAAAGCTTTTGTCCCAATACAGATCGATGCCGCACTCTCCTACTGCGGCAAATGGCCGCTTGCTCAGCCACTCCTCCACTTGGTACAACTCCCGCTCGAAGTGTTTGCCCACCGAACACGGATGCAACCCCATCATAGCGAAGCAGTTCTGCGGGTAATGCAGCTCCGTTTCGAGCATGGCATCGATGCTGGTGTGGTCGATGTTGGGCATCACGATGGTCTGAACGCCAGCTTCGAAAGCGCGTTGCAGGGTAGCATCGCGGTCTTCTTTAAACTGCTCGGAATAGATGTGCGCGTGGGAGTCGGTGAGGTGCATAGTGTGGGTAGGTCAAGCCGCAAAAGTCAGAAATGCTACGCTAAGAATGGGCAACAGCGGGGCTTTTTTGTCGAGTCCGGTTGCTGCTTGTTGCCAAATGACTGCGCAGAAGTTTTCACTCAGCTTTTCTTAATCCATAGTCTAGCTTAATCTACCACGTCGCCCCTTTTCCCACCTGTCATCCTGAGCGCAGCGAAGGACCCTGTCACGCATGAGCAACATGCCTATTCCTTGTTCTGGTGTGACAAGGTCCTTCGCTGCGCTCAGGATGACAGAGTGGGCTATCACCAAGAAAATGATATAATGATTTGACAATCAACTATTTATAAACACGTCCTTTCCAATCAAACTTTAGCCTCAGCGCTCGAAATGCGCCCAGGCCAGCCGTCAGGAAGATGGTGTAAAGCTCAAATACGGGCAGCAGCTCCAGTGGCGGCCGGCGGCCGAGGCGGCGGAAGCAAATGGCAGCCAGCAGGCCTTGCAACACCATTTTGGTAAGCCACACCTGCGCCGCCAACGCGAGGCCGCCAGTCCATGCCAGCAACGCCAAAGCCAAGTAAAACAACGCGTAATACACCAGTCCCAGCTGGAGCCACCACGGCAGCGCCTCCACGCCGCGGAGCCAGCGCCGGCGCTGGTGCAGCAGGCGCGCCACCGTAGCAATGGGCAGTGAAAGCGCCAGCACTTCGGGCCGGAAGACGTTGCGAAAAGTGAATCCCTGCCGCAAAACGGCCTTGAACAACTCGTAATCTTCGGTAACGGAGAACGGCAGCTGCTCGTAGCCGCCGGTGGCTTGGTAAGCAGCGCGCGTCACGAGCATGTTGTTGCCCATCGCGGTTACGGGTACGCCAAAATCCGACACGACCTGCACGAGGCCCAACGAGATCAGCCAATCGAGGCCCTGAAGGCGGTCGAACAGGCGCGGTCCTTCCACCACCGTCAGGCCCGTGACAGTGCCCACGCCCGGCTGCGCGTACGGCAACAACCCTTCAATCCAGGTGGGCGGCACGGCGATATCGGCGTCCGTAATGAAGTAATAATCAGACGTAGCCACGCGGGCCAGATGCGCCAGTACATTGGCCTTGCCCCTCGCGAAGCCGAGCGTATCGGAGATGTTAACACACTGAAAATCACCATCATAATCGTGCATTACTTGCTCGGCTATGGCGCGGGTGCGGTCGGTGGAAGCATCGTCGCCGAGCAGCACTTCGAGGAGGTGTGCCGGGTAATTTAGGGCCCGCACCGAAGCCAGACAGCGGCCAATGGCGGCCTCTTCGTTGCGGGCGGCAATAAGAATGCTCACGCGCGGCAAGGGCTCGGGCAGCGGGCCGGGCTTGCGGCCGCGCCGCAGGGCAAACAGCAGCGTGGAAAGCCCCAGCACGGCAAACCAACCCATAAAATATCCGGTGAGCCAGTCGAGCATCAGCGCTTACAGCGATTCAAATTGGAAACCTAGGTTGGCAAAGTGCGCTAAGTAACGCGGCAGCACGTAGCGCAGGTTACGGCTGGCCTTAAGGCTGTCGTGAAACACCACAATGGAGCCGGGTTTGGTCAGCCGAATCGCGTTGCGAAGGCAGGCTTCGGAGTTGTACGAAGCGTCGTAATCGCAGGTCAGCAGGTCCCACATGACTACTTGGTGCGTGGGGTGCAGCGCCCGCGCCAACGGAATGGTAATGCGCCCATAAGGCGGCCGCAGCAACGGCCGGGCCTCAGGCACAACCGTCAGATTGTCAAGCTCTTGCTGACAGCGTTTTACTTCCTTCAGATACACCTCACGGGGGTGCGACCAGCCGCTGACGTGGTGGTAGGTGTGATTGGCCAGCCGATGCCCGGCTGCCAGCGTTTGGCGGGCCACGTCGGGGTTACGGGTTAGGTTTTCGCCCACGCAAAAAAAGGTACCTCGTGCTTGGTACCGCGCCAGCTGCTCGAGCACAAACGGCGTTTCCTCCGGAATGGGGCCATCGTCGAAGGTCAGGTACAGCGTGTTGCTGGTGGCCGGCATCTCCCACAGGCAAGTCGGCAGCAAGCGCCGGACGGGCGCCGGCATACGAAACAGATGCAAGGTTCAGGAATTAAAAGTACAGGCCAGACGCGGCGCACGAACTGGTTTGCAAGGTAGGCGATGCGCTCCAGAATGAATCTTACGCTTGCCGCTACGCCGCTAAGCTCACGGCCTGCCACAGCTCCGCAGCGCTTTTGTCCCAGGAAAAACGTCGGATGTTTAGCTTTCCGCGCTCGATTAGTTGCGCGCGCAAGGTACTGTCGGACTGCACGTTGGCGAGTGCTTCGGCAATGGATTCTACTGAAAACGGGTCGACCAGCAAGGCCGCGTCGCCGGCCACTTCGGGCAGCGAACTAAGGTTGGAGGTTATGACCGGGCACCCGCACGCCTGCGCTTCGATGATCGGAATTCCAAACCCTTCTAAATAAGGCACATACACGGTAGCCAGCGCCGCACCGTATAGCTGCACCAGCTCGGCGTCGGTCACGCGGCCCGTCAGGAGCACATCGGCGCGGTGTTGCATCTGCTGGTATTGGTCGAATATCGGGCCCGCGTTCCAGGCTTTGCGGCCCACAATGAGCAGCTTGGTAGCCGCGCCGGTGCGGGTTTTGAACTGGTCGAAAGCACGTAGCAGGTTCACCAAGTTCTTGCGCGGCTGCAACGCTCCCACAAACAGAAAATACGGCGCGCCGCCGCTAAAGCGAATGCGGGTTTCGGTCTGCTGAGTTTTGGAAGAAGGGCGAAACTGCTCATCTACAGCATTATACACCACACTAATACGCTGCGGATCAATGCCGTAGGTGGCCACTACATCCTGCTTGGTTGCCTCCGATACGGCCACAATACGAGCGGAAGCGCGCACAAAACGCGGGGTAAAAAAATGGTAATACTGGCGCTGCACAATGCCCACATCGTCCGGGAAGTGCTCCAACGCCAAGTCATGAATAACCGTCACGCGCGGCACTTTTGTGAGCAGGGTCGTGTGGCCATCGGGACTCAAAAACACCGCCGGCCGATGGATTGCCAGCCAACCAGCTACCGCGCCCTCAAACCACGCCATGAACAGAAACGGGTGCCGGGCGGGCGGTACCAGCACGTGCGGCACCACGTTGGGTCCAAACAGGTATTTGGGGTCGAAAGGGCGGTCGAAAAGGAAATGAAAAGTGTGCTCCGGCTGCTGCTGCACCACGCGGCGCAACGTTTCGTAGGTGAAACGCCCAATGCCTTCCAGCTTATTGCCGGGGAGCAGAAATCGTACGTTGACAGCGATATGCAAACAGGAGCCGAATTAAAGAGAGCAAAAACTTACGGTTATAACTATTTAACGATCAAATAGTTATAACTAATTATTTCTAATACATGCACAAAAGCAGCTGACTTGGCGAACTGCTCCTTTGGTGTTTTATCGCCGTATCAATGCCTTTAGCTCGGCTAGCCGTACCACGCGCGTTGCAAACAAAATGACGACAAATGCGATGCCAGCCCCTACAGTTTCCAGCAGCCACTGATCGACCAGACGCCGGAGCCCGAAAAAGACCGCGCACAGGAGCCCAAAAGCCACCGCCAACCGCCCCAGCACGGCCCACGGAATGGCCACCTGCGCCCTATCGCGCACCAGCCAGACGTAGCCGCCGGAAACCAACAGCGTGCAAATCAAGGTGTTGCTGGCCGCGGCCAGTGCCCCGTACCGCGGCAGCAGCAACACGTTCAAAACAATATTCAGCGTGATGCTGGCGACGATGAGCCAGCTTACGGCTTTTTCCTGATTGGTACTCGTCAGCAGGGTGCTGTAGATGGCGAAGAAGGCGTGGACGACCACGTTGAGAAATAAGACCTTCAGGCTCAGCGTCATGCGCGTGAGTTCGGCGGCGGTGCTATGGCTGAACTGCCAGAACAGCACCTCGCCCCGAAACAGGACAAACGCGCTCACAAACAGCAGGGGCACCGTAACGATGCGCTGCCCAAACCAGAGCAGCTCGCGCAGCTCGTCGCGGCGGTGCGCGGCGTGCGCAAACTTGGCGAAAAACAGCGGCAGCACCGTCCAGAGGTACATCATGACGGCATCCATCCAGCGGTAAGCGCCGGCATAATACCCGGCTTCCTGCGGCGAAACCAAGCGTTCGAGCATGATCATGTCGACGCGCTCGTTGAGGCCGTAGAGCAGCATGATGAGGGCAAAAGGCAGACTTTCGCGAACAACCAGCCGCACATGTTCCCAACGCGGCCGATACCGCACCCAACCGTAAAGCCTTGTCACTAAGCCATATAGCAACAAAAAGGTTACCAGCGTAGCCACGGAGCGCGCGCCCACGTAGCGGTCGAGCGTCAGGCCGACGGGTAGCAACAGTAGCACTAGGGCCAGTAGCAGCGCCTTTTCGACTACCGATAGCACCGCGTCGGTGTTGAAGCGCTGGTAGCCTTGCAGCGCCCCGCGCAAGAAGCCGATGTACTGCGTCAGGAGCATCCCGGCCCCGATCAGGGCCAGCAGCGTGAGTGTGTGGCCGCGGTACCCAATGCCCCAACCGACCGCCGTCACGACCCCTAGAAACACCAGCGACAGCCCGGTTTTTAAGGGCAACACCGTCGGGAAATATTCGGGCAAAAAATCGGGCGTGGCCGCAACGCGCTTGGTCGTGTGCTGGGTCAGGCCAAGGTCGGAAAGGGCCGCAAAGATGATGGTGAGGTTAAACAGGGCGGTGAACGTGCCGAAGGCCGCGTGGCCCAGCCGGTCCTGCACCAAGTTTTCGACTACCACCCAGCCCGGCTTCACGAGCAGGTTGAGCAGGATAACAAGGCTGATATTTCCGAAAAACTTTTTGATGGGGCGAGCGGCTGATTGCGGGACGAAATTAGGCAATAAGTCGCCGTATTGTGTTGCCAACGCCCACCTGACTATGTGCTGCTCTCGCAGCTGAACAACGCCTACACCTACGTCGCAGTCTTGCGCAAGCCCGTGAGAAGTAATGCCTAATTCTACTAGATTTGCCTGCCTCCGCTCCCTTAAAAGGGCCGGTTTCGTGCCTCCTGTTGCTCATTTCCGTCCCATATGTCCGCTCGCTCCTATTCGCTTCTGGGTTTATGGCCTCTCCTTCGCAAATGGCGGCGACCGGTGCTAGGGGCCTTGCTGCTGGCCATAATCGGCAGTGTATTGGTGGCCCTGCTACTGCCTAATATCTACAAATCGACGGCGGTCTTCTACCCTACCAATCCAGAAACCATTGATCCTGACCGGCTTGTGGAAGAGCGGAGCAACGGCAACTTAGTGCCTAGCCTCACTCCGGGTGGCCGCGCCGAAGACCTCGACCGCATCATCACCATCGGGCAGTCGCAGCCCATTGCCGAGCTGATTATCAAGCGCTTCCACCTGCACGAACACTACAAGCTGGGCCAACCAGGCGATGAGTTGGCCGATCAGTACGTGCTCGATGAGTTTAGCAGCAACCTGAGCATTGTGCACAACGAGCGCGACGCCATTGAGCTTACGTTCCAGGACAAAGACAAAGTGCTGGCCGCGCAAGTCGTGAATGCCATGACGCAGGCCATCGATTCGTTTAACCAGCAACTGACGCTCGAAAACCGCCGCAAAATCATTGACCTATACCGCGAGCGGGCCAATTTCCTGGAGCACGAGCACTCGCAAATTCGCGACAGCCTGATTCGGTTTCGGCGCCGCTATGGCATTTACGGCATGCAAATGGAGTCGCGCTACCTGGCCAAGGAAATCGTGGAAACGGAAACGGCCCTGCGGCAGGCCGAAGGCGAAGTGGCCGCTGGCGGCGGCTCGGCGGCGAAGGTTGCTGGGCTGCGCCGGGCCTTGCGCGGCCTCACCCAAGCCGACGGTGGCAACGCCCTGAACCTGGAAAACTTTACGGCCGGCAACGACGAGCTAACCACGCTGGCCATTCGATTTCAGGACGTACAGGGGCGGTTGGTGCGCGCCCGCGGGGCTTACGAAACGGCCCGGTTGGCCATTAGCGGCAAGATTTCGTCTATCTACGTGGTACAAAAGGCCTACCCCGCGGCCCGCAAGTCTAAGCCCATTCGTTGGTTGATTGTGGTGGGGTCGGTGGTGGTTACGTTTGTACTAGCCGTGGTTTTCATTGCGCTGCTGGAAGCTTACCGCCGCAATGCCAGCAGCGAGCTGGCTGCCACTTACCCCGACTAGCTCCTGCGATGCCTACCCCTCCCCTGCTCCGGCGCCTTACTCCTCCCGACGCAGATCAACGGCTGTTTGCGGCATTTGTGGGCGTAGTACTGATCGGGGGCGCGGCGGCTTTGCTGCTCGACTCGCCGGCCTGGGCTGCATTGCCCGTGCTCGTGTTGGGCGCGCTGGTGCTGGCCCTCGACTGGCGCTGGCTCTACTACCTGCTGCTGACGACGCTGGCGTTTTCGCGCGAAATTTCCCTGCCCGGCGGCCTGAGCTTGGATGTGCCCTCGGAGCCGTTGCTGGTGGTGTTGCTGGGGTGCGTGAGCGCTAGCTTGCTGCTTGGCCGCAATGCCCTGCCGGCGCGCTTCTGGACGCATCCGCTGGTGGTGTTGATGGGGCTGGCGTTGCTGTGGGCCGTAGTTTCTACGCTTTTCTCGGTAAACGCCACTAAGTCAATTAAATACCTGCTGGCCAAAACCTGGTACCTCGTGCCGTTCGTGTTCGGCACGTTGCTGGTTGTGCGGCGCCCGGCCGATGTCTGGCGCGTAGCCGGGTGCTACGCCGCCGGCACGGCCGCGACGGTCCTCTACGCGGCGGTCCGCCACGCGAGCACTGGGTTTACGTTCGCGACCATCAATCACGCTGTGCAGCCCTTTTACCACAACCACGTGCTGTATTCGGTGGCGCTGGCCTTGCTCGTGCCGTATGCTTTTTACGCGGCCCGCGCCACCACGCACCGCGGGAAGCGGCGGCTGTGGTATGCCGCGATGGTCTTGTTTGTGCTGGGCATCAGCCTCTCGTACACCCGAGCTTCCATGCTTTCTTTGCCTGTGGCGGCGGGGTTTTACCTGATGATGCGCCTGCGCCAGACGCGCATGGTGCTATGGGCTGTGGTGCTGATGGCAGCCGGCGCGGCGGCCTACCTGGTGCACCAGGATAACTTCATGCGCTACGCCCCCACCTTCGAGCGGACCATCTTCAACGGGCAGAACTTCGAAAAGCACCTCGAAGCCACGTACAAACTCGAAGACGTGTCGGGCATGGAGCGGGTGTACCGCTGGGTGGCCGCCGCCCACATGATTGGCGAGAAGCCCTGGGTAGGCAGCGGCCCGAGCACTTTTTACCCCGAGTACAAGCGCTTCACCATCAAGAGCTTCCGCACCTACGTCAGCGCCAATCCCGAGCACTCGACCACCCACAACTATTTTCTGCTGATGCTGGCCGAGCAGGGCATTCCGGGATTGGGGCTGTTTGCGCTGCTGGTCGGGACGGCCCTGCTGCGCATGGAGCGCTTGTACCACCGCAGCACCTCGGCCGCGCACCGCCGCGTGGTGCTGGCAGCGGGGTTATCGCTGGTGATTATCGTCTTCCACTTGTTTTTGAATGAGCTGGTGGAAGTGGATAAGATTGGCTCCTTCTTCTACCTCAACCTCGCCGTGCTCATGCGGGCGGAAGAATGGATAGACAGCGAATCGCTCGAAGTGTAAGGTCTATGCAGGGACTAATGGGTTTCCATAATCCCTTCTGGAATAGGCCATTACGTAAATCAGTCAATCAAACTACTTATATCGCTGGGGCGGATACCGGCTTTGCTGGTCTGGGACAAGGCCCTTACGGCATGGGCTTATATCCTATAAGTATCTTATAATCAATATTTTACAACAAGCACAAAGCTTTGCAGCCCGGCGTTGAGCTCCGCATTGCTGAACGTAAGGCCCGTCTGCGGCAGCTACCGATGTCTCCGCGGCTCCGGCAGAGGGGTTTTGCTGACCTGCTCGCGGGGCGGGGGCGGGATGGAGTTAGGACTTCTGGGTGTTCGGATAAAATTCTTTAGGACAGGAGGGTACGGGAAGGAGGAAGCGAGGGCTGCCGATAGCTTTAGGTATTTATCGTGAAGTTCTGATTTGACACGGCGCCCGATAAGGCTGAAGCTGCCACTCAGCAACCACGCCGTTAGTAGTGCTTGTCTTTGCTTCTTATTCCTAATACCTAACGCTCACAACCCGGTTTGCTCACCCCCTGCGCAAACCTTTGCACAAGCTGCCTTCCTAAAACCCTGTTTACCCCTATGAAAAAGCTTTACTGCTTATCTAGATTACTGCCGTTGCTGGTGTTGCTGCTGCTTGCGCAGAGCGCGTTTGCGCAGGCCCAGACCATTACCGGCAAAGTAATAACTGCCGACAGCAAAGAGACCCTGCCCGGCGTGACGATCGTGGTGAAAGGCACGACCAACGGCACCAGTTCCGCCGCCGACGGCACGTTCTCCCTGAATGTGCCGGACCTGAACGGTACGCTCGTGTTTTCCTTCGTGGGCTATACCTCAAAAGAAGTAGCCATCAATGGTCAAACAAAAATTTCTATTGCGCTGGCGCAGGACACTAAAATGCTGGACGAGGCTGTGGTAGTAGGCTACGGCACCCAAAAGCGCGGCAACGTAACCGGGGCCGTGGCGGGCGTTACGGCCAAAGAAATTGAGGAGCGTCCCGTCAACCGCATCGAGAATGCGCTGGCCGGCCAAATGCCCGGCGTGACGGTGCAAACGGTTTCGGGCGAGCCGGGCGCGGAGCTGCAAATCCGCGTCCGCGGCACGGGCTCCATCAACGCCTCTACGGAGCCTTTGTATGTCGTGGACGGCGTGCCCGTGGACAATCTGCGTGGCATCAACCCCACCGACGTGGCCAACCTCGAAGTGCTGAAAGATGCGGCTTCGGCGGCCATTTACGGCTCGCGCGGTTCCAACGGCGTCGTGATCGTGACCACCAAGCGGGGCAAGAAAGGCAAGGCGCAGCTGCAATTTTCGGGCTACACCGGCATCCAGAATCTGGAGCGCCGCATGGACATGATGGGGCCGGAACAGTGGATTCAGCAGCGGAAAGAAGGCATCGACGAGGCGTGGGTGAACCGCGGCAAAACCTTGGGCAAAACCTACACCGCCAACGACCCGATGGATTTCCGGGCCCGCGAGCTGACGACTCCAACCGCCGTTGTGACGCCGGCCCACCCCAACGCCACCTACATGTACGACCCCAAGTGGCAGTACGGCACCGATAGTCTTGCCTACACCGACTGGCAGAAGGCCATGTTCCGGCAGGCTGTGATGCAGCAGTACCAGATCGGGGTTTCGGGCGGCACCGACGATTTTACCTACAACGTCAACGGCTCTTACCTGAGCCAACAGGGTATCGTACTGGGTACCAACCTGCAACGCGCTACGCTGCGGGCCAACCTGGACGCCAAAGTGCGCAAGGGCATTCGCCTAACGATGACCCTGGCGCCTTCCACCGAATGGTCGGGACTGGGCCGCGTCGATGGCAAAGACCAGCAAGCCCTGAATGCCATTCAGATGCCGCCGGTAGGCCCCAAAGATGCCGGGGTGCTGGTAGGTGCCGATCCGTATCCGGCGTACGCCTGGTCGGGGCGTTACATCAGCCCCGTGGCGGTAATGGAGCGTACAAAAGTGAGCACGACCCGCACCCGCCTCAATGCCAACATGGGCCTGAACATCGACCTGATCAAGGATTTCCAGCTACAGCTGCTGGGCGCCATGGACAATAACTACATGCTCGGCGACGAGTTTTACCCCACCAACTCCAGCCGCGATTGGGCTACCGCCACCAACGAAGGTGCCCTGAGCCGCTCGCGCCGGACGCAGAACTTTGGCACGCGCTACCTGGCGCAAAGCCTGCTGAGCTACACCCATCAGTTTGGCGATCACAACATCAACGCCATCCTGGGTGCTTCGGATGAGCGTACCCGCCAAGACAACAGCTTCCAGGAAGCCACGAAGCTGCCCAACGACTGGTCGGGCCTGTTCAGCAACGCCAACTCCGTGACCACCACCAACACCACGGTGCCTTTCAAAACCAACCTGATTTCGGTGTTTGGGCGGGTGCAGTACAACTACAAAGAGAAGTACCTGGTATCGGGCAGCTTGCGCCGCGATGGCTCGTCGAAGTTTGGGGCCAACTCCCACTGGGGGTTGTTCCCGGCGGCCTCGCTGGGCTGGCGCCTATCGGAGGAGAACTTCATGAAGAACATCAACTTCATGAGCGACCTGAAGCTGCGCGCCAGCTGGGGCGTGACGGGCAACAACCGCATCCCCGACAACGTGCAGTACTCGCTGCTCAATCCGTATAACTACTCGCTCAACGGTGTTGCTGTAACTGGCTATGCACCAGGCAATTATGCCAACGACAACTTGGGCTGGGAACAAACCAGCAGCTACAACGCTGGCCTTGATTTCAGTGTGCTGCGCAGCCGCCTCTCGGTGTCGGCCGACGTGTACACCCGCACGACGTCGCGGTTGTTGCTCAGTGCCATTCAGTCGTCGCTGACAGGCTTTACCAACAGCTACCAGAACATCGGCGACATCCGCAACCAGGGCGTGGAGCTAGGCCTAAACTCCCGCAACCTAGTGGGCGCTCTCACCTGGAATACGTCCTTCAACGTGTCGTACAACCAAAACAAAGTGCTGCGCCTGGGCTTCGACGACAACCCCATCCCGACAGGTTTTACCAACCTGACTTCTATTGTGCAGGTGGGCCAGCCAGTCAATGCGTTCTTGCTTTACGACGTGATCGGGGTGTATAAAGATCAGAAGGACATCGACAGCAGCCCGCACATGGCCAAAACGCTGCCCGGCGACTCGAAGTACCGCGACGTAAACGGCGACGGCGTGATCGACAACAACGATCGCACCATCGTGGGCAACCCGCAGCCGAAGTTCATCTTTGGCATGACTAACAACTTCACCTACAAGCACTTCGACCTGTCGATCTTGATCAATGCCCAGCAGGGTGGCCAGATTTACTCGCTGGTGGGCCGCTCCATCGACCGCCCCGGCATGGGCTACCTCTACAACAAGCTGGCGAAGTGGGAAAACCGCTGGAAGTCGGAAGCGGAACCCGGCGACGGCATGACGCCGAGCATCAACGCCACCACAGGTGCATACTACGACACCCGCTGGCTCTACAGTTCCGACTACATCCGCCTCAAAAACATCACCCTGGGCTATACGCTCCCCAGCGTGCGCTTCTACAACCGCGCCCGTGTGTATCTGGCGCTTGAAAACGCTTACATCTGGGACAAATACGCAGGTGGCTACACTCCGGAAGCCTCCAACGGCACAGGCCTCGGCTCTTATGATTACGGCGGCTACCCGCAAGCCCGCACCTTCACGTTCGGCTTCAACCTGACGCTCTGATCCTGACCACCTTTCCCATAGTCTTGACGATGAAATCACTTAAAATAGTTGCCTGCGCCACGTTGCTAAGCCTAGGAGGGCTGCTGCTGCCTTCCTGCAAAGACGCGCTCGACATTGCCCCCGAAGCCCACAACAGCACCGCCGATTTCTACAAAGACGAATCGGACGTGAACCAGGGTGTGATGGCTATTTACAACGGCACGCTTACGTTTCCGACCAACTCGCAGTGGAACATGGCCGAGATGCGCAGCGATAACATCTTGATTAACACGGCGTTGAACGTACAGCGCGATTACGCCGACATCAACGGCTTCTCGGCTACCTCCCAAACCGGCCAGCTCCAGGCCACCTGGACCGACTTGTACGAAGTCGTGTACCGCGCCAACCTGCTACTGGAGAAAATTGAGCCCTTCACCTTTGCGCGGACAAACCAATTCAAAGGAGAAGCCCGCTTCCTGCGCGCCCTGTCTTACTTCGACCTGGTGCGCTACTGGGGCCCCGTGCCGATCGCCGACAAAACGCTTTCTATTCAGGACGCCAAAACCATTCCGCGGTCGCCGGTCGCCGATGTGTACAACTTCATCGTGGAAGACCTGAAGTTTGCGGCCGACAACCTGCCGGCTACCTACGCTGCTGGCGACAAAGGCCGCGCGACCAAGTGGGCGGCCAAAGCGCTGTTGGGCCGCGTGTACCTAACCATGTACGGCTACCCGCTCAAGCAAGCTGATAAGCTGGCCCTGGCCAAGCAGCAACTAAGCGACGTGATTGCCCAGGAAGGCGCTGCCGGCGCCGTGGCCGCAAACTACCCCGACTTGTTCAAAACGGCCAACGACAACAAGTTCAGCGTGTTCGAGATTCAGTACATCTCGGGTACCGGTGGCTTGGGCAGCCAGACCCCTTCCGATCAGGCGTTCCAGTTTCCGTCGCAGTGGTCCGCTTTCCAGCCTTTCGGCCCGGACGCTACCGTCAATCCCAACCTGCTCGGTGCGGGCTGGCCTAAGCTCGATAAGCGCAAGTTTGCCACGCTCGACTCGGGCTATGTCGATACGAAAACCAACGCTCGGTCGGGCCGCACGCAGTTCACGAAGTTTCTGGAAAAAGGCACCACCGCTCCCACCGGCCAGCGCGATTACCCCAACAACTATCCCGTTGTTCGCTTTGAAGACGTAGTACTGATGCAGGCCGAGGTGCTGAACGAAGAAGTGGCCAACGGGGGCTCGGTGCCCGCCCAGGCCCTTACCTACATTAACCGCATCCGTACCCGCTCGGGCCTAAAAGCACTGACTACCATGAGCAAGGAAGCCTTCCGCCTCGCCCTGGAGCAGGAGCGCCGCTGGGAGTTTGCCGCCGAAGGCATTCGCTGGTTCGACTTGGTACGCACGGGCCGCGCCCTCACCGTGATGAACGACTTCATCAAAACCAACGGCGTGCGCCACCCTGCCCCCCTCGACGAACACGACCTGCTGTTCCCGATTCCGTTGCAGGAGCTGCAAGTAAATCCGGGCTTCTGGCAGCAGAACCCCGGCTACAACTAGCCCGGCTTTCGTGTCGCTCCTATCCCCTTTTCAAAAAGCTGCTCCGCATCCGGGGCAGCTTTTTTAGGGCCAAATCTTGACAATAGCTACCAATGCGGCCTTTATTTTCCTGATGATATAATGATGGATAGTTTCTTCCGCTTTTCGCCTTCTGGTGCTGATGGCTACCGACCATCTCGACTTAAGTTGGGGGCATGGGGCACTACTTTTCTGTTGCTGGTAGCCGGTGGGCTGACCACCAGTTGGGCCCCGAAGGCTACGCTCGCCACTCGGGATCAGCGGCAGATGGAACGCTTGGGGCGGGGCGTTGTGGCTGTACAACAGGAAAAAGGCAACGTATTCATTAGCTGGAGGTTACTTAATTCTGATCCACCGAATGCGGCATTCAACCTCTTTCGCCAGAGTGGCAACCGCGCCGCTGTTCAGCTCAATCGCCAGCCCCTGACGAAAGGCACGAATTGGGTAGACAAAACGGCGGTAGATCACACGGCTTACACGTACTCCGTTCGCTTGGCTGGAGCAAGCGGCACGGGCAAAGAAACGGGCAACACCGCTTCGGTCTGGGCACAGCAGTTTATGCGCGTGCCGCTCCAGCGCCCAGAGGGCGGCACCGTGAGCAGCGGCCCCGACGTGAGCCCTTTCACCTACAGCGCCAACGATGCCTCCGTTGCCGACCTCGACGGCGACGGCGAATATGAGATCATTCTGAAATGGGACCCGTCTAATTCGCGCGACAACGGCTCAGCGGGACTTGCCGGCCCCGTTATTCTGGATGCTTACAAGCTGAATGGCACCCGGCTTTGGCGCATTAACTTGGGCAAGAATATCCGCGCCGGCGCGCACTACACGCAGTTTATGGCCTATGACCTCGACGGCGACGGCAAGGCGGAGATCGCCTGCAAAACCGCCGACGGCACCATCGATGGCCAAGGCAAAAGCATCGGCGACGCGGCCAAAGATTACCGCTCGCTCACTATACCCACCGACGGGGTGCAAGTGCCCGCCGCGCGCGACAGCCGCTACGGCCGCATCCTGGCGGGGCCGGAGTACTTTACGGTGTTCAATGGCCTTACCGGGGCCGCGCTCGCCTCCACGGCTTACCTGCCAGCCCGCGGTCCGCTCGACGGGTGGGGTGGCATCGGCGGCAACGGCGGCAACGACAGCTACGGCAACCGTGCCGACCGCTTTCTAGCCGCCGTGGCCTACCTCGACGGGCAGCAGCCCAGCGTGGTGATGTGCCGCGGCTACTATGGCCGCTCAGTACTGGCCGCTTGGGACTGGCGCGGCGGAAAGCTCACTTCCCGTTGGGTTTTTGACTCAAAAGATGCGCAAAATGCTTTCTCCGGGATGGGCAACCACGGGCTGAGCGTCAACGACGTAGATTTCGACGGCAAGGACGAAATCGTGTACGGCTCGATGGTCGTCGACGACAACGGGCAGGGCTTGTTTTCCACCGGCCTGCGCCACGGCGACGCCCTGCACGTCAGCAACTTCGACCCCACCACGCCCGATCTGGAAGCTTGGGGGGTGCACGAAAACGAGGAAAAAGTACCCGGCCACGAAAACGGCCCCGGTGCGGCCCTCTACGATGCCACCACCGGGAAAGTGCTCTGGGGCGGCGACTACGGGCAAGATGCCGGCCGGGCCATGGCCGCCGACATCGATCCGCGCTACCTGGGGGCCGAGGTGTGGGGCGGCTCCGATGAAATTGGCCTGCGCACGATCAAGGGCGAGCGCATCGGCAAGGCGCCGCGGGCTGTAAATTTCGGCGTGTGGTGGGATGGCGATTTGCTGCGCGAATTGCTCGACCGCACCACCATCGATAAGTGGGATTACCAAAATAGCCAGGCCAAACCCTTACTGGCCGCCGATGCTTTCGGGGCCGCGTCCAACAACGGCACCAAAGCCACACCGTGCCTCAGCGCCGACCTGTTTGGCGACTGGCGCGAGGAAGTCATCTGGCGCAACACCAACAACCAGGATCTGTTGATTTTTACCACCACCATTCCGTCCCCGTATCGGTTCGTTACCCTTATGCAGGACCCCGCCTACCGCTTGGGTGTAGCACGCGAAAATGTGGGCTACAACCAGCCGCCGCACACCAGCTACTACCTGGGCGAAGGCATGGACGGAGTCGTTAAATAAGAGTCAGCGAGGATTTCGTAAGCGCAGTGGGTTTGTCCTGCTTCGGATGCGCTCAGCAGAACAAGAAATACTAAAATTATAAATTACTGATAATCAAGTAATTACTCAACAAAGCCATTGATTAACAACCACTGTTTGCAGGTGAGTGCAGGACACTGCAGCCGGCATTCGCTTCAACCTTTATTTATGTGATCTAATTCGCTATTTACATCTGATTACCAACAGGTTATTCTTAGCATGAACTTCAACTCAGCCCAGCGGTATCTGCTGGCCGCCCTCCTACTCTTCCTGATTGCGGGTTTTGGAAAGCCCAAAACGCGGCCCACGCTCTTTCTGATCGGCGACTCGACGGTGCGCAACACCAACGCGCCTCAAATGGGCTGGGGCAATGTACTGGCCAGCTATTTTGACACCACGCGCCTGCGGGTGCAAAACAACGCCATGGCGGGCCGCAGCACGCGCACGTTCATCACGGAAGGCCGTTGGGACAAGACCGTGGCCGCCCTCAAGCCCGGCGATTTTCTCATCATGCAGTTTGGCCACAACGAAGGCAGCCCGCCCGATACGACCAAAGCCGGTCGGCGCGGCGTGCTGCGCGGCACCGGCGCCGAAACGAAGAACCTGGTGTGGCCCGACGGCCATCCCGAAACCGTGAACACGTATGGCTGGTACCTGCGCAAATTCATCCGCGAAGCCAAGGCCAAAGGCGCCGCGCCCATTGTGGCTTCCATGATTCCGCGCAACGAGTGGAAAGACGGCAAAGTCGTGCGGGCCAGCAGCGATTTTGGCAAGTGGGCCGCCGAAGTAGCTCAGCAGGAAGGCGTTGCCTTCATCAATCTTAACGAGATCACGGCTCTTAAATACGACAAAATGGGCCCTGAAGCGGTGAAGGCCTTTTTCCCCGGCGACCACACCCACACCAACGAAGCCGGCGCCCGCCTCAACGCCGAATCGGTAGTAGACGGCATCCGCAGTAACCGGAAAATCGGCTTGAATAAGTACTTACTAAAGCGATAGCTTTTCGGGTGGCAAGCCGCCCTGCCTTCGGCTACCGCTTTTTTTGGTATAAGTTATTATTAATCAACGCGTTAGCGAATACGTTTTCCGCTGCACCCCCACCCCCGTGATTTTCACCGATTGCCAGCCCGTGGGCAATGTGGTTTTGCGCTGCACGATGCCCGTGGGCGTGATGTCGAGGCCGCCGAAGCCCATGAGCACGGCCTGCAAGACGCCGCCCGCGCCCGTGGCAAAGTAAGGATTGGTGCCGCCCTTGGTTTCGGCGATCACGCGGAAGGGCGGCAGCAGATTGGGCGTGTACGCATCCTGGAAAAAATGCTGGGCCTTGGCGCCATCGCCCAACCGCGAATAGAGCAATGCAAAAATGGCCTGCGTCATGGCGGGCGTGCCTTCGGTGGGCACGCGCGTTTCGTAATAGGCCAAGTCTTTCTTGATTTGGGCCGGCGCCGTCACTACGCCCAGCGGGTAAGCCAGCAGGTTGACGTCGCCTTGCTTGATGCCTTCGCCGTGGTAGGTAGCGTGCTCCTGGGTGACGCCGTCGGGGAAATGCAGCAGGGGAATGTTCTGGGCAACGTGTACCCAGTCGGGGTTGGCTTTTAGCCCCAGCAGCTTGGCAGCGGCGGCGGCGTTGCGCAGGTTTACTTGCGCGGCGGCGTTGGTAAATGCGTCATTATCAACGTTTTCGGCCCACTCGTCGGAAGCCACTACGTTCTTGATGTCGTAGTGGCCGGGGCCGTTGCGTTCGACCCGGCTGGCCCAGAAGTCGGCAGTGGCCGATAAGATGGGCCAGCCTTTCTCGCGCAGCCAGGTTTTGTCTTGGGTTACGCAGTAATATTGCCAGGCGGCCAGGGCTACGCAAGCCGAAATGTGGTGCTCAAATGGCCCGCTGAGGGCCCAGACCGGCGTTTCTTCCACGCCCGTATCGGCGCTTTCCCACGGAAACATGGCCCCTTGGTACCCGTGCGAAAAGGCATTGCGGCGGGCCGCTTCCAGCCGCTGAAAACGGTATTCCAGCAACGATTTCGCGATTTCGGGGTGCAGCACAACCAGCGCCGGAAACATCCACACGTCGGTGTCCCAGAAAACGTGGCCGTTGTAGCCCAGCCCCGACAGGCCCATGGGCGACGGCGAAAAATCGGTGCCCGCCCGCGAAAAGCTGTAGAGGTGGTAGAGCATGCTGTGCACATCTTGCTGGGCCTGCGCGTCGCCGATTATCTGGATATCGCTCTGCCACAGCTCTTTCCAGGCTTTAGCATGAAACGCGAGCAGGCGCTCGCGGCCTTCGAGCCGGGCAAAAATGGTGAGGCGCTCGGCTTCGTTGAGTGGGTCGGCGTGGTGGGCCGACGTGATAGATGAGCCAGCCACGGCGTAGCTGTATGTTTGACCGGCCTTCAGGGCCTTGCCGAATTTCATGAGGTGCATGTTGTTGTCCCACATCTCATGAATGATGCGCGGCTCCTGACCGTGTGGCTCCTCAAACAAAAAGCTGGTGCTCGCGCACAGCAGCAGCTTGCCCGTGGGGCTTTTGGCCGAGGAAGTAAGCAGGCTTAGCGTAGCGTGGGGCCGGTCGATTTCGTTGTAGTAGTTCTGCACATCACGCAGGGCATCAGGCGCTTCCATGACGCTGGCGGCCGTGAGGGACACATCCTTTTTGGCCGTAATGGACACGTCGAGCAGTACCGTGAAAGGCAGGTGGCGCAGCGCGTAATAGGTGTAGCGGATGGTGGCTTTGTCGGCGTAGTCGAAGGTGGTGGTCAGCGAAGCGCGCTGCATATCAAGCTGCTGGCGGAAGTTGCGGGCGTCTTTGGCATCGAGCCGGTGGCCATCCACTTCCAGATACATGTTCAACAGGTTGAAGCTGTTGAGAAAGTTGCTCACCCGCCCCCGCCCGTACTGGTCGTACGCCCCGGCTAGCACCACGTTTTTAACCTGAAACGGCACGGGCGACGACACAATGCCAATCATGCCGTTGGCCACGGTCACGCCATAATAATTGGCGGGGTCCACCCGATCGGCGTCGATGTGCCAAGGGTCAGGCGTTTGGGCCGACAGCGACGCTGTACACAACAGTAATAGAGCACAAAAGCTGGTTTTCAACCAGGTACGGGTGGGAAGTAGCATAGGGCAGGGAAAAGAACTGGGCTTATGGTAGGCAACTACACTGCGAGTGATCAATAAGGTAGGCAATGCGCCCGGATCGGGCTTGGCGAGCCCTGCGGAAAATCTGGAGTTTTGATAAAGACGGAAGGCCAAGAGCCTGCGTGCTATTGTCCTGCGCGACCATTTGTATCGTTTGCAGATTTGCCCTTTTTCCAGAGCATTCGCCTTGATTTTGCTACCCAGCGCATTACGAATGGCTTATAATTATAACCGTGAATATTTGCATAGCAATCTAATTATCATACATTTAAGCCAATTAAATATTCGTAAACTCCTTATTTATGCGTTGAAAAACTAAGTAAAGCCTCCCTTGTTATCGCCTCATAAAAAGCTTGCAACAAACGTTTGCAAGACCGCCACGCAGCCTGTTTTTAGCTTTTCTCCCTATGCTACTGGTTCTTCAAATCAGTGAAATTGTCGGGGCACCTCCTTGTAGGGCTCTCTACAATGTTCTATTTGACAGCCAAAAGATTAACTCTTCACCCAAGATTTTGAGCGCTTGACGCTGCATTTGCTTTCCAGTCTTACTGGATTCCCGGATCGCAGCCTTTTCCACATAACGATCTTTTAATCAATGCATTAACCAAAAGGCTATCAAAGCCTTTATCCACGCGATAAGCTGCGGTTTGCCTTAAGGCACATCGCAGGTTCGCACCCCATTTGGTCAATCTTAATATCGTTAAGAGTCTTTGCCCCTGAAGCTCCTATATGAAAAGATGCCTACCGTTGCTGTTAGCTCTCGCCTTGGAGCTGTTGGCTTGCCTACCAAGCGTAGCCCAGCAAGCAACGGCTGTTGTTGGAGGTGCGAACAAGCCGGAATGGTGGAAGGAAACAATTGTCTATCAGATATATCCGCGCAGCTTCCAGGACAGCAACGGCGATGGCGTAGGCGATTTGAAGGGCATTATTTCGCGGCTCGATTACCTGAAAAGCCTGGGGGTGGGCACCGTGTGGCTCAATCCCATTTATGCGTCGCCCAACGACGACAACGGCTACGACATCTCCGACTACCGCCAGATCATGCCGGAGTTTGGCACGATGAAGGACTTCGACGCCTTGCTCAAAGGCATGCACGATCGGGGCATCAAGCTGGTGATGGATTTGGTGGTGAACCACAGCAGCGACGAGCACCAGTGGTTTAAGCAATCGCGCAGCTCGCGCACCAACCCCTACCGCAATTATTACCATTGGTGGCCCGCCGAAAAGGGCAAGCCGACGCCCCGCTACAGCCTGTTCGACGTCGACAACAACGCGTGGAAATACGATTCGCTCACCAACGCGTATTACCTGCACTACTTCTCGCGCAAGCAGCCCGACCTGAATTGGGAAAACCCCAAGCTCCGCCAGGAAGTGTACAGCATCATGCGTTTCTGGCTGGACAAGGGCATTGACGGCTTTCGCATGGATGCGTTTCAGTACGTGGCCAAGGACACGACATTTCCGGCCTTTCCAGCCGGTTATGAGCAAGATATCGTCAGGTATTACAGCAGTGGCCCGCACCTGCACGACTACATCCAGGAGATGAACCGCGAGGTCATCAGCAAATACAACGTCGTGACGATTTCGGAAGGCGCGGGCGCCTCGCCCGAAGACGCGATGAAGTTTGTGGACCCCGCCCGCCACGAGCTAAACATGGCCTACCACTTCGAGGGCATGGGCATTGGCTACAAGCACGACAAAGACTACGACTACCTCGACCCGCAAGGGTATAATCTACTGGAATTCAAGAAGGTATATACCCGTTGGGATAAGGCTTTTGCCGAGAAAGGTTGGGGTACCATTTACCTAGGCAACCACGATCAGGTGCGCATGGTATCGCGCTGGGGCGACGACCGGCCCGCCTTCCGGGCGCCGTCGTCGAAGCTATTGACCACGTTTTTGCTCACCATGCGCGGCACGCCTTTCTACTACGCCGGCGACGAATTGGGCATGACCAACAGCGTATTTAAGAGCATTACCGACTTCCGCGACGTGGCTGCCCGCAACCAGTACCAGCACCTGCAACAAATCGGTGCCGACCTGCCCACCTTCCTGACGCGCCTGGCCAAATCGTCGCGGGATAACGGCCGCACGCCTTTTCAGTGGGACGCTACGGCCAATGCCGGCTTCACAACCGGCACCCCCTGGATTGGCACCAATCCTAACTATTTGACTATAAATAAATTACAGGAAGACAAAGATCCCAATTCCATTCTGAACTACTTCCGCAAAGCCGTTGCCCTGCGCCGGCAGCACAAAGTATTGGTGTATGGGCAGTACCAACTCCTCGACGAGGCCAACCCACACATTTACGCCTACATGCGCACGCTGGGCAAGGAGCGGGTGCTGGTGGTGCTCAATTTCTCTTCTGACAAGCGCACCTGGAGCCTACCCACCGGCCTGAAACCCGCCGGGCAACCCTGGCTCAACAATTACCCGACGCTGCAAGCCGGTAGCGCCTTCGCACTTCAGCCCTGGCAGGCGGTAGTCATCGGCCTACAATGATCTCTACTCTATTTTTTCAATCTTTTCCCACAAACGTTTCCAGAATACCCAATTGCCTGATTAAAAGCACAATCCCCACACACTTTTATCTTTTCACTTATGAGTAACAACTGGTACAAACGGTATGAATCGTGTGAGTTGCCACGGGCCGCTCACACTGATGGAAACCGGGTGGCGCTGCTACGGCTCTTCGCGCTTAGCATGCTAGCCATCCTAATTCCGCTCCTGAGTATGGCGCAGGCAAACCGGCCCATCTCCGGCAAAGTGGTTGACGCACAAGGCAATGGATTGCCGGGGGTCACGATTATTGTGCCCGGCACGACAGTCGGCACGAGCTCCGGTGGCGACGGCAGCTTCCAACTGCAAGTGCCGGAGTCGGCCACGACGCTGGCGTTCTCGTTCGTAGGGTACTCTTCTCAGCAGGTCAATATTACGGGCAAATCCACGGTGGAGGTAGCGCTGAAGGAAGACGCCCAAGCCCTGAAGGAAGTAGTAGTGGTCGGTTACGGCACGGCCCGGAAGCAAGATTTGACTGGCTCCGTTTCGGTGGTGGGCAAAGAGGACTTCAACAAGGGCACCTACACCTCGCCCGACCAGCTGTTGCAGGGTCGCACGTCGGGCGTGCAAATTACCAACAACAGCGGACAGCCCGGCGGCGCGGCAGCTGTTCGCATCCGTGGCATCTCGGCCGTAACGGGCACTGGCCAACCGCTGTACGTGGTGGACGGCGTGCCGCTCGATGGCCGCACGGCCCGGCCGGGCCTGGCTACGGCTGGCTTGGGCAACGGCGCCGACAGCAACCCGCTGAATTTCCTGAATCCCAACGACATCGAGTCGGTGACGGTGCTCAAAGATGCATCCGCTACTGCCATCTACGGCTCACGGGCAGCCTATGGCGTGGTGCTCATCAACACCAAGCGCGGAAAAGCAGGTGCCCCGCAGCTGGATTTCACTGTTTCGGGTGGAGTTTCCACCTTGCTACGGCGGCTGAAAGTACTCGACGCCTCCCAGTATCGACGCGCCCTGACCTACTATGATGCCAGTCCTAGCAACGACTTAGGCGGCGACGTAGATGCCCTGGATGCCATTTTGCGCACAGGCTCAGTGCAAAACTACAACGTGGCCCTGAGCGGCGGCAACGAAATGGGCCGCTACCGGGTGTCGCTTGGCTACCTCGATCAGAAAGGGATCGTGCGCAAAACCGACTTCAAGAAGTACAGCACGGCCGTCGCGACCAACTTCACCTTCTTGGAAAGCAAAAAGCTGGGTATTGATATCAACCTTAATGCCAGCCAGTTCCGCGAACAGCTGGCGCCTATCAGCAACAACGCCGGTTTTCAAGGGAGCCTCATTGGTCAGGCACTGCAGTGGAACCCGACTAATCCGTTGCGCCTGAACGACACGCTGAACATCCTGCGGGGCAGCACCACAGTAAACCCCTTAGCGCAGTCGGAATTGTACGACGACAACTCCCGCGTAACTACCGTTTTGGGCAGCGTTTCACCGTATTACAAGTTTGCCGACTGGCTGGAATACCGGCTGCTGTACAGCGTCAATTATGGCACCGGCGTCCGGCGCACCAGCATCGATTCGCGCCTCAACTTACAGGACTACGCCGGCTCCGGCTTTGTCGCCGTGGGGCAGAACGAGCTGTTGACACAACAGGTCACGAATACGCTGAACTTCAACAAAAAAATCACGGCGGACCTGAACCTGAACGCCGTGCTGGGTTACGAGTACACGAAGTTTTCTAACTCCATTGTGAACCTGAACGCCTTGGGGCCTAAGGGCGGCTTTGGCAAAAACGGGCTGGACCCCACGAACTACCTGCAAATCACTAACCCGAGCGCCCGCAACCTTTATTCGTTCACTGACCCGAATACGGCCCTGCAATCGTACTTTGGCCGGGCTATTCTGAACTACAAAGAGCGGTATTTGCTAACGGCCACGCTGCGAGCAGACGGCAGTAGCAAGTTTGGCGCGAATAACCGGTACGGTTACTTTCCCTCCTTCTCCGCAGCTTGGGATGTCAGCCAAGAAAGCTTCTTCCAAGTTGCACCGATTAGTCAATTCAAAGTTCGGGTGGGCTATGGTCGCACGGGCAACCAAGAGTTTCCGGCCGGCTCATCACAGGGCCAGCTTAGTTTCCTCTTCAACGGCAATGGCGCATCGGGCCAGCTTACCAATCCCAACCCCGACCTAAAGTGGCAGTCAGACGAGCAGTATAACGCAGGGATTGACCTAGCTCTGTTTAACAACCGCCTGACCCTCACGGGCGATTACTTTCGAAAAGTTACTACCGACCTGTTATTTCCCACAACTGCTGGCTTCCCAGCTGCGCCGGGCGCGGTGGTGACATGGAGAAACCTTAGCGGCCAGGTTCTGAACAAAGGGGTAGAACTGGGCCTAACATCTACTATTCTGGATCAGCCCGACGGGTTTGGCCTGAGCATCAACGGTAATGCCACCTTTATCAAGAACAGGGTATCGGACTTGTTGGGGCCTATTTTCACCGGCGATCTGAACGGGCAAGGGCTCTCAGGCGTGCAAGTACAGGCGATTACCAACGGTTATCCGATCAACGCCTTTTTCGTGCAGCAGTTTGAAGGCATCGACCCAACCACCGGGCAAGCTTCCTACGCGGATCAGGGGCGGACGCGGTATGTCGGCAACCCCAATCCCCGCGCGTTACTCGGCGGCGGTGTTACGGCACGTTACAAAAAGCTCGCTTTAGTAGCCAACGTAACCGGCGTATCGGGCGTGGATGTGTACAACAACACGTTCAACAGCGTGGTCAATGTAAGTCAAATCAGGACGGGTAAAAACATTGCACTGGCCAACTTCGAAGCACCCGTAAAAGAAGCTTTGAGCAACCCGGTGGCGCCTTCCTCGCGCTTCATTGAAGACGCCAGCTACCTAAAGCTGTCGAACCTAACGCTCTCCTATAGCGTCGGTGACTTGAGCAAGGTGTTCAAGGGTACAAACGTATACATCACCGGCCAAAACCTGTTCGTAATCACCAACTACAATGGTTTTGACCCGGAAGTAAACACCAACAAAGGTTCTAGCACTGGGCCTTCCAACTCCGCCACGGGCGCGCCACCAAGCAGCAGTGTCCCTTCGGTAGGTATCGACTACATCGGTTACCCACCGGCCCGCACGTTCACCATTGGCCTTAGCGTTTCCTTGTAACCTTCTTGCCTCTAGTCATCATGAAGACGAAAAAAACACTAGGCATCGCCGCTCTTCTGGCGCTGCTACCTCTAGCGAATAGTTGCAACCTAGACGAAGAATTGAATAGCACGGCTCCGGCCACCGGAAGCACCTCCACCACAGCCAATACGGCCAGCTTGCTCAACGGGGTATACATCGCCATGCGCGACCCATTTCAGGGTGCCGCCAACGTGTTTGCCTTATCGGAAGTGTCTACGGACGAACGTATTATGCCTACACGTGGGCCAGACTGGGATGACAATGGCAAGTGGCGTCAATTGCACCTGCACACCTGGGACGCCAACAACGAGCAGATTCGCAACAGCTTCAACGGCTTAGGGGGCGTAGTGTTCGCCGCCACCGACATGCTCCGGTTCAACCCCAGCCCTCAGCAGGATGCGGAAGCGCGCTTCTTGCGAGCCTGGGCCAATTATTGGACCTTGGATATGTTCGACCAGGTACCCTACCGCGACCCGGGTGAGTTGGTAACCTCCAACGCCCGTGTGCGCAAGGGCACAGAGGCTCTGGACTACATCATCAGTGAGCTGAACGCCATCATACCTAACTTGGCCGATGCTCCAAAAACCCGCGCCACGAAGGATGCCGCTCGCGGCCTGTTGATGAAGTGTTACCTGAACCGAGGCGTGTACGCCAACCGCGCAGCACCCACGTTTGCGCCTGCCGACATGAACTTAGTGATTCAATTGGCAGACCAAATTATTGCCGGCAACCGCTACACATTCGCCGCCAACTACTTCGATAATTTCGCGCCGGCTAACGGGACCATCGGCACGGAAAACATCTTCACCAATGAAAATATAGGCGGGTCAAGCAGCGGGTCCATGCGCGACTTGTGGCGGTTTACCTCTCACTACAACATGAACCCCAGCGGCTACAACGGCCCGGCCGTGCCCGCTGAGTTCTACAATAAGTTTGAGGCCAACGACAAGCGGCGGGGTACCGCGTACAAGTACACCGGCCAGGGCGTAAATGTGAACCCCGGCAACCGCATCAATGTGGGCTTCCTAGTGGGACAACAATACAACCTAGCAACCGATGCTCCTCTGGAGACCCGCACGCGTGGTGAGCGGCTGATATTTACGCCTACAGTTAGCATTATCGAAACGGGCAGCAACCTAGAATCAACTGGCATCCGCGTATTTAAATACGCCCCTGATGTGCCCAACGACCCTAGCGCCCTCACCGATAACGACATGGTGCACTTGCGACTGCCCGATATTTTGCTCATGAAGGCCGAAGCTATTCTGCGGGGTGGCACTGCCACCAATGCCGGCCCGTATGGTGGCACCGCGTTGGCTCTGGTCAACTCGATTCGCACCCATCCATCGCGTGGAGCCAGTGCACTGACTTCGCTCACGCTGGATGCCCTGCTTGACGAGCGCGGCCGGGAGTTATATCTGGAGCTATGGCGGCGGCAGGATCTGATTCGGTTCGGCAAATTTTTAGCCCCTTCCGATGTACGAACCCAGGCTAGCGCCAGTACGTACCTGATCTTCCCCATTCCCAATCAGCAGCTGGCCGTTAATCCAAACATTACCCAGAACCCTGGCTACTAGCCTCTTAGCCTGAGTGCAACACCACAAAAGCCGCGACTAGCTGATGCTGGCCGCGGCTTTTGTATGCGCGAAAACGCGGTTTCGGTCCCGATTTTCTGTTGTTATTCTAGTCGAATGTAATGGAGTTGCGCGAGGCCCTTTTCAAATTGCGTGGTTTCGACCAGCTTCAATAGCTGCGTGGGGCGCCCCTGCTGAAACAACGGGATGCCGCTGCCCAATAAAATCGGGATGATCGAGATATAGAATTCGTCGACCAGGTTTTCCTGCAGCAACTGGTTCACCGTCTCGGCGCCCCCGTCGACAAAAATATTGTTGCCGGTTTGGCTTTGCAGCTCCCTGACAAGCTCCGGGAGGCTACCGGTATAGAACCTGACGGTACCGATGTTGGGCCTTTCCGTGCGCGTCAGCACGTAGGTTTTCTTGCCGCTATGCGGGAACGCGATGTCCATTGAAAGCACCTTATCGTAGGTTTTCCGGCCCAGAATAACGGTATCTACCGTTTGGTAGAAATCGGCATAGCCATAATCCTGGCCATCTTGCTCCACCAAGGCCAGAAAGTCCAAGTCCCCTTCCGGCGTAGCAATGTAGCCATCGAGGCTTGTGGCAATGTATACGATCACCTTTCTGCGGGCCGGCATACGCATTATCTCAAATACAGCCGCCGCTTAGCGGCACACTATCACCCAAAGGCACTTGCATAATATATTGATTATCAATATATTATGCAAGTGCCCGTTTACCATAAAGTATTACTTAAACCGGCAGCTCAGAATGGTAATGTCGTCGGCGAAGTGGTTGCCGTCGGCGTTGAAGCACTGAATTTCCTTGAGCAGTTCCTTGTGCAGCTTGGCCAACGGCACGTAGCGCGACCGTTGCAGGAAGCGTAGCACGCCTTCTTCACCGTACTCCTCGCCTTCTTGATCAAAGACTTCAGTTAGGCCGTCGGTGTAGGTTAGGAGCAGCGAACGGGGCGGCACGGGTACGGTTTGCACATTCAGGAAGGGCAGCTCGTCGAAAATGCCCAGCATGGTGGTACCGTCGGCCAGCAATTGGAAGCCTTCGGCTTCGTCGAGCAGCATGATGGGCGAATTGTGCCCAGCATTCACGTATTGCAGCGTGCGGGTAGTGCGGTTGTAAAGTCCAAAAAACGCCGTGATGAACTTCTCCGAAACGGCGTTGCGGTAAATCAGATTGTTCAGCTCTGCCACCACCGTAGCCAGGTCGGCCTGCTGCCGAAGCAGCGTGCGCAAGCCCGCCTGAAAGTTCGACATCAGCAGCGAAGCCGGCACCCCTTTACCCGACACGTCGGCCACGCAGAACAGAAAACGGTCGTCGTCGATGGGCACCACGTCGTAGTAGTCGCCCCCGATGGCCGTGTGCGGCACGTAGCTCGCGTGCACGGCAACGTATTCATTATTAGGCAGATGCCGTGGAAACAGCATGGTCTGCACTTCCTGCGCAATCTCGATTTCCTTGCGGATGGCGGCGGCGGCTACGCGCTGCCGGCCCAGCCGGCGGTTTTCGATGGCCCCGATGAGGATGTTGCTGAGCGTTTCCAGAAACTTGGTCGCCTCCTCGCTCACGTAGTCCATGTTCACGTTGCCGATGAGCACGTAGGCCAGCACCTCGCCGTTTTGCGCCACCGGAATCACGGTTTCAAGCTGCTTCCATTCTTTCCCCAGGTTCAGGCTCGGAATGGGGCACGAAGCCGAGGTGCAGGCATTGATAATGGCTTCAGGCAACGGCACCTGGCGAAAATCGGCTAGGTCGGCTCCAAACGAAACGACGCATTGCCACTGCCCTTCTTCCAGCACGTACAGCACCAGGCGTCGGATGTTAAGCTGCCCTAACAGCGTGAACTGAAAGATTTTATACAGCGAATCCTCCGTAGGGTCGTGGTTGATGGCCTGCGTGATTTCAAGCAGTGCGCCCAATTCCCGCTCCCGCAGAAAGAGCTTTTTTTCAATGGAAATGGTTGGTTCAGGCATTGGTTCAGAGAGATTGGGGCTTCCTGCAAAGGGCCGGAAGCTTGTTCCGGATGGGGATACAAGGAGCAGCAAGTACTCAGAAATTTCTTTTCAGAAGGTCAAAATTGTCATTTAAAACCAGAACCTACTCATCCGGCAATCGGAGTTTTGGGATCATAGGCGTCGCGCAGGCCATTGCCGAGCAGGTTGAAACTCAGCACCAGCAGGCTGATGGCCGTGCCCGGCAGCAGCGTGAGCCACAGGCCGGCTTGGGTACCGATGAGCTGAAACCCCTCGTTCACCATCAGCCCCCACGAGGGCGCAGGCGGCTGCACCCCTAGCCCCAAGAAGCTCAAGCCGGCTTCGAGCAGAATGGCCGCCGCAAAGTTACTGGTTGCCAACACAATCAAGGGGCCCGTCATGTTGGGCAGCAAGTGCCGCCAGATGAGGCGGCTCTGGGGCAAGCCCAGCACGCGGCCGGCTTCCACAAAAGTTTTTTCGCGCAACGATAGCATCTGGCCACGCACTACGCGGGCCACATCTACCCACATCGTAAGGCCCACGGCCACAAAGGAAGTCCAGACGCCTTTGCTGTCGAGGGCCAGCGAGATGGCAATCACCAGCATGATACCGGGTATGCTCCACACCACCGTCATTACGCCCATCAGCACGCTATCGACCCAGCCGCCCACGTAGCCCGCTACGGCCCCAACGAGCATGCCCAGGGCCAACGAAATCAGCACGGCTACCAGCCCAATACCCAACGAAATACGCGTACCCAGCAGCAGCCGGCTCAGCTCATCCCGCCCCGATTTGTCGGTACCAAGCCAATAGGTTCTTTTTGTAATTATTTCACTGTCAATTACTTGCTTTTGATTCTCTGCCGAACCGTCTTTGCCCGTGAGGGCCGCCAGCGCATACCGGCGCGGCTGATCGGGCAGGGCGCTGTGGTTGCGGTAAGGCTCTATGACCACCGAATCGCCGACGATACGGTAGCCGCTAACAGGCACTTCCTGGTACCGAAGCTCGCGTCCGCGCCACCAAGTAGTGAATATATTATCTTGATTAGCAACTACTTGCCTGGAAGCACTGGACGGAGGCAAGCGTAAAATGGTGGCGTCAAAGCCCGGCGGCTCTTTCTGCAATTGCACCACGCTGTTGTTGGCGTTGGGCGAATTGTCGGGCAGCACCCAATACCCCGCCAGCGCGATGAGGGTGCACAGCACGATAAAGGCCAGCCCCGCCATGGCCGGCCCGTTTTGTAACAGGCGCTGCCGCACGTAGTAGCTCGGTGGCCGCGCAGGGGGCGCAGCCCGCACAACAGGCGCCAGAGAAGATGCAACGGCCACAGTTAGCGCGTGTTATGCTCCAACAAACCGGCTTTGGTAGCCAGAAAATAGCAGTCGCGGGCGATGGCCCCAAACGAGGTAATTTCGTAAGCCAGCTCGGTATCGGGGTCGGGGTAGAAGCACTTAACGTACTCCAGCTCTAGCAGTCCGCGCAGGTGCTGTTCGAGGTCAGCGGGCGCCAGCCGGGTTTTCTGGGTGAGGTCGCGGAAGGAGGTGACGAAGTAAAGCTCGTCGAGGATGTCGTATTCGGTATCGGTCACAGAATCTAGGGCAGGTGAACTAAGCAAATGTAAAGCTATGGCGCGGGAAAGGGAAAAATTGCCGCAAATGAGTATTGACCGCCCCTTCTCCCCTAAAGCCAGGCTATTATTCTGCCCTAATATACCTCAGAATAGGCCATTTTCTTATCAACAGCCCCGAAACGCACTGCAAGGATTAGGATTACGTAACGCTCCTGCCCTTCCACGAATACCCACCCCGTAGCCCCAGCAGCCCGACGGCCAGCGCGTAGGGCGCATACGCCACCTGCAACGGCACCAACCACCAGAGCCACCGCCGCCGATTAAAAAACTGTAGCACGGGCTGCATAAACCACGCATCGCTACCCAGCTTGAGCACCCACACCACGGCCACCCACGGCCAAAGCGTGGGGCGGGCTATTGCCAGCACCAAACCCACCAGCAACGCCACATTGGCCAGCAGCACCAACACGGCGAGGTGCTGCGGGGCTGCCGCTTGGTAGTGCTGCCATTTGCTGGCCCACCGTACACGTTGGGCTAAAAATGCCGCCAGCGTTGGGGGCGCGGCTGTCGTCACGATGGCGTTGGAGTTTTTGAGGAACCGAACGCTACCTGGGTAGGCCGCATGTAGCTTGTGCAGCAGAAACTCGTCGTCGCCGCTGGGAACATGCTCGTTGCCCGCAAAACCCTGCACCGCCGCGAAAGCCTCGCGGCGGTAAGCTAAGTTGGCGCCGTTGCACATGGTAGGCGCACCCGCCCCAATGCTGGCAGCACCCACGCCTACTAAGCCCACAAATTCTACCCCGATCAGGCTGTGCCAGCCAGACTCGGGGCCGGTGAGCAGCACCGGGCCACTGACGAAGCGCACTTCCGGGTCGTAGGCCACTACTTCGGCGTAGCTGCGGAGCCAATTCGGGCCCACGCGGCAATCGGCATCGGTACAAATTACCCACGGGGCTTGCGCTGCTTCTAAGCCCGCTTGCAGGGCGGCTTTTTTACCTGTCGGCGTGTTAGGCTGGTCAGCCAAACGAATCAGCCGCAACGTGAGTGGGCTGGCAACGACGGCTTGCAATACGAGTTCCGCCGTAGCGTCAAGGGAATTATCATCAATTACAATCACCTCATAATCAAATACTTGCAAAGATTGCTTAGCTAGATCAGTCAGAAGATTGGGGAGGTTTTCGGCTTCGTTTCGGGCAGCAACGAGTACGGAGAACATTACGCTGTCCGGGCTTGACACTTTGTTAGCCAAGGCTTTATCTCTTTCCGGGAGCGGGGATTGCGGAATGAGATTCCATGCACGCCGAAAGGCCAGCATCTTCGCGGCATACAGCGCCGGAAACACCAACAGGGCTAACGCTACCCAAGTGCTATTCACGAGTTTACGGCTGCTTTTTCAGCTTTGGATTTCTTCTTTCGGAAGACTTTCAGCCGCAATACAAACAGCAAACCCGAGGCGCTGGGCAAGGCAATGTTGATTACCCACAAGCTCAGGCTCGCGCTCAGCACCGGCAAAACCGGCTGCCCCAACAGGCCAAACAAATGCGTAGCCGACAATTCGCGCACGCCCACGTCCGCCAGCGCATTCAATGAAGGCACCAAGGATTTCAGCAAAAACGTGCCTGCAATAGCCGCCAAACCAGGGCCCACGGGCGGCGTGGCACCATACGCCATCAGCAGCAGACCAAACTGTGCGCAAAACACTGCATACCGCAGGCACGAGAGCCCCAGCACAGCATGGATTTCGCGGGCCGAATACGTGGGCATCACGGCCAGAAACCGCCGGAATCGGCGCAACGGCCGCACCAGCGTAAGCGCCGCCAGCAACAAACGACTGCGGTACAAAGGCAGCAATACCGCAGCGTTGAGCAGCAGCGTAGCCGCAACAAGCCCTACTTCCGTGGCCGGATAGCCGATCAGGTAAAACTTGAGCAGAAAGTACAGCAAGCCCACCGAGCCCGCCAGCACCGTAGCCACCAGTTGGCAATAGCGCCCCAAGAAAACCGCTCCTAACGCGTCCAGGCGGCGGCTTTTTAGCTCGATGATGCGGCCGGCGTAATCGCCTACCCTATTGGGAGTTACAAAACCCAGCGTCAGGCCCACGAACACGGCCCTGAAGCTGCGCTTAAATGAAACGGGCTCCAGATGCCGCGCCAAGCGCCACCATTTCCACGCCTCTAAGCCCCAGTTAGCGGGCACCAGGGCCAGCGCCGCCAGCACCGGCACCGTTAGGACGGAGCCGAGCAGGCTGCGCCACGCTTCGGCGGTGGCGGCATCGGTGAATACGGAGCGGTAGAGCAAGCCCAGCGTGAGCAGGGTCACGAGCAATTTGCCCGCTACCACCAGCAGACTGCGCCGTCGGGCTGCTACATCCAAGTTAGTTGCGTAGTTTTGTTAAACATGGCTCTCCCCCCGACTTCCCCTTTGCTCGATAACAAGCTTATTATGGGTGTCGATCCCGGCACTCAGATTATGGGCTACGCCATTATCGAAGTGACCGGTCAGCGGGTTGATGTGTTGCGCTACGACGTTATCAACTTGAAGCAGTACGGCAGCAATCACGCCGTAAAGCTAAAGAAGATCTTCGACCGCATGGTCGAACTGATCGAGGAGTTTTTGCCCGACGAGCTGGCCATCGAGGCGCCTTTTTTTGGCGTCAATGTGCAAAGCATGCTTAAGCTAGGCCGAGCCCAGGGCGTGGCCATTGCAGCGGCGCTTTCCCGCCAAATCCCGTACGTAGAATATGCTCCTACTAAAGTCAAGCAGTCGGTAACCGGCTCTGGATCAGCTAGTAAAGAGCAAGTAGCCCACATGCTGCGCCAGACCCTGAAGCTCCCGCCTATCGAGGAAGCTTCTAAATTTCTGGATGCTACCGATGCCTTGGCCGTGGCTGTTTGCCACCATTACATGAAGGGCAACAACGTGAAAGCGGGCGGCAAAAGCTGGGGCAAATTTCTGGACGAAAACCCTGATCGGCTTGCGAGTGGCGCAGCAGCCAAGAAGCCCGCGAGAGCCAAGGCTAAGTAGGCAAGTTGTTGATAGTCAATTAGTTATAAAAAAGGTGAAACGCCGCCCTATCCGCTCTACTTCCTTAAAAGCCGTTGGCTACGAAGCCGATACCTTGGCGTTGGAAATCGAATACCGCAACGGACGGGTGGTGCGCTACACGGGCGTGAGCGAAGCGGTATATCAAGCACTGCTAACGGTGCCCGGCAAGGCGCTGTTCGTGGAGCAAGTGCTGGAAGGCAGCGGCTACGAGCGCGAGCAGGTGCGCTAAAGAGCCTTCTTCGAATCAGGGCAAGAAAATTTTAAGGGGTTGCAACCTTTCGGGTCGCTGTCGGCTCGAATTAAGGTAGCCGTTGCAGACAGGCATGCACTGCGGTAGCGGGCTCTTGTTCAATCCTTTATCCTTACCCCTATATGATTCGAATCGCTACTTACCTTCTGAGCTGCTTTCTGCTCCTGGGGCTGACGGCCTGCTCTACCACGGACTCCGACGAGCCGCAGCCGGGAATTATAGATCCGGGATTTGCCAGCTACTACGCCTACAGCTACTGCCCCATCCTCATTAAGCACGATGTGCTGGAGCAATCGGTGGCGTCGTTGGCACCCCGGCCGATGCGTAACACGGGCAAAATCTATCTGCAAGGGCGCTACATCTTCGTCAACGAACGCTTCGAGGGCATCCACGTCATTGATAATCAAGACCCTGCGCACCCCCAGATCGTGAGCTTTTTGCGGATTCCCGGCAACATCGACATGGCGATGCAGGACAATCTGCTCTACGCTGACAACGGGCCCGACTTGGTCACCATCGACATGACCAACCCGCGGGCGGTGCACGTCACCAGCCGCGTGCGTGATGCTTTCCGCGAGCTGCCCATGCCCGAAAGTCTGCCGCTGCTCCCCGCCTGCGCGCCCAACCAGCGGCCCACCAACACGGTTGTTGTCGGCTGGCAGAAAGTCGAAAACAAGACCGCCATATCGCCCAACAATATGGATTGGAGCCGCATGATTATGTTCAACTCCTCGCCGCTGGCTTCGGCTTCCACTGGCTCGGCGGAAACGGCCGGCAAAGCAGGCTCGCTGGCGCGGTTTGCTGTGCTCGGTCAGACGCTTTATACCGTTGACAATCAGAGCCTGCGCCTGTTTGACTTGACTGACCCTACTACACCCAAGGCCGGCCCCAAAGTAGAGCTGCGCTTCGGCGTAGAAACCATTTTCCCCCAAGATCATTACCTGTTTTTGGGCACGCAGCTGGGCATGTACATCTTCGACGTAGCCCAGCCGCAAACCCCTGTGCAAGTAGCTTTCTTTCAACACATTGCCAGCTGCGATCCGGTGGTGGTCGATGGTCGGTTTGCCTACGTGACGCTGCGCAGCGGCAATACGTGCCGGCGTGGCAGCAACGAGTTGCAAGTCATCGACCTCACCACCCTGAGCCAGCCCCGGTTGGCGCGCAGCTACCCGATGACCGGGCCGCAAGGCCTCGGCGTGGAAGGCAACCGCCTGTTTATCTGCGACTCCGACGGCCTTAAAACCTTCGATACTAGCAAGGCGCCCGAGCTTACGCCCTTGCAGCAGTTCCCAGTGAAGGTCCACGACGTGATCCCCGACCGCACTACTTTGCTGGCTATTGGAGCCGAAGGCCTGTACCAATACAGCTACGACGGCCCTGTGCTCAAGCAACTGAGTCTGCTGCCAATTTCGGCTAACTAATGTCTGCCCGTCTGTTTGGCTCAGCTCTGCTTTTGGCAGGGCTGAGCACCGGGATTCACGCGCAAGCGCAAGTTCCCGGCCGTTCGCGCGCCGTGAAATTCGTGCCGCAGCATCTGGTCATGAGCGGCTATTGGCTGGAACTAGAGAGCCAGCGCCGCGAGCATCCGCTCCAGAGCTTTACGGTAACGCCGCAGTTTTACCACGGCCCCGTAGGCCACCCCGACGGCGTTCCCAACAGCCTGAATGAGAACCCCAGCGTGCGCGGGTTTGGCGTGCAAGGCCAGCACCGCTTTTACCTGCACGCGCCTACCAAAACCTCATCACTGGCAGGGCTTTACGTGAGCTACGGACCACATTTCCAGTACTTTCAGGTAGGATTTGAGCGCACGGGCTGGCACGAAGTACAGGGCCCCGATGACCTTCCGTATTACGAATACGGCCCAAAACACTTCACGGAAACCATCAACCGCTACGGGGCCGATGTGCAGCTTGGCTACCAGCCACCGCTGCTGCCCGGCCCTGTTTTCTTTGATGTGTACGTAGGTGCAGGCTTGCGCCAGAGCAACAGTAAGTCGTCGTTCGGCGCGGTACAATACCGCTCGGGAGGCTCCAATTATGGGGCGCGCGGCCTGTATTTTCCGGCGGGCGTGAAAGTAGGAGTAGCGCTGCGCTAGCGGGCAGCGCTACTCCTTTTCATCTAGTCGGGAGCCTCTCGAAAAACGCAAGATACAGCATCTTAAGGGCGTCTAGTTGCAGGTTTCTGATTGCGAATTGAGATGCGGATATAGTCGATATCGCTGGTCCAGGCAGAGGGTTTTCATCGTGAAGTAAGCGTACGCGCGACGGTGCTGTTTTGCCTGCTGGCAGGGCAACATCCTTGGGAAACCGCATGCGCTGTTTAAGTATTAAGTATATAGAATTAAAAATGTATCTTCAGTTAGGTTAACAGGAAACTACAACACCTAGCTCTTCCGCTCATGCGTGCGCGCTACCCGTCAACCCTGGACACCATGCGGCATAAGGGCTGGGTGAGAGCTTCGCATTGGATCGTAACGGTAAGTTTCTTCGCCCTCGCTTTTAGCGGAGCTGAAATTCTGATGGTACACCCCCGGCTGTATTGGGGAGACACCGGAAACGATCTGACCCCCGCCCTTTTTGAAGTGCCTATCAGTCGCAACTACCAGCACGGGGGCTGGGAGAAAACCGCCCGCTTTTTCAATACCCCAAGTTCGCCGGTGAGCGCCAGCCGGACCTATGACATTTTCAATAAGAATGGCTGGGGACGTAGCCTACACTTCCTGGCGGCTTGGTTTCTCGTCGTAACGGGCGCGGGCTATCTGCTGGCGGGGCTATTCACGGGTCATTTCAAAGACAGGCTGTGGCCTCGGTCCCGAGAGTTCAGGCTACACTTGTTTTGGCAGGATCTTCTTGACCATTTTCGGCCGCTGAACCAGGCTGCAACCCAGAGCCCGCACTACGGCCTGCTGCAGAAATGCACCTACTTCGGGGTGGTAGCTTTCCTGTTGCCCCTGGCCGCTCTGACGGGCCTGACCATGTCGCCGGCGATTACGGCCGCCCACCCGTTTTTGTTAAAGCTGTTTGCCGGAGCTCAATCTGCCCGCACCCTCCACTTCTTTGCTTCCGTTGCGCTCCTTTTGTTTCTGCTCGTGCACGTGGTAATGGTCATTCGGTCGGGCTTCAAACGCCAAATGCGAGGGATGACTCTAGGGAAATAACATGAAAAAGACCCACCTCATCACCCGGCGCAAGGCCATCATTACCGGCCTGACCTCCCTGGGCGGGCTGCTGCTGACCGGCTGCGTAAAAAAAGGGCCGCCCACCTACGGCAACATTCTGCGCATGGGCGATGCGCTGACCTACGCGGCCCAGCGTACACTGCTTCCCGGGCAGGCGCTGGCCAAGGAATACGAACGCAGCGCTATCTCTTCCTTTCCCGCGACCGGAACGACCAACCCGGGTAGTCTTATCCATCGGGGAGATAATCCTAACATACCGTACAGCGAGGCGTACGCCCACTTGCATTCGGGCGCCTTCACCGGCTGGGGCTTGTCAATTGAAGGGCGCGTGGCCCGCCCGAAAGCGTATTCTCTCGCCGAGCTCAAACGCTTCCCTTCCCGTACGCAAATCACGCGGCATACCTGCGAGGAAGGCTGGACAGCCATCGCGGAGTGGACTGGGGTGCCCTTGAGCCTTGTCCTGCAAAACGCCGGAATCATGCCGAGTGCCCGCTTTGTAAATTGCTACGCCTACGACGGCTACATGGAAAGCATTGACCTGCTGGATGCCTTTCACCCTCAGACTATTCTGGCCTATGGCATGAACGGGCAGGACCTTCCTACCCAGCACGGGGCGCCGATGCGCCTGCGGGTAGAGAACCAGATAGGGTACAAGAGTGTGAAATTTTTGCAGCGCATTGTAGTGACCGACGAATTCGTGGACACCGGAGATAGTGGCTGGGCGTGGTACGTGGGCATCTGAGCCTGCAGAAAGTCCTCCGATTCCTCTTGGGAACAGCATTGCCAAGCACGGCCCTCACACCTTGCGCTTTTATCTGCTATCTGCGCCTGAAGTCAGCAGGTAGCCGAGGCCATTGTCAAAAGAATTTCCGGGTTCATGTTCAGCCGCGGGCTTCGGGTCCAGCAAGCTGTTCTGGTTGCTCAAACAGCGGTTTGCAGAGAACGCAATCACCCAATCCCGGAAGGCAGTTACTCCGCCATCAGCTCGATTTCTCCTTTCAGATACGTAACGGCATAGCCCCCTATCAGCACGCGGTCGTCTTGCAGCTCGCACCACAGATCGCCGCCGCGGGACGAAATCTGGCGGGCTCGCAACGTATTCTTGCCCAGCTTCTTAGCCCAGTACGGAATAAGTGAAGCATGGGCCGAGCCGGTCACCGGATCTTCGGGCACCCCGACGCGCGGCGCGAAAAAGCGCGAGACGAAATCGATGCCGTTGGAGCCGGGGGCAGTCGCGATGACGCCGATGTACTCCAACTGAGCAATTTTGGCGATGTCCGGGGCCAGGGCGTGCACTTCTGCTTCGGTGCTGAAGAGCGCAACCAGGTCGCGCGAGGCCAGCACTTCGAGCGGCGTGGCGCGCAACGCATCCCGCAAGCCGGTGGGCGGCACGTCGAGGTGGCGGGGCGGACGGCTGGGAAAATCCATGGTGAAGCGGCCATCGGCGGCGTGCCGCACGCGCAGCGGACCGCTTTTGGTATGGAACGTAATTTCTTCGCCCTTGAAATTCAGGTGCCGAAACAGCACGTGCGCCGACGCCAGCGTAGCGTGCCCGCACAAGTCGATTTCGGCAGCCGGCGTAAACCAGCGCAGGTCATACTCCCCCTGCGATTTGGGCACGAAAAACGCCGTCTCGGCCAGATTGTTTTCAGCGGCTATGGCCTGCATAGTTTCGGCCGACAGCCATTCGGTGAGCGGGCACACCGCCGCCGGATTGCCGGAAAAAACGCGGTCGGTGAAGGCATCTACTTGATAGAGAGGAAGAAGCATAGGAAAAAAGAAGGCAAGCTTTTAGTGTGGAGAAATGCTCATTGCAGGTTTTGGCGTATGCCGCCAATAATTACCTCCTGCACTGGGTTTTCGCCCAGCCAATACGGAATCTGGCGATAATCATCTAAGGTAAGAATCAGTATGTCAGCCATATATCCTTCAGCTAAACGTCCGACCTCGTGGGCCCGATTTAAGGCCCAAGCGGCATTTAGGGTCACGGCTGCGATGGCTTCGAGTGGCGTCAGGCCCATTTTCAGGCAGGCCATGCTCAGGGCCAACCACAGGTTTTTGCTGGGGCACGAACCCGGATTGAAATCGGTGCTGACGGCCACGGGCACACCGGCATCGATGAGCTGCCGGCCGAGTGCGTAACGCTCCTGTCGCAGAAACAACGGCACCAAGGGCAGCAATACGGCCACTGTGCGGCCATTTTGGGCAATGCGCGCCGCGTCTGGTAGGCTCAGGTAATCAACATGATCGACGCTGATGGCCCCCAATTCGGCCGCCATCGCGCAGCCACCCAGATCGTGCAGCTGCTCAGCATGAATTTTCAGCCCGAAACCCAAAGCATGGGCCTGCTGCAAATACGTGCGCGCATCATCAACGCTGAAAGCGCCTTCCTCACAGAAAATGTCGACAAACTCGGCCTGGCCGCGGAGCTCCGGCAGCACTTCGGTAGCCAGCATGTGCAGGTACTCGGCTGGGCGGCCTTTGTATTCGGGAGGCACCACGTGCGCGCCCAAAAACGTCGGTACTACGCGCACGGGTTGGCGCTTGCTGGCTTCCAGGGCCACGCGCACCAAGCGCAGCTCCGTTTCTTTGTCGAGGCCGTAGCCGCTTTTAGCTTCCACCGTCGTGACGCCGTAGCGCCGGAAGCCATCGAGGTGGTGCAGGGCATTTTGCAGCAATTCGGCGGCGGAAGCTGCTCGTGTGGCCCGCACGGTGCTCAGAATGCCACCGCCCGAAGCCAGAATATCAAGGTACGATTCGCCCTGCAACTTGCGCTGAAACTCCTCGGCGCGGTTGCCGGCAAACACCAGGTGGGTATGGCATTCGACCAACCCCGGCATCACCACGCGCCCCTGCGCATCCAGGATTTCCGTTGTGGCGCTGATCTGGCTGTCGTCAAGTTCGAGCATCGGCCCTACCGCGGCGATTCGGCCTTTTTCGCACGCCACGAAGCCATTTGCAAGTATTTGCCAATCAGATAGTTGTGATTTCGTTAAAGGTTTATCTGTTGGGCCACCCACGAGCGTGAGGATCTGGCCGCAGTTGCGAATCAGTAAGTCGTAGGGCACAGAACTACTATTTCTCGTGGTTTAGAGGGGCAACGAGCCGGCGCGCAAACGTCGTGTAAAAAGGCATTTGTCGGTTGATGGCGTGTTGCTCGATGTTGGCTAGGGCCGCGGCGAGCGGCATATGCGAGAGGCCTACTCGGCCAAAATGCACTTCCGTCAGAAGATAATAAACGATGTAATAGTCTTTAAACCAGCTGTATTGGTCGAGTTGCTCGCGCAATGCAAGGCTTCTGTACGCGGCCTCCGCCTCCGGATGCCGGCCGGTATGCAAGAGCGCGACCGCCCGAAAGGCTTGCAGGATCTGGGTGTATACATTGTCCTGATAGTCCTCGAGTTCCGGGTAGAGCGCCAGCGTGAAGTCGTGCCATTCCAGCAGCTCCGCGTAGCGCTGCATCAGGAAAAAGGCTTCGGCCACAAAATAATGGAAGCCCGCCGGAAAAAACTGGTACGCAGACGGAAACAGGTCGACGGAGCTGCGCGAACGAGGGATTTCGCGGGCTTGGTTCTGCAAGCTTTCCATCGAAAAGGCGATTTCCGGCTGGCCTTCTACGAAATACTGATGCACCAACTCGGAGAAAACCCGTCGCCCCTGCGGAAATGAATGAAACGCGTTGCTGTGCGGTACGCGCCGAATGGCGGTAATGTGCTCGGTACAGGCGGCATAATCTTCCTTCAAGAAATCACCCAGAAACAGCATGCAATTGCCAAACAATTGAGCTTCAGGAGTTTGCTTGTGTTGCAGATACGCCGTAATGGTCCGGCGGTAGGCCCGGTTGAGGTTGGCCTGATCTACGAAGGTTTCCACAAAATACAACTGCCCGCTGGGCTGCGCGGCCAGCAATGGATTTAGGGCTTCGGCCGCCTCCCGATTCGTCCGCAGTTCCATCCCAAGGAAATGCCCCAGCTCCACCAGTTCGCTCTCACTGAGGGCCAAGTCGAATATTTTGCTCAGCTCCGCGAATTGCTTCTGCTGCAACGCAAACAAAACCAAGTACTTAACAACTTCCAACCGATGACCGAGCGCCGTGGTAGCTGCCACTACGGCCCGGGCTAGCTCGAGGGTAAATCCTTTGCGGGTTTCGAGCCAATGGCGGGCCACCATGTATTCGAGCAGCGTATCGTGTCCGAAGCGAATGTAGGTATCCACATCTTGCCAAGGGCCGATACTGCGCTCCTCGCGCAGGATGCCATCGGTAAGCAGTTCTTCGTAAGCCGCATAATATCTGAGGATTAGCTCATCAAAATCGGCGCGCCGAAGCTGCCAGTTGGTTTGGTTTTCCAGAATGGCTTTGATCAGGGTATTGAGTAAAGCCGTTTTTTCGAAGCCGAACCTCGTGCTGTGAATGCGCTGTTGCAAAAACGCTCGGAGCAGAGCCAATTTGCTGCCTCGCGCCGCCACCGGGCCGGGCGATGCCTGGGCCAGCAGCTGCAAATAATACGGATGCTGAATCAGGGCCTGCATGTCCGACGACATGGCATCGTAGCTGATGGCCTGCGGCAACCGGCTCAGGATGTCGCGCACCTCGCGGGGTTCCAGCAAGGGCACGTTGCTGATGCGGCCGCCAAACAAATCGAAGGAAATGCCAAACCATTGCTGGTGCAGGCGCGGGTAGCGGCGGCCCATCCACTGCACAAACTGCTCCCAATACACGGGGCGCGTCGTCATGACCAAGCGCAGCCACGGATGCTGCGGATGGGCCGCAACCGCATCGGAAAGCAACCGAAACAGGACTTCTTGCTGCACGGCTTGCCCGGTAGCTTCGTCTAGGCCGTCGAGCAGGATGTATACATTGGGCATGCCCTTGGTGCCGGGCTCCGGAAAAGTTGCGCCCCCGGCTCCCTTCTCCCACAGACAGCTCGCCAAAGACTGTCCGGGCGGGACGGACGCGAGCTGCCAGGCGGGCACCAGCCACAGGATATCGTTGGGCGCCAACTCGCGGGCCTGCTCGACCAAATGAGCCAGCAACACCGACTTGCCATAGCCACCTTCGGCCACGAAAGCCGTCGCGACGCAGGTAGAAGCCCGAAACTGCTGCCAATGTTCGAGTGCAAAGTGCCGGGGAATGGTTTGTTCGTAAGCCAGTCCGCACTGCTCGCGAAGCACCGCCAGCGTGTTGTTGGTAGCCGAAGAGGCGTGCTTGGCCATCGCGCCAAAACCGGCCGGTGCCAATGCTGGTCGCTGCAGTTCGACGCAAGCTTCCCACGAGGCAAAGCCTGCGTAAGTGGCCAGCACATCGAGTGTAAAGCGCGAAAACCCGCTGGTCGCGGGCACTAGTCCCATCACCCGCTTCAGGGTGCTCAGGCTGACAACCTGGCCGGTGCGCTCCCGCACGCTTTCGGCGAGGGCCTGGCAATCTTTCGGGTAGCGCACATCGCTGCCATATTGCTGGCAGACAGCGACTTGCAACGCACTCAAGGCTGCATCAGCCGCCGTGGCGTCGGCTAAAGTGTAGTTATTGGGTTGCAAAGGCGAGGTGGGTGGTAGCGGTGTTCAAACGATTCAATTTAATTGAAAAATTTGGTTCTGGCTTGGCAGCAACAAAGCTGGTAGGTTAGTATCTGAAATAAGTGCTGTTGGTCTTAATGCTGTCCCAAAATGAGTTACGCCGCTTCTTTTCCGCTTGACCAAAATACTGGTCGTGCCACTAGTGCCAGCCTTTCCGATGCAGCTTCTGCATCGGCTACGGCCTCTACTAAGATCCCTTTTCTTCCTAAGCTCCCTTCTACCGATCAGCCCCGTGGCGATCGGCCCGACCGCCGCAGCTATGAGGCGTTTGTCGACTATTACATTGCCTGTTACAAACGCTCGTAAGGGCGCCTGTAACCAGCAAGCATTTTACGTTAGTGTTGCTATAATTAGCTGCGTTTTTTATCAGACTATTTTTATCCACCTATAAAAAAGCGCTAAGCCAGTAGCTGGTTTAGCGCTTTTTTGTGTGATACAAATCCGAAAACCTTACGTCCAGTACTGCACCGGCGCGCTCGGAAAGCGCTTTTGCCATTCCTGATAGAAGAATTGCTTCATCGTGCGCATGTCGTCGGGCTGGTACACGTATTTGGTGCCGCCGAACTTATTGCGCTTCACCGCGCGGGTGGCCTCGTCGAAATCGAGGGACGTGTTGGGGTACCACTGCAACAATACGTCTTTCGAGCCGGGCGTAAATCGATGCGTGATGAACTCCACCGTTAGGTCGCACGGAAAATCGAGGGCCCCAGCAATCCGGTCGAGCAGGTCTAGGTAATGTTCGCGCCAATTGGGAATCTGCATGATGGGCGCCAGCACCACGCCTACCGGGTAGCCGCCTCCGCCCTGCTCGCGCGGCAATGCCAAGCGGCGCAATGCCTGCAAACGGGCTTCCACCGATGCTGTGCCACCCTCCAGCCGGCGGGCTACTGGCTCGGCATTCAAGCTGACGCGGGCGCGGGTGCGGCCGTGGTGCGGCAAACCAAGCAGCGAATCTACCCGGTCGTACTTGCTCACAAAACGCAACTGCGCACCTTCACGCGTGCCGTAATACCGGATGCACTCCTCAAGCCCACCCGTAAGATGCTCAATGCCAAGCACATCGGTATAGCAGCTTACTTCAAAGGAAGTTACACGACCGGGCTGCTCATAGCGAGCCGTATTCTGGAGTAGCTCCGGCAAGTTGGCGTAGGCGCGCACCACTGGCGGCCCCGCCAGACTTCCGGCTAGGTAGCAGTATTGGCAGTGCGCCGGGCAGCCTTCAGCCAAGTTCATCTGCCAGTCGGCGGAGGGCGGTGTGGGCTGCAAGCGCAAGGCACTCGGCGGGGCACAGACCACGGCCAGCGTGTTTTTGGCGTTGCGGTACGTTTCGCGCTCGTCGGCACCGCGCAAGCCGGTAATGCGGTTGCTTTTGAGCTTTTCTACTTCCAGCCCGTGTGCCTTGACCCGCTCAAACATCTGCTGGCCAAAGGGTTGCTGCAAGGTATCGGGCGTAAATACCACGCGCTTCGGCAGCCAAAGCCGCGCCGAGTGCGTCAGGGGTGTAGGTCGAACGTTGGTGTTGGAATCGGAAAGAAAGGAATCAGAAAGCGAAACAAAGGGGTTGGTATCGAGCATCAGAACGCATCAGGTAGTGGTGCTCTAGAAACAAAGCAGAGCCGAAAAAGAGTCATTTTTTGGGTTTATTCATCAACTATAATTTATTGATAATCAATATCTTATAAATAGATATAAGCTATTACTTTTCCTTGGTCTCGTCACGGCGTCCTGCCTACAATCTGCGAAAGCCATCCTTATGCCAGATAAAATATCATAAAGTCTATATTAGTCCCACCGGTCATTCCGCTGCCTTTACTTTTCTCCCTGCTTTGCTATGCGCCTTTTCTGTTGTGCAGCCGCCGTGCTGCTTGCCTCTTCGCTGTCTACACTGGCGCAAAAACCGGTCGGAGCAATAGTAGCAGCCGAGCGAAAATTTGCCAAATCGGCGGCCGAACTGGGTACAAAAGCGGCTTTCCTGAGCAATATGGCCGATTCGGCGGTGGTGTTTCCGAAAGGCAAACCTACGCTGGCTCGCCCCTACTGGCTAGCTACCCCCGACCACCAGCCCACGATCACTTGGGGACCCGAATTTGCCGACGCGGCCAGCTCCGGCGACATGGGCTATACCACTGGGCCGTGGTACATCGAGGCCGGCGGCAAGCGCGTGGCGCACGGTCACTACCATACGGTGTGGGTGCGGCAACCCGACCAGCAGCTAAAATTTGTGGCGGACATCGGCGTACAACACGCTGCTCCTGAACCCGATAGCATCCCGACCACCGTTGCCTATGCCACCGCGCCCGGCCACGCCTCAAAGGATCAAAGCGCTGATATTATGACTCTGGAGCGGCAATTTACGGCGGCCATTCGGGCCAAGGGCATGGCCAAAGCCTACGCGGCGGTTATGAGCTCCGAAGCGCGCCTCAACCGCCCCGACCAATTTCCGCTGACCACGCCCCAACTGCAACGCCAAAACCTGGCGGCACAAGCGCCGCTGAAGTTTCAGCCCATGCGCAGCCAGGTTTCGCAAGCCGGCGACCTGGCTTACACGTACGGCACCTATCAGGCTGACCAACAGGCGACTAACTCAGGTGCTTATTTACACATCTGGAAGCACGAAACGGCCAAGCACTGGCGACTGGTGCTGGAAGTGCTCAATCCGTCGGCCGGGAAATAGCAGCTTTTGCGGCGCAGCTACGTAAAACCGCTGCCGACGTAGCGAAGCCCGTTTTGCCCGCTGCCTGTTCGGCCCGGCCAAGCCTTACCCGACCGCATGAAAGCTCTCTTAGTGATTGATGTTCAAAACGATTTTGTGCCCGGCGGCGCCCTTGCCGTACCCGCAGGCGACGAAGTAATTTCGCTGCTGAACGAGTTGCAGCCGCATTTTGATCTGGTAGTGGCCACGCAGGACTGGCATCCGCATCACCACAAGAGCTTCGCCTCCAGCCACGCGGGCCACCAGCCTTTTGACGTCGTAAAGCTGCACGGGGCAGACCAAGTGCTGTGGCCCGATCACTGCGAGCAGGGCACCGCAGGCGCGGATTTACACAAAGACCTTGTAACCAATAAGATAGAAGCCATCTTCAGGAAAGGCACCGATCCGGAAATCGACAGCTACAGTGGTTTTTTCGACAATGGCCATCAGAAATCAACGGGCTTGGCTGACTACCTTCGCGGCAAAGGCATAAACCAGGTGTACGTGGCGGGTCTGGCCGGCGATTATTGCGTGTATTTCACGGCGAAAGACGCGCTCCAGGAAGGCTTTGACACGTTTCTGATCGAAGATGCTTCCCGGCCTATCGACCCGGAAGGCTTTGAGAAAGCCAAGGAAGACTTGCAACGGCTGGGTGGTAAAATCGTACAAAGCATCGACTTATTGCACCCTTCAGCCGCTTAGGATGCAAACGCCTACTCTGGACGCGCCCCTGATTCTGACCTTGGAATTGGATGAAAAGTCCACCGCATTCTTCAATGAGCTGCGCCGGCAGCATTTTCCGCGTGAGCGCAACTACCTCGACGCCCACCTGACGCTTTTTCACCACTTGCCCGGCCACCGCTTCTCCGAGATTAGCGAGGCGCTTGCGTTACGTTGCCGCACCCAACCTATTATAGCACTGGCAGTTACGGGAGTACAATTTCTGGGCCGTGGGGTGGCTTATGCCCTCGAAAGCCACGAGCTGCAACAGTTGCACCGGGAGCTACAAACGCAGTGGCTGCCCGATCTTACGTCCCAAGACCAGCAAAAGCGCCGCCCCCATGTGACCATCCAAAATAAAGTAACCCCGGAAGTTGCCCGATTACTATACCAGCAGCTTACGGCCGAATTTGCGCCTTTTGAAGTGCTGGGCACTGCCTTACAACTATGGGCCTACCGCGGCGGCCCTTGGGATGCGCTCCGCAGGTTGCCCCTGCAAGAACACAAACCTCAGCACAAGTAATTGTATATCAATATTTTATAAACAATGCTCATTTACCCCACTGTCCACCTTCCAACTTCATGGTGTTGGTAAATTGGAAATCCATTGCATTAAATTATCTTGATATATTTTATAACAATCAGTAGATTGATTACCAATTCCAGAGATCTTTTTTTGTAAAGTGGAGTAGAAGGATTGCCATAGGCTACGTGCCTTCACTACCGCGCTGCAGACTATAATTTATTTTTCTTGCCTACCCATATGAAACACTTTGTACTTACTGTGTCGGCGGTTTTGTGTTTTTTCATAGCGAAAGCGCAGGTCCCCACCAACAGTTTCGCGGTTACCTCGGCGTGCCCCGCCGCCGATAATAACCCGTCAGTGTTGCAAAAAATCAACGTGGGCGGTTCGCTCACGCCTATCGGCACCGTTTCGGAGGGCGGTACACCGCTGATGATCAACGCCTTGGGCTTTGACGTTGCAAATCAGAATGTGTTGTACGGCATGAACGTAGTCATTCCTACTTCTTTTACCGACCTCAACACACCGCCAAATTTGTACAGCATCAGTCTGACCAACGCGGCGGCCACCAGGCTGGGTCCCGTGACGCCGCCGCCGGCGCCGGCACCCACGTTTGGGTTTTTCACTTCCTCAATTGGCTTTTCACAAACCTTTAATTTCATCGGCGACGGCGACCGCAACTCCAATTACTATGTAGGCGCCGTTACGCTGCGCTATAGCTTTCCGACGTCCGATATACTCAACTTACCTTCGCCCTCGGGCGTTGTATCGGAGGTTAAGCTGTACGTAGGCGTGATTTCGTTGGCCGGCATTTCCTCCGCAAGTCCGCCTGCGCCGGTGTGGCACCAATTGAACACCTCCGATCCTGCTACAGCCGCTGTTATCAGCAATTATACTACTCAAGTTCAGACATTTATAAGAAGCAACGGCACTACTGCCGTGCCTGACGGGGGCATCCAGGACTGGGTGTATATCCCGAGTACAGGCAACCTGGTGAGCTACCTCGGCATAGAGGATAAGCTGCTGACCATTAGCAACCCCGCTGTGTTGCCGGTGGCTACCACCACCACTCCGACCACCCCTATCCCGACGGCCCAGAACATTGGGGCCATGTTCACCGACCGCTTTGAGAATGTGTACGCCGTGGATGCGGATGGCGGTACGATTTACAAGATCGATCACGTATTCGGCAACTTCTCGGGCGAGTCGTACGGGGCGGTGTTTGGCTGCTCGCGGGGCGACGCCGTGAGCTTTGCGGGTGCCCTCCCCTTGCCGGTGGAGCTGACCAGCTTTACGGCCCAAAGCAAGCTCAATCGGGTAGCGCTGGCCTGGACGACGGCTTCGGAGAAAGACGCGGCCTCGTTTGTGGTGGAGCGTAGCACCGACGGTACGAAATGGCAACCCGTGGTGACCGTGGCCGCAACCAACTCCAGCACCGGCCATCGCTACACCGCGCAGGACGAGGCGCCCGTGCCGGGCCGCAGCTATTATCGCTTGGCCATGCTCGACCAGGATGGCACCGTCACATATTCGTCGGTGCAGCCCGTCGATTGCGCGGCCGTGAGTGCCCGCATTGCGACCCTCTACCCCAACCCGACGCAGGCCGGCTTTCGCATGCTGCTTACGGCACCTACCACGGAGCCCAGCCGCGTCCAGATCGTGAACAGCACGGGCCAAGTGGTGTGGCAGGAAAACGTAGCCAGCGGCACCAGTACCATGCAGGTACAGAACGTGGGCCTGCCAGCGGGCCTGTATTATGTGCGTTTCAGCGACAAAGCGCAATCGCAAAAGTTGGTAATCACGGCTAAGTAGCTCGCAATAAACGGCTTACAACATAAAGGCTCGGTTTCTTTTTGCGAAGAAGCCGAGCCTTTGTATTTAATTGACAATCAAGCATTTAAACAACCACAAGCTACCCTTTTGCCTCATCCGTCTGCTGATCATTGGTTACGACGAAAGAGAGCAGCGTTTGCAGCAGCAGTGCGTCGGCGGCACCGATGCCTGAGTTCCTAAAATCAATGCTGTCAGGGTCCACGTACCCGACTAGCTGCGCGAATTCCTCGGGGGCAACCGGCTGAAACCCCATCGACCAGCCCGCGAAGCTGCGCTCCTCAATGGCTTTGTCGGCTACTTTGATGACGCCAGTATGCCGCGGATCGGTTAGCAGCTTCTCATACAGCGCCTGCACCACACTCTCTTGGCCTTCAAGGATTTGCATGATGCTGCCATTGCTATACAGCAACAAGCCCGTGACGCCCAAGGCCTGGTTGTTGGCCTGCGCGCGCAGCAGCAATTCTTTCAACTCGTCGTCAGTCATCTGCTGCACGGCAGAACTCATATAAATGATATGGTGCATACCCTATCGATCACTTACGGTGGCACAAGCTGCGCCACGTACCTTGGTTTAGTTTGCCTGATTCCTTCCTAATATGCCCGCCACGGCGCCGTACTCAACCGTTTACTAGCCACGCACATGCCGCGTTATAATCCTATAACAACTCCAGAAAAAGGCCACCAACAACTGCGGGCGGCGATAACTTTTGCGGGCGGTTCGGGGTAACATGCTCTTGACCCGCGCGGTCATCTGCCTTTCCGAAAGCCCTGCCTCGCCATGCGCTCCATTCTTTCCGACCTGCCCGAAAGGTTTCAGGACCCGTTGTATACCGTGTCAATCGTGGTCGGGAGCCTGCTGGTGGGCTTGCTGATCAAAGTGGTATTGGCCACTATCATAAGGGGTTACACCCGGCGCGAAGGGTACCTGCTGACGCAGTCCATTACGAGGCATCTGAGTCGGCCCAGCAGCTATTTCATCCCGGTGCTGGTGTTGTCGTTTGCGTTGCCGCTGGCGCCGCTGGCACCCAAGCCCTTCGAGGTGATGCGGCGCGTAGTGGAAGCCAGCCTGACCATCACGTTTGCCTGGTGCCTGGTGAAGGTGGTCAACGTCATCGAGGACTTAATCACGCACCACTACCAGATCGAGAGCGGCGACAATTTGCGGGTACGCAAACTCTTTACCCAATTGCAGTTTGTGCGCAAGCTGGCCGTTTCGCTGATCATTTTCATCGCTGCGGCCCTGGTGCTGATGAGTTTTGCCACGGTGCGCAAAATCGGGACGGGCCTGCTCACCTCGGCCGGAATTGCCAGCGTCATCATTGGTTTTGCGGCCCAGCGCTCCATCAGCAACCTGCTGGCGGGCTTCCAACTCGCCTTCACCCAGCCCATTCGCATCGACGACGTGCTGGTGGTTGAGGGCGAATGGGGCCGCGTGGAGGAAATCACATTCACCTACGTCGTGCTGCGCATCTGGGACCAACGCCGCCTCGTATTGCCCCTGAACTACTTCATCGAAAAGCCCTTTCAGAACTGGACGCGCACTTCGTCGCAGCTGCTGGGCACGGTGTTCCTCTACACCGATTACACCATTCCCGTCGAAGCAGTACGCGACGAACTCCAGCTCATTGTCAGGGCCAGCACCCTCTGGGACCAACGCACCTGTGTGCTACAAGTCACTGACTCTAAAGAACATACCCTAGAGTTACGCGCCCTAGTTAGCGCCGGAAACTCCAGCGAAGCCTTCGACCTGCGTTGTGAAGTACGCGAAAAGCTGGTGGCCTTTGTGCAGCAAAAATATCCGGAGTGCTTGCCCAAAACGCGCGCCGTAGTCGAGGCCAAAGACCAACCGTTCAGCCTACCCAACGCTAACGTCGATAAATCATAACTTATTTATATCCAATTAGTTATAAAACCATCTCAAATAATACTTCGCCGCTTTTGGTCGAGCCTTTTGGCTCCCACCCTTTCGCCAGATAAAACTGCTCGGCGCGGGTGCCCGGAGCCGTGCTTAAGGTCAGGCGCGGCAACCCACGCTCGGCACACCACGTGAGCAACGCACTGTGCAACGCCGAGCCAACGCCGCGCTGTTCCCAATCGGGCTCCACGAACAGCGCCCACACGCTTTGCGCCACGGCATCCATTACCGCAAACCCTACGATGCGCCCGGCGCTTTCGGCTACCCAGCCGACCCCGCGTTCGATTAGCATTTCGCGGTAGTGCTGCTCGGTAACAAGGCCAGGCGTCCGGAGCTGGTTTTCGCGCACCGCCATCCGCACAACGTGCATCGCCGGAATGTCGGAGACCTCAGCACGACGCACGACGAAAGACATAGCCTTATGAAGTTAAATTACTGACTTACAAACAGTTGCATCCTATCCGAAGCAATTCGAAACAAGCCTTCGGCTATGCTGCTTACCGGTTGTTCATCTGCTGAAAAATCGCATCGGCTTCCTGCCGAGAGGCCAACCGGGACTTCTCCGAGAAGCCGTAGCCAACCTCCGTTTCGCCGTTGGCAAGGCGCTGCATAACGGAGTCGGCAAACTCGTCGACAGGCACGCCGAAGGTGTGCAAACCGGGTCCGCCAAGGTCGGTGTCAACGGCCGGCGGCACAACTTCGAGCACTTGCACGGGCGTGTTGGCCAACTGGTGCCGTAACGACAACGTGAACGAGTGCAACGCCGCTTTGGTAGCGCTATAAATGGGCACAAACGCCGCCGGCACGAACGCCAACCCCGACGTCACGTTGATGATGGCCGGATTTTGCTGCTGTTGCAGATGCGGCAGAAACAGCATCGCCAGGTGAATGGGCGCGTCGACGTTGATGGTAATTTCCTGTCGGTGATTCTCCCACGGCTCGTCGTTTTGCGCCAGCTGCGTACGGCGCTGAATGCCAGCATTGTTGACCAGCACATTCAGCCGCGGAAAGTTAGCTTTTACCCATTCCAGCAACGCCACGCGGTCGGCTACCTCGGCCACGTCGCAGACGCGGGTGTGCAGACCGGGCACTTTTTGCTGGGCTTCCAGCAGCTTATCGGCGCGGCGGCCACACACGACTACTTCGCTGCCGGCCTTCACAAAACGCTCGGCCAAAGCCAGTCCGATGCCGGACGCTCCGCCGGTGATTAAAATGGTGTTTGCTGCTAAATTCATGTTGCTGAGGTTGGGGTAAGAACGCAATGCGTGTAGTACCTGCTCCGGCAGCGTTTTGTTGACAGCTTATTTATAAATATTTGCTTATCAAGTATTTATAAACACAAAGTACTCAGATTGCCTCAGACGCCGGGCAGAAACACTTCCGCCAACATGCACCGTGCACTGCCGCCCCCAATGGTTTCGATGGTGGGGATGGACAGCGTTACCAGCTCACAATAGCGGCCGAGCATCTCTCTTTGGCTCGCCGTGAGGACATCGAACGCACTTTGCGACATGACCAGCATCTCCGGGCCGTTGGCGGGCTGCAACGTAAGCATGTTGCCGGCAAACTGCGCCACCTGCGCCAGCGAAATCTCGATGATTTCGTGTTTGGTAGCCGTCAGGGAGGCGGTCACGGCGGCGCGTTCGCGGGCGTCGGTGATGCTTTCCAGGCACACCACCGCAAACCGGGCCCCAATGCACATCATCACGTTGGTATGATAGATTTCGTGGCCGCCGTGGTCGTAGGCGTGGAAAGCGATGGGCCGGTAGTTTAGCCGGTTGGCAACTTCGGCAAACAAGGCCCCGTCGGTGCGCGGCGACAGGCACGCGTAGGCTACGCCATACACGTGATCGAAGAGGATACTGCCCGTGCCTTCCAGAAATTTCCCCTCTAGCTCACGCGCCGAAAAGTCAACTACCTCCTTGATAATAAACTGCTTACGCAACGCAGCCAGAATATCGGAGCGACGCTCGGGGCGGCGGTTGGGGGCGCACATCGGATAGAGCAGCACTGTGCCATCGGGGTGCAGCGTAAGCCAGTTGTTTGGAAACACGGCGTCAGGTTTGGGCGGCTCCGGCGTGTCGTCGAACACCAGCACCCGCACGCCTTTCGCCTGTAATGTCGTCACGGCGGCATCGAATTCGGCAAAGGCCCGCTCCTGCACGGCCGCATCGGTTAGCCCGGCCATGGCATGTTGAAAATAGTTGGATTGCGCGGTTTCGGCGTTGAAAGCAAACCGGACGGGCCGGACAAGAAATACGGTGCTCGCAGATTGCACAAATAGGTCGTTTAGGCTTTGTTACTCAGGTCAAAGTACTGATCGAAGGAAGCTCAAAATGCAGCCATGTTGAGCCCAACTAAAACTTTGAACAGTGCAATGTAGGGCATCTGAAGCAGAGAATTCAAGCAAAATTGTAGCGATGGCTGCCGCAGGGCGCTGCGACAGTACCTTCGGGCTGCCTGCGCAACAAATGCCTACCAAGCACGTCAGTCTGGCTTATGGAAATTCGTCCCCGACATACCGATCCGGCCTGGAAGCGTGCCGCTTATAGCGTCATCTTTGAATCGGACACGCCGGCGGGCCGGGCTTTCGACGTGGCGTTGCTCGTGGCCATTGTGCTGAGCGTGGCCGCCGTTATGCTGGAAAGCGTGCGCAGTATCGACTTGCGCTACGGGCAGTACCTGCGCGGGGTCGAGTGGTTTTTTACCGGGCTTTTCCTCATCGAATACGCAGCCCGGCTGTTGGTCGTGCGCCGGCCGATGACCTACGCCCTGAGCCTATTGGGCATCATCGATTTTCTGGCCATTGTGCCCACGCTGGCTACGCTGCTGCTGGCGAGCAGCCGTTACTTGCTGGTTATCCGCACGTTACGGTTGCTGCGGGTATTTCGAATTTTCAAACTGGGCCGGTTTGTGGGCGAAGGCGAATTCATTGCCGATGCTCTGAAAGCCAGCCGCTACAAGATCCTGGTGTTCCTGACTGCCGTTTTCACCCTAGTCGTCGTCATGGGCACGATGATGTACGTGGTCGAGGGCGGGCAAAATGGCTTCACCAGCATTCCAAAAAGCATTTATTGGGCCATCGTAACGCTAACTACGGTAGGCTACGGCGACATTTCGCCCGTCACGGTGCTGGGCCAAGCGTTGGCCTCGCTGCTGATGATTATGGGCTATGCCATCATTGCCGTGCCCACCGGCATCGTGTCGGCCCAAATGGCCATGCCCCGACCTTTAGCCGGCCCCGCGCCCACTGCGCCTGTCTACAAGCAGGTTATCTGCCACGTATGCTAAGCCACCGACCACCGCCCCGATGCGGAATTCTGCTGGCGTTGAAAGCTCTAATCTTAACGCAAAAAGAGTTATCACACAAATATTTGGCTATCAAATACTTATGTAATAACTCTTTAATATTAATAGCTGCTGCCTGACGCGCTTAGTAACCCAGCGCGTCTTTGCTCATCCAGCCGGAAGTTTTTTGCTTTTTCCAGTTGACGAACGTTGCAAAAATGGCATCGTCCGTGACCTCGCCCAGCGTAATTCGGTCGCCTTTGATGCAGAAGGCCTTGCGCTGATGCATTAGGTCGGCGCCGGTAAAGAAATACGCCGTATCTGTCTGAATAACTGCTGTTTTGGGCGCGTGGGTAACGGCTGACGTACCAGTCACCCCTGCCGAATCGAAGGCGTTTTTCGAAGCCGTTGCCACCGGATTTTTGGCTGAAACAACAGGCGCGGCTTGGGCGAAACTGGGTTTCGGCTTGGCAGGCAGCGCTTTTGCTTTGTACGGCGCGACTTTCTCCAAATCTTCGATTTTCAGCCATGCGGCTACGGGCTCCTTATTCGCGTTTAGGTAGCGCGTTTTGAGAAAGCCGTTGCTTTCTTGCTCGGCCACGATCACGTCGCCTTTGGCCAGGTACCGACCGTTAGAAGGCATGGTTTTGGGCTCGTCGTAGAAGTAAGCGCGCGCCGGCAGCACCCGAAACGATCCGCGAATGGCTTGCGGCTTGCTCCACCGGACCGCGGCAAGCTTCTTCTTGCTACTGGCAGAAACCGGAGCCGGCTTTGGCGCAGGGGCCGCCGCCGTTATACGGTTTACGGGCTGGACCGTGGGGGAAGTCGGCGCCGTTTCGTAAACTATAATTGGCTCTTTTTCAACCACTTGACTATCACGACGACCCAGCGCATACGCCACGCCTACAATCGCTATAATCACCGCAACCAAGGCCGGCCACCGCATGGCGCGGAAGCTTGATTTCGACTTGCCGATCGGATAATCAGGCTGGTCACCAAAATCCCTAACAACGGGTTTGAAATTGGCAGCAGCGTTAGTAGCCCAGGGTGGCGAGGCGCCGATTTCGGGCGCTAACCCATTGACTACGTTATTCTTCTGACTTTGCAACCACCGGCCTAGGCCGGCCGCGCTCAGGTTTTGCTCGGCAATGTAGCTCCCCAACACGCCCAACGTAACGGGCACCGTAATGCCCAGCAGCTTGCTCACGCCCGCAGAGGTGAGGCCGGCCGCGCGGGCAATGGCCTCGACTGTGCTGGCGTAACGGTCATCCAACAAGCTCTGCATCAGCTCGGTACCGCGCCGTAGGCGGGCACTGTTGGTGCTGATGAGCTTGCCCAGATTCGGAAGAATACCGGCGTCCTTGGCCTCGCGGGTCATGCTCCAGAGCACTTCGGTGCCACCGGGCTGCTGCGCCAAATCGATGAAGCTATCCAGGACCAGCGGAATGGCTCTGCCCAACGCATTTTCCACGCCTGCTTCGCTCCCGCCCACCGTGGCAATGGCCAAGCGCACCGGCTCGCCTTTGAAGGAGGATGTTACCTTATCGAGAAGGTTAAGAGACATGTTTACAGTGTGTTAAGTGATAGAGAACCGACTTGATGCAAATTCTCAGCCAAGTATCCAAGACGCTGCTACACGCTCGTACAAGACTGTTTTTACGTCAAAACAGTTCACAAAATCCATTGCCTCGGCCGTACTGCTGAGCTGCGTTTTCTTGGCTATACGCTAGGTAACCGCCGGCAAAAACCTTCACCGTGTTTTCGCCGGCCCACTTGCCCGCCCGATTACGGCAAAGAGCGGGTCGGTGATGCGGGGCCGGGGGCTACGGTCGAGCAGCTCAATGGCGTGCCAGCCGCCGGCTGCCCGCAGATACTGCTGTACCAACGCGAGGTGTCCGCGGTCGTCGAGGGTGTGCCAGGCGGCAATGGCTTTGCTGGGAAAACAGCGGTTGGAAAACGTAATGATCAGCGGCGCATCAGGTTTCAGCACGCGCGCCAACTCACCGGAGCACTTCTACAGGCTTTGTCAGATAATCTATTGACACACAAATCATTGTGCCGTCAAAAGCAGCTGATTCAAAAGGCAGCTGGGGGTTCTGGTTAAGGTCCTGCACCACATAGTCGGCCAGCCGCGGGTTGGCGCGAAGTTCCTGCTCGTTCATGCCCAAGCCCACGACGCGCGAATAGGCAATTTCGGCCGGCAAATGGCTGACCCAGCTGCTCATCAGATCCAGCAGCACACCGCCCGCAGGCAAATAGTCGCGGTAGAGTTGCGTCACGGCTGCGATAGCTCCTTCGTCGATGTGCGTAACGAAGCGCGGAAAATGGTAAAACTGGGCGTCGGGCGTTTCGTCTTGGCGGCGAAACGCCTCGCGAGGGAACGACGGTATCGGCTCGGAGTCCATGGTGCGGTTGAGTGGGTGAGAACACAACAACGCGCTCAAGGCACCTTGGGTTAAGCTGCTAAGGATCCGATCAGAGACGGCTAGCCCTTACAAATACGACAGCCACCAATGGCTATGTTGCTGTTTATAACGCTGATACCAGCGACAAGGCAGGTACAGCAGCAACACTACAGCCAGCCACACCACGTAGGCGCGCAGCAAGCTAGGCTGGTAACCGGCCGGCCAGTCTTTGGGCGTGGCGAACGAAAAATTGAAGGGCTTTCCGAACGCCAGAGCAGACCAGATCAGGGCGCCGACGCTGATCAGCAGCAAGTGCATCAGGTAATAGAAAAACGGCACCTGCCCGAAGGTGCGCAGCCACTGGCTCAGCCGGCTGGTGGCGGTCTCCACGCTTCCGAGCAACAGCAAAGCCACGCCCAGCGTCAGCGATAAAAACAGCAGCGACGGCGGATACTTCGTGATGTTAATAAAAGACAACACGGTGTATATCAAGCCTCTATCCTGAACACTCCACGGCGACGGGTCGCCGTACCAATTGGTGGCCCGCAGCGCCACGAACAGCAGAAGCAGCCCTGCGCCGGCGGCCCACAGCCGTTGTTTTCGCTGCGGCAGCGGCAACCGAAACCACGGCCCGATCAGGTAGCCGGCGAGCATTACGCCCAGCCACGGCCCCACCGAGTAGGCAACCAGAAAAGGCGGCAAAGACCCAACGGGCAGCAAAAACGGACTGTGGTGCAACAGTGCCCAGATGGCATTATCAGGCGTAATGGGCTGAAAATCAGGCAGCGCGTTATGGCCAACAATAATCACGAACGACAGCACGGCCAGTACCCACCGCGGCAGCCAGAGCAAGGCGGCCAGCAACACCATCGACCAGCCGATGGCCCAGATCACTTGCAGCAGCAGCAGCTGGTAGCTCCCCCATTGCAGCAAAAAATTGATCACCACGAGTTCCAGCACTACCAGCCACAACCCCCGTGTAAGCAAAAACCAACTTACTCGCGACTGGGAAGGTTGTTTTTGAGCGTATAGATAAATGCTTGTCCCTGAGAGAAATACGAAAGTGGGCGCGCAGAAATGCGTTATCCAGCGGCTGAAAAACAGCAAAATGGAGGCGTGGGCCACGTCTTCGGGGCGAACTGCAGTGGGGCTCCAGAACTCGCGGATGTGATCGAGCGCCATCACGATCATCACCAGCCCCCGCACGATGTCAATGGCCTGCACCCGCGGCAAAACTGCTCGGGTAGCAGCAGAAGGAAGCGGCGACTGCATCGAAACGTGTGGCATGGGCTGGAAAGCAGGTTAATTTTCCAAAAAGCTAGAGATAATTTTATTCATTTCCTGCTTTTGGGCGGCCGTGGCGCCATCCCACATGTCGTTGTGCTGGGTATAGCGCAGGTTCACGACTTGTATGCCGAAAGTCTGTTGCTCTGCGGGGCTGGGCAACACGCCGGGGTCCGCCACTTGGTCGCTCGACCGGAGGGTGAGGATTTGGGGCTTACGGGTGCGGGGCAACGGCATGCGGCGGTTGTCGAGCGAGATTAGTTTTTGCACCAGTTCCGGGTGCTCTTGGACAAACAGCATCGCCATGTCGCCGCCGTTGGAGTGGCCGACGATAAGCAACTGATCGTAATGTAGCTTGGGCTGCCGCCGCTGCATTTCCTGAAGCACAAACAGCATGTTCTGCACGCCCCGCTCCCAGACGGGCTTGCGGATTTCAAACAGGTTTCCCGTTGTGGCCATGGGCGCATCGGTAGGCAACTCGTGCTGAATGCTGGCTACTACATAGCCGTGCGCCACCAAGTTTTGGGCAATAAACGAATAGGCCGTATTCTGCCCGCCGTACCCGTGATTAAGCAAAGCGAGCTTGGAAGCCGGCTTGTTTACTTTATTATCAACTATTTGACTATCAGCACTATACAAAACCACCGGTATTACCCGATTTCGGGCATGATCCACCAGATCCAGCTTTGTGGTGTTTAGCGCTAACGCGCTGGCAACCGTAGTCGGTGCAGTCTGATTGGCCTTTTGAGTGCGTGCGGCGCAGCCGGCGATGAGCAAGCTCACGCTAAGCACTAGGGGAGCGTTTAAATTCATAACGTGTTTTGTATCAGCGTCTTCAAAGCACCAAGGCCCGCACGATGGGCTGGAAGCGGCCGCTTAGCAGTTGCACAAAATACGTTCCGGCAGCCAGCCGTCCGCGCGACCAGTGCAGCTCGTGCTGCCCGGCACGCAGGCGGCCCTCGTAGAGCACGGCGATCTGGTGGCCTACAGCATCGAGCAGCCGAATTTTGACGGCCTCCTCGCTGGGCAACGTGAGCTTCAGATGCGCCTTTTTGCTGAAAGGCGTCGGATACAACGGGAACAGCTGCGGGGCGGGCCGCCACAAGATATACGAATCGATCAGCTGCCGGGCGCGGGTATAAAAGCGGAAACGCAGGCTCTCGGAAGTGGCATCGAAGAGCATTGCACCGTAGTCGGCGTTGTAAAGCACCTGGCTTTCTTTCAGAGGCTCGGTCAGGCCGTAGATGCTGCGCCCGCTCAGGCCGTTTACGCAGTACACGAGGCCCCCGGCCTGCAGCCGCTCGTAGTGGTGATCGTGGCCCGAAACCACCAACGACGCACCCCAGGCCTGAAACGGCCAGCGCATGTTGGGGGTGCTGCCGTGCACCCCCGACGAGTAAGGCGGATGATGAAAATAAACCACTTTCCAAATGGCCTTCGAAGCCGCGAGCCGCGCTTTCAGCCACTTGGCCTGCGTCGAAACGCTGCTGGTACCGTCGGGCTCGTCGGGGGTGCTGTTTAGCACGAAAAAATGGACTTGTCCGCGCACGAAGTCGTAGTAGCGGCCGTTGCCGGGCAACGAAAAATAACGCAGGTATGCCTCCCCGTTCTTGGTGTAGGTATCGTGGTTGCCGAGCGAGGGAAAGAACTGATTGACAGCCGCTCCGGGCCCATAGCTACCCCGGTACGGCGCAATAAACTGGTGGTAATACTGCCCGATGTTCGTGTCGATGGTGCTGGCCAGGCCTTGCTCGTAATTGTTGTCGCCGAGGGTGATGATGAACTCGGGGTTCCAGCTTTTTACCAGCTCGGCCACGTCGCGCTCCGGCATTCCGGCGTAGCCATAATCGCCAATAGCCGCAAACCGCTGTGAAACAGCCACTTGAATAAAAAACATCGGGAGCATCGCGCCCGTCAGGAACAGGGCCCGCCAGCAAGGAAGAAATCGCATTGAAGAAGCCTTGTTATCCGTTTGCTTAAAACCCCAGATCGTTGCTACTGGTTTGGGCAGCCCAGCAAGATAAGCGGCAAAATGATCGAAGCCGTGCAAAGCTTTACACGCCAAGCCTATAGTTCCGCACCTGAAAAAGGTTGCTGTGCAATCATCAGCTCTCGTAGCGCGTATAGCTACTGTTCACCTTACTTTGCGGTATGATTACGCTCGAACCCTTCACGGAAGTCGATTTTCCGCAACTTATTTCCTGGATTGACAACAAACGGCTGCTCAAAGAATGGTCGGGCGAGCTCTTTGCCTTTCCCCTAACCCTGGACAGCCTGCGCTGGTACATCGAAGACACCAACGACCCCAAAACGTCGGATGTGTTTGTGTACAAAGCCACCGATACCCATACCGGCGAGATGGTGGGACATATTTCGCTGGGCGGCATTAGCTGGCGCAACAAAGCGGGCCGCATTACGCGCGTGCTGGTCGGCAACACAGCCACTCGCGGCCGGGGCTACTGCCAAGCCATGATCAAGGCCATTGCGGCAGTTGGGTTTGAGGAATTGGGGCTGCACCGCATCAGCCTGGGCGTGTACGACTTCAACCAGGCCGCCATCCGGTGCTACCAACGCGCCGGTTTCCACCGCGAGGGCACCCTGCGCGACGTAGAGCGCTACCACAACGAATATTGGTCGCTGGTGGAAATGAGCATGCTCGCCCACGAGTGGCACGCGCTTAAACACCCCGTTAAAGAAGCGCAGTAGCCATTTGTAACTACTTATCAATCAACATTTTACTCCTGCTATAATTGAGCCTCCAGCTCGGCTATGCGGCGGGTGCTTTCGGCGATGGCCGTGCGGGCCGCCAAGCGAATTTCGATTTCGTCCATCACGATTGCGGCCATATCCTGCAAAATCACCAGCTGATCCTGGTTCAGGTAGCGCTGTTTTTTGTCGATGACGCAGAAGGTGCCTAGGTTATGGCCGTCGTGGGTGGTGAGGGGAGCCGCGGCGTAAAAGCCAAGGCCAAATTCACTGGCTACCAACGGGTTGGCTAACGTACGCGGATCGTGGCGGGCATCCTCCACAATGTAGATGTCGTCGGAAAGGATGGCCGAAGCGCACAAGCCCGGCGAACGATCAATCTGCTGCACATCCAAGCCCTGATGCGACATAAACCAAATCCGGTCGGTATCGACCAGACTGATGATGGCAATGGGCATGTTGAACACCTTGGAGGCCAGCAGCGTCAGGCGATCGAAAGTACCATCGGCGGGTGTATCCAGGATGTCGTAGCGCTGGAGGGCATTGAGGCGCGCAGCTTCCGTGCGGGTTTCCATCATGCCAAAAAGGAGTAAAATATCCGCATTGAGTCACAAGTAAGAGTCGGACCGGAAACCCGGCGCGCGATGATATAATTCACTTCCAGAGTGCTTATACGAAGGTAATTCCGTAGCGCCCGCAGATTTCGGCCACCACGGCAAAATCAGGTGGCCCGGCTGTCAGCTGCGCCAGCTCCTGAAACATGTCTTCGAGGCCCGCCGGAAACACCGAAAGCAGCACTTTGGCTTTCGTGGTGCCCACCACCCGGAAGCTGTGCGTGGTGCCCCGCGGCACATACGCCAACTCGCCCGCTTGCAGCGTTTTGACCTCGGCATCGACTTCAAACTCGACGGCGCCTTCCAGCACGTGAAAGACCTCGTCTTCGCGTGTATGCACATGCCGCGGAATGCCGGTACCGGGCTCGTTGGTTTGCTCTATCAGCGTGTATTGGTTATCCGTGTCCTTGCCGGTGAGCTTGATGCACTGATGGTCGCCCAGCACGTTGAGCCGGGTGCCTTCGCCGGCCATCATCAGCTTCGGCATTGCCCTCATGATCTTCATAGAATTCCGACCTAGCGTGTTGCCCTAACCATCCTATTTCTGCATCAGAAGCCCGCAATCGGCCGAAAGCCGCGCCGCCCGCTCCGGTTGCGCGTGCGGCCCCAGTTGCGTTGGGCCGGCCGGGTTGTGGAGGTGCTAATGCACAGAATAAAATACAGAATTAAACTGCTAAAAGCTAATTCGACCAGCCGCAGGCACTGGCTATTGGTGCAGCAGACTTGGTTTTTGGCGAAAACGCCGGTTCGGGTCAGGGCTGCGTCAGCACCACGCGCCCTAAGGCAAGCCATCAATGAATCACTCTACACAACTAATTACTACTCAACGATTTCTGTAGTGCGCCGGAATATACTGCAACGTCCAGGTGTTGCCGTCGGGGTCGCTGAAGGACGCGTACTTTATTCCGCCCATGTCCGATACCTCACCTACGGCCACGCCCCGGTTCACGAGTTCCTGGCGCGCCTGGTCGATATCCTCAACTACCAGATGCAGGCCACGCAGCACGCCCGGCGCCATGGCCATGCCCGACAACCCCGTCGTGAGCACGATGGAGCAGGCCGAGCCAATCGGGGTAAGCTGCACGACGCGGACGGTCGCGCTGGGCAGCACATCGTGGTCGAGATGAAAGCCGGCTTGCTCTTGGTAAAACTGCTTGGCCCGGTCCACGTCCGTTACGGGCACCGGTACCAGTTCTAGTTTGAAGTCCATTCTTCTGCGGTTATCGATTTAATTCTTTTCCTGTGCTCAAAACACAAGTATCTGTTTATCAAACAATTATAAAACAAGAGCAAATTACCTTTTCCCACCTGCTGCACCGCTACCTGGCCGGGTTTCCAACTTCTCTTTTTTGGGAACAACTCGCTCAGGCGTAGCCAAACTTTTCGTTTTCGCGGGCTTCGTCCGTGGGCGATTCGGGTGAGGCGGCCGCTTTCACGGCGTCGCGCGGAAATGTGGTGGGCGCTTGCAGCACGTTGTGCCCGTCAAACCAGGTGCAGGTAACTTGTTTTAGCGTGAGCTTGACAACGGTCATCACGGGTCCACCCGATTTTAGTTGTACTGTATCACCCAGATTGAGCAGCGCCATATTCAGGAAGATTAGGGAGTTGAAAACGAGCCTTGTACATCGCATCTACGGCGCAATATGCGCAAAGGCTACCGACTGCGGGCGATAACATTCCGGGTGCCGTACCTGTATGAGTACTTCAGCAAGCTTAAGCCCCGAATAGTGACCGAACCCATAACAGACTCCCTGAACAACGCACCTACAGAATCCGCTACCATCGTGCTGGCCGGCGCCACCGGGGCCTTGGGCCTGCTGATTGCGCACCACCTCCTGAAACGGGGCGCCGCAGTGCGGGCCTTGGTGCGGCCCGAAACCAGCGCCAAAGCCGAGACCACGTCGCTGCGCGTGCAGGGCGCAGAAATAGTGGAAGTCGATTACAACAATGCTGCGGAGCTTACAAAAGCCTGTGCCGGCGCAACGTGCGTGGTATCGGCGCTGTCGGGGCTGCGCGACGTGATTGTGGAAGCCCAGACGCTGCTGCTGGAAGCGGCCGTGGCGGCCGGCGTGCCGCGCTTCATCCCCTCCGATTACTCCGCCGACTTCACCCGGCTTCCCGAAGGCTCAAACCGCAACTTTGATTTGCGCCGCGAGTTCCAGCGCCGACTTGAGAAATCGCCAATTCAGGCCACGTCCATTCTCAACGGCATGTTTACAGAACTGCTCAAAGGCCAGGCACCGGTGGTTCTGGCGGGCCCGCGCCGGGTGCTGTACTGGGGCAACGCCGACCAACTTCTAGACTTTACTACGATGGTGAACACGGCCGAGTTTACGGCTGCCGCCGCCCTAGACCCCACTACGCCTCGTTACTTGCGCGTGGCTGGCGAGGTAGCCAGCATCCGGGGGCTGCAAGCCGCGGCTACTGCGGCTACCGGCCAACCATTCAGGCTGTTGCGGGCCGGCGGACTAGGCGTATTGCAAACCATGATTAAGGTGACTAAAACACTGATGCCGGCCAAAGACGAGGTGTTTCCGCCTTGGCAGGGCATGCAATATTTGCACAACATGCTCAGCGGCCAAGCCAAGCTAACCGAGCCCCTCGACAACGCCCGCTACCCGGAAATCCGCTGGACTTCGGTGCGCGACGTGCTGACGGCGACGAAGTAAAAGTCCAGTGGCCGACTGATCGGGGCTACACGACTGGTAAGGCGTTAGGGCTGGGCCACGACCTTTTTCGGAGACAATTCTGTGAATGTCAAACGATTACCAAACGGGTCGATTACTTCCATTTCCAAAGCATTCCCATCCCAGGCAGGCGTGTGCAAGCCGGGGCGGTTGTAGCGATAGTTTTTGGCCAGTAGCTGCCGGTGGTAGCTGGCCAAGTCGGCAAAATCCAGCACTCGTACGCGGGCACCGGGGCAGCAGTCGCCGTGGTGCTCCGACAGGTTCAGCACGACGCCCGCCATCGACACTTGCAGGTACGCAGGTGCCTCTGCCGGCCGATCTGCCCAATCGACGGCAAAGCCCAGCCAATCGACATAGAATTCAATGGCCTTCGCGTAATCGAAAATGCGCAGAATGGGAACAACTGTAGGCATGGATTTCCGGGAAAAGTTCTGGGCAGACAAAGCCCCGCGTGATCTACTGAACACGCGGGGCTTTGTCTGTCTTTTTAAGCACGTTCACGAGGCTTTTATTGCAATTATTTGATTATCAATACATTGCAATAATAACCCGTTTACCTTAAGGCAGATCATCAAACGTTGTGGCGTGCACATTGGGCATTTGCGTCAGGAGACGTTGCAGGATCATGGTATGCGCGGACCCCACCGCAACCATAACCTTGGTTGCGCCTTGCTGCCGCGCCAGCCGCACAATGTTGTCGCACATGCCTTGGTTACGCAGTGCCCACTGCGCTTTCATGGCGCGTACGGCCTGCGTGGGGAAGCCCACCGCCCCGTCCAGCGATTCGTCGCCAAAGAAATTCAGATTGTCGGAGAGCGTTCCGAAGATCGGCTTGTTCATGGCCCGGTAAACCTCTTCATCGCTGTTGCTGGCATTTAGATAGGCGAAATAGGCCGGTTTGGCGGTAGAAATCCGGCGGAAAGTGGCGGCCTCAGCCGTAGCAGAATCCTTTTTGAAGCCAGCTTGCAGGGCTACAAACTGCGTGTAAGCCTCGCCCGACGCCTTGTTCCAGGCTTGGTCGTAGCGCTGGCAATCCATGGGGTAGATCTGGTCTTGGCCGAGTTCGTGTAGCAGCGGGAAGAAAATTCGATGGTATTCGGTGAGCGGGCGCACTAGTCGCGCCGTTTTGCGCAGCGAATCGGCCGGTCCGAATGCCTGCGAGTAGTAGGCCCGATCGGCGGGGCTTAAGCTTGTTTTGAAGGGTTCTTCCAGCAGATACAGCTGGTATTCGGCGTTGCCCCGATCGTAGGTGGAGGCGTAATAGCGGGCCAGATCAATGCGTTGGCGGTGCAGCAACGGCTTTTTGCGCAACTGCCGCCGCGCGGAAGCGGCGGCTTTGGGAGTAAGAGGCGCCGTGGTTAGCTCCCGGCGCTTCATGTACTGCATGCGCCGCTGGAAAGGCACCGCCACCGATTGGTCGGCTGGTAGCTGCTGCGCATCAGCAGCCGAGAGGTACTCCCCAAACACTATGTCAGGCCGATAGGCTTTCAGCTTGTTGATTATGGGCCGATAGGAAGAATCGGGGCTGCCGTTGTAGTGGGAAGTGCCCACGATAATTACCTCAAGGGGTTTTTGAGCCAGTAGCGGACCAGCGACTCCGCACACAAGTAACCAGAGGAGAAAAAGACGTTTATGCATGAATAACGATGGAATAAATGGAATTCTGAACACGAATGATGGAGTAATAGTAGGGATATAAAAGCAAGTAAATAATACCCTTATTCGTCTGAGTGAAGCCCAATTGTTCCGGCTGCAATTGCCAGGCGCAGGAGCCCCCGCTGCCCCTACGAGCGCCTGTATGCCTTTCTTATCAGCAACCGATTAAAAATGAGAATCTTACCTCCCATTAACCGCCAGCAATGCGGCGCTACTAGAATTTTACTTGTATTTATGCAGCTATGAAGAAATCCCTGCTGCTGAGCCTGCTATCCAGCCTGATCCTGACGCAAGTAGCCGTTTCTCAGACCGCCAAGCCCGCTGCCAAATCGAAGCCGACTGCAACGGCCCAACGGTCCGGCAACCCCATCTTCCCCGGCTGGTACGCCGACCCTGAGGCTACCATTTTTGGCAAGGAATATTGGGTGTATCCTACCTATTCGGCCCCGTTTGATCAGCAGGTGTTCATGGATGCGTTTTCGTCGCCCGACCTGGTGCACTGGACCAAGCACCCGCGCATCGTCGATACGGCCAGCGTCCGGTGGGCCCGCCGCGCCATGTGGGCTCCGGCCGTGGTGCACAAGGGCGGGAAGTACTTCCTGTTTTTCGGGGCCAACGACGTGCACGAAGGCGAAGTCGGCGGCATCGGGGTGGCCGTAGCCGACCGGCCAGAAGGGCCGTTTAAGGATTACTTGGGCAAGCCGCTGATCGGCAACATTCACAACGGCGCCCAGCCCATCGATCAGTTTGTGTTTCAGGACAAAGACGGGCAGTATTACATAATTTACGGTGGCTGGTCGCACTGCAACATTGCGCGCCTCAAGCCCGATTTTACCGGCTTCCTCCCCTTCCCCGACGGCACCACTTACAAAGAAATCACGCCGCAGAACTATGTGGAGGGCCCGATTATGTTTCGTCGGGCGGGCAAGTACTATTTCATGTGGTCGGAAGGTGGCTGGACTGGGCCCAACTACTCGGTGGCCTACGCTGTGGCCGACTCGCCGCTGGGCCCTTTCCAGCGGGTGGGCAAAATCCTGCAGCAGGACCCTGCCGTGGCTACCGGCGCTGGCCACCACTCGGTTATTCAGGTACCCGGCAAAGACGAGTGGTACATCGTCTATCATCGGCGCCCGCTCACCGAAACCGACCAGAATCACCGCGTTACCTGCATCGACCGCATGTATTTCGACGCCCAGGGCCGCATTCAGCCCGTAAAGATTACCAAGGAAGGCGTGGCGCGGCAGGCGTTGTAATCGCGGCCAAGTACACCCCTTCTTTCAGGAATAAAAACGCCCTTAGGCCAAGTGGTCTAAGGGCGTTTAAAATTGGCTAGAGTAAACTCAAATCCAGCGGGCGGAAAATTTCTACGCTGCTATTTCCGGCTTTTCTTGCCTATGGGAGCAGCATTAGCCATCGCCGGGGCCACCAGTTGGCCGTTGCGCACAATTGTTTTTCCGTCTACTTCCACGGTAGCATTGCCAATAGCGAAGCTGTTGGCTGCCAAGGCTTTGTTATGGCCACCTAGCAACTCATTGTTGCCGATACCCACCAATACCATTCCGGCTGCGGTAGCGGGATTGAAGCCTTTCTGCTCCTGTGACTTCATGGCGGGGTTAAGGCCGATGGAGAAGTAGCCAACCTGCGTAGCATTAGCCTCGTTAGCTGCCACCCATTTCTGATAGTCTTCGAGGCCGGCTTCTGCTTGCGGGTTGGTAAACTGACCGCTTTTCAGATCGGCCTTAAATCCTCGAAAAGGTTTCCCATTCCACGTACTGGGCGATGCCGCTATTTTGCCCGTGGCAGAACTTTCCAGGCAAGTACCGTAAACCCGTCCGCCGGGGAGGGCGGCCGTGCGGCTCAGGATTAGCTTTTCCTGCTGATCGGCGGCCGTAACCACGCCGTCGTCGGTGAATATCGGACGGGCGTCGAGCTGAAACGTCAGGTCGGTGCCTGTAGGTGAGGTGATGTGCACCTTACGGCCTGTCGCCAGTAGCTGCTTCATTTGCTGCGCCTGGGCGGCGATGGCCGTGTAATCGGCGCCAATGCCTGCCCACACCATCTGCTCATAGCCCGCGTAGTCGAGCTGCTGGTTCGCCGCGTATTTTTTGCTGGGATAAGCAACCGATACACCGCGCAGCTTCGTGGCATCCAGCTTTTTATTTAGGCCCGCTTCAGCTGCCACCTTGTCGAATTTGGCCCCGCGTTCCGCCGTCATGCCGGCCAGCACAGCCTTGCCGTCTTCCAACGAGGGCAGCGAGATTAGTACATCGGCTCCCAAGAGCCAATTATCGCTTTTAGACGCCATAATCGCCGATTCCGGCATGTCGATGTCGATGGCCCGGGCTACCTTATCGGTATTGAGCAGCATCTCCGGTTGCCCACCGACGCGGGCTACTTCCACGGCAATGGCCTCCATGAGCGGCATGGTGTGTTGTCCGCCGGTAATCATCACTAGTTCACCGGGTTTCACCCCGGCTGAGGTGTTCACAATCTGCTTAGCCATTTGCTCATAATTCTGCCCGAGTACGGGGCTGGCCATTAGGAGCAGGCCTGCAAGCCAACCCGTTGTTGCGTAACTGTTTCTCATTCTGGTCGAGGTTTGGATTAGGTAAGTGAAAAAAGAAAAGGGTCCGGGAAAGCCATGGCTGGCTACCCCGGACCCTCGGTCATGGATAGGAAGTCGGTAGATTGTGGAATTAATTTTCTGATTTAATTTTACAAATATTTTTTATAACAATAACTATATCAAGGCACAACAGCTTCCAAACTTTCCGCCTATGCCGCGTTTCACCATTGTCAGAGGCTTTTTCTGTAAATAATTATTTACCAAAAGGTTACAACCAACAGTGCCGAGCTTATTTGGCGCGCGTTGCTGGCAAAGAGTAGACACGGAAGCCACGCGACCGGGCTTGTGTTGCGTGGTCGTCGCTCTGTGCGTGCGCGCAGGTAAATAAGCGCGCGTCAGAAGGGCTTAGGCGTCGGAGGCCGGTAGCTGCCAGCCGGTTTGCGTGGCCCACAGCTCGGCCGCTTCGTAGATCAGATGGAATACAGGTTCCTTGAGAAACAAATAGCCCTCGATGCTCGCCGGAAACAGGCTGGCGGCGCGGAGCTTCAGCAACTCATACTCGACACTGGCGTGGGCGCTGGCCCGCAAGTAATCCCGACAGAGCAGCGCGAAGCGGGTATTGAAGCGACCCGTTTCCCGGATGTGCAGGTGCGTGCGCCGCTCGCCCACAGGCTCGCGCATGTACCGCTTGCGCAATCCTACCGATGCTGCCGGCAAGTGGTGGAATATGTCGTATTGGAAGGCTTCGCCTTGCCGGAAACCGGCTTGCCACAGCGGCACAGTAAGATTGTCCACCTCCTGTAAATCAGCTACAGTCAGTTGAATATCAATGACATCCTTAGCGCGCAGTCCCGGCACGGCTGTGGAGCCGATGTGGTCAAGGCGTAGGACTGCATTCCCTACCAAGGCCCGAATGCGCTGAGCCATGATGGCAAACTCATCCGGCCAAGCCGCACGATACTGCACCAGTTCTACCGGCCGCGAAACAGCAAAATTGTACAGATTGCTCATCGGTATCTTCTTAGCCTAGCGAGTTTGTAACGGATACTTGCCGTTTTACCTATGTGGCCCAACCGTTCGCGCAACCGAGAAACAGACGGCGCAGGTGAACCGCGTCCGCAACCCGGAATCATCGGTTTTGCGTCGCGGATACGCGCCGGCAAGAGGCCACTTCATTAGATTTATCTGCGATTAGCATCTACAGAATGTCAAACTCATTAGGATTCTCTTGATTGTATACCACTGTTACTGTAGCTCCTTCCGAGTAACGAGGTATGGCAAAAGCTAACCCATGTTCGGATAATGCCTCGACAGTTTGCCCATCCCGAGTTGTAAATCGCACGATGGGCCGGACGGTCATGATCCTTCCCCACTGAATCTTATTACGCACTATTACACCCTGTACGCGCGCACCGTGCGTCTGCATCCTATCGTTGTGTCTCTTAGCTTCCAGACAAACAAGTACCAACATTGCGGCCATGGCGGCCAAGACGAAAACGTCAAAAGCATCTAGCTCGAAGCCCATTAGTTACTTCAAATGAATTAATTGCCACTAGGAATCTTCACCCCGCGCTCTTCGGCTATCTGCTGGGCTAACTCATAGCCGGCGTCAGCGTGGCGAAAGACGCCCATGCCGGGGTCGGTAGTGAGCACGCGGCGCAGGCGCTCAGCTTTTTCGGGTGTGCCGGTGGCTACTATCACCATGCCGGCGTGGGTGCTGTTACCGATGCCTACGCCGCCGCCGTTGTGTAGGGAAACCCAGTCGGCGCCGCTGGCGCAGTTGGCCAGGGCGTTGAGCAGGGGCCAGTCGGCTACGGCGTCGGAGCCGTCCTTCATGCCTTCGGTTTCGCGGTTGGGCGAGGCCACGGAGCCGCAGTCGAGGTGATCGCGGCCAATGACGATGGGCGCTTTTACTTCGCCGCGGGCCACTAAGTCGTTGATAACGAGGCCGAACTTCTCACGCTCACCGTAGCCGAGCCAGCACACGCGGGCGGGCAAGCCAATGAACGGCACTTTGGCCTGGGCTTTCTCAATCCAGCGGCGTAGGCCGGCGTTGTCGGGGAAGGTTTCGAGCAGGGCGCGATCGATGCGCAGAATATCCTGAGGGTCACCGCTTAACGCCGCCCACCGAAACGGGCCTTTGCCTTCGCAGAACAGCGGCCGAATGTAAGCAGGCACGAAGCCGGGATACAGAAACTGGCCGTGTTCGTCGCGCACTTGCAGGCCGCCTTTTTCGGCCTGGCCGCGCAGGTTGTTGCCGTAGTCGAGGGCGATGCTGCCGGCCCGCTGCATATCCAGGATGGCCTGGCAGTGCTTTACGATGGCTTGCAGCGACTGGCGCTTAAACGCTTCGGGATCGCGCTGGCGCATGGCCAACACTTCGTCCGGGTCGCCTTCGGGCAGATAGTCCATCAGATCGTGGGCCGAGGTTTGGTCCGTGACTACGTCGGGGCGCAGGCCGTAGCTGAGCAGCTGCGGCAGCACCGTGGCGGCATTGCCCACTAGGCCCACGGACCACGGCTTTTGCTCGGCGGCCGCCTGCTTTACTACCCTTATCGCATCTTCCAGATTATCAACTAGTTGATCTACGTAGCCTTCGCGCACTTTTTGCTCCACGCGAGCCCGGATGGCTTCAACCACCAAGCACACGCCGTCGTTCATGGTTACGGCCAGCGGCTGGGCGCCGCTCATGCCGCCGAGGCCCGCCGTGACGGTGATTGTGCCCCGCAGCGAGCCGCCAAAATGCTGATCGGCCACGGCCGCGAAGGTTTCGTAGGTGCCCTGCAGAATGCCCTGGGTCGCAATGTAAATCCAGGAGCCGGCGGTCATTTGGCCGTACATCATCAGGCCTTTTTTGTCGAGCTCGTCGAAGTATTCCTGGGTGCTCCAAGCGGGCACGAGGTTGGAGTTGGCGATGAGCACGCGCGGCGCGTGCGCCCACGTCCGGATCACGCCCACCGCCTTGCCCGATTGCACCAGCAGGGTTTCATCGGCTTCGAGGCTCTTGAGCGCACTGACGATGGTTTGGTATTCCTTCCAGTTGCGGGCGGCGCGGCCGGCCCCGCCGTACACAATCAGCTCGTCGGGCACGAGCGCCACGGCCGGGTCGAGGTTGTTTTCGAGCATGCGCAGGGCCGCTTCGGCTTCCCAGGTTTTGCAGCGGAGCGTGGTGCCGTGGGCGGCCTTTACGGGCTCTTTGGGCTGGTATTCGTAGTACATCGGCCGGCCTTGGGTAGAGGCTTTCGCGTCGGCAGCGGCTTGGGTTTCGGAGGTCTCGGCGGGGTGGCGTAACATGGCTTGAAAGCGTTGGGTGGGAATCAGCAAGATAGATTTTTTGCTTGTTCGCGCCGACGCGCTTTTCATCCTTTCTCCCGCGGGCAGGCTGCTTGTTTTTCTGCGCCGCGCAAGAAGAGAGTATATGGAGCCTCCCTTCCCGCTTGTTAGCTCATACTCTTCCCTTCCCTCCTGCTCTGTTGAGCGCAGTCGAAGCACCTCTACTGATTATAAATTCTAACGAAGCGGCAGAGAGGCTTCGGTTGCACTTCGCAGAACCAGAGTGAAGGCACTAGCAAGAGAAACACCAACATCTCTATCAATAAATATTTTCTGAAAAGCGATTATAATTTATTGTTTATCAATAAATATTTATTCCTTTACACCATACTTCCACGCTACTACCAGCCAATCTCTTTATGAACCGCACGACTGTCATCCTCATCAAGGTTATACGCTTTCTGATATTAGTAATTTGCGTGCTGGGCGCCATTGCTGCCGCATTTTATCTCTTCATCAATGTGTTTGACCCGCAGCAGCCCGGCGACGTGGTCACGCTGAATGTGCAACAGCCGTTGGCCGGTTGGGAGTCGCAGCTAAAGGCGACCCAGCAGCACGTCGCGACGGGCAAAGGAGCCCAAGTGGTATCGCGCGCCGCCAACGGCACTTTCGTGTACCGCGAGGCCAATGCCGCCAAACGCCTGCTGCTGAGGCTGATGAATTCTTCGCCGCAGCCTTTTCCCTATGTAGTGGCTACGCTCACGATGTGCATACTGATCTATTTGATTTTGAGGGACATAAAGCCCGGAGCACCCTTTACACCAGTCAACGTGCGGCGTCTGCGCTGGCTCGGTATCTTATTGATTGTGTGCGACTTATACAGCCGGACCTCGACGTGGTGGCTGAATAAGCAACTCGCGGCCTTGGCGCCGGCCGGTTCGCACCTGACTTCTGTTTCCTACTTCAATTCGTCATTGCTTGCCAACTGGCTCGTAGGCGTGATGCTGCTCATCTTGGCAGCAGGCTACCAGCGCGGGGTGGAACTGGCCGAAGACGCCGAATTAACTGTTTGATCCTATGGCTATTATCGTTCGCCTAGATGTCATGCTGGCCCGGCGCAAAATGTCGCTCAGCACCCTGGCTGCGGCCGTGGACATCACCCTCGCCAACCTTTCCATCCTGAAAAGCGACAAGGCCAAAGCCATCCGCTTCTCCACGCTCGACGCCATCTGCCAAGTGCTTGAATGCCAGCCCGGAGACTTGCTCGAATACGTGCCCGACAACGGCCCTGCGCCGCCTAAATAGGCCGCTTACTACCCCTCGTTTCCTAGCCCTCCGCTTCCGCTGGTTTACCGCGGCCGGCTTCCTCATGCCTTTATTTTCCGCATTTATCCTTTCTAAATCCTTGAAAATCATGAACAATCGCTTCGCTTACTCGACTTTTTTAACTTTTGCTATTGCTTTGATTATCAACTGGTTGCCAACAGAAAGTTTGGCACAAAACCGCCAGAAAGTCAAAAAACTGGAGGCCTTTATGGAGGAATCGTATCGGGCGGGGCAGTTCAGCGGGGCTGTGCTGGTGGCCGAAAAAGGCAAGGTAATTTTCAGCAAGGGCTACGGCTTGGCTAACCGCGAATGGAACCTCCCCAACACGCCCGATACCAAGTTCCGGATTGGCTCGCTGACCAAGCAGTTTACCTCGCTGCTGGTGATGCAGCTCGTGGAAAAAGGCCAGCTCCGGCTCGACGGCCACATCAGCGACTATTTACCTGATTACCCGAAGGTTACCGGCGACAAGATCACGCTTCACCACCTGCTGACGCACACTTCGGGCATTCCGAGCTACACCGGATTGCCGCGCTTCATTGCCGAAACCAGCATCCGGCCAACTACGCCCACGGCGTTTTGGAGCACATTTGCCAACCTGCCGCTGGAGTTTGAGCCCGGCTCGAAGTTTCACTACAGCAACTCCGGGTATTTCCTGCTGGGGGCCATCATCGAGAAAGTGACGGGCAAATCGTACGCGCAGGTTTTGCAGGAAAATATCCTCCGGCCCCTGCACATGGACAATTCGGGCTACGACCTGCCGGGCACGGTGCTGGCCAAACGCGCCGCGGGGTATCAAAAAACGCCCGCTGGCTTCGAAAACGCACCTTACCTCGACATGACGGTGCCCTACGCGGCGGGCTCGCTGTATTCTACGGTCGAAGACCTGTACAAATGGGACCGCGCCCTAGACTCCGACCAGTTGTTGTCTGCTGCTAGCAAAGCCCTGATGTTCAAGCCCTTCCTCAATAACTACGGCTATGCCTGGATGACCGCCCGCGGAGTGCTGGGCAAGGATACCCTGACTTTGGTGGAGCACAACGGCGGCATCAACGGCTTCGGCAGCTTGCTCACCCGCATTCCCCAAGATCAAAGCTTGATTGTGGTGCTGGACAACCAAGGCGGTGAGCATTTAACCGAAGTGGATCGTGGCCTGCTGCGCATTCTCTACAACCAGCCCGCCGCCAAGCCTAAGCCCGCCCCAACCGTGGCCGCCGCTCCGACGACGGCCCCTAAGCCACTGGGCAGCAACGCTTCACCGCTGACGAGCTATGTGGGCAAGTATCAGTTGGCGCCTACTTTTTTCATAGCCATCACGGCCGAAAACAGCCAGCTTTTTCTGCAAGCTACCGGGCAGTCGCGGTTTGAGCTGGCGGCTGAAACCACAGGGCACTACTCCATCAAGGAAGTGCAGGCCGACATTGAGTTTGTCAAAGCGGCTTCCGGCGCCGTTGAAAAGCTCATTCTACACCAAGGCGGCCGTGATTTGCCGGGGGTAAAGGTGGAATAGCGACGGGCCGCTTTTGCAATCAGCTAACTGTCTGTTCTCGTTGGCTCGCGCTCAGGAGGACAGATAAGCACGGCGAACGTGAGCAACAGGTTGCAGGCGCTGCCACTCCGGTTTGAAGCCTTCGGAAACCTACCAACTCCTACCCTCTTGCCTGGATTTGCGTACTGTGTGCTTGAACTAACCCTAAAAAAGCAATGGAACAAGTAGCCCGTGGCGTCACCCAGCTGACCATTCAACGCTTTGTTAATGTATATATCGTGGAAACCGGGCCCGGCCAATGGGTGCTGATTGACACTGGTTTGCCGGGTGCTGCCAAAAGCATCCTCGCGGCGGTCGATAAGTTATTTTACCCCGGCACCCACCCGGAAGCTATCTTGCTCACGCACGGCCACTTAGACCATGCCAGCAATGCCCAAGAACTGGCTGAGCACTGGAAAGTACCCGTGATTGCGCATCCGCTCGAGTTGCCTTTCCTGACCGGCAAAGCCGTGTATCCGCCCGCCGACCCCACCGTAGGAGGTTCGCTGGCGTTCGCAAGCCGGTTTTTTCCGCCGCAGTCGTTTCAGATGAGCGATGTAATTCAGGCTTTGCCCGAAGACCCGGAACCGCCTTTCATGCCGGGCTGGCGGTGGCTGCACGTACCCGGCCATGCGCCGGGCCAAGTGGCGTTTTTCCGCGAAGAAGATAAAACCCTGATTGGGGCCGATGCATTCGCCACGGCCAAGCACGATTCGATACCCTCGCTGCTGCTCCAGATTCCGAAGATCAGCCGGGCCGGCACGCCGTTTACGTTTGACTGGGAAGCGGCGCATGCCTCGGTAGTCGAGCTGGCTAATCTAGAGCCGGAAGCCATCGGTTGCGGCCACGGCCCCGTCATCAAAGGCCCGCAAGCGGCGGCAGGGCTGCGCGAACTCTCCCTCAGCTTCCCGGTGCCCAAGCACGGCCGCTACGTCAGTGCGCCGGCCCGCACCGATGCCGACGGCGTGCAGTTTGTGCCGCCCGCTCCCGCCGATCCGCTGCCCAAAGAAGCCGCGCTGCTGGGCGTCGGCGTCGCGTTGCTGGCAACGGCCGCCCTGGTCGTTCGCAAGCAACGCCACGACCAACGCGAGTTGGAGTTGCTCGAATACGAAGACGAGGATTACTCGAAGTACAATTCCAAGTACAACGTGAGCTACCAAGACGATGTGAAAGAAGTAGAGCAGCTCTATTTCCCGCACCACAGCATTCGGTATAAATAATTAATAATCAATCATATATAAAATAATCCGAAACAAAAAAGGCGCCGTGCATACGGCGCCTTTTTTGTTCTGGAATGAAGTAAAACGCTACTCCCCGGCTTGGTTTACTTTGATGCCGCCGTTGGTCGTTACGGCGCGTACCGGAGCACCACCTTGGCCTAGGTTGGCTGCAATTTCCTTGCTCAGCATTCCGGTTTTGGTTACGGGCAGGTCGCCGTGGATGCCACCGATGGTAGTGCTAGTGAACAGCTTAGCCGAATAATTGCGGGGCAGCTCCCAGGTGATGCCGCCGTTGGTGGTGGTTACGTCGAGGCCCTCGCCTTCCCATTTCGAGCCGGAAAGCGCGATATGCAGCCCGCCGTTGGTGGTGTGGCCACTTACTTTGCCGCCTACATTTTTGAGGGTAATGCCCCCGTTGGTGGCGTCAAACTTGATGTTGGACTGCAAGCCTTCGACGCTGATGCCGCCGTTTACGGTGTTGAGAGCCAGCGCCGTATGCTGGGGCACAAACACCTCGTAGCTAACCGACCAGTTGGTTTCGTCGCCGGGAGCGGTGGCACGCAGCGAGTTACCGCTGCTGGAGATTTTCACGCCTTTTACGCGGCTCTGGGCTTCTTCCGTCGATTTGGCCCACGACTGCACCCGGGCCCGCACCCGCACGTCGGAGCCCGACCACGCCCGCACCGTGATGCCACCGTTGTCGCGGCCGTCAATGGTCAGGGTTTGGCCGGCGGCCGGCGCGGCAAAGTTCAGGTCGCGGGTTTCGCAGAAGCCTTTTTGGTTGCCCCAGCGGCTTTCGTTGCAAGTCGACTCGAATTTGGGCTCCGAAGCCACCTGAGCAGCGGCAGAAACGGCACTAGTAGCAAGCAACAGAGCGGTAAGCAAGGTTTTCATAGCGTTGGGTAGATGAAAGTTGGGAAACATGGATTTCGTTGATTACCAGATAGCTGATGTGATGCTGTGGCCATCGCCACCCAACCATCTGGCTATTTCGGGTTAGGCAGCACGAGTACCGCCAAAGCCGCCATTCGTTACACGGCCTCCAAAAAATATTTCAACTTACTAGATGACCGCTCCCTCCCTATCGTTGCCTTGGCAACTCTTATGGGCTTTCAGAACACAAACTCTATAATCGCAACTGATTAGCTAACAACTACTTATCCGTGAGCCAAGCGATTGTGATGATGCTCCAGCGGCGGCAGTTTGGCCAACGCCACCGCCACGCCGGTGAGGTAAGCAGTGACGATAGTAGCAGCTAACCGGGCCGTCTGGTTGTCGCGGTCGTAGCGCGGGTTCAGCTCCACCACTTCAAACAGGCGCACCGCCGGGTGCCTTCCGGCCAAGAACGCGGCTTGGACCGCATGGCGCGGCGTGAGCCCATCGGAACTGGGCGCGCTCACGCCGGGCGCGAAAGCCTGGGCCAGGCTATCGAGGTCGAGGCTGACGAAAACAGGCCCGCCCGCCGCTACGGCGCGGTTGAGCGCGTGCTCGACGTAGCCTTCGATGCCGTTTTCAAACACGTCGGCCAGCGTGATGATCTTGGCGTTTTGCTTGCGCAGAAAGTCGATGTCTTCTTTGGCGTTGAGGTTGCTGTGCAGGCCGATTTCGGTGAAATGCTTGCCCAGCACGAAGCCTTCACGCAGCAGCTTGCCAAACGGGGTGCCGCTGCTGATTTCGGGCTTGTTTTTGACGTCGGCGTGGGCATCGATGTTCAGGCCGCCGCCGGGTTGCTCAGCCATATCACAGAGGCCACGCACCGTAGAATAGGTGCCATCGTGGCTACCGCCGAACACCACTACTTTCGGATACTGAAACAGCAACGCGCTGACTTGCTGCCGGATACGTTCGTGGTTTTCCGTGTGCTCGGGGCTGGTCAGGTCGAGGTTGCCGGCGTCGGCGAGGCGCAGGCGCTGTAAGTCCACGTCGTATTCTAGGTTGTAGGTCTTGTGGTAGCGCCGCAGCTCGCTCCGGATGGCATCGGGCGCTTCTGTGGCCCCGGCCCGGCCGCCTTCGAGCACCGTGCCGGCGTCGAGGGGCAGGCCCACAAAAGCCACATCAGCCTGGGGCAGCTCGGCCGCCGGTTTGATCAGATCGCGAATAAAAGTTGGCATAAACGAATGCGCTGGGTGGAGAAGAACAAGGACAAAGCACTTCGGGCGCGCAGGCCCAAAACGCTTCCCTAGTATACGACTTCTCGCGCTTTCTCAGAAGTCAACAGTTGGTATCTATCACCTACTGAAATAGTTACAAAGAGCAGCGGCCCTGCCTTAATACAAGGCAGGGCCGCAAGAGAATCAGGTAAAAGAGGCATGCGCGCTCCTACGCCTTCTTTTCTTCTTCTGGCTCGGGACCGCGGAAGGCGTCTTTCTTGGCCACGGCTGGCAGCTTCACTGGCTTGCCCTCGCGAGCCGACTGGTAGATGGCTTCCATAATTCGATGATCCTGAAGGCCTTCCTCGCCGGGCGTGTGCGGCTCCTTGTTGTCCAGAATGCACTCGGAAAAGTGGTCGATTTCGGTGGCAAACTGGTTTTTGTTGCCGAGCGTGAGCTGGTCTTTGTGGCCAACCATGCCCTCGGCGTGCGCCGTTTGGAGCTGCTGGCCTTCGTAGGCAAACGCCTGCTCCAGGTTGATCCAGCCTTTTTCGGCCAGCACCCGGTAGCGCCGCGACTCGTGGGTGTTGTAATCAGAAATGCAGTTTACCACGATGCCTTCCGGAAAGCGCATCTGCCACGACACCATTTCCTCGACTTCCTTAAACAACGGGTTGTCGGGCGTGCTGTAGGTGTAGGCAAAGACTTCCGTAGGCTCCGTGCCCAGCAGAAACCGACTGGTATTCAGGCAGTACAGACCGATGTCGGGCAAGGCACCGCCGCCGGCCAGGGCCAGCTTATGGCGCCAGTGTTGGGGGTTGGCCGAGCTTTGCACGTTGTGCGCCTCAATGACCTTGGTCTTGCCAAACTGGTTCGACTGGATCATCTTCCGCACCAGGCGGTTATTGGGCTCATACTGAATACGATACGCCACCATGAGCTTGCGACCGGCCTTCTTGCACGCATCAATCATCTTCTGACAATCGGCCGACGACGTGGCCATGGGCTTTTCGCAGAGGATGTGCTTGCCCGCCTGCGCCCCCCGAATGGTGTATTCGGCGTGCAGGGAGTTGGGCAGCACAATGTAGATCACCTGCACCGCCGGGTTGTCCTTGAGCTTATCGTAGTTCTCGTAGCTGTAGCAGTTTTCGGGCTTGATGCCGTATTGCTTGGCTACTTTGGCCATTTTCTCGGGCGACCCGCTTACCAGCGCCACCGGTTTCGACTTTTTGCATTGTCCCATCGCCGGCAAAATTTCTTCCAGCGTAAGGTGCCCCAAGCCCACAATGGCGTAACCCACGCGCTGCTCGGGCGGCAGCGGTGTAGGCGTGGGCGGCGACTGCCGATCTAGTTTCGACTTCCACTCTTCTAGCTCAATGGGCTTGTCGACTTCGGTGGGCACTTTGGCCGGTGGCGAGGTAGCCTCCGAGGAAGCAGCCGCGCCGCTAGGAGCCGTGTACATGGCCGCTTCGGACGCCCCCGAATTTTCGCCGCTCTTCTGGCAGGAAGCCAGCAACCCGCCGACTACGCCCACCGCCAGGCCGCGGCCAGTGTAGCGAAGGAATTCTTTGCGCGACACTTCGGCGGCCGAGCGGGCCAGCAAATCCTGCATAACGCCAGTAAATTGATTCATAGAGCTTTAGATAAAATTGATTGTGGTAGATAAGAGCAGAGCGACCACTGCTACGGGGCGGGAATACGCCTAAAAAAGCCCGCCATGTTGGGGCGGGCTGGGGCTACGAAAGCCTAAATAACCTTACGGGCAAGCTCAGCCTATGGTTATTGGTTATCCTGCTGAGTATCTGCGAGTCAGGGCTTGCAAGGCGGGCTACCAAACCCACGCTCACACCCAAACCAACCTTTTGCCGTATCAAAAAGGCGTCTGGCGGACCGATTGGCGACTTCGTTAGTTTAGAACACCCTCACCATTACCCAGTAATATGCCCAAAGAGCGCATTGCCATTGATATGGACGAAGTCATTGCCGACGCCGTGCAGCGGTTTACGGAATGGTACCACCGTGATTTCAACGTGCTGCTCACCCCCGAGCACCTGCACGGCAAACGCCTGCTCGAGGCCGTCGCGCCGGACCACCGCAAGCCCCTGCGCGAGTACCTCGATACCGTGGGCTTTTTCCAGGATTTGCCCGTAATGCCTGATAGCCAAGCAGTACTGCGCCAAATGGCCGACCGCTACGAGCTGTTCATTGCCACGGCCGCGATGGGATTTCCGTTGTCGTTCGGCGAAAAGTTTGAATGGCTCCGCACCCACTTCGACTTCATCCCGACGAGCCACGTCGTATTCTGCGGCGACAAAAGCATCCTCAACGCCGACTACCTCATCGACGACAACGCCTACAACTTCCGCGATTTTCGCGGGGAAGGCATCTTGTTTACGTCGCACCACAACGTACACGAAACCCAATACCGGCGCGTAAATAACTGGAAAGAAGTTGCCGAGATGTTTTTATAAGTATTTAATAATCAATTATTTACATCCTAATAGCAGCCATCATCCAGAGCGCCGCGCAGGATCTCGCTCGCTTCATTGCATTGCTATTCAGCTAAACACGCGAAATCCTTCGCTGCGCTCTGGATGACAAACGTTTATAATGACAAACGAAGTGGCCAAAACCATTTTCTGAAGAGCAGTACAACCGCCGCTTTCTCCGCTGGCAACAATGCCGGGCCAATTGCGCCCGGCCGGCCTTTCTACTAACTTGCAGCCCCTTCGGGAGCGCCGGCCTGGACTAGCGCTTCGGAGCACCTGAGTTTTCAACCGTTACCACCCGCATTTAGCTACTACATACTATGGGAAGAGCTTTTGAATTCCGCAAAGGCCGTAAGATGAAGCGCTGGGACCGTATGTCCAAGGACTTTACCCGCATCGGCAAGGAAATCGTGATGGCCGTGAAGGAAAACGGCCCCAACCCCGACACCAACGCCCGGCTGCGCACGGCCATGCAGAATGCCAAGGGCGTGAACATGCCCAAAGACCGCGTGGAAGCCGCCATCAAGCGCGCCAGCAGCAAAGAAGAAAAAGACTACGAAGAGGTTGTGTATGAGGGCTATGCGCCCCACGGCATTGCGGTGGTGGTAGAATGCGCCACCGACAACCCCGTGCGCACCGTGTCCAACGTGCGCATGTACTTCAACCGCGGCGGCGGCTCGCTCGGCACGGCCGGCTCCAGCGACTACACGTTCACCCGCAAAGGTGTGTTTAAGCTGGCGGCCGAAGGCCTCGACCGCGACGAGCTGGAACTGGAGCTCATCGACTTTGGCGCCGAAGACGTGTATCTCGACGAGGAAGAAGACGAGCACGGTGCTACCAAGGAAATCATGGTGATCGAAACGGCTTTCACCGATTTCGGCCAGATGCAGAAAGCCTTGGAAGACAAAGGCTTACACCCGCTCAGCGCCACGCTTCAGCGCGTACCCAATACCACTGTCACGCTCTCAGATGAGGAGGTAGAAGAAGTAATGAAGCTCATCGACAAGTTCGAAGAGGACGACGACGTGCAGGCCGTGTACCACACAATGGGCTAGTCGCTATTGCAGCTTTTAAAAGCTATTGAAAGGCGGGCCGCTCCGGTTGGGGCGGCCTATACTTTTTTAGCTATACTCATTTATACTTAAATAAATTATTAATAAGTAATCATGGTTGTTACTTTAAATATTTTAATAAAATCATCATAAAGAATATCATTAAATAAAAATTTGCAAATTAATCCTCTAAATTGGAATTAACCATTTCATTAAAGAATGAAAAATATAAAATTATACGTTTTTGTTACTAGTATATTATTCTATTTGATTGCATTAACCCAAGATGCTTTCTACATTGATAGGGTTGATTACAATGCTTGGTCATCATCACTTGGGCTTCTTTTAATTGGTTGGTTAGGTATTCTGCTAGGAAGCGGGGCAGCATTAACTTGGCTGGCTAATCCCTTATTAATCTTTTCGTGGATCATGCTTTTTAATGATAAAAGAACAGCAATAGTCGCTAGTTCTATAGCCTCTTTATTCGCAATAACTTTTCTTCTATTTGACAAAGTAATCACTAGTGAAGCACCTACATATTCTAACATAACCCATTATCGTTTAGGTTATTGGCTTTGGCTAACAAGTTGCATTACAATGATGGCTGGTTCAATTATAATATATTATTTAGCTAAGCAAAAAGGCAATCCCCACTGATGGCGCGGGGCTCTGTCTGGGTGACTGTACACAATTTTAGAAGTTATAGAAAGGCGGGCCGCTCCAGTTGGGGCGGCCCGCTTTCTGTTGTACACCTGGGCAACTGCACTGAGCTTCTCGCCATCTTGCCTGTGAAAGCCTATTTAAACTTGCGGCCCTTATTTCCTAGTTCATGAAAACCTGCCTTGCCTTCCTAGTGCTTTTGCTTCAGGCCCTTACCGCTTCGGCGCAGCAAACTGAATTAGCAGCGCTGCTCAAAAAAGCAAATGTGCCGGGCATGCAGCTGGTGTACACCAAGGACGGCAAGGCTACCGCGTATACTCTGGGCTTGCGTAAAGCAGGCTCGCCTCAGGTTCTTGACGCCCAGACTATCTTTCAGGCCGCTTCTTTGGGCAAAGTCATGCTGGCTTACACGGCCCTGCGGCTTCACGACAAGGGCCTGCTCGACCTGGATAAGCCCCTGCTGACCTACTACCGCTACCCACGCCTGGCCCAGCAAGCGGACGCCGAAAAAATCACCGCCCGGATGGTACTGGGCCATACTTCGGGCCTGCCGAACTGGGCGCAGAACCCTCTGGAAGCCGGCTGGAAGACCTCTGCACTATCGCTCAAATATGCTCCGAGCGACTGCTGGAATTACTCCGGCGAAGGGTATGTGTTTTTGCAGAAAACCTTGGAACATATCACCGGCAAGTCGTTTGAAGTACTAGCTCAGGAAGAAGTATTTAGGCCCTTGCACTTAGCCCACAGCAGCTACGTGTGGCAAGCTAGTTTCAACGCCAACGCCACCAGCGGCCACAACAGCACGGGCCAGCCCACAGAAATTAAGCGGTTTGCGGAGCCCAATGCAGGCTTCAGTTTGCTCACCACGGCGGCCGACTATAATGCTTTTTTGACGGCCGTAATGACCGGCAAAGGCCTAAAGCCAGCTACCGCCCGGTTGCTGACCACGCCCGCAAATGCCGCGAACCGATGCAGCACACCAGCCACAGCTACCGACCCGTACATCGATTGGGGCTGCGGCCTCGGTCTGGTCATGACCAGCCGTGGCCCAGCGCTGTGGCACTGGGGCGACAACGGCGACTTCAAAGGCTTCTTTCTAGCTTTTCCGGATCGGCGGGAAAGCGTGGTGTTTTTCACCAACAGCGCCAACGGCCTGACCATCACGGACGACGTGCTGCGGCTGTTTTTCGGTCCGGGCGACTACCGGGCCATGCAGTGGCTAGCTGAGGCCAAATAAGCAATAGGTTTCGGAGCCTACGTGGCATAGCTGGCTTTTGGGAAGGGTCGAATTTATAGCTAGGTTTAACACCTTGCTGGCACCGATTCTTTCACCGCGCTTTTCCCACCATTATGCTGAAAAAACTACTGGGCTCTGCCCTGCTCCTCACGCTACTCGGTGGAGCAGCTTGCACCCCACAGACCAAAAGCGAAGCCTCGGCGGTAGCTTCCGAGCCTAGTGTATATTTTGCCGGCGATACCAGCGCGGTGAAAGACGGCGGCGTGCAGGTCATCCCGATTTCGACACCCAAAGGCAAGTTTAACATCTGGACCAAGCGCTTTGGTAACAACCCTAGAATGAAGGTGTTGCTGCTCAATGGCGGGCCCGGTGCCACGCACGAGTATTTCGAGTGCATGGAAAGCTTTCTGCCCAAAGACGGCATCGAGTTTATCTACTACGACCAGCTCGGCTGCGGCCTTTCCGACAACCCCAAGGACACGGCCATGTGGAGCCTGCCGCGCTACGTTGAGGAAGTGGAGCAGGTGCGCAAAGCCCTGAACCTCAACAAAGACAACTTCTACTTGCTCGGCCACTCCTGGGGCGGAATTTTGGCGGCGGAATACGCGCTCAAGTACCAGCAAAACCTAAAAGGTCTCATCATTTCCAACATGATGATGAGCGTGCCCGCCTACGGCAAATACGCCGACAACGTGCTGGCCAAGCAAATGAAGCCGGAAGTGCTGGCCGAAATCCGGCAGATCGAAGCCAAAAACGACTTCGAGAATCCGCGTTATATGGAGCTGCTCATGCCCAACTTCTACGTCGAGCACATCTGCCGCATTCCGCTGGACAAGTGGCCTGAGCCGCTTACGCGCTCACTTGGCAAGATGAACCAGTCGCTGTACGTAACCATGCAGGGACCCAGCGAGTTTGGCGTAGCCGGCAAGCTGCTGCACTGGGATCGCACCAAGGACTTGCCGAAGCTGTCGGTGCCCGTGCTTTCCATCGGCGGCAAATACGACACCATGGACCCCGAGCACATGCGCTGGATTGCCACGCAGGTGCAAAATGGCACTGCGCTTATTTGCCCCAAGGGCAGCCACATGAGCCTCTACGACGACCAGCAAACCTACATGAACGGCCTAACCAAGTTCATTCTGGCCGTGGACAAAGGCGAGAAAAAAGTGGCGCTGTAAGGAATATTAACTGATTAATAATCAAACAATTACACAATACCAGAAAAGACGCACAACTCGGCTTTATTTTCACTGCCATAACGCGCCGCATTCTGCTCCCTGTTTGCTTCTCCGTACCTTGCGGCCCGCTTCGCAGCCTTTGGCTTCGGCGGGCCGCTGCTGTTAGCAGCGGTTGCCAACTTTCTCATTTGCAACATCATGGCTGATACTACCTTAACCCGCCTCAACAAATACATCAGCGAGAGCGGCGTTTGCTCCCGGCGCGAAGCGGACAAATACATTGAGCAGGGAAACGTGCTGGTCAACGGCAAAAAGGCCAAAATCGGCGACCAGGTTTCGAGTAAAGACCGCGTGGTAGTCAATGGCAACCTGATCGAGCCGCGGGCGGCCGAAGACGCGATTTACATTGCTTTCAACAAACCGCCGGGCATCACCAGCACCACCGAAACCAGTGTCAAGGACAACATCATTCGCTACATCAAGCACAGCGAGCGCATCTTCCCCATTGGCCGCCTCGACAAAGATTCGCAGGGGCTGATCCTGCTGACCAGCAACGGCGACATCGTCAACAAAATCCTGCGGGCCGGCAACAAGCACGAGAAAGAATACATCGTGATGGTCGATAAGCCGATCACCAGCCAGTTTATCGAGGGCATGCGCGGCGGGGTGCCGATCATGGGCATCATGACCCAGAAATGTGAGGTGCAAAAGGAAACCAACTACATTTTCCGCATCACCCTGATTCAGGGCATGAACCGCCAGATCCGGCGCATGTGCGAGCATTTCGGCTACGAAGTGGTGCAGCTCGAGCGCATTCGGGTGATGAATATTTCGGTAAAAGGCTTAGGCGTAGGCGATTGGCGCGAACTGACCGAAAAAGAGCTGGCTGACCTCATGGCCATGACCGAACACTCAACCGGCACCAAAGAAGCTTCGCTGCCAAAGCAACGAGTGTCGCGCACGCACGATTTCTGGAAAGACAAGCGCACCCGCCCCGACGAGGAAAACGCCGAAAAACCGGCGCGCAAGTCGGGCAGCCGCGGCGAAAAATCGTCCGGCAAATCGGAAGGAATCTATCCGAAGTCGGCGCGTAAACCGGCCGGCAAGCCGCGGTCGGCAGCGGGCCAAACACCTGCAGGCGAGGGCAAACCCTTTAAAAAGCCCGCAGGCCGCACCGGCAGCCCACGCGCCGCGGGCAGTGCATCCGGCAAATCGGCCGCGCGGCCTCCGCGCAGCCAGCCCCAAACCAAGGGTCGCAGCCGCTCCACCAAGCGCTAGGGCGGCTTATGTTATAAATCTTGCCGTGGAGGGCCGTTTCAAGTGATATTGAAGCGGCCCTTCGCGGTTAGTATCTGGTCGCGCCTCAAAAGCAAATGGAAGCGCAAAACTGATAACTACTACTGCATGAGCACCTTAACTGAAAAACAAAAGATGGTGGCCGGCGAGCTGTATTATGCCAACGACCCGGAACTAGTAGAAGCCCGACGGACAGCCAAGGCCCTTTGCTTCCGCTACAATCAGCAGCCGGTCGATTTAGATAAAGATTTGCTAATCAAGTTGTTGGGATATGAAGCAAACGCTCATATTGAAGCCCCGTTTCGCTGCGATTACGGCTTCAATATCTCCCTCGGCCAGAATTTCTACGCCAACTACAACCTTATTATTCTGGATTGCGCCCCCGTCAGCATTGGCGATAACGTGTTCATCGCGCCCAACGTCGTACTCACCACCGCTGGTCATCCGATAGACGCTGCTACTCGCATTTCGGGGCTGGAATTTGCCCACCCCATCACGATTGGCCACAACGTGTGGCTGGGTGCGGGCGTGATCGTATTGCCCGGCGTCGAGATTGGCGACAACGTGACGATTGGCGCCGGCAGCGTCGTGACGCGCTCGATACCCAGTAATTCGGTAGCCGTCGGGAATCCGTGCCGCGTCATCAAGTCTTTGTAGCTCATCTGGTGACTTAGTCGTGCAGAATTGCCGCCTGAAATGGCGCGAAAGGACTTCTCGTGTATCTTGCGAGCTGCTTACCTTAGCGCCCCTCACCACAACCAGACCTCACTGCCCCGTTATGCTCCGTACCGACTGGACTCTCGACGAAGTAAAAGCTATTTACCACCAGCCCGTGCTGGAACTTGTGGCCCAAGCGGCCGCCGTGCACCGCGAGCACCAAGCCACGGGCGAAGTGCAGGTGTGCACCTTGCTGTCGGTAAAAACCGGCGGCTGCCCCGAAGATTGCGCCTACTGCCCACAGGCAGCTCGCTATCACACTGGCGTTGAGACTCATGCGCTGTTGAAAGACGAAGTAGTGCTGGCCGCCGCCCAGCGCGCCAAAGACTCCGGCTCGACCCGCTTTTGCATGGGCGCTGCTTGGCGCGAAGTGCGCGACAACCGCGATTTCGACCGCGTGCTCAACATGGTGACGCAGGTCAATGATCTGGGTCTGGAAGTGTGCTGCACCCTGGGCATGATCAACGAGTACCAAGCCGAACGCCTCAAGCAAGCCGGCCTCTACGCCTACAACCACAACCTCGACACCAGCGCCGAGCACTACAGCGAAATCATCACGACCCGCACCTACGACGACCGCTTGAATACGCTCGCCAACGTGCGTCAGGCCGGTATTTCGGTGTGCTCCGGTGGCATCATCGGCTTGGGCGAAACCGACCAGGACCGCGTGGCAATGCTGCATACGCTGGCTACGCTGCCCGCCCACCCCGAATCGGTGCCGGTGAACGCGCTGGTGCCCGTTAAAGGCACGCCGCTAGCCGAGCAGCCACGCGTCAGTGTGTGGGAAATGCTGCGCATGATTGCCACGGCTCGCATCCTGATGCCCAAAACTATCGTGCGCCTCTCGGCGGGTCGCCAGGAAATGCCCGTGACGGAGCAGGCCCTGTGCTTCTTGGCGGGCGCCAACTCCATCTTCTCCGGCGAGAAGCTTCTAACCACGCCCAACCCCGACTTCGACGCCGACAAGCAAATGTTTGATTTGCTGGGTCTTACGCCTCGCAAAGCCTTCAAAGACGTGCCGCAAGGCGCTGCCGTACTGAGCAAGGTGGAAGCTTAGAACTTCAGAATCAGAGTATTACCAACGCGAGCTCCCCTTCTTGAAAAAGCAGGGGAGCTTAGTTTTTCGGCTTTATGGCACCTCCTAACCCGTTGCTGAGCCGCCTCGCGCAACACCTCACCAAACGCGAAGCCGAAGGCACCCGCCGCCACTTGACGCTTCCGGCCACCGGCTTAGTTGACTTCAGCTCAAATGATTACTTGGGGTTGGCGAAGTCGGAAACTTTGTCAGAAAAAATAAAATCATATATACTTGATAGTCAATTCCTTACAGGAAGCACTGGTTCTCGTCTGCTAACTGGTAATTCCGCTGCTGCCGAAGCATTGGAAGCGCATTTGGCCGAGTTTCACCGGGCCGAAGCCGCCTTGCTTTTCAACTCGGGCTATGCGGCCAACATGGGCTTCTTTACCGCTGTGCCACGCCGCGGCGATACCATTTTCTACGACGAAGCTTCTCATGCCTCCGTGAAGGACGGCATCAGGGGCAGTTTCGCTACGGCTTATAGCTTCCGCCACAATGACTTAGACGACTTAGCCCGCCGCCTGCCTCGCGCTACCGGTGCAGTATTTGTGGCCGTAGAAGCCCTTTATTCCATGGATGGCGACCAGGCGCCGCTGCGTGAATTAGCAGATTTTTGTCAGCAACACGGATTATATCTCGTTGTAGACGAAGCACATACCAACGGCATCTATGGCCCACGGGGCGAAGGTTTGGTGGCAGCACTAGGGCTGGAAGACCAGGTGTTTGCGCGCGTACTTACCTTTGGGAAGGCCTTGGGCAGTCAGGGTGCGGCTGTGGCCGGCGCGGCTGTGCTGCGCGACTATTTGATCAATTTCTCGCGGCCGTTTATTTACACCACGGCTTTGGCTCCGTTGAGCCTAGCGTCGTTGGCGGCGGCTTATGAGCTGCTGCCCGAGTTGATGGCTGAGCGGCAACGGTTGTTTGAGTTATCTAACTATTTGAAGGACAAGCTCAATTCCGTGCCGCATTTGCGTGTACCAGCTGCGAGCCACGTCATTCATCCGGTGTTTTTTACGCAAGGCAACAGCCCGGCACGCGTCCGGCAGCTGGCTTCCAGCGCCCAAGCAGCCGGCTTCGATGTGCGGCCCATTGTGGCGCCTACCGTGCCCGCCGGCACCGAACGCCTCCGCCTGATCGTGCACAGTTACAATACCACACAGGAAATTGATCAGTTGGCGAGGGTTTTGACTTCAAGCTTAATCAATTGTTAATCAAGCAATTATAATAAACCATCGAATGCCTTATCCCGAACGTCTTTTCGTAACTGGTATCGGCACGGATGTGGGCAAAACGGTGGTTGCCGCCATCCTGACCGAAGCTCTTGGCGCCGATTATTGGAAGCCGGTGCAAGCGGGCCTCACCCCTACCACCGACACCGAAACCGTGCGCGCACTGGTGACGAACCCAGCCACGCGTTTTCACCCCGAAGCCTACCGCCTGCACATGCCGGCCTCACCCCACGCCGCCGCCGCCGCTGAAAGCATCCTGCTCCGGCCCACCGATTTTCGGCTACCCCCAACCCCCAATCATATAGTAATAGAAGGCGCCGGTGGCCTGTTGGTGCCGCTCGCGCCGGGCTTTCTGATGGTAGATTTGCTGGCGCAATTGCAGTTGCAAGCCGTGGTCGTATCGCGTAACTATCTGGGCAGCATCAACCATACGCTGCTCACGCTGGAAGCCTTGCAACGGCGCGGCATTCCGGTGCGCGGCCTTGTGTTCAATGGCGAACCTACTCCGGCCACCGAGGAGTTCATCGAACAGCATACTGGCGTTCCGATTATGCCGCGTGTTCTGCCTGAAGCAGCGGTGACCTCAGAAGTAGTTAGCCAATACGCCACGAGCTTTCGACAGTGGCTCGAAAAGTAGTTCAGGCGCCGTAATCCCCGTTTGCCAAATTAGTATACCACCCACCAACGAGGCCGCGAACTACAAAGTCCGCGCTACCTTTGCCGCATGCCTACCCTTGCCGAACGCGATCACGCCATTTTGTGGCACCCGTATACCCAAATGCAAACCGCAGCCTTGCCCATCCCGATTGTGCGGGGGCAGGGTGCGTGGCTTTACGCCGAAGACGGCACCGCTTACCTCGACGGCATTTCCTCGTGGTGGGTAAACCTGCACGGCCACGCGCACCCGCACATCGCTGAGCGCGTAGCCGAGCAGCTGCGTACCTTGGAGCACGTGCTGTTTGCCGGTTTCACGCACCCCGCCGCTGTCGAACTGGCCGAGAAGTTACTGGCTATTCTTCCTGATAATCAAGGGCGTATCTTCTATTCTGATAACGGCTCGACGGCCGTGGAAGTAGCCCTGAAAATGGCGCTGCAATTCTTCTTCAACCAAGAGCAGCCCCGCCGCACCATCGTGGCGTTCCGCGACAGTTACCACGGCGACACCTTCGGGGCGATGGCCGTGAGCAGCCGCGGGGCTTTCACCGCGCCGTTTGCGCCGCTGCTGTTTGATGTGGCCTTTATCGACGTGCCCGTACCCGGCCGCGAAGCCGACACGCTCGCGCAGCTTGAAGCCATTGCGGCACAGGGCGATGTGGCCGCATTCGTGTTTGAGCCCTTGCTTTTGGGCACGGCCGGCATGCTCACCTACTCGCCCGCCATCCTCGACGAATTGATCCGCTGCTGCCACCGCCACGGCATTCTGGCCATCGCCGATGAGGTAATGACGGGCTTTGGCCGTACTGGGCAACTCTTTGCTAGTCATTATCTTATGGAAAGACCCGACATGGTCTGTCTTTCCAAAGGCCTGACCGGCGGCACCATGGCCCTGGGCGTTACGAGCTGCACGGCGGCGGTGTACGAGGCCTTTCTGAGCGACGACCGGATGAAGACCTTCTTTCACGGCCATTCTTACACTGCCAATCCCATAGCTTGCGCGGCAGGCTTGGCGAGCATGGACTTGCTGCTTTCCACAGATTGTCAAGCCAGCCTAGCTCGTATCGCATTGACGCACAAGCAGTTCGCTCAGGAAATAACCGGCCAGCCCGGCATACGCGACGTGCGGCACTTGGGCACAGTGCTAGCCATCGAATTTGCCGTTGGGGAGCACACCACGTACTTCAGCGGCTTACGCGACCAGCTTTATAATCTGGCGCTGGCGCGGCGCGTGATCCTGCGGCCGCTGGGCAACATCATGTATTTGATGCCGCCTTACTGCACCACCGATGCAGAGCTGGCGCTGCTTTACGACGTCCTCCGCGATATGCACCAACTGGTGCTTACCAACCAATAGCTCCTTGCTTGGCGCGCCTGATTTTTCCTGTTTATGCCTGACGAGCTGATTATTATCCGCGGCAGTGGCAGCACCTCGGCGCTGGGCGCGGGCGCTTCGGTGTATGCGGATGCCGCCCCGGCTTTCAGCAATCAACTGCTGGGCGCTTCTGCCCTGTCGGTGGGTGCGTTGCCCGCTTCGGTGGAAGCGGAACTGGCAGCACTGCGTAAAGAACACAGCGCCTACCGCCAACTCGACCGCACGGTGCTGCTGGCCTTGCTCGCCGCCCGGCAGGCCACTGCGCAGGCGGGCTGGAAATCTAATAACCAAGGAAATAAGCTGGCGGTCAGCATCGGGTCGTCGCGGGGCGCCACGGGCCGGTTGGAGCAGTTTTACGAAGAGTTTTTGGAAGAAGGCAGCGTGCCGCCGGCTACCTCGCCGCTCACGACGCTGGGCAACGTAGCCAGTTGGGTAGCCTTCGATGCGGGCACAACTTCCGGCGCAACTTTGAGTCATTCGAGTACCTGTAGCAGCGCGTTGCAGGCTCTGGGCAATGCCATGGCGTGGCTGCGCGCCGGCATGGCCGATCGCTTTTTGGCCGGCGGCACCGAGGCGCCGCTCACAGCCTTCACGTTGGCCCAAATGCATGCGTTGGGCATTTATTCGCCCTTCGAAGCCCCCGATTCCCCGTGTCGCCCCGGCGCTGGTCGCCCGTCGACGTTTGTGCTGGGCGAAGGCGCGGCGGTGTTTGCGCTGGAGAAAATCAGCCGCAAACAACTGGAGGAAGGCAATTACACAAGCGCTTCATTATCAAATACTTATATTTTAGAAGCTGTTGGCTTCGGGTTTGAAGCGATTGGCAGCAAAACAGGCTTGTCGCCCGAAGGCCATCACTTCCAGAAAGCCATGCGGCAAGCTTTGCAGCAAGCCCCATGCGCTCCTTCCGACATCGACGCCATCGTGTTGCACAGCCCCGGCACGCCCGCCGGCGACGCTTCCGAGCGCCGGGCCATCACGGCAGTTTTCGGGGAAGAAATGCCGGCGCTTACCTCCAACAAATGGCTTATCGGCCACACGCTGGGCGCCTCGGCAGCGCTGAGCCTGCACTATGCCCTGCACATCTTGGCTACGCAGTCGTGGCCCGCACCCGGTTTCGCTACCGACCTTACTCCGGCTCCTTTTCGGCCAGTACGCCGCATCTTAATTAATGCCGCAGGTTTTGGGGGCAATGCGGCCAGTGCCATCGTGTCGGCAGTGCAGATATAGGGCGCGTGCTGCCCAATCAGGGGCCTGCGTGTGGTTAGTTCTTCAACATTACGTTACTTGCTTTAGCGTAACCTAACTACACCTCAGCTCCTATGGTCTTTCGGTCTTCTCTGCTGCTTGCTTCTGCTTGCTTCCTTTCGCTTAGCCTCCACGCCCAAAATACGCCGCCCACCACTCCCGATCCGATGATCAAGAAGATGGTGGAAGACGTGTCGGCCAAAAACCTGGAGGATGATATTCGCAAACTGGTTTCCTTCGGCACGCGCCACACCCTGAGCGATACCAAAGACAAAAAGCGCGGCATCGGAGCGTCCCGCAACTGGGTGGAGCAGGAGTTTAAGAAGTACAGCAAAGCCAGCGGCAACCGCCTGAAAGTCACGCAGGATACCTTCACCATCAAGCCCGACGGCCGGCGCATCAACAAGCCCGTAGTGATGGCCAACGTGATGGCGACCCTGCCCGGCACCGACCCCAACGACACGCGCGTGTTTATCGTGAGCGGGCACATCGATTCGCGCGTTTCGGACGTGATGAACGCCACTGCCGACGCCCCCGGCGCCAACGACGACGGCTCCGGCACGGTAGCCGTAATGGAACTGGCCCGTATTATGTCGCAGCAGAAATACCCCGCGACCATCATTTTTGTGGCTGTGCAGGGCGAAGAACAAGGCCTTTACGGCTCGACGCATTTGGCTCAGCGCGCCAAAAAAGAGGGTTGGAACCTAACGGCCATGCTCAACAACGACATCGTGGGCAACTCCACCGGCCGCGATCCCGAAATCAAAGATGCCAAGCACTTGCGCGTGTTCAGCGAAGGCGTGCCGGCCGCCGAAACTCCCGACGAAGCGAAAGTGCGCCGTGTGCTGAGCAGCGAAAACGATTCGCCTTCTCGCCAGCTCGCTCGCTACACCAGCTTGGCCTGCAAGCAATATGTTGACGGACATGAAGTTGTGGTAGAATATCGCCCCGACCGCTTCCTGCGCGGCGGCGACCACACGCCTTTCAACCAGCAAGGCTTTACGGCGGTGCGCTTCACGGAGATGAACGAAGACTTCACCCACCAGCACCAGGACTTGCGCACCGAAAATAACATCAAATACGGCGACCTACCAGAAGGTGTTGACTATCAATATCTTCGCAAAAACACCGGCGTTAACCTCGCCACGCTGGCCAGCCTCGCTCTTGCTCCTTCGTCGCCGGAGAACGTAGGGGTGCTCACCGCCAACCTTACCAACCGCACCGAGCTGAAATGGGACGCACCCAAAGTGGGCGAAAAACCGGCCGGCTACTACGTGCTCATGCGCGAAACCAACGCTCCGCAGTGGCAGCAGAAGTTCTACGTCACCGACACCAAAGCCGACCTGCCCCACAGCAAGGACAACTTCATTTTCGGCGTAGTGTCAGTAGATGCCGAAGGGCACGAAAGCCTGCCGGTAATTCCGAAGCCGGTGCGGTAACAGCTGTCCGGAACACGGGTACAATAGAATGCAAAAAGGCTGCCCGGTAAGGCAGCCTTTTTGCATTTAACAACAGAAAGCAGCGCTTAAGCAGCCAAACTTAGCTCAGCGGCAACTTGGCGAGCTTGATCGATGGCGTTTTGGCGAATAGCGGGCGTTTCGGCAGCGTTCATAGCCAAGCCTTCAGCCAACACGAGCTGCACGTCGGTAATGCCCAAGAAGGCTAGAAAAGTAGTAAGGTAGCTGGTGGTATGCTCCATAGCTTGGGCAGGACCGCTGCTGTATATGCCACCACGGGCCTCAAACACAATCACTTGCTTTCCACCGGCCAGCCCGACCGGGCCTTCGGAGGTGTAGCGGAAGGTTTTGCCAGCTACGGCAATGGCATCGAGGTACGCCTTCACCATGGGCGGGTAGCCGAAGTTCCACATGGGCAAGGCGAATACCACTGTATCGGCGGCTAAAAACTGCTCAACGAGCACCGTCAGGCCCTGCACTTTACGGCTTTCAACTGGGCTAAGCTCCTGCTGGGTAGCTAGTTTGCCCCAACCACGCAGCACGTCCTCGTCAATTAGCGGCACAAAATCATGGTACAAGTCCAGCTCCTCTACCTGAGCAGATGGGTGAGCAGTTTGGTAGGTATCCAGAAAAGCATCCGCCATTTGCAGTGAAACCGATGCGTCAGCAGCTTTAGGATTGCCTTTTACAAGCAGAACGTTCATATCTCAGTTGTCTTTAAGTCAAGGTTTTATAAAAAGCAGAGAGTCTTCGCGTTTATAGCACCACTGCCTTTATATATGTACATACATAAAATGTATGTACATTAGTTCGTCTGGTTTGATAAACTTTATTCTACTTGACCAGATACTGAATTGGAATGGTTTGGCTGGCTCGCGAGCCACAATACTTTAAGAAAGGCCCTCAGCAGTAAATTTTTCTGCAAAACACTGTAATGAAGCGCCGCTTCAAGCGATTCATCTCCCGGACTTAGCATACAGGATGAACTGCCTGTTTTTATTCATAATAATTTCACTTTCAAGTAGTTAACTATCCTCATGAACTTTCTCGCAATTATCGTCATCATTGTTGTTTTTCTGCTGCTGGGCATTCGCATTGCGCAGGAATACGAACGGGCCATTGTGTTTCGGCTGGGGCGCTTTACGGGCACGCGCGGGCCGGGGCTGTACTGGATTATCCCGATCATCGAGCGGCAACAAACCATCGACATCCGCACGAAAACCGTGGATCTGGAGCAGCAGGAAACCATTACTAAAGACAGCGTAACCATCAAGGTGAACGCCGTGCTGTGGTTTCGGGTGGTAAATCCGGCGGATGCTATCATCAAGGTGGCCAACTTCAACCAGGCAGTTTACCAACTGGCCGTCACGGCGTTACGCAACATCATCGGGCAGCACCAGCTCGACGAAGTATTGCGCGGCCGCCAGCAAATCAACGCTACCCTGCAACAGCTCGTGGATGCAGCCACCGAATCGTGGGGCGTCAAAATTGAGTTGGTGGAGATCAAGGACGTAGAAATTCCGGAATCCATGCAGCGGGCCATGGCGCGCGAAGCCGAAGCCATCCGCGAAAAGCGTGCTCGCCTCATCAAAGCCGAAGCCGAGCTGGAAGCCTCCATCAAGCTAACGCAGGGCGCCCAACAAATGGAAAGCAGCCCCATGGCCCTGGAACTGCGCCGCATGCAGATGATATCGGAAATTGGCATCGACAACAATACCACCACCGTCGTGCTCATCCCGTCGGAATTCAGCCACGCGGCCACGAGCCTGACCAAGCTAGCGAATCAGCAGGCAGGCTGAGCCGGCCGGGCTGCAACTCCCCCTAGATTTCGCGATGGCAAGTAGTAACTAGCTCCGCTTTGGGCCGAGGGCATTCACTCAAATTGTTAAAGCTTATTTATCAAGAAAAATCATGGTTGAAGTATCACGCGAAGGCGAAGAAATCGTCTTCAACGTCAAAGGCTTGCACAAACTATGGGCTTTTAAGAGCCGGTTGCAGATTCCGCGTCAGCACATTCTGGGCGCCCGGAAAGATCCGGAGGCCGTGAAAGGCTGGTGGCACGGCTGGCGCGTTCCGGGCACTCACATTCCCGGCTTACTGACCGCTGGCACCTTTCTGCAAGACGAGAAACGCATCTTCTGGGACGTGCACCACGCTGACAAGACCGTAGTAATCGACCTAGATCACGAGGACTACAATCAGCTTATTATTGAGGTAGAAAACCCCGATGAAGTGGTGGCTCTGCTCTCGGCCGACAGCGCTTCTCACGCATCTTAAACGCTGATTTCGATAAGAGCACCATGCTAAGGCAAAGGGAGTTTCTGCACAAATCTGCGGGCGGGTGCTGGAAATTGCGCCAAGATGTTTTTACTTGCGAACGCAAAGCCCGCGTGGCGGGCTGACGGTCATTTTTGCATATGCGCTTCGCTGTTCCCTTTTCGTCGTTGGTTGCTCCGGGCCTTGCAGGCTGCGGCGTAGCTGCGTCAATGGGAAAGAAGATGGTCAAGGGAAGCAAATGCAAACCCGCGCTCAAACGCACCCCTGCCTGACCGTCGCTTTCGTTTCCAGCTTGCAACCTTGCCTTGCCTGAATCGCGCCGGTCTCACCAGACCGGCGCTTTTTTATTGCCTTTCGTCATTCGTTTTCATCTTTTCTACTCTCATGAAAGTTCTCAAGTTCGGTGGCACCTCAGTTGGCTCAGCGGAGCGTATGCGCGCCGTGGCCGAGTTGATTCAGAGCGACGAGCGCCGCATTGTGGTGCTGTCGGCTATGTCGGGCACCACCAACGCGCTGGTCAACATTGCGCGGCTGCTTTACGATGGCGATACCACGGCTGCCACGTACCAAACCGAGATTCTGCGCCAGCACTACCTGATGGTAGCTCGCGAGTTGCTGCCCAATGAGGCCCACGTCACCGATGCCATCACGCAGGTTGACGCCCGTTTTCGCGCCGTTTTCGACCTGATGCGCGGCCCGCTTACGGCCTCCGGCGAAAAGGTAATTCTGGCCCAGGGCGAACTGCTGTCGACGCTCCTGTTTCATCGTTATGTAACGCAAGTACTTGGTCAGCAAGCTGTTCTGCTGCCCGCGTTGGATTTCATGAAGATTGACCGCGACGAAGAGCCCGACGCAGCATATATCCGCGAGCACCTCGCCCAACAACTTGCACAATACCCTGACAATCAGTTATTTATAACCCAAGGGTATATTTGCCGCAACGCCGATGGAGGCATCGATAACCTCAAGCGCGGCGGCTCCGACTACTCGGCTTCGCTGATTGGGGCAGCAGCCGATGCTTCCGAAATCCAGATCTGGACGGACATCGACGGCTTGCACAACAACGACCCGCGCGTGGTGGAAGGCACTTACCCGATCCGGGAGCTGTCGTTCGACGAGGCGGCGGAGCTAGCGTATTTTGGCGCTAAGATCCTGCACCCCAGCTCAGTACTGCCTGCCCGTCAGCACAACATTCCGGTGCGCTTGCTCAACACCATGCAACCCGAAGCGCCCGGCACGCTCATCTCTTCAAAAACCGGCCCGGAGCCCATCAAGGCAGTGGCCGCAAAAGACGGGTTGGTAGCCATCAACGTCAAGTCGAGCCGCATGCTGCTGGCCCACGGCTTCTTACGCAGCCTATTTGAAGTATTCGAGCGCTACCGCACGCCCATCGACATGATCACGACTTCGGAAGTAGCCGTGTCGCTCACCATCGACGACGCCACGCATCTAGAGGAAATCCTGAACGATTTGCGCGGGTTTGGCACCGTGGAAGTCGATAAGAATCAGACAATTATCTGCTTGGTCGGCAACTTGGTACAGTCGACGCACGGGGCTGCCCGCTTGGCGTTCGGTGCTTTGGAAGACGTGCCGTTGCGCATGATTTCGTACGGCGGCTCGCCCAACAACATCAGCATTCTGGTCAACACCGCCGACAAAACGCGCGCGCTAAAAGCCCTCAATGCGGGCCTTTTCCAGAAAGCATAAGTCTCAAACCTTGGCTTTTAGTCAATACGTAACTATTTGAATATAAGATAGTTATGTAATAATATATTTTAACTGATCCTTGCCCTGTGCCTCTTCAACTGCCGGCGGATATTGCCTCCCGCTCCACTCCTTTTTACCTCTACGACCTGACTTTGCTCCGGCAAACGCTCACGGCTCTGCAAGCTGCTGCCCGCCCGCGTGATTTTCATGTGCATTACGCCCTGAAAGCCAACGCCAACGCCGAAATTCTGGCCCTGATCCGGGAGCACGGCCTCGGCGCCGACTGCGTAAGTGGCGGCGAAGTGCAACGGGCGCTGGACACTGGTTTTGCCCCGCAGGACATTGTGTTTGCCGGCGTGGGCAAGTCGGATGCGGAAATAAACCTGGCACTGGCCGCCGATATCTGGTGCTTCAACGCCGAATCGGTGGAAGAATTGGTGGTGCTGAATGAGCTAGCCGGCGCGCAGAACCGGCGGGCACGAGTGGCCCTGCGCCTCAACCCCAACGTGGACGCGCACACGCACCATTACATCACTACCGGCCTGGAAGCCAACAAGTTCGGCATCAGCGTATCGGAGTTAGCCGCCGTGATTGAGCTACTCAGCACCTTACATAACCTAGAGTTAGTGGGCTTGCACGCGCACATTGGCTCGCAGATCACGAACCTGACCGTGTTTGCGGATCTGAGTCAGAAGCTCAACGAAATCCAGGATTGGCTGTCCGACCGTGGCATCATGCTGCCTCACCTCAACGTGGGCGGTGGCCTTGGCATCGACTATCAGCGGCCGGAGGAAAACCCAATTCCGGATTTTGAAGCGTATTTCCGCATGTTTGAGGAAAACCTCGTGCGGCGGCCGGGTCAGCAAGTGCATGTAGAACTAGGACGGGCCGTGGTAGCACAGTGTGGCACCTTGATCAGCCGCGTTTTGTACGTAAAACGCAGCCAGCAAACCAATTTTGCGATTCTGGATGCCGGCATGACGGAGCTGATCCGTCCCGCGCTCTACGGCAGCTACCACCTGATTCAAAACCTTACCAGCCAGGGCTCCAGGCAGATATACGACGTGGTAGGACCCATCTGCGAGTCGTCGGACACCTTTGGCCGCGAAGTAGCTCTACCCGAAACTAACCGCGGCGACCTTATAGCGCTCCGCTCAGCCGGCGCTTACGGGGAGGTGATGGCTTCTAACTACAACCTGCGCGAGAAGGCGCCGGCCGTGTACGTCGGTTAAGCGCCTGCGACCAACAAAACGGCTATTCATCTCAAAATTAGCACCTTGTGCTTACCATAGAAGGAACGAGAAAGCGTAAGGCATCAGTAATACACCGTCCACTTTCCTAAGTGCTGATGCTGGGTAAAGGAACGCAGCATCCATTGGCGCTCAGGCTTCAGGCTGCCTTTCACCAGCAGCACAGGACGCTGCGCAAACAATTGATTAACAGCATCTTGCTGTTTGGCATCGTGGAGATAAATCAGTGTGTTGCGCCAAACAGCAGAGGGCTCGAACTGGGTTTCGCGGTCGAGGTTGTGGTTGCCATCGTTGAGCGATACCGGGATGCGGCCCGTTTCAAAGGCCAAAGCTGGCAGCAATTCATTGTAGACTAGCACTTTCCTGTTTTCCAGATGCCGTTGTTTTATGAAATAAGCAAGCGGCCGGGCGCCGTTGAAATCCAGCTCGTTCTGTTGCATCAGCGGCTTAACTGAAATCAAGAGGGCAACGGTAAACAACACGCTCGCTACCAATATTCTAGGCGCAATTCGAATCTGGCTCCAGAGCGTGAGCGTGAGGATCATAACCAGAATGCCAGCAGCCGGCCAGATGGCAGAAAACGGACTGGCCTGCAACGGTACGTCCGTGACGGTTACCACCACTGGCAGCATGCACAAGGTTGCCAGCACCGCGCCGTAAAACGCCACGAACCCCACATACCACCGATACAGTACGCCGTCGGTGAGGCGCCCCAGGTAGTAGACGGTAAGCAACGCCACGCCCGGAAAGATTGGCAGCACGTACAGCAGCAGCTTGGATTTCGAGATCGAGAAAAACACCAGCGGCAGCAACACCCAGAAGATGAGCACATTGCGCCACTGCTGCGGCACCGAAGCCCAACGCATCCGGATGGCATAGACCAAAAGCGCAGCGGCCCACGGCAAGCTCGTGGCCGGCGCCAGCACTACATAAAACCACCACGGTTTGGCACGGTTGAAAGTCGCCGCATTGGCAAAACGCTCTACGGTATGCTCAAACAGGAAATAGCGCAGAAATGCCGGATTCTCGATGATCAGATACAAATACCAGCTCAAACCCAGCAGCACAAACAACACAATGCCCACGGCGTGATGGATCGTAAACGGTCGGCGCGTTTGCTTCTGCCGGAAATAAAAGCCAATAACGGCCATCAGCGGCAACACAAAACCCACCGGGCCTTTGGTTAGGAACGCCAGGGCCAGCCCCACCCAAAATAGGTACAGCCCCCAGCGACGACCGTCGTGGTAATAGCGCAGGATGCCGTAGGTAGCAGCCAGTTCCAGCGTGGCCAGGTAAGCGTCAGTTGTAACATTTAGTGCCGAGATGAGCACCACGGGCAGTGTACCGTAGATGATCGCTGCGGCCAAGGCCCGTGCGCGGTCGCCCTGAAACAACAGTTGCCCCAAGCCATACACCAGCAGCACTTGCAGCAGCACAGCCAATACAGGCAGAATGCGTACGCCTTCTGCATTCGGCCCAAACAAGGCCAGCCCGGCAGCAGTGAGCCAATACGTTAGCGGGGGCTTGTGAAAATGCTGGATGCCCAGCAAGCGCGGGTGCAGCCAATCCTGGCCGACCAGCATCTCCCGCCCAATTTCGGCGTAACGGGCCTCGCTGCTTTCCAACGGCCCCCAGCTCCCGATGCCCACCAGAAAGGCGACGCCCAACACCAGTACAAACAACCAAAGCCAAGTACGGGACGTGAGGGGAGCAGGCATAACAACGGGAATCTTAGATGGCCAACGCAAAAGCGGTTGCAATGTTAGCCAAAAACCCGCGGCAAGCCGTCCTTACAACTGCGCCAGACTCCGCTTGTTCTTCTTTAGAAAGTCCTTGGCTTCCTGCAAAACATCCGACTTCGGATCGGCTTTTTCGCGCACCACTTGGTAATAGCGGCTGGCCGTACGCATATCCCGCTCGCGGGCGGCAAGACGCGCCAAATTCAGATTGGAATACACGTAGAACGCTCCTTTCAGCTCGCCGGTGGTTTCGGCAAACACGATGCAGCGCTGGAAATAGTCCTTGGCTTTGGCGTCGTCCTTGTAGTATTTCTGCATAAACGAGCCGAGGAAATACGTGGCATAGCGGCCGCTATTACCCTCATAACCAGGCATTCCCTGATTCAGCTTGTCTAGGATTTCTTTGCTTACCCGCTCGCATTCCCGGTCGCGTCCTTCACGAAAACAAAGCAACGCATACAACCGCTGGAAGTAGCCATTGTCCGGGTACATATCGACTAGCTTTTTGGCGATGGGCAGCGCGTTTTCCGGCTTGTTTTCTTCGTTGAGAAAAATGCGCATCAGAAAAAACTTCGCCTCGTTGCCGGTATAGAAGCCGTTGTCGGCCACGTTCTTGAGCTGCACCAAGCCTAGTTGCCGGTTGCCCTTGGGGAAGAAAAGTAGTACGGGTTTCAGCAGCGGGTAGGTTTCCGAAATCCAGACGGCGTAATAGTTAATAAGCGCTTGCCCGAACATAAATTCTGGACTTAATCCGTTGGCTTCCTGACACTTATTCAAATACGTCAGGGCGTGCTTGGCCCGAAAAGTGGCCTCGGTCCAGTTGCCCCGCTCCGAGCTTAGGCGCGCATTGAAACCGTAGGCTGCAGCCAGAAAGAAGCAGGCTTCGTAGTTTTTGTTGTCGCGCTTGTAGAGCTGCTCGCCTTTGGTGATGGCCGTGTCCATGTAGGCGAAAAAGATCTTGTCGTACTGCTTCGTTTGCAGATTCGTCGGTTGGATCTTCCACCAGGTGCTCAGGCCCAGCAGGAAGTAGGGCATCGGGTGCTGGGGGTAGCGGCGGCGCAGCGAGCGGAACTGCTTTTCGGCCTTGTCGTACTTGAAGTTGTAGAGGTTCTGCACGGCTCCCTCCAACTCCAACTGGATGTCCTTATCCATCAGCAGCCAACCGCTGATATCCACCGCTTCGGGCAGAATGTCCACGTTGTCCACGTCGATGTGCCGCATGGGCATCTCCGTAAGTGTGTCAGCCTGTTGGGCCCACACTGCTAGCGGAAACAAGAAGAATAATAGGATAAATTGTAATTTTCTTATCATAACAACGTCTTTATGCCACTCCATTTACCAACATAACCGGCGCTCCCCGCAACAGGACAAAAATATGAACTTCGCGCCTAATGCAGACGAAAAATTGTCTTTATCCGTCTTACAAAAGCATCACATAAACAATACCAAAATAATAATTACCTGATCATAAAATTGAATTATACTCATTAAGCTCTTTATAAATCTACGTGTGCTCTTCTGATAAGTCCGGTAGGCTTATGGGAAAAGCCTAGAGTTCAGCCGCTTACCGCAATCAATTATCATTGACGCCTTAACTACTGCGCAGTTAGGCGGTTCTAGTGGTACCACCATTTCAATGGGCCATGAAAATTCTGCTTACCGGCGCTACGGGCTACATTGGCCAACGCCTATTGCCGCTGCTCGTAAAAGCCGGCCACGATGTGGTATGCTTGGTGCGCGACGAGCGGCGCTTTGAGCTACCCGAGAGCTTGCGCTCGCGCGTGACAGTGGCCCAAGGTGATTTGCTACAGCCCGACTCGCTCCACGACCTGCCCCTGGACTTGGATGCCGCGTATTACCTCGTGCACTCGATGAGTGGGCACACCAAAAACTTCGTGCGGCTGGAGCAACAGTCGGCGTATAATTTCACGCAGTACCTCAACCGCACAACGGCGCAGCAGGTCATCTACCTCAGTGGCATTGCCAACGACCGCGCCCTGAGCGCGCATCTGCGTTCGCGTAGGGCCGTGGAGAAAGTGCTCAAAAAGGCCGAACGAGCAGCCCTTACCGTGCTGCGAGCCAGTATCATAATCGGCTCAGGATCAGCATCTTTTGAAATTATTCGGGATTTGGTCGAAAAGCTCCCCGTGATGGTGACGCCGCGGTGGCTCAACTCACGCTGCCAGCCCATCGGCGTGCGCGACATCATGTTCTACCTCACGGCAGTGCTCGCCAACCCAGCTTGCTATACTACTTCCTTCGACGTCGGCGGACCGGACGTACTGACCTACAAGCAGATGCTGCAAGGTTTGGCGGCCGTACGCGGCTATCGGCGCTACATTATCACGGTGCCTGTGCTCACGCCGCGGCTGTCGTCGTGGTGGCTGTATCTGGTTACCAGCACCACATTTTCACTAGCTCAGAGCTTGGTAGAAAGCCTGCGCAACGATACCATCGTGGCCCGCAAACGCAGCATTGAGGCCGTGGTGCCGCACGCGTGCATGAGCTACAGCGAAGCATTGAAGCTGGCCTTTTCGCGCATCGAGCAAAACGAAGTGGTGAGCAGTTGGAGCGACGCGCTCAGCAGCGGCGTGATCGAGAAGAACTACATGGACTTCGTGCAAATTCCTCAGAACGGCATGCTCACCGATCGGCAGACGTTGCGCTTCACCCGCGACCCCGACGAAGTGCTGCGCAACATCTGGAGCATTGGCGGCGACAGGGGCTGGTACAAAGTCGATTGGCTTTGGCGCCTGCGTGGGCTGATGGACAAGGCCGTGGGCGGCGTAGGCCTGCGGCGCGGGCGCCGCTCCCCCACCGACTTACGCGCCGGCGACCCCCTGGACTTTTGGCGCGTACTTGTCGCCGACCGCAAAAACCGTCGGCTGCTTCTCTATGCCGAAATGAAATTGCCCGGTGAGGCATGGCTGCAATTTCGCATCATTCCTAACCCCGATGGCACGCACACGCTGGAACAGTTGGCTGCTTTCCGGCCGCAAGGCCTAGCCGGTCGCCTATATTGGTACTCGCTGGTACCGTTCCACTTTGTCATCTTCAAGGGCATGATTGAAAACATCGTCTACTATCCGGTGGCGCCCACGCATCACCCTGTGCTGTCGGCACCTGAATAGTATCTACTTGATGATCAATTAGTTGCAATCAACCCCCAAGCCGCCGCACAAGCCACAAAACGAGGCTCAACAATACGCTTAGCAGCAGCATCGACACCCAGGGCGCGTAGAAGCGGAAGCCGGGCCGCTCCACGCGGATATCGCCGGGCAGGCGGCCAAACCAGCTGAACCAGTTGCCGCCGCCCAGCCACACGATCGCACCCAGCACGACAAGCACGAAACCAGCAATGAGTATCAGCTTTCCGATCTGAGGCGTCATAACAGTAAACAGTTGCGAACCAGCTAATTGTGCTAGTTCCAGAGCTGCGTAAACACAAGCACTATTCCGATCACGACTAGGGCGTATACGAGCAAAGCCAGCCATTCAGCCCGCTGCTTGAAGTCGTAGGGATACTTGTTGCGGGCTTGCTGCTGTACCCAAATGGAGGCAAACGTGCCACCAGCCGCCAAAATTAAACCCGGTGTTTGCGGAATCGCCTGCCGAAACAAGAGCAGCAACGCCACCAGCGGCAGCAAACCGACGAGATACCCCATCAAGCGGGCGGTGAACAGATTGGAAGGCATGGCGCAGGGGCAAAAATCAGGGCGTTGCTGAGACAACAGCGGTGCAAATCGCGAAGTAACATACTATCCGGCCGATAGCTTAATCAGGAATAGGGATCAAAATATAAATAACTGACAATCAATTATTTACAAAGATAAGGTTTGCATGGTTTTCTGCCAGAACAACATTTATTGGACGGGCTGCCAGACTTGTGTGCGACGGAGCTGGTGCAGCAGCGCATATACTTGGCGCAAGCCAAACGTACCGGCTTCGCCCACGTCGTAGATGACTTTTTTCCGCCCGCGATTGTAGGTAACAGTGAGCGTGCTGCGCGGTATGTGATTGAGGGTCAGGCGGTATTCGTTGCGCAAACGTGGAAAGTTGAGGTAGATCAGCAACGACGCGATTTCGTCGTAAGCACGCGGACTGATGGTAGCTGTCAGGTGCTCGGCAGTGATGTTGGCGGGCGCTAGAATAGGCGCTTCTGTGAAGCTATAAGTGGCTTTGCCGTCGGCGCCAATCGTCAGCTCCGATTGCGACGAGGTGTGATACGCAAACGAAGATGTGAATTCGATTTTCTCAATCTGGTACTGGTATTCCTTGCGCGTATATTCAACAAAGCCGCCGAACCGATGCGCCAACAGGAACTCCTGCCGATCACTCAACGAATCTGTGTTGTAAAATGAGTTGGCGTAGTCAACGTACCGGATCAGCGGCAGCACTCCATCGTATACGACTTGCGGCACGGCGCAAGTGCGAAAAAACTGGCGCTCAAACGGCTCGATATAAAACCGGTTATTGCCCGAATCGAGTACACATACCACGTTGCTTTTCGCGTCGGCATCCCGGCCGATCAGCAGCAGATCGGAATAGCCATTGCCGTCGAAATCAGCTTTTTGCCAAGCCTTTGCGCCGGCTTTCTTCAGTTGGGTTTCGCAGCGTTTATCCGTAAACCGCAACGTATCGCTGACGGTGTAAGTATGGTAGTCGCGGCCGCCTACCTGCTGCACGAAACGCGTGATGTCGGCCGCCGAATTTAGGGCGTCAATCTGATTGGGAAAGTGCTCGCGGGCGCTGTCCGCGGGGCGATCGGAAAGCACCAGCTTGCTGGGAGCGCAACTACACAATACAGCAAGAGTAACGGCCCACAACGGTCCAGCAATACGCATAGCAATCAGCTCAGGAAAGCGAAAAAGCGGAGCCGATGGCTGGCTCCGCCCTCCCCAATATACGGCTCGCGCAACTCCTTATTTCTGGTCGAACACGAATTCCACGCGGCCTTCCGGCGATACCGTCAGGGCCGCTTCAAACTTCTGCCCCGTGCGCTGTGAAACAAAGCCCCGAATGGTGCCGGTTTTGCCACGGCGCAGCAGCTGCACGATTTGCGCATCCGTGAGCATGCGCCCGCACAGCTCCAGCGGCACCCGAAACTGGCAATCTTCGCGGAAACGCGAGCAGCCGTACGCCGTTTTGCCCTTGAGCATGGTGCCCAGGCGGCACACCGGACACGGAATTTGCTGGGGTGCTTCGGCCGTGGCGGGTTTGCTTTCGGCGGCGCGCACCAGTTCCAGCGTGTGCTGGGGCGTCAGGCGAACTGCCGCGTCGAACTTCTGGCCCAAGTCGTCGATAAACCCTTTGATGACGGGTGTGCGGCCTTTTGCAAGCAGGGCGTGTATCTGCTTGTCCGTCAGATTTTTACCCTCAAATTGCGTGGGCAGGCGCAACTGACAGCCTTCGCGCCACCGCGAGCAGCCAAACGCCGATTTGCCCTTGAGTACATGGCCTTCGCCACACGCCGGGCAAGTGCCCAAGCTACCCGGCACGGCCGGCGCAGTCGCAGCTTTGGCAGGTGCTTTTGCTAATACCGCCGCGCCTTTCGCGCCGGCGGCGCTCGTGGCGTCGGCCGCGTTGGCCACCGTAATGCCCCGGCCAGACCCGTCTTGCTTTACCTCCAGCACCATTTCGCGCACCAGTCCTTTCAGCTCGCTCAGAAACTGATCGGGGGCTAAGCTGCCGCCCTCAATCTGGCGCAGCTTCCGCTCCCACTGCCCGGTCAGCTCTGCCGATTTCAGCGTGGGGTTACGGATCAGGCCAATCAGCTCGACGCCCGTGGGCGTGGGCACGATGCGCTTTTTGTCGCGTCGAATATAGCCGCGCTTAAACAGCGTTTCGATGATGGCCGCGCGCGTGCTGGGCCGCCCAATGCCATTTTCTTTCATGGCTTGGCGCAGCTCGTCGTCGTCGATGTTGCGACCGGCCGTTTCCATGCCGCGCAGCAACATCGCCTCGGTGTATTCGCGCGGCGGCTGAGTTACTTTTTGGTCGAGGCGCGGCTTGTGCGGGCCGCTTTCGTCTTTCACGAAGTTGGGCAACACGGTATTCACCACGTCATCGTCGCCTTCGGTAGCCGCTTTGGGCGTAGATGGCGCCTGCTGCTTTTCCGGATCGCCGTACACCACGCGCCAGCCCGGATTCAGAATTTGCCGGCCGCGCACCCGGAACGGATACCCCCCGGCTTCTGCCGTCACGGTTGTGTTGCTGACTTCGCAATCGGGATAAAACGCCGCCAGAAAGCGCCGCACGATAATGTCGTACACGCTCGACTCGTTGCCGCCCAAGCCACCCGCGCTCGCGCCCGTCGGGATGATGGCGTGGTGATCGGTAACTTTGTTGTTGTTGAAAACCTTGGTCGATTTACGAATCTTATCGGCCAACAGCGGCTGCGTAAGGCCCTGATAGCCACCTAGTCCGCGCAAAATCCCCGGAATCTTGGCGTACTGGTCGTCGGGCAGAAACGTAGTATCGACACGCGGGTAACTGACCACCTTTTTCTCGTACAGGCTCTGTACCGTCTTGAGCGTATCTTCGGCCGACAGCCCCAGCTGGTTGTTGCACTGCACCTGCAACGAAGTCAGGTCAAACAGCGACGGCGGCGACTCATAAGCTTTCTTGATTTCGACGCCTGTTACGGTAAGCGGCACGTCCTTCACGGCCAGCATGGCGGCGTCGGCTTCCTCTTGGCTCACGAAGTAACCGCGGGCTTTCAGGCGGGCTTTTTCGTCGGGCTCGTCGTCCTCGGCTTTGCCTTTTTTGGGCGGCGCCACGTGGCTGAACAGCGTGCCACGGTACTCAGTGCGCAACACCCAATACGGCTCCGGCTTGAAGTTCTGAATCTCGTGGTAGCGATCGACCAGCAGCGCCAGCGTGGGCGTCTGCACCCGGCCGAGGCTCAGCACTTGGCGCTGCCCGGCGGCGTATTTTAAGGTAAACAAACGCGTTGCGTTCAGTCCCAACAGCCAGTCGCCCACGGCGCGGCTCTTGCCGGCTTGGTACAGCCGATCAAACTCCGCCCCGTCGCGCAGATTTGCAAACCCCTGACGGATAGCCTCTTCCGTAAGCGACGAAATCCAGAGGCGTTTGAAAGGTTTGCGGTATTTGGCTTCCGTCAGCACCCAGCGCTGGATCACTTCGCCTTCCTGCCCAGCGTCGCCGCAGTTGATGACTTCTTCGGCGTTGGCCAGCAGATTTTTGATCACGTTGAACTGCCGCACCACGCCGTCGTCGCGGCGCATGAGCTTGATGCCGAAGTTGTCGGGCATCATGGGCAAGTCGTGGATGCTCCAGCGCTTCCACTCGGCACGGTAGTCCTCGGGCTCTTTGAGCTGGCAGAAGTGCCCAAAGGTCCAGGTGACTTGGTAGCCGTTGCCTTCGTAATAGCCGTCCATGCGGCGGTTGGCACCGAGCACGTTGGCAATTTCGCGGGCTACGCTAGGCTTTTCGGCAATACAGACTTTCAAATCGCTGGTTCTCGCTGAATTTGTTGATTTCGCCGAGGCCAAGGCTTCAGCGACTAAACAACAAAGATACGGCGAGAAAAAGTCGATTTATACGCCCGCTTATCCGCTGGTTATACGGCCTGCGCGTGGCTCTACCCAATCATTCCACAGTCAGCACGATCTTGCCGGCCGCCCCGCCCTTTTCGCTGTAGCGGTGCGCCTCGGCCGTTTCGGCCAGCGGGAATGTTTTATCGATGACGGGCTTGAGGACGTCTGTTCGCAACCAATTGGCAATGAGCGACATATCAGCACCACGGTTTTTGGCCATGAAAGCCAGCATTTTCTTGTTGGAGAGCGAAGCGGCCAGCATCCCGAGCGCCACATCTTTGGGGTTAGGGGCCGTCGTGACGTAGCGGCCGCCATTGCGCAGGCTGGCCTTGCTGTCGATGAAATTGGTTTTGCCCACAGCATCAAAAATGATGTCGTAGCGGCTGGCGTCCTTCGTAAAGTCGTGCTCTTTGTGGTTGATGACGCGGTCGGCGCCGAGGCTGCGTACCAGCTCCACGTTGTCGGGGCCGCACACGCCCGTGATTTCGCCCGCGCCTAGCGCTCGTGCCAGCTGCACGCCCATCGAGCCCACGCCACCCGAGGCTCCATTGATCAGCACCCGATCGCCGGAGAGCAGCTTGGCGTGGTTGTGCAACGCTTGCAAAGCCGTGAGGGCTGCCAACGGCACAGCCGCCGCCTGCTCAAACGACAGATTATCAGGAATAAACGCCAGCACTGTTGCGTCCACGGCGGCATACTCGGCGTTGGCCCCACCGATGCCGATGGGCATGCCGAACACGCGATCACCGATTCGAAAGCGCGTAACCTCGTCGCCGATGGCAGCCACTGCGCCGGCAATGTCGCGGCCCGGAATCTTTGGGAAGATGCGGTCCGTCATCATCTTGGCTGAGCCGTCGCGCACTTTCCAATCAACGGGATTGACGCTACTCGCTCGCACGCGCACCAACACCTGATCGCTTTTGATTTTGGGAGTGGGCTGCTCGCCAAATTGCAGCACTTCGGCTGGGCCGTACTCGGTATAGTAAATCGCTTTCATGGCAACAAGAAGTTAGCGCCGCGTTTCTTAACCGTGCGGCGACAGATAGTGGATACGCGGATCGCCTAGTCCCGTTTCAAGCTGATACACAAGCATTTATCCTTACGCGTAATCAATTGATTATCAAATTATTACAAACAAAAACCTCCGCAACCAAGGGCTGCGGAGGTTTTACTCTCACCAAAACCAAGAGGGATCTTTAGCCGACCTTACGCATGAGCTGATCTTGCTCCTCGGCAGACTTAATGGCTTTTGCCTTTTTCTTTTCGGCCGTTCCTTCCGGTGTTTCCTCCGGCTGGGTAGCGGGTTCCGGCTGAGCAGCAGCATCCGACTGCGCGGAGGCTTCAGTGCCGTAGATGTGGACAAACTCTTCGAGCATGTCGGTTTTCACTTCCAGGTTGTGCAGCACGCCGTCGTGGATGTCGTAGACGAGGCCGTGCAGACGCGGCGGGTTTTCGCTGCGCATGGCGTTCTGGATGATGTTGGTCTTGGCCAGGTTACGCACCTGCTCGATCACGTTGAGATCGACGAGGCGGCGCAGGCGATTTTTCTCATCGCTGATGCGCAGCAACTCGGTTTCGTGCAGGCGAATTACATCCCGAATGTTAGTCAGCCAGTTGTCAATCAGGCCATACTGTTTATTGGAAGCCGCGGCTGCTACGCCGCCGCAACCGTAGTGGCCGACGATCATAATATCTTGTACGCCAAGCACTTCCACGGCATATTGCAGCACCGAAAGCAGGTTCATATCGGAGTTGACGACGAGGTTGGCGATGTTGCGGTGCACAAACATTTCGCCGGGGCCAGTGCCCGTGATGGCGCTGGCAGGCACCCGCGAGTCGGAGCACCCGATGAAAAGGTAGCGCGGCTTCTGACCGGTGGCCAAGCGGTTGAAATAGTCCGGATCTTGGGCCATTTTTTCTTCAACCCATTTACGGTTATTAGCCAGAATTTCTTCCATGTTCAGTTATCGGTAAGCAGTGTTTTTTGAGAAGATTGCCTTTTTATAAATACCTCACTATAAGATATTTATAATGAGGCCCAAATTAATGCCCCAGTACGGCTACCTGCGGAATCGCGCGCAGCTCCAAGTTGATGCCGCGCTCGTCTGCCGTTTGGCGGAAGTTTTCAATAGCCTCTAGCACATCGTAGTCGATGGAAACCGAATCGGAGCCATCGAGGATGACGTGGGTACCGGCTTTGAAACGATCCAGGGTAGTAATAATACTGGCTTTGTTAAGGAAAGATACGTGTTCGCTGAGCTTTAGGTGAATGGTATTGTGCTCACGCACCGGCTCGCGGTGAAAGAAAAAGGCCGATTCGAGGTTGGCTTTCAGGATAAAGAAAACGCCAACGGCCAAGCCAACGCACACGCCCTTGAGTAAGTCGGTGAACAAAATGGCGACCACCGTCACGATGAAGGGCATAAACTGCTCCCAGCCCAGTTTCCATTGGGTGCGGTACAGGGCGGGCTTGGTCAGCTTGAAGCCTACCATCAGCAGCACGGCCGCCAGCGCCGAAAGCGGAATGAGGTTGAGGAAGGGCGCCAGAAACAAGATGCTCATCAACAGCAGCAGCCCGTGGATAAAGGCCGACATCTTGGTTTGGGCACCGGCATTGATGTTGGCCGAGCTGCGCACGATCACGGCCGTCATGGGCAAGCCACCAACCAGGGCCGCCACGATGTTGCCGACGCCTTGCGCCTTCAGCTCGCGGTTGGGAGCCGTGTGACGCTTGTGCGGGTCCAGCTTATCCACGGCTTCCACGCTCAGCAGGCTTTCCAAGGAAGCCACAATGGCAATGGTGAACGCGACGCCGTACGTAATAGGTTTGGTCAGGGCGCTCCAATCGGGAAAAGTTAGCTCCCCGATCAGGCCCATCAGCGACGATACCACGGGCAGTTTTACCAAGTGATCGGGGTTGATGCGCAGGGCAGGCGAAGCCGAGCTGAGGGCCACGTTCATCCCGATGGAAATCAACACCACCAGCAAGGCTGCGGGCACCTTCCGGATGGCGGTCAGGCGTTGCATGGGCTTGCTCTCCCACGCCAGCAGGATGCCTATCGACACCAAGCCAATCAAGGTTGAGCCCAAGCTAATGGCCTTGAAAGCCGTACCGATGGCCGAAAACGTGTTCTGCCCATTAAACTGAAAGAAATCCATGTCCTCGAAGTAGTCGGTATCGGCCCCGAGGAAGTGTGGTATTTGCTTGAGAATCAGGATCAGACCGATGGCGGCCAACATGCCTTTAATTACCGACGAGGGAAAATACATCCCGATGATGCCGGCTCGCAGAAACCCAAGCGCCAGCTGAATCAGGCCGGCGATGACGGTAGCGGCGAGCAACGCCTGGAAAGAGCCTAAGGTATTGATAGCGGTCAGTACAATGACGGTGAGGCCGGCCGCCGGCCCGCTCACGCTCAGCTGCGATCCGCTAAGCCACGACACCAGCACGCCGCCTACTATGCCCGTAATCACTCCGGACAGCAGCGGCGCACCCGATGCGAGCGAGATGCCCAGACACAACGGAAGCGCTACCAAAAACACGACGAGCCCCGCGGGCGCGTCTTTCGAAATTGTTTTTAGATAATTAGCAGTCGGAGCCGAATCGACCGCGGAAGACTGCTTAACATTTTTGGCGGGAGCGGTTTGGATCATGGTCTTGCAGATAGCAACAAGGATTTGCCATTCCGACAGGAATAGAGTTTACCAGTATTGTGCTACAAGTGTAGGAGTGCCCGGTTAAGACCGCGTTAAAAGAGAATTAAAAGGGTATTAAAACCATAAAAGGTGCCCTTATGCGCGCAGGGCGGGCATTCGGAGGCTCACTTTTGTGCCCGCTCCCAACTGGCTTTCTACCTGAATTGCACCGCTGTGCAGCGACATGATTTTGGCCGTCAGGGGCAGGCCGATGCCGTGGCCGGGCACGTCGCGCACGGTTTCGGCCCGGAAGAATGGCACAAAGACCTGTTGGCGATCGGCCTCGCTCATGCCCATGCCGTGGTCGCTGACTTCTAGCTGCACGTAGTCGCGCAGGCTGGTGAGCACGGCCGTTACGGGCTGCTGGCTGTCTTTGGAAAACTTGCAGGCATTTTCCATCACATTGAGCACCGCCGACAGCAGGAGCGCCTCGTTGCCCAGTACTGTATAAGGAGCGTTTTCCCGACCCGGAGCCGGATCGCCAAACTCCAGGTCGATGCGGCAGGTGGGGTGGCGGCGCTGCACTTCCTCGTGCGCCTGCAACAACAGCTCGTCGAAGCGGACGGGCTTAAGGGGCACCTGCGATGGGTCGTCGGAGGCCCGCGCGATTTGCAGCAGCCCGTTGGTGAGGGCCGTGAGCATCCGGGCCGCGTCGAGGGTACTTTGCAGCACCCTGCGGTATTCGGCCGGGCTCCGCTCTTGCAGCAGCGCGACTTCCAGTTCGCCCATCAGGGCCGTGAGCGGAGTTCGCAACTCATGCGAAGCATCGCGCACGAAAGTGCGCTGGCCGGCAAAGGCCGTTTCGAGGCGGTTGAGAAGGCTGTTGAAGCGTTGGGCCAGCAACGATACTTCGTCTTGCCCATCGGCCTGCGAAAGACGCCGGTGCAAATCGGAAGCCGTAATACTATCTACCTCACGCACAACACGTTGCATAGGCCGCAGGGCTAAGCCGGCGAAGAACCACCCCCCGATGCCTACTATAATAAAGGAGATGAGCAGGCCGCTGAGCAAAATGACGCGCAGGTTGCGCAGCTTTTCGCGGCTGTCGATGTCGACCGACGACGCTACTACCACGAAGTCGCCGCGCCGTGCATCGCGGTACAGCAGCCCCACCGATTGGCGGAAGTCGTCGGACAACTGCACTTCGCGGCCGCTGGCCCTTACTTGGCGTAATAATAAGGAAGGAACTGGCTGCTGACTCTTCTGCCCTTCCCAGAACACCAGCTTGTTGTGCGCGTCGTACACGCGGGCTTCTTCTTCGGGCAAGGTGCGATAAAACTGCGCCAAGTAGCGCCGATACGAAGCCCGGCTGGCCTCGTCGCGGTTGGTGCCGTCGAGGTAGACGTGCGCCACGATGCGCGCACGCGCAAACAGATTGTCGGTGAACGACTCGCGCCGCGAGTGCGCCGTGACGAAGTAAATCACCAACGAGAATAGCATCAGCGTGAACGCCAGAATCGCGGCAAACTGCAGTGCTAAACGGGTGCGAATGGTCATAAAAGCGGAACTGCGGCTAGTGGCCAATGCGGCCTAAAGAAATGTACTTTCATAACTCGTTATATATCAATTAATTATGAAATAAGGCTTTTGCACTCAATCTTCTTTCATAACGTAGCCCATGCCCACGAGCGTGTGAATGAGTTTGGGCGAGAAGTCTTTGTCCACCTTTTTGCGGAGGAAGTTGATGTACACGTCGATAACGTTTGAACCCGTATCAAACGAGGTCTCCCAGACGTGTTCTAAGATGTCCACGCGCGAGACCACCCGGCCTTGGTTGCGCAGCAAATATTCGAGCAGGGCAAATTCGCGGGCCGTCAGCTGAATGGTTTGCCCGGCCCGCTGCACCGACTTGCGGGCCGGGTCCAGCACGAGGTCGGCCAGCCGCATGGAAGCTTCGGTGGCCGGCGCCTCCTGCCGCCGCCGGGCCAGCGCCCGGATGCGGGCCAATAACTCCTGAAACGCAAACGGCTTGACCAGGTAATCGTCGGCGCCGGCATCGAGCCCCCGAATTTTATCGTCGGTTTCGCCGAGCGCCGTGAGCATTAGAATGGGTACGCTGCTGTTCTGCGCCCGGATGCGGCGGCAGACTTCCAGGCCGCTCATGCCGGGCAGCAATTGGTCGAGGATAATAAGATCGTATCCATTTACCAGCCCCAACCGTAAGCCGAGCAATCCGTCCGAAGCTATGTCGACATTGTACGTTTGTTCCGTTAGTCCTTTCTGGAGAAAGGCTGCCACCTTGGGTTCGTCTTCTACCAATAAAATTTTCATGCTCAAGTATACGAAGCCCCACAGTAAGCCGTGCGAAAACGGCTGTGAGGCCCCATTTGACGGATTCTGAAACCCCGTGAGTTAGAGGACAATGCAAATGCGGTTTGGCATAATTTTGTTATTAAGTGCAAGTTTATGGCAAAATATTTTAATTATTTCTTGTCATTGCGAAAATCATCCAATACTTTTATGGAAAAGTACTAGCTCAAATCCGCTCGCATCTTTTGCTTTCAAACTTTTCGATAGTTGCCTTTTTTCACACCCTTCCTGATCTGTCACGCCCCCTACTCCACCGTTAATTTCCTCAAGCATGTCTCACTACCGACTACTGATTTTCCTATTGCTCGCATCCTTTACTTCCTGCATTCCCAGCAAAGACATCAGCTACCTGCAAGGCCAGAAATACTCGCTCAACAAGGCTTCGGAGGTGAGCAACCAGCGGCCTGAGTACCACTTGCAGGCCAATGACATCCTGAATATTGCGGTACAAAGCGCCCAACCCGAATTGTCCCGCGTGTTTAGCCTCACCGAATCGACGAGCCCCTTTGGCACCAGCGATCCGGGGGCTACGTACCTCAACGGTTATGTAATTGACAACAATGGCAACATCACACTTCCTACGGCAGGCAAGCTTCCGGTACAGGGCCTCACCTTGTTGCAGGCGCAGGATGTAGTGCAGAAGGCGGTTAACAATTACATGCGCGGCACCACCGTCATCGTGAAGTTGGTAAACTTTAAGATAACTGTTTTGGGTGAAGTACGTAATCCGGGCGCTTACTACATCCAGAACCCCTCCACCAACCTGCTCCAGGGCTTGGGCTTGGCCGGCGACCTTACCACGTTAGGCAACCGCCGCAACGTAAAGCTGATCCGCCAGACGCCTACCGGCTCCGAAGTAACGCTCATCGACTTGACCCGCGCCGACCTCTTAACATCTAATTATTACTATCTTCTACCCAACGATGTACTCTACGTGGAGCCAAGCAAAGCAGTGACCCAACGCGGCAATTTGACTAACTTGGGGATTGTCTTTTCGGGTATCACCACCATCGTATTGCTCCTGAACTACTTCGGGGTCAAATAAACATCACCTTGCAATTACTACTCAGCTACGCATATGAAGACGCATGATAGAGCTGATGAGCTGAACGTCAATACGTTGCTCTTTAAGTTCCAGAGATATTGGTATTTGTTTGTGGGGGCTGTGGGCTTGGCGCTGGCTTTTGCCTACTTCAAAATCCAGACTACCCAGCCTACTTATAGCTTCCACTCGACTATTCTGCTCGCCGACCGGGCTACACCGGGTTCGCGGGGCACCCAGGAGCTGCTCACGATGGATGGCCAAGGCAAGGAAACCAAGGTGGAAGACGAGATCGGCCTCCTGACTTCCACCTCCATCATGGAGCAAAGCCTGCGTAAGCTCGATTTTTCGGTATCGTATTATCTGATTCCAAACTCCTGGCTCAATAAGCTTGGCAATTTGCAAATCCGTGAGCAGTACGAAGATGCGGCTTATCGCGTACGCGTCGACACGCTGCATCCCCAAGTAAGCGGGGTGCAATTTTTCGTCGAGCAGCTTCCCAACGGCTCCTACCACGTGCATGGCAAGGGCGAGAACGCCAGCGTCATTGAAGTGCCCACGGGCAAAACCGTGAACCTGCTGCCCGAATTTGAGTTTGACAAAGAAGTGAAGCCGGGCGAATCGGTGGTGCTGCCCAACCTGTCCTTCACCGTCAATCCGGCTCCTGGCGTATTGCCCAGCACCATCACGAACACGATCACAAGCGGCAACCAGTACTTCTTTACGATCAACAGCCTCAAAAACTTAGCGGCTGAGTATCAGTCGAAAATCACGGTAAAGCCTCGGGAGCGCTACTCACGCGTCCTTGACTTGTATACCAAAGGCAGCGTAGCCAGCCGGGAGCTGCAGTTTCTGAACACCTTGATGGAGACGTACATCAAGAACGACTTGATCGAGAAAAACCGCGACGGCCGCAAAACGTTGGAGTTCATCAACAGCCAGATTGCACACGTTGGCGACTCCCTGCGTCGCTCCGAGGAAGCGTTGGCTTCGTTTCGGGCCCACAACGGCATTGTGGACGAAGGCACCCAGTCGAACTCAGGCATTCAGAAGCTAAGCGATCTGGAATCGCAGCGCGCTCAACTGATCGTTACACGCCGTTCATATGCCCAGGTACTCGACGCGCTCCGCTCCGACCCTGATGGGACCGGCGGCTCGTGGGCCAGCGCTAGCATCGACAACCAAGTGCTTAATAGTCAGCTCACTGAACTCTCGACGCTGATCAACCAGCGCGCAGGCTACTCAGTCAATGCCAATTCGGATAACCCCGTGGTGCAGGTGCTGGAAGGCAAAATCCAGAGCCGCCGCCAAGCTATTCTGCGCAGCATTGCCGGGCAGATTCGCTCGACAGACGCCTCGCTCGACGACCTGACCCGCCGCATCGCTACGGTGCAGGGCAACATCAACCGTATGCCGGAAAACGAGCGCCAGATGGCGCGTCTGCGCAATATATCGGGCATCAACGATCGTAACTACACCTTCCTGATGCAGAAGCAATCGGAGGCTTCGATGCTGCTCGCTACCAACGTGAGCGACAAGAAGATAGTAGACCGCGCTCAAATCATGAGTTCCGTGCCGGATAGCCCCAACAAAAACCAGATCTACCTGATTGCCCTGTTGGCTGGCCTGATTCTGCCAGCTGGTTTTGTGGTACTCCGCGAGCGGACGAAGCAAACGGTGCAAAGCGCCGACGAAATTCGTAACGCAACCAACGCGCCCTTCCTAGGCATTATTGCGGCTGCACCCAAGCCGGTACACATCGTCCGTCGCGACCTGCCGAAATCGGCCGTTACCGAATCGTTCCGGACGGTTCGCGTCAACCTGCAATACGTAGCCACCGGCCCCAGCTCCCGGATCATCGGCTTTACGTCATCCGTATCGGGCGAAGATAAAACCTTCTGCTGCACCAACTTAGCTGCCGAACTAGCTATGTCGGGCCGGCGCACAGTGCTGATTGAAACGGATATGCGCAAGCCAACGCTGGCTGGGTATTTTGGCTTCAATCCCGACAACGCGGGCCTTTCGACGTACCTGAGCGGCGAGTGCACCTTGGCCGAGGCAATGCAGAAGACGGAGTTCCCTAATCTGACGGTCATCACGTCGGGACCGATTCCTTACAATGCGCTTGAACTGCTGGAAGACCCGCGCTTTGGGCAGATGATCACGGGCCTGAGCGAAGAGTATGATTATGTCATCATCGACACGCCGCCTATTGGCTTGGTTTCGGAGTACACCGTGATTCGGCAACACGTTGGCGTAACGGTTTTTGTGGTGCGTCATGCCTACACAAACCGCGAGATGCTGGGCACCATCAACGAGATGCGTCAGTACCACGGCGACACGCCGGTGTATGTGCTGCTCAATGGCGTGAACTACTCAGCCACTTACGAATACCGCTACAAAAAGCAGTCGGCTTACTACGCGTAAGCTTTTCGGCCGCTCTCCCTACCACGCCATCTGCTCATTCATACTGGTCTTTTGATGGACATCGTAACCAGCCTTTGCGTTGACGAAGCTCACGAGCCAGCGTCGTTTTACCCCCAACTACGCGATGTAAGCGCCGACAAGCGGCGCCGGGTTTATTGGCAGTGCACCGTTGTATTCTTTTCTACTTCGGTGCGCTGCAATCCGGATGCCCGGCACTTGCTCTATACCAACGACGCTGCCCCCGCCACTTGGGACGGCGTAGACCACCGCGAATTCCTATCGAGTATCGGGGTGGAAATCAGGCAGTTGAGTTTTCAGACGTTCTGCCCGCCGCAGCGCTTTTCCAAGGAGTTTCGCAATGCCTTCTACAAGCTAGATGTGCTACAGGAACTGGCGAAGCCCACGGCGGCCGACCACAGCCTGCTGCTCGATTCGGACTGCGTATGGACGCGGCCCGATCCGAAGCTGATCAGTCTGGTGCAAAGCGACGCCTTGCTCCTGCTCGACGCCGAACCGGAGTCGACCCCGGACACCAAGATTCACGGCCTCAGTCGCCGCGATATGGGAAACCTGTATCGCGAACTTGATCCCAATTACCCCGTGGAAGCGCCTCTGCATTTTGGGGGCGAGATCATCGGGGGGAGCCGGGCCCGTTTGGGCGAAGTGGTGGAGCAGCTACGGGCTATTCAGGACCAAGTGCTCGTTGAATATCCCGCTGGCCCGCCGCGCTTTAGCAGTGGGCGCACCCTCTTCGACGGCGACGAATACCTGACCAGCTTCGTGTGCAACCGCCTGCCGCGGCCCTGGACCGACACGAGTCCTTTCATCCGCCGGATCTGGACGTCGTACCGCAACACCAACGTGCGGCGCTCCGATGTGCAGCTCACGATCTGGCATTTGCCCAACGAAAAGATGCAAGGCTTGCCCGTGCTCTGTCGGCAGATGCTGCGCCGCGATTCTGCTTTTTGGCGGCTGGCCCCCACTAATTTGGCAGGCTATTTGGGCCGTTATCTGGGCGTTCCAAACCCCGTCTGGAGTCCACAACGCCTGCTGACATTGGCGAATAAGCTTCCGCGCTTAGTCGTTATCGCCAAAAGAATGCTTACCCGACCCGCGACCACCGTTTAACATAAATATCTGATAATCAGATATTTATGTTAAAGTAGCCATTATTTTATTTTTATTATTTACTGATTCCGCTCGCTTCGGATCGGTTTTTGGCGCTCTAGTTTTCTGCTCTCGGTAAGCAGCTTCGCACTGCTTATTGCTACACCTGAGATTCTTTCACGATGTCTGATTCATCCTCTATACCGGCTAGCACCTTACGCGGCTTGCGCTGGAGCATGATTGCGACGGGTGCTATTGCCGTATTGCAATTCGTGTACTCGGCGGTCATGTCGCGCCTGCTTACGCCCGCCGATTTTGGCTTGATGGGGATGGCAATGGTGGTCATTAGCTTCGGCAGCTATTTTGCCCAAATGGGTCTGGAGCAAGCGCTTATCCAGCGTCAGGATCTACAGCCCGTTCACGTGCGAGCTACGTTCACGGTAGCGCTTGTGCTGGGCCTTGCCGCAACTGGGATTGTATGGTTGGGCGCCCCACTCATTAAGCATCTTTTCTCGGAGCCAGGCGTGGTGGAAGTACTGCGGGCTATGTCCTTTACTTTCCTGTTCACAAGCCTAGGCGCCACTTCGCTCAGCCTGCTACGGCGGCAGCTGGCCTTCGATCTGCTGGCGCGGATCGAGTTGGGCAGCTTCTTGTTTGGTTATGGTGTAGTAGGCTTGGGCATGGCTTGGGCTGGCTACGGGATTTGGAGTCTGGTTGGGGCCACACTCACTAACCAACTCCTGACGGCCGTGGTGGCGTGGCTTTATGTTCGCCATAGTCTGAGTCCGCCAATTCGCTGGGAACACTACCAGCCGCTCCTGCATTTTGGGGGCGCTGTTTCGGCAGTTAGCATCCTCGAATTTGTAGGCAGTAACCTCGACCGTGTCGGAATTGGCCGCTTGCTGGGCACGTGGTCGCTGGGCCTGTACAACCGCACCCTGATGCTGGTGCATTTACCGTTATATCATCTTAGCAACAGTATTTCGCGGGTTTTGCTGCCTTCGTACAGCAGCCTACAAAATGATTTGCCTAAGCTGCGCCAACTCTACCTGACGGCTATTACGCTGTCGGTGTGGATACTGCTGCCATTGGCCGCCGGTATTTCTGCCGCTGCTGAGCCTATCGTGCGCGTAGCGCTGGGGCCGCAGTGGGATGCTGCTATTCCGTTGTTGGGCTTACTGGCTTTGGTGGTGGGTTTCAACCTGCTTACCATGTACAGCGGCGCGCTCTGCGAGGCCTTGGCCAAGCTTAAGTTTAAAGTGGCGTTGCAGAGTTGCCTGATTGTGGTGATGGGCGCAGGCCTCTGGGTATCATCGCATTATGGCCTGACTGCTATGGTCTTGACCATTCTGGCGGTAGAAGTGGTGCGCAACTTAGCATATCAGTTAGCCATTCGGCGGTATTTGTCGATTTCCATTGCTGAGCTTTGGAGCTGCTACTGGCCGGCCCTGTTTACAGGCTTGCTGGTTGCAATCGTGCTGGGCAGTGTACGCCTTGGTTTGGCCGCATTGCACGCGGGCGCTCTGCTACAGCTGCTGATCTTGCTACCATTGGGTGCGGTAGCGCTGTTCGGGCAATTGCTCATGCCTTGGAACCGCTTCGTTCGGATGCGCTTTTACCACGAGATCCGGGAACACCTACGGCCCGGCCCGCTTCGCGACCGCCTCATCAACTTGCTGGCTCCGTCGCCGGTTGGCCGTCGCCCCAAAGGTTGGGTGGCAGCGAATGTCCGGAGCGTATTAGTCAAGAGATTTAGCCGTACGCTACTCGGACCGGTGGCCGGTAGCCTACCTGCTTCTGCGGCCCGTTCGCTGGTCGAAATTTCCGGCTGGGACAGCCTGCAACCGCATGTTTCAGCCATTGAGGAGTTGGAAGAGCCGCAAGTTGTTTACTACGATTTTCCGATTTATTACCCCACGTATTTCCGGCGGCACAAAGCATTTGGTGCGCGCTTTGCCTACTCGTTGCGTGATGTGTGCGTGTCGCCTTATTCAGGCCTCACCTGGATCCCGGCCGCCAACGTGACCTTGGCCGAAAGCATTGGCTCGGTGCGCCGATTGGCGGGTTGGGGCAATAATACTCCCGAGCTGCTGCTGCCCCTGCAACCATTGGTCGCTTCCGGGCCTGTTGTGGTTTGTCCGCCCAGCCCTTTTTTCCATTGGCTTACCGAAATTCTGCCTAACACGTTGGAGGCCAAGCGCCGCTGGCCTGATGCCAAGCTATTGTTGCCACCTGCGGCGGCTTGCCCTGCTTACATGGGTCAGGCGTTGGCGTTGGCTTTTGGTCCCGATTGGGAACAACAGACCGTGCGGGCTGACGGGGCTGTACGAGTGCCGCAGCTGCAACTACTGCCCGTAGAGTCCGATGCAGGCTTTGTACATCCGTCGGCTATTCATGAGTTGCGACAGACTTTTCTGTCACCGTTGCCTGAAGAAGACATTCCCGGTCGTCGACACGTATATATATCCCGGCGGTTGGCCACTGCCCGGCAACTAGCCGATGAGGCGCAGTTGGAAGAGGCGCTGAATGACCTTGGTGTGGAAATCGTATACAACGAAAACCTCGATTTTTCGGAACAAGTACAATGCTATGCTGGAGCCCAAACCATCATTGCCCTACACGGAGCCGGTCTTACCCACATGGTGTGGGCCAATCCAGGTTTGGACGTACTAGAGATATTTCCCAACGGCTACTTCAACGACTGCTACGCTCGTCTGGCAACCGCATTAGGGCATAATTACCAATACATTGCAGCCGGCACTTCGCAACAAGCAGTTGTTGGTGGCGCGCTTCCGCTCAAAGAAATCATAGGCCGCGTCGAGCAGCTGATAGTCTCCCCTTCTTCATCTATTCTTCAACCCGCTTAACTACATTATCTATTGTCAATTTTTACTATGACTTCTCCCTCCCAACCATCCTTTGCTGTGTTTGTGAGCAGTACCGATAGTTACTCTGACTGTTGGGAGCCCTTTTTTATCCTTTTTGCCGATTACTGGCCTGACTACAAAGGCACGATTTATTTGAATACCGAAACCAAGGATTTCAAATTTCCCGGCCTTAACATCATATGCACGCAGGTAGCCCGCTTCGCTGGCACCAACACCATTGTAAGTGGCAAGCGCATCAAGCTTGCTTTACAACACGTTGTAAAAGAAGAAGTTATACTTTATCTAAACGAAGACATCTTCTTGCATGATCGGGTTCGCAGCGACGTTATGAATGAGCTTGTGGCCTGTATGCACGACCACAACTTGCTTTACATCGGTGTTACGGACCATGCCAACCATGGACCCTTCCGCCCTAGCCCCTACCCGTTGCTCTGGGAAATCGACAGCTCCGACCCGTATGTGTTCAGCGCCATGCCTTCGCTATGGAACGTGAAGCGGATGGGCCGGTATTTCCGGGCGCACGAAGACCCTTGGCAGACCGAATATTATATCGCCCGCCGCATCCGGAAGGCCAACGACAAAACCTACACCATCGACCGGACGCAGTTTGACTATCCGGCGCATGCCATCTTGCCCTTTGCTCCGACTACTGGCGTTTACCGCGGTACGTGGGTGGCCGATGTAGTAGTGGATTTGTTTGCCCAGCACGGCATTCGGGTCGACTACTCGCAACGGGGCTTCTTCGATCCGGCCGTATCATATCCCCCGCCGTTCCGGCCTTTGTGGCGAAAGGCCGTTTCTGTAGTGCGGTCCATGATCTAACCGGAGTTAGCTTACCCTTATGAAAATCGGACTTGCCACTCCTATCGACATCCCCGCGCTGCATCAGTACCTCGATCTGCCGGAGGGAGTTGCCCAGCCTACTGGCTTGGGGGGGAGTGCCATTACGCCTCTGGTAACCGGGTTACTCGCCGCCGGGCACGCCGTTTCGATCTATACTCTGGACCTCAAGCTTAGGCAGCCGGTGGTGTTGCGGGGGCCACAATTGACTATCTACGTAGGCCACTTCCGCAACAAAGCCCGTTATCGGTGCTTCGATTTGTTTAAAAAAGAAGCCGATCAGATTCGGGATTTCATCATTCAGGACAATCCTGAGATTGTGCACGCCCATTGGGCTTACGAGTTTGCGCGGGGGGCTTTGGCTAGCGGGTGGCCGCACTTGGTTACGCTCCACGACGATCCGTGGCTGGTATTGCGCTACCAGCGGGATCTGTACCGGGTGTTTCGGCTGATGCTGAAGTTACTGGTTCTGAGCCGGGGACGCAATTTTACGGCTGTGTCGCCTTATCTGGCCAAGGCGTTGGAAACTGCTAAGCGTAAGCCAATTGTCGTTCCGAATGCCGTGCTTCAAGCGCCCGGCGGGCCGCGTTCTTTTCCGGCCCAGCCGCCCTATCGCATCATTTCCTTGCTTACGGGCTGGTCGGAGCGCAAAAATGCCGATACGGCTCTGCTGGCTTTTCAGGAATTGCGGCGCCGCTTGGGTTCTAAAGTCGAATACTGGGTATTTGGCGACGAATACGGTCCCGGAGGCCAAGCCCAGCGCTGGGCCGAAGCCAATGCCGCCACCGACGGCGTGCATTTTGCGGGCCTTAAGTCACACACCGATATCCTGAACCTGCTGCCCGATTTCGACATTCTGCTGCACCCAGCTCGCGAAGAATCCTTCGGCATGACGCTGGTCGAAGCCATGCAAGCGGGCCTGCCCGTGGTGGCCGGCGAAACGTCGGGAGCGGTGCCGTGGGTGCTCGACGAAGGCCGCTGTGGTGTGCTGGTCGATGTAAATTCTCCTACTGCCATGGCCGATGCGCTTTACGATCTGCTGACGCAACCATCTCGTTACGAGGCGCTTAGCACCTACTCCTCTGTTGCGGTTTCGCAGCGATTTTCTATTCCTGCCGTTACGGCGGCTTATGAGGCTGCTTATCGACAAGTACTTGCAGGTCAACCCCTTACACAGACCGCGCCTCAAGTCGATCTGGCTACCAGCAGTTAGGCACGTACTCTATGAAAATTAATTTTCGCTTTCTCTATATAGTCGGCATACTGGCAGCGCTGTATTCCGATGTTCTGTTTTCGGACCTTCTTAGCGGTGCAGCCTCTGAGGATAGCTCAGCCTACGGACTTCAGCTCTATACCCGCATTTTAGTCGGCGGCAGCATTCTGGTAAGCGTGCTGCTGTACCGCTACATGCGGGGCATTACGCTTTGGGTATTTTGGGGGGCTACAACCATTACGGCCTTGCTGGTCTGCGAATCGTTGCTTCGCTATGGGGTGCCTATGATTTATCCCCACGTATTCCAGAAAGCGATGGTATTGTACATCCTGACTGCTTCCTACGCCTTCTACAACCGGTTTGGGCGCATTACCATGGGCGACATTTCCACGTTGATCTGGATCGGATTTGTGCTTAACCTGGGGTTGGTCAACTACAAAGCGGTTTCCATTGGGGCATTTCTCAACCACGACCGGGGCATTGTAGCGTCCTCGGCGCTGCTGCTGGTCACGCCTCTGCTTTACCACTTCAACACGTACTTCACGACGCGAGCTGCCAAGCATTTGCTGCTGTTTTTTATGGCAGCGGGCGCCATCTTCTTCTTTCAGCACCGGACGGTGTGGGTAGTGAGCGCTGCTGCGCTGGGAGTCAACTTCCTGCTATTGCTACGGGTGGCGCCACAGCGCATCAGCCTCTCGAAGCTAACCCCGATGCTCGGCATTCCGGTGGTGCTGATGATGCTGGCAACAACCTTTATCTTGGTCAGTTACCCCGAGGTGCTGGACAAGGTATCGGAGAACATGTCGGACATCGAAAACTCGTCGAGTCAAGGTACTGGCTTGTGGCGGCGGGAGCAGTTCCGCTCGTACTGGCCCTTCGTGGTCAGCCATCCGGTTGCCGGCATGCGGTTTGAAGGTTTCGAACTGCCCATTCAGTTTTACGATCCCGAGCAGGAAAACGGCGGCACCGTATTCGAAGACGGTTACGGCCACTTTTTCCACAGTTTCTACCTAGATGTACTTTTCTACCTTGGCGGTATCGGCCTGATTGTCTTCATCTTGCCTCACTTGAGCGTTGCTCTTCGGCTGGTGCGTCGCCCCCCGGTATCGCCGGAAGCTCTGGCTTGGTCGACCCTCATTGTCTCCACGTTGATCTATGGCTACTCTTACCCTTTGCCTTTGAGCACCTACGGGCTAATTGGGTTTGGGCTTTTGCGCATCAGAGTCCTTGAAGACGATCCGGAGCACTTGCACGAGGCATTGCCCACTAACGCCCCTTCTGCCACCGCTCCTTCCGATCTTTCGGTTCCTCAGCACGCCTAGCTATGATTACCGTTGCCCCTTCTGCCGCCCCTCCAACCACCGCTCCCCGCGTAGCGATATTGTTTGTGGTATTCAATCGTACGGATGTTACGACCCGCGTACTGGATTCTATTCGGGCTGCGCGGCCACCCCGCCTGTACGTAGCCGCCGACGGCCCCCGCGCCGGTCGGCCCGCCGAAGCCGAAGCCTGTGCAACTGTACGCCAGCAAATTCTGGATGGCGTCGACTGGCCCTGCGAAGTGCACACCTTGTTTCGGGATGAAAACCTGGGCTGCCGGCAGGCCGTGAGCGGAGCCATCGATTGGTTTTTCAGCCACGAAGAGGCAGGCATTATTCTGGAAGACGACTGCCTGCCGGAACCCTCTTTTTATACATATTGCGAGGAGATGCTGCATCATTATCGCGACGATACCCGCGTGATGCACATCAACGGCACCAACTACCTCCGTGGCTGGCACCGTGATCCCGATTACTCATACTATTTTTCCAACTACTCAGCAATTTGGGGCTGGGCTACTTGGCGCCGAGCTTGGCAGCATTACGATGTAACCACGCGGCTACTTCCGGAGCTGGAAGGCAAGCATTATTTCTGGCGGCGCTTTTTCAACTCACTGGAAGCCAGAATGTTGCTTAAGCCACTGTGGGCAACCCACGCACGCACCCTCGACACTTGGGATTACCAATGGTCGTTTGCCGTGCTGGTACAATCGGGGCTGTGCATCACGCCGGCAGTCAACCTGATCAGCAACATTGGTTTTGGGGGCGGCGCCACGCATACGCACAATGCCGCGCATCCTTTGGCCGAGCTCCCTGTAAGAGCGCTTGCTCAGCCGTATCGGCATCCGTCGTTCGTCCTGCGCGACACGATTTCAGATTACCGTCAACTGCGGGGCACTCTCCGCGACAAAGTAGTTGCGCGACTTCGTAATGTGGCACCCTTTCTGGCATAGATTTACAACTTCCTTATTATTAGCAGTTTATAAGAAGTAAAATCCATAGCCTTCCGCTAACCTCTTTCAAAGCATAATACATTACAGGAGTAGGGGCAGTTTTTAATATACAATAATCTGATAATCAATAGTTTACACAGCTACTGCTTTTTTTGGTTTCATGGCGCACTCTCAACACAACCCTAAAGTTTTGCATGTACTTCACGCGTTGCGTTTTAGCGGCGCCGAAGTAATGCTGCGCCTTGCTGCACCCACTGTAAATGCGCAGGGCTATGAGCAGCACATGCTCGCCGACGGTTCGGAGGTAGGCGACTACGCCGATACGCTGGCGGCAGCGGGCTTCAGGGTGCACCATCGGCCCTTCAAAAACTATTCGATCGGACATTTATGGCAGCTGTACCGCTTTCTGCGGCAGCAAAAATTCACAGTTGTACACAATCATACCGAGCAGAATTTCTTCTGGTATTTGCTGGTAGCACGCCTGGCAGGTGTGCCGCATCTGGTTTCGACGGTGCACAATGCATTTGCTTTCAAAGGACAGGTCAGGATGCGGCGCGGGCTATACCGTTGGATTGCCCGGCAATTGGGTGCACGGTTTACAGCCATTGGGCCTTCGGTGGCACAGGTAGAAGAAATCACTTACTACAATCCGACCACCTTGGTGCCTAACTGGCTTGATGAGAGCTACTTCGTACCCGCCCGAAATGCCGAAGAGCGGACTGCGGCGCGCCGTCATTATCAAGTACCTGACGGGACCGTTGTACTTATTTCGGTTGGGGGTTGCTCAGCCATCAAAAATCACGGCGCCATTCTCGAAGCACTTGCTGCACTACGTTCGAGGGTTTCGAGCCCTCTGCTTTACCTCCATGTAGGCGAAGGGCAAACGCATCTTGCCGAACAAAAGCAGGCCCAAGAACTTGGCCTTAGCGATATTGTACGCTTCGTAGGCCAATTGCACGATGTGCGCACGGCACTACTAGCGGCCGATATTTACGTCATGCCTTCTATGTTCGAAGGGCTTAGCATTTCGCTACTCGAAGCGCTGAGCTGCGGCATGGCTGCTGCCGTGTACGACAATTATGGCCTGCGCGATCTTGTACAAGACGGCCAAACCGGCCGGTGCGTACCGCCAAACCCCCAGGCACTAACCGAGGCTCTGTACGAGCTGATTGAGTCGCCAGAATTACGTATTAAGTACGGAGCAGCCGCTCGGCAGTTTATTCAAAAGCACTACTCAATGCGTGATTCCCTTTCCAAATTGCTCCGGCTTTACGGTACCGCTGATCCTAAACTTCAGGAGGAAGCCCAGCCTAGCGCTCCGCCGACAGCCCCCATTGCTAGTAGCTAGCTGCTGGCCCATTTATTTTTTGTCCCTGCCTACTATGTTATACATCGTCATTCCAGTTTTCAACCGGCTTAAGTATACCCGTGCCTGCCTCGATTCGCTACGCAAACAAACCAACCCGAATTTTCGGGTGGTAATCGTAGACGATGGCTCAACGGATGGTACTGCTACTGTTCTCGCAGCCGATTACCCGGAAGTGACTGTGCTGCCTGGTACGGGCTCTTTGTTTTGGACGGCTGGCGTAAATCTGGGGCTTCGCTACGCGCTAGAGCAAGGCGCCACGTGGTGTATGACCATGAACAACGATGTGGTGGCTTACCCAGATTTTGTGGCGCGCATGATGGAGGCTGCCGAAAGCCGTCCGCCGGCGCTTTACGGCGCATTCGAGTTGGATGCCAGCACCCAAGAGCCGATTTATGGCGGCGGCTGGCTCGATTGGCGCACCGGCAGCTTCCGCAACTTGCTCCATGAGTTAACGCCCGAGCAACGCCGCGGCTTGCACCGCACCCAAAACCTGCCCGGCCGTGGCCTGCTCATTCCGCGGGAAGTGTTTGATCGGATTGGGATGTTTGCCGAGAAAGTTCTCCCGCATTATTACGCCGATTACGATTTTACCCACCAAGCCCGGCTGGCCGGCTTTGAGGTCTATCTTAACTTCGATGCCCATTTGGGCACCTATCCTGAAGAAAGCGGCGACACCCAAAACCGCCAGCGAAAGAGCCTGCGCAATTACTACAACCACCTGTTCAGTATCCGAGGTGGTGCCAACTTGCGCGACTTCACACGATTTGCGCGCCGCAACTGCCCACCACGTTACCTACCGTTATTCTTAGTTAATGGCTACGCACGCCGCATTGTAGGCTATTTTCTGCGTTAATCGTTGTAAACGACCGCTTTAGTACAGGCACTTACACCCCAACCGCGTCCACGAAAAGCAGCTTCCCCTCTCTAATACAGGGAGGGGAAGCTGCTTTTTTATTTACCCTAAGTCTTTGGATGTGGTAGCGAGCCTGTACCAAGAGCTTGCTGCCTCTGGTATTAGTTCAGATTGTTTTGCTGGCGAATACCAGGGTTTTCCCAAGCCACCTCAAGCGTTGGCGAAACGATATATAGAGCCGTGATATTAAAAAAGTTAAAACCGAGTTAAAAGGTCTGTCACGTCACCAACGACAAAACGAACAAACATACTATTCGGTCAATTTGAACGTTTGGAGCATCTTCAAAAATTATACTCCATCTCATTATAATAAAAGTACAAAAACATAATATCTACTTTAATTTAATATATCCGTGATAGGCTATAACATAATTTTGAACGTGTATTAGAATAGTTAAATAAATACCATCATTTAGAGCGTTTAAAATTTATTTTGCCACATTATTGTTATAATCTTCAATAGTTCATATTATTGACAAACGGTTCAAGAATATAACATTTAGACTTTCCAGTCCAAGTATTACTTCTTAGCTTTGTCCTCGAAGTTCAATTGCACAGTTGGCAAGAAGAGAAGTAAGCATTTGAAATAACCTAGAAATTTTGAGCAGAAGCACTGACTACCGGAATGTAGCCCGGCCGGCTACATTCCCATCGTTCCGAACCCAAACTCTAAAAGTACAATTGCGCCCCCTAATGAAGAAGTTAGTATCCCAACTCCCCCACTACGGGTCAGTAATGGCAATGCTGCTCATCCTGCTGATGGGTCCTGTAGCACAACAAGCCCATTCGCAGTCGCCGAACGTGACGTACAGTGGTCCTATCACCATCACGAAAGGTGGCACCTACAGTGGAAACTGGGAAAGCCAAGACTCCAAAACGGCAGCCGTTAAAATTGAAACGAGTGAGCCAGTAATCATCGAAAATTCGGTGATTCGGAGCCGCGGTCATCTGGTGATGTCGATGTTAAACGGCGACGTGACCATTCGGAACACCCGGGGGTACGGCCTCACTCCTAATGTCAGCGGCTACAGCCCTGGTCGTTTTTTCGAGTCGGCTAAAGTGAAGAATGTTCGTCTGGAACATAACTATATGGAGCAGACGGCTGGTATTTACATCGCTGGCTACGCCGGCGACCGCAGCACCAACCAATCCGTTAAGGTTCTTTACAACCAAGCGCGTAACATCGACGGTCGTTTCCCCGGCACGACGCGCGGCGCATTTGCACAGTTTATCCAGCTCAATAGCGCCCAGGGCGTACGAGGCATGGAGATCGGTTGGAACGAGGTTATCAACACGGCTAACAATAGCTTTGTTGAGGATAACATCAACATTTTCAAATCGAACGGCACTTCCGACAGCCCCCTGTTGATTCATGATAACTTGATTCAGGGCAGCTATCCGGTAGTAGCCACTGACCCTGGCCATACCGGCGGCGGCATCATGCTCGGCGACGGCAACCCAACCTCGCTTGTGGATGCCAGCGGCTTCATCAAATGCTACAGCAATCAGATTATCGGCACGACCCACTACGGCGTGGCCGTTGCGAACGGCCATGACATTGAAGTATTTGACAACCGCGTAGTATCAGGTGGTTACTTGGCTAACGGTCAGTATTTGCAGTCGTCAAACGTGGGTATGTTCTCGGTTAACAGCGTCGATAACAACGTCAACGTCAGCGATACCTTCTTCAACATCTCGTTCCACGACAACCAAGTTGGCTATGTTAAGACCTCTGTGTACAATGGTCGTAACGACTTCTGGTTCAGAAACATACATACCAACGTAAACAACAAGGGAATAACAGGCACCATCTCCCTCCAGACCGAGAAGGATGAGTATGCCTCATGGTTAACCAAGGTTAGCAACAAAGCCATTACGTTAGGCCCATTGGCCGCTAATACGGTTGCTCAAGCCCCTGCAAACCAAGCGCCGACGGTGGCGCTGACCCCGACCGTGTCGGGCACGACGGTGAGCCTGTCGGCCAAAGCCGCCGACGCCGACGGCACGGTGGCCAAAGTCGAGTTCTTCCAAAACGGCACCAAGCTGGGCGAAACCACCACGGCGCCCTACGCCTTCACCTGGGCCAACGCCCCGGCCGGCACCTACAGCTTCACGGCCCGCGCTACCGACAACGCCGGCGCCGCCACTACCTCCGCCGCCGTGTCCGCCCAAGTTGCGGCCCCCGCTCCTACTCTCGTAGCACTACGCGCAGCTGACAACCCGAGCAATATAGTTAACGGGTTGGCCTACAGCTACCACGAAGGTACCTGGACCGGTTTGCCCGACTTCAACAGCCAAGCCATCGTGAAGCAAGGCACCGTGTCAACGTTCGATCTGAGCCCGCGCAACCGCAACGACAACTTCGGCTTCCGTTACACAGGCTATATCGAAGTACCCACCGACGGCGAGTACACCTTCTACACCTCCTCCGACGACGGCAGCCAGCTCTTCATCGGCAGCCAGTTGGTAGTTGACAACAACGGTATTCACGCTGCCCAAGAGCGCGGCGGCGCCATCGGCCTGAAAGCCGGCAAGCACGCCCTGACCGTGACCTTCTTCGAGAACAGTGGTGAGGAAACTCTGGCTGTGAGCTACCAAGGTCCGGGGGTAAGCAAGCAAACGGTACCCGCTTCGGCCTTATTCCGTGCCGCAACAGCTACACCTGCCCCAACCCCAACTCCTGCTCCTGTTAACCAAGCGCCGACGGTGGCGCTGACCCCGACCGTGTCGGGCACGACGGTGAGCCTGTCGGCCAAAGCCGCCGACGCCGACGGCACGGTGGCCAAAGTCGAGTTCTTCCAAAACGGCACCAAGCTGGGCGAAACCACCACGGCGCCCTACGCCTTCACCTGGGCCAACGCCCCGGCCGGCACCTACAGCTTCACGGCCCGCGCTACCGACAACGCCGGCGCCGCCACCACCTCCGCCGCCGTCTCCGCCCAAGTAGCAGCCCCTATTGCTGTGATTACCAACAAGTTCTACCGGGCTCTTAACCTGGGTGGCAGCGCTCTCACGATCGACGGCAACAAGTGGGAAGCTGGCTCAGGAGCTGCCAACGTACAACTGACCGGTGGTTTTTTCTCGGCTCAAAATGTACCCCTGACGCCCTCTACCGACGCTGCTCGCGCTCAAATGATTCGCTCCTCACTTTGGTCTAAAAACCCAGTGGTTCAGATGAGCAGCGTACCGAATGGCACCTACGACGTGTATGTATATGTATGGGAAGACAACTTCTCGCAGACGTTCAGCATGATGATCAACGGACAAACGGTAGCTAACTACACGAGCGGCTCAGCTGGTAAGTGGAGCAAACTTGGCCCTTTCGCAACGAATGTTACCAACGGTGTGATCCGCATCACGACCACCGGTGGTGATGCCAACCTCTCGGGTGTGGAAGTTATTACAAAAGCCTCTACCTCAGGCCTCACCACCACCGACATTAAAACTGCTGGCGTAACTGCCTCTGCCACGGCTTATCCAAACCCATTCGTGAATAAGGTCACGGTAGCTACCGATGTAAAGGCTGCTGAAACCATGGGCGTCACCCTGATTAATCAGATGGGCCGGGAAGTGTACCGCACTTCGCTCGCAGTCAACAGCGGACTTGCGCAGAACTCACTGGATCTTAGCAGTGTAGATCTGCCTACCGGTCAATACTACCTCCGGTTCACTTCGGGAAGTATGACGGGTAAGACCATCAAGCTGGTTAAATAAACCGTTCGATGCCTTCGGGCCATCAGTTGGACTTAAGAGCAACGAAAAAGCCTGGCGTAGTATACGTCAGGCTTTTTCGTTGCTCTTCCTCTTGTAAGTGAACACTTGTGAAACAGTAAGCGCTTCTTCTTTATAATAGATAATGAACAAAGAAAGCTTTTAATTTTCATTCATTTATTTGCACTATTACCTAATAAAAGTATATTTGTTACTAAGATAATTATAAATACACCTGTCCCTTTCATGAAAAAGGCATTAATAACTGGCATAACCGGCCAGGATGGATCTTATTTGGCCGAATTGCTTCTCGAAAAGGGATACGAAGTGCACGGTATCAAGCGCCGGTCGTCCTTATTTAACACCGACCGTATAGATCATCTCTACCAAGACCAACACGAAAGCGATGTGCGCTTTAAGCTGCATTTTGGTGACTTGTCGGACTCGACAAACATGATTCGGATTGTGCAGGAAGTGCAGCCCGACGAGATCTACAACCTGGGTGCGATGTCGCACGTGAAGGTGTCGTTCGACGCGCCCGAATACACAGCCGACGCCGACGGCGTAGGTACGCTACGCCTGTTGGAAGCAGTTCGGATTCTGGGGCTTACGAAGAAGACCAAAATCTACCAGGCCTCGACTTCCGAGCTGTATGGCTTGGTGCAGCAGGTGCCCCAATCGGAAACCACGCCCTTCTACCCGCGCTCGCCCTACGCGGTGGCCAAGCTTTATGGGTATTGGATCACAGTTAACTACCGAGAAGCGTATGGTATGTATGCCTGCAACGGCATCCTGTTCAACCACGAGTCACCACGCCGGGGCGAAACCTTCGTGACGCGCAAAATCACACGGGCGGCAGCTCGCATCGCGCTGGGGCTACAACAACAATTGTTTTTGGGCAATCTAGATGCTCAGCGCGATTGGGGTCACGCCAAAGACTATGTAGAAGCCATGTGGCGAATGTTACAGCAGGAAACGCCCGAAGACTTTGTCATCGCTACCGGCGTCACGACTACGGTGCGTGAATTTGTGCGCTTGGCTTTCGCCGAATTGGGAATAGAACTAGGCTTTCGCGGTGAAGGTGTCGAAGAAACCGGCTATGTAATAGCCTGTGCCAACCCAGAGTTTGCTCTCTTACCCGGCCAGATCCTTGTAGCCATCGACCCCGCCTATTATCGTCCAACGGAGGTAGAGTTGCTCATCGGTGACCCAACCAAGGCTAAAACCCAATTAGGTTGGGAGCCAAGCTATGACTTGGCCGCATTAGTTCAGGAAATGGTCCAGGCCGATTTGGCTCTATTCCGCCGCGATGCGTACCTGCTCGAAGCGGGGCACGCGGTACTTCTTCACGACGAGTAACCGTCGTTCCCTTCCTCTCCGCCCTCACTCACAGTTGTCATTACGAATGGAAATTTCCGCAAAGATTTATGTTGCCGGCCATCGGGGAATGGTAGGCTCGGCGTTGTTACGCCGGCTGCAAGCTGGCGGCTACACGAATATTATCACCCGTACTTCCGACGAACTGGACTTACGCAACCAAGCAGCAGTCGCTGATTTCTTCGCGGCCGAACGACCCGAATACGTATTCCTGACCGCAGCCCGCGTAGGTGGCATCAATGCCAACAATACGTACCCAGCCGAGTTTCTTTACGATAACCTCTTGATAGAGAGCAATGTAATTCATCAAAGTTACCTCCACGGCGTTCAGAAGCTTTTGTTCTTAGGTTCTTCGTGCATCTACCCGAAGTTGGCGCCGCAGCCCATTCGGGAAGAATATCTGCTCACGGGCCTGCTGGAGCCCACTAACGAACCTTATGCCGTAGCCAAAATTGCGGGCATTAAGCTTTGCCAAGCATACCGTAAGCAATATGGTTGCTCCTTCATTGCAGCTATGCCGACCAATCTGTATGGGCCCAACGACAACTACCATCTTCAGAACTCGCATGTGCTGCCGGCCCTGCTCCGCAAGTTCCACACGGCTGTCGAGCAAGAGGCATCCACTGTAGAGGTCTGGGGCACGGGCACCCCGCGGCGCGAATTTTTGCACGTTGATGACCTGGCCGATGCATGCCTGCACCTGATGCTGCACTACAACGGCAGCGACGCCATTAACATCGGGACGGGCGAGGATATTTCTATCGGCGACTTAGCGCGGCTTATCCAGCGCATCACAGGATTTCGAGGCAAAGTGCGGTTCAACGCACTCATGCCCGATGGCACCCCTCGTAAGCTTTTGGATGTCAGCCGGTTGAATGCGCTAGGTTGGCGCGCCTCCATTCCGCTGCAAGAAGGCATCAAATCAGTTTATGCCCTGACAGAATGGGCAGAACAGCTCGTAAACGCTTAAGCGCTCGCCTATTGAGCAGTACATAGACGCTTAATCTCCAGCTAAAAACCGTCGGGCTTCCACCAATACTATTTGGTGGAAGCCCGACGGTTTTTAGCTGGAGATTAAGCGTGTTAAAGTTAGCAACACAAAATCGCAAGTTTACAAATAATTGATTATCAACTAGTTATGAGTCCGGTAAACCGGCTTCACTGGCCGCCCTTCCAGATATACCTCAACCCCGTCGGTGAGAGCCCGGCGGTAAACCCCCAGCGCCTCGTGAATGCGCTCAACCGTCAGATCAACGTCGGCGGGCTTGTGCGCGTAGCTGATGATAAGCGACGGTAGCAGCAAGCCACGGCGCAGGGTTTCCTGTAAGAACAGCGTCCGGAAGGGCTGAGAAGGCTTGCCTTCTGCGTCGCGCGTTCCGTATACCAAGCTGCAGGCTGGCCCAAATACCCGAAAATAATCTTCTACCTGCTGGTCGCGGGCGGCCTGTTCGAGACCCAGTCGCAGCCGTTCGCCTTGCTCATACATGTGCGCGATAACGGGTTCGCGCCGGTAGGTTTCGAGTACGGCCTGCATGGCAGCCAAGGCATGCGATTCGGCGCCGTAAGTAGTTGACAGTAAGAACACTCGCTCACGATCGTGGAGCAATCCACCGAGTTCCATCAGGTCGCGGCGTCCAGTGAGAGCCGCAATGCTGAACCCGTTCCCCAGTGCTTTTCCAAACGTGCTCAAGTCGGGCCGAACGCCGTGTACGGCCTGTGCGCCGCCTACGTGCCAGCGCAACCCAGTGATGATTTCGTCAAAAATCAGCACCGTGCCTTCGCGGTCGCAGAGCTGTCGTAAGCCGGCCAGAAAGCCCGGCACGGGCGGCACGTCTTTTTCAACTTCCAATATCAAGGCCGCTATCTGCCGGGGATGTTGCAAAAACAGCGCCTCGACGCTGCTCAAGTCGTTGTAGCGGAAGGATAGGGTGAGTTCGCGCACGGCATTGGGCACCCCGGCCCGCACCGGGGTGCTCCCCATAAACCAGTCGTCGGTAGAGAAAAATGGATGATCGGCACAGATGGCAATAAGATCACGGCCCGTAGCGGCCCGCGCCAGTTTGATGGCGGCCGTCGTAACATCGGAGCCGTTTTTCGCAAACTTCACCATCTCACCAGCCTGCACCGTGCGCAGGAAATCCTCGGCGGCTTCTAACTCGAGGACCGTCGGGCGGCCCAGATTAACGCCGTCGAGCATCGCTTTTTGCGCAGCTTGTACTACTGGTGCATAGGCATGCCCCAAGGTTACGGAGCGCAGGCCCATGCCGTACTCAACGTACTCATTTCCATCAACATCCCATACCCGGCAGCCTTGCCCCCGCACCAGATAAGGTGGCATAAACTCCGGAAACTGGTCATCGCCTTTGGCATAGGTATGGCTGCCGCCGGGAATGGCCGCGTGAAAGCGCGCCTGCAACGCCTGCGACTGGGTGAAAGCACGAGTAGTACCGGATTCGGCCGCTATACCAGCAGCAGAAGACTCAGATAAAGAAGAAGCGGACATGGCAACGCAGATAAAAAGCAAGCCGGCCTTCACCAGCTCTGGTCAGTTCAGGAAAAAGGAGGCGGCTCGGACAGCGCCGATGCCTTTTCCGCCAGCAAGCCGGCGGCAAGCAGCTGGGCAGCAGCTTCGCGTATCACATTGAAGGACAAGCCACTACACTCAGCAATAGCAATCAGGTCGTGCGTGCCGTCGGCTTGGTTGAGCACCCATAACAACGCCATTTCGGCTTCACGAGGGCTAGCCTGGCTTTTGATGGCTTGGTACAGCCCCCGACGGCCAAGTTGCGGCTCCCCATACGGGCTGAGGTTCTGGTAATATTGATTGCCTTCCAAAACCTCTATTACACGCTCATACAAAGCCAACGAGCCGACGAGTTGGGCGGGTTGCACAAACTCGCAGTCATCGGCAGAAGTATGGTACTCCGGAAACTCCCCGAAAGGCGTTCGCGATAGACAGCCTACCGGCAAGTTGAAGCCCGGCGAACAATATTGGCGCTCGTCGTAGCCATACGGAATGAAGTCGCGCAGTTCGTGTGCGTATCCGCCCGTGCGCAGTACGTGTGCTACCACCCGGTCGATGTCGGCGTTGCCGCGTCGCGAACGCTTGTAAGTGAACGCGCCGTCGCCGCCGAGCAGCGTTGCCACCAAGCCGTGCCGGATGCGCGCCAACCCATCGGGCGTTTGCCGGCTTAGCCACGTAATCGCCCCGATGGTGCCAGGGCCAAATACAAAGCGATACGAAAGACGATGCGGACGCTCACTTAGTTGCCGCGCTAGTTCGGCCACCACCACCATGCCCGAAAGGTTGTCGTTGGCAAGTGACGGGTGGCAGCAGTGACACGAAATCAAGACTTCGTCTTCGACTTCGCCAGGTACCAGCAGTTCGCCATACGTTAGCGAGCCGTTGGGGTCGAGCGTAGCATCGATGCACACTTCGTATTCGGCTTCATTCAGCGTTTGTAACTGATTGTGCGACAAGCAGAAGCCCCAGTTCGGATTGTAATAGGAAGTGCGGTACGGAATCAGATCGGGTTGCGCGGGGAGCGAAAACAGATGCTCGCGCAGTTCGGCAATCGGCACCCAGCCCTGTTTGGGCGTGCTGTAGTTCAGTACGTGCAGGTTATGATTTCGAAAATCGATAACGCGCTCACCAGCAGCATTTTTTATCCAGGCTTCCCGCACGTTCCATTCAGGGGGCACCGTCCAGTCCAGAGCGGGCGTACCGCTGGGCACTTCGTGGACCACCATATTCGGGAGCTGCTCGCGCAAAATGGCCAGCGTTTGCCGTACGCCGTTGCCCGTAATGCTCCGACAGATGGGGTATAGTCGCAGCAACAAAGCATGCAACAACGTACCCAAATCTGCAGGCGCAGCAGCGGGAACAACACTGGAAACAGGAGTAAATTCCAACCCGAGCATATACAGAGCCATAAATAAACAGTTCTCAGAAAAGCCGTGGTCGCGAACCTTCTGAGAACTGTATATTTACATAACTAATACTTAATCAATTACTTACAAAAAAGCTGCGATCCCGCTCACTTTTCCTGCGAAGCTTTTAGGTGTAGTGTTGAAGCATATTTTCCGGTTAAGAATACACTTTCACTTCCGGAATGGGCACCACAAACTGTCCGCCCCACTCCCGAATGTCGCTCATCTGCTCCATGATTTCTTCACGCAGGTTCCAAGGCAGAATCAGCACATAATCGGGCCGGGTCTGACGGATGCGGTCGGGGTGGCACACTGGAATGCGCGTACCCGGCAGAAAATTCCCCTGCTTGTGGGGGCTCAAGTCGACCGTGTATTCCAAAAAGTCGGTGCGAATGCCACAGTAGTTGAGCAATGTGTTGCCTTTGCCGGGCGCGCCATAGCCTACTACCGTTTTGCCGGCCCGTTTCACTTTGATAAGGAATTCAAGCAGCTTGAGTTTGGTTTCTTTTGCTTTCTCCTCGAAATCAGTGTAATACGACAAGTCCGTTATTCCAACTTCCAGTTCGTGCTGGCGCAAAGCCTCTACTCGCTTCGTTACAGGATGAGTTTCGTCGGCCGTGTGGCGAGCAAAAATACGCAGCGAACCGCCGTGCGTCGAGAGTTCTTCTACGTCGAAGAGCGTGAGGCCGTGGTGGGCAAAAATGCGCTCGACGGTGTAAAAAGACAGGTACGAGAAATGTTCGTGATAAATCGTATCGAACTGGTTGCCTTCCATCAACCGCAGCAAGTGCGGAAACTCCATTGTGATCACTCCCGTGGGCTTAATCAGGGCTTGCATGCCTGCCACGAAGTCGTTGATGTCGGGGACGTGCGCCAGCACGTTGTTGCCAAGCAATAGGTCGGCTTGGCCCGTGGTAGCCGCGATGTGGCGGGCAGTTTCGAGGCCGAAAAAGCGGACCAATGTGTTGATTCCCTTGGCGCGGGCGTATTCGGCCACGTTGGAAGCAGGTTCAACGCCCAACACCGGAATTCCCTTTTCTACAAAGTATTGCAGCAGGTAGCCGTCGTTGCTGGCCACCTCTACCACCAGGCTTTTCGGATTCAGCTCGAAGCGCTCCGCAGCCATATCAGTGTATTTCTTTGCATGACGCAACCACGAAGCCGAATACGACGAGAAATATGCGTAATCGTTGAACACTTCGGCCGGGCTCACAAACTCATCGAGCTGCACCAAGAAGCAGTTGCGGCAAACACGGGCATGCAACGGGTAAAACGACTCGGCCCGGTTGAACTCATGCGGACGTACGTGGTCTTGGCACAAAGGCGAAGTCCCTAGGTTTACGAGCGTTACATCGAGGGGAGAGCCGCAGAAACGGCACGGGCTTGCAGGCGGTTCTACCGGATCGCTGCTAGCTGCGAGGGGAGCTGAGAATATATTCAAACTCGACTGAGGAAAGAGTGATTCTTTTGCAAGAACAGGAGGAGCAGAAGCGAGTTGATCCATGTCAGTAAGATAGAAAAAGATGCGTTATAGCTTGGTTGCTGGGTCAAAGGTCAAATGCTCAATGTCGACGGCAGCCTCTGCGCCCGAGCCGAAGTAAGCGGCTTGTTCACGCCGCAGACGGTCGATAAGCCTACCTTCCGGCAAAATGACATCGTCGTAAGTAAGCGCTTGGTCCTTGGCCACATCGTGGCGCAGTACGCATCCTTCAGCCACCCCCAAGGGTAATAAATTTTCTTGATGAGCAATATCAGCGTTTTCTGCCAGACCATAGGTATGGTAGTGCCCAATTCCATCGAGCACTTGGCCTGCACGGAGCTGAACTTTAGCAGCCGTGATAACCTCCACAGTAGCAGCACCTTGCGGAGCCAATGCTGCATCCTGAAAAAGCACCGCCCGCGCAACCGTAGTTGGCGTTTCGAAGTGGCAAAGGTGATACGGCGTATAGAAGCAATATAGTGGGCCCGTGCCCAGCTTGTACAAATTTAGGTAGTGCTGCTGCACCGGATCGTCGATGGTGCCCAGCACGAATACTCCCGGCCCAGGCTCAGCTCCTACTACATAATCAACGATCCCAGGACCGCCGTCAAGCAGCAATTCCTGCGGATACCAGTTAGCAGCTTGCGTGATGGGCGTGCGCGGTTCCACGGTAGGTCCGAGCATGCCGCGGCGAGCTACGCGCATGCCTAAAGCATTGGCAATTACAGCTTGCTCGAAGCTGATTTTGCTGCCATCGGCAAAGCTGGTCACCATGCTGGGGTTCTGCCCCCACTGGCGGGCAAAGCCCTCCTGCGTGGTCGGGTTGCGATACGGATCGTGCAGGCCTTTGATATTACCACACAGTACCGGCTTGATACCCAGCCCTTTCACAAAACGTACCAGATTGAGCGTTACACCCGGTTGGTCGCCATCGGCGACGGTATAGATTACCCCGGCGCGGTCGGCATATACTTTCAAGATAGGGCCAACGGTGCCGTCGAGCTCCGCATTGAGCAGAATAATGTGCTTACGGTGCTGAATAGCTTCGAGCACCACTTGCGCCCCGTGCTCTACAGCGCCGGTTACCTCGATGATGGCATCGATGCCGGCGGCGCGGCTCAGCAGCAAAGCGTCGTCGGTGATGGCACACTGTCCACGTTCAATGCATTCTTCGAGCTGCGCTACGGTGCTTACTTCCTGCAAATCGGCTACGCCGGCTTCCGCGTAGACCTGTCGGGCTTTATCAACGGTGCGGTTGGCGATGGCAACCAGTTCCATCCCCTGCACATAGCAGCAGATCTGGCGGGCCACACCACGCGCCATAAATCCGGCGCCCACCATGGCCACCCGGATAGGTTTGCCGGTCCGCTGGCGCTCGGCAAGCGCTTTATCTATAATAAGCATCTGAAGCGACTAAAAAAGTAGGATTAAATTCTGCGTTCGGCATCTGAGCAAACAACTAATTCATTGATAATCAATCGTTTACTAATTGATCGAATTAATTTTTAATTGAATCTGGTATGAGCAACGTGAAGTTCGGATGATTTTGATCTTTCTCCGAAATGATCTCTGGCTGAATTGGCCAGTTAATGCCAATGGCCGGATCATTCCAGCGGATGCCCCGCTCAGCACCGGGCGCGTATTTGGCCGATACCTGGTAGGTTACGTCGGTGTTGGGTGCCAACGTAATAAACCCGTGCGCAAACCGACCGGGCACAAACAGCATCCGGAAGCTATCGGCTGTGAGCTCCACGCCTATCCATTTTCCGTAAGTCGGCGACTCCTCACGCAGGTCGACTATCACATCGTAGATGGCACCGCGGGTGCACCGGATAAGCTTGGTTTCCTCGTGGGGCGGCAACTGGTAGTGCATGCCCCGCAACGTTCCCTGCCGGGGGTTAGACGAAACATTCGCCTGCAAAGGCGGCATTAGAATGCCGTGTGCAGCAAATTCATCTTCGCACCACGACCGGGCGAAAAAGCCGCGGTCGTCGGACATGCGTTCTAAGTCAATGATAAAGGCACCGGGCAGCTCGGTTTCGGTAAATATCATAACGGGGGCAATAAACGGGGTAAAGAACGCGAAATCTTGAAGTACAAATATTAGGCCACGGAGGCAGCAGGAGTTTCCAGCACGGCTTCGGACTGCAACTTAGCGGTGGCGCCCGATGTGGCATTCCATTCTAAGTCTTCGTTGAGCTGGTCGCTGTCGCGCAGGGCCGTGAGCACGCGCAGGCGCATCAACTGGGAGCTGCGGAAGCTGGCGTCGCGGAAGCCCATGTCGAGCAAGCCATCGCGTAGTTCCGTGATGGTGTCGGCGAGCGTACGCTGGGGCTGGTGGTTAGGTGCGAGCTGGCGGAACAAGCTGAAATCTACGCGGTAGGAGCGTTTGTCGGGCGGTGCAGCGGCGTTCAGACTCACGCGCGTGCCCGGAATGGCAGCGGCAACTGCTTCGGCAAGCTCTTTTACTTGGTAGTTCCACTGATCAGAACCGGCATTGACGGCCAAGAAGTTGCCGCCGTTGCTGGCTTCCCGCCCAATTGCCCACTCGATAGCGCGGGCCATGTCTTGCACGTGAATCAGCGGACGCCACGGCGTACCATCGCTGAGAATGTTGATTTCACCACCTGCTACGGCACCGGCTACGAAGTCATTGACTACCAGGTCTAGCCGTACGCGGTCGCTCCAGCCACAAGCCGTTGCGAAACGCAGGCAAGTCACGGTGAAGGTATCGTCGGCGAGAGGCGCGAGGTCTTTTTCGCTTGCTACTTTGGAGCGCGCATAAGCCGTGAGCGGGTTCAGATCCGACGTTTCGGTTTTGGCACCTTCGCCACCAGCGCCGTACATGCTGCAGCTGCTGGCAAAAACAAAGGCTCCTACGCCGGCCTCTTTGGCACGGCGCGCCAGCCCGATGCCGGCCTGATGATTGATTTCCAACGTTACGTCCTCATAGGTCTGGCCCATGGGGTCGTTGGAAATGGCAGCCAAATGCACAATAGCGTCTACGCCTTGCAGCAACTCGGTGGGCAGGTGGCGCACGTCACCAAATACCTGACGGTCGAGGCGCGACTCGGGCAAACGCGTTACGCCGGTCAGGCAATGAGCAAAATAGCCCATGTCGTAGCCGATAAGCTCAGCCTGAGGAAATTGCTGACGCAGGTGGCGTACCACGCCCGGCCCCACGTAGCCCATATTGCCAGTAATAAGGATGCGGTTGATGTTTTTCATATATACAAGAAGCAGAAACCAGTTAGCAAATGCGCGCAACACATCTACGCATCTTCTTGATAACCAAATAGTTATATTTTAGTTATCAAGAAAGCAATTAGCATGAAATAGTATTTAGTTAAGAACAGTGGGGGAAGCTACGCGCTCGCTGGCTGGGGCAGCAACGGGCGTGGCTAGGATTTCGGCCATGACCGGGTCGGAGGAGGCAGTAGCGGGTTTGTCACTCCATACCTTCCACTTCGCCTTACCGGCATGCCACATTTCTTCGAGCATGTTTTTATCGCGGAGCGTGTCCATGGGCTGCCAGAAACCCGTGTGGCGATAAGCGCCGAGTAAGCCATTGGAGGCCAAATGCTCTAGCGGTGCTTTTTCCCAAATGGTGTCATCGCCTTCCAAGTAATCAAATACACCGGGCTCTAGCACGAAGAAACCGCCGTTGATCCAAGGCGTTTCGCCGCCTTCGGGCTTTTCGGTGAAGCTGCCTACTTTGTCGGAGCCCTCGCCGAGGTTGAACACCCCAAAGCGACCGGGCTGCCGCACTGCCGTGAGCGTAGCCATTACGCCCTGTTCGCGGTGGTGCTTTACGGCCGCCGTGATGTCGATATCACCCACGCCGTCGCCGTAGGTCATGCAGAAGGTGCTGTCGCCTACGTATTCGCGGACGCGGCGCAAGCGGCCACCGGTCATCGTTTCCTGACCGGTGTCCACCAACGTTACAGTCCAGGGTTCGGCATTATTGCGGTGAATCTGCATTTCGTTGCGGTCCATCCGGAAGGTAACATCGGAGTTGTGCAGGAAATAATCGGCGAAATATTGCTTGATCAGGTAGCCCTTGTAGCCGCAGCACACCACAAAATCAGTGATGCCGTGGTGCGCATAAATTTTCATAATGTGCCACAGGATCGGCTTGCCCCCGATTTCGATCATCGGTTTGGGCCGAACGCCACTTTCCTCGCTAATGCGGGTGCCATAACCGCCGGCCAGAATTACTGCTTTCATAAAATGCAATGAGAAGGTATAAGGGGGTGAGAGAAGAGAAGCTTAACAAAGGCATAATCCACGCAAATCAGCCTTGGATGGATGGATATAAGTTTGTTGAAAGATAAATATTATTATAATAATGTCAATATAAAATAGTAACAATTTTTTCAAAAGGTCAATTCTTAACGTAGTTTATGCACTTATTCTTGGATAACTCAGCAACTTCCAACATTAAAGCACAATTAAAAATTGTACTGTATAGCACTGACCCTGAATATGTTCCAAGGTTGTCGCAGCAAGTTCTGGTCTTTGTTATATTAAGCACCGGCCGAGTATGAAATTTTTTAGCCCATTGCGGGCTTCGGCGGCTTATACGTGACTCCGGCTAAACGGATACACGGCGACCTTTGCCCATGTTGGCAAGGGTGTGGCGAGTCATCAGATAAACAAAATGCGAATTGGTCACTAGGTAGCGCTTCCACAACCGGCGCGGCTCCAGCCACAGCCGATAGGCCCACTCCAACCACAGGCGGCGGGCCCACTGCGGCAGACGCTGCTCCAAGCCCGCATACACCGGAAATGCCTGCCCTACACCCAACATACAAGCCCGAATACGTCCTTGGTGGGCAGCCATCCAGCGCTCCTGACGCGGGCAGCCCAACGCCACAAATACCAGATCAGGGTCGGCGGCATTAATGGCGGCCACTTCGGCGGCGTCCTCTTCAGGCGTGAGCGGCCGGAAAGGCGGCGAGTGAATGCCGGCAATGCGCAACGCGGGCAGCTCGCGCTTGGCACGGGCTACCATAGCATCCAAAATGGTTTGGGTAGTGCCGTAGAAATAAACCGATTGGCCGCGCTTGGCCGCTTCCTCGAGCAGAGCTGGCAGCAGATCCATACCGGCTACACGCTCCTGCTTAGTATCGTTGAACCAACCGACCGCGGCCGCCACCGGGCTGCCGTCGGGCGAAACGATGGCCGCGTTGTCTAGCACTTGACGAAATTCAGGGTCGCGCTGGGCTTCTACCAGCATGTGTACGTTGGCAAAGCAAACGTAGGCGGAGGACCGGGCAGCGCCCAAGCGAAGAATGGTATCAACAAACTCCGAAGACTTACCCGTCGATATCGATAAGTCCAGAACGGGGTACTTAGCTAGCATTGCAACAAATAATAATTAAAAATCCCGAAAAAAAGCCAGCACCTTATATAGTTATAAAGTGCTGGCCATCAGATACTTACAAAGCAATGAAAGCTAATAAGTACGTGTTTCTATCAAGATTTTTACTGGTTTTAGTAGGCGTTCTTTTCGCCGCGCACCATGTTCCATACGGTTTTGCCGATGATTTTCAGGTCGAGGCCGAAAGACCAATTCTCTACGTATTTCAGATCGTATTCGATGCGCTTTTCCATAGAACCTTCTGCGCGGGTTTCGCCGCGGTAGCCGTTTACCTGAGCATAGCCCGTGATGCCGGGGGTTACGGCGTGGCGCATTTGGTACGTGCGAATGTGCTTGGAATATTCTTCCAACTGCGACACCATGTTAGGACGAGGCCCTACAACCGACATATGGCCGAGCATCACGTTGAAGAACTGAGGCAGTTCGTCGAGGTTGTATTTGCGCAAGTACTGCCCTACTCGAGTCACGCGTGGGTCCGATTTGGTAGCCTGCAACTCCGTTTGGCCGTGGTCGGAACGCATGGTGCGCAGCTTGTAGCACGGAAACAGCTGGTTGCGTTTGCCGGGACGCATCTGCTTGAAGAACACCGGACCGGGTGAGTCGAGCTTAATCAAAAGCGCCAGCAAAGGCATCACAAATGGGAAGATGCCAAAGATCACCACCGACGAGAAAGCAATATCAAACAACCGCTTCAGCATCTGGTTGGCCCGAATACCCAGCGGCTCGTGCCGGATAGTCAGGATAGGCATGTGGTCATAGAAATACACATTCACGTCTTTGCGCACAGTACCGCGGAAGTCGGGTACAATCCGGAAAGACAAGAAGTGATCGTCGGCAAACGAAGACAGCTCATCGATGAGATGACGCTGATCAAGGGGCAGCGCAAAGTAAATTTCGTCGATTTGAGCGCGGAGGCAGTAGTTTTTTAGCTCAGCCAAATTGCCACGCACCAAGTTGCGCAAGCCCGCTGGAGGGTTGTCGTCGGTGAAGAAGCCGTGGAATTGGTTTCCTACGGGGTCGTGCGAGGCCAAGAAGCGGTACAGCTCCTGCGCGCTGTTGCCGGCGCCCACAATCACGAAGCGGCTGTTTGGGCGCGCAATGTGCTGATGGTAAGCCCGATAGCAGAACGTCATCAGGAAACGACCAGTCACGACCAGCGTCAACGAGAGGCTGTATACCAAGAAGATGTAGCGGGAAGGTATCCAGTACATTTCCAGCACCAACACGCAGGCCAGCACGCAGCAGGCATGCAGCAAGAAGGTGCGCATCAGGTACAGCAGCTTCTCCGGATACGTAATGAGCCGGTCGACGCGGTAGATGTTGGCAAATTGCCCCGACAACAGCCACCACAACAGCGTGAAAATGGCAAAGAAGAAGGGGTAATAACCAGTAAAGTGCCAGTTACCTTGCACGATAAACCCAGATAGTCGGAATGCTCCAAAAATCAGGGCGCCATCAACAATGGGCAGGACGAAGCGCGATGCATCATTGTAATGTCTGTAGCGTTCCATAAACGGTGGTAGAATAAGCGTCAGACGATCAGATCAGTTGTTTGGGGAATGAGCCTATAACGTAGATCACTCCATAAAGGTCATCATTTTTTATAGTTTAAACAATAATTTATATAACATTTTTTAACGTCAGGTAAAATACAACTTCAAAATATACCTTGATTAGCCTGATAATCTGCCATTTGCACCGTGTGCAATCGTTTTAGTAGCTTCTGAATTTTAGCCTAGTGAAGATGGTAAAATCCTAAGCTTAAGCTGGACCATTCCTAGTAAAACACCAAAATTTGTTGCGCCGATAAGACGATCAGGAGATGAGAAGCGTCTTTGTGCCCACCAGTAACAAGAGCACAAGCTCATAGTGTGTTCTAACCATCCGATCAGGACGTCGCTACGATGATCGAGATCCATACCGCAGCCCTATCCTACTCTGACGCGACCGAACAATCCGGCAGAAGACATTACGAAAAATTTCGTAGGAAACGACACGATTACGAATCCCTTCGTATATCTTGCTTTACGAAACAATTCGTATTTATTTATCTTCTGTCGCATTATGCCACCGATTTCCTGCAACCCTTCCAAAAAAGCGCAGTCATTCCACTAGATAAGAGTATTTCATGCCTGCTTAGTCACTGATCTTCCGCCATAAACTCGCCTCATCGCATGAAAGCACATGGGCACACACGAGGTTACGTGAGGCAGAAACAAGGGCGGGCGGAGCGCTCTTCTGGACCACGCACGGTTGGGAAGGCCACGCGGCTTGGCCTCCCTCCTTCCATACAGGAAGCCTGCCTCAGCGCAGATCTCCAGCCGAAACTTTCCTTCTCCTACCTATCTGCTATCCCTTGTGACTTTTTCGGATGAACTATCAGGCAATTATCGTGGACGACGAGCAGCTTACTCACCAAGCCATCCACCGCTCGCTGAACCAACTACCTGCTACACAACTACTTGAGAGCCCCTCTGATGGTGCCGAAGCGGCCCTTCATATTCTGCGGCACCGGCCGGAGATTGTATTTCTGAGCATTCAGCTGCCGCGCCTCGATGGCTTTAGCGTGCTGAAGGAAGTGTGGCTGCACTACCAGCCGTGTTTGGTATTTCTTACTGTCCCCGACTCCTACGTGCAGCAGCACTTAGAAACCAGCGGTGCAAACCATCTTGTTAAACCCTTTACCACCATGCAGTTACAACAAGCTATTGGCCGGGTAAAAACCGATTTGGCCCAGCAAAACCACCGGGAAGTAGATCAACTTTTACACAACCTGCTGAGCGAAGGCCAGCCCAGCCGGGCCTATATAAAGCGCCTGCTGGTGAAAGACCAGCGGAAGATGTTCTTCATCAAAGTCGACGACATTCTCTACTTCGATGCTGATGGCAACTACATCACGCTGCATACGGCCAAGCGTAACTACACTATATATGAGAGCCTGACGCAGCTGGAGCAACGCCTCGACCCGGCCGATTTTACGCGCATCAACCGCTCCTACATCGTCAACCTCAACTACATTGAGGAGCTCGAATCCTACTTCAACGGCGAATACCTCGTGCGCCTGGTCGGCGGCCATTGCCTCAAATGGACGCGCTTCTACCGCGACAACGTGAAAGCCTTTCTTTCTAAAGACACCTGAATCAGGTAGTTGTCTGCCGTAAACGCTTTTATTTATCTGAATATTCAAACACTAAAGTATTCGGCTCGTACGTTGACATCAGCAAAACGTCGCTTTAAAAAAGAGTACGAGCACTTCACATAATCTATAAGTACGTGTAGCAGGCAACTGCTTCATCTTTGTGTCAGGTTCGTGTCCCGCATGTAGCAATAGGTAAATCAGGAAAAGGCAGCTTGTGATGATGTTTGTCTTTTTAGAGAGGGTCATGAACAGATGCAGAAAAGCGCGCCCGGTAAGTGCGAGGGGCTGCAACCCCGCGGTAATCTTGAAATCTGGTGAGTGAGTTTCAAGATTTGACCAACAGGATGACGAATCCTGTTTGTTGCTTGACCAGGCGCGCTTTTCACTTTCTTCGCTAAAAGAGATTCTTTTTGATCAGCATAATCATTTGACTATCAATATATTTCAAAACAAGAGCCCGGCCGTGAAAACGGCCGGGCTCTTGTTTTGAAAGGCTGTAAGCGTTTAATAGCCAGGGTTTTGCTGCAAATTCGGGTTGTTCTGCAAGTCTACTTGCGGAATGGGCAGCACGAGCTTGTTGTCACCATAAGGCACCGCCGGGGCCGTGCCGCGGGCAGGTACACCTTGGCGCGTACGCAGCAAGTCGTAATAGCGATGGCCTTCGAAAGCCAGCTCCAAGCGCCGCTCCAGCAAGATGCTGTTGATCAAGGCATTGGCAGTAGCAAAGCTACCTACCGTATACGAAGGTGTGCCGGCGCCTTTCGAGCGATCGCGCACTTGGTTGAGCAGCGTCACGGCTTCCTGCGTAACGCCAGTGATGCGGGCCAGCGCTTCGGCGCGGGTGAGCAACACCTCCGGGTAGCGCACAATCGGCACCCAATCCCCGATGCTGGCAAATTTGGCGGTGTACGGAATGCCGCCCGACAGCGTCACCAGTTCGGTGCGGCGCTTGTCGTTGGCAGGGAACAGCGTGGTGGGGATGGCAACGTAAGGCCCAATGGTGATATCGCCGCGGCCGGTAGGGCCATAGTGCTGACCTATCGCATTGTTGGTGTTGGGGTTATCGCTGATGTTGTTAGCCACTGAGAAGATGGACTCCGCTGTATTATAAGGTGGCGCAAATGTCGTGGCTGGGTCGGCATTCAAATGATACAAGCCCGAAGTGATGACAGCATTGGCGGCGGTAGCGGCGCTGGCATAGTCTCCTTTATATAGGTATACCCGCGAGAGCAGGGCCTGCGCTGCGCCTTTGGTAGCCCGAGCAATGTTTGAGTAGTCGGGGTCGTCGTAGTCGGTGGGCAGCTTGGCGGCCGCATCCGTCAAGTCGGCAATGACTTGGGTGTACACGTCGCGCACCGACGCGCGCGGCAGCTGCTGAGCCGCATCGTAGGCCGAAGCCGCGTCGGGGGCAGTCAGCTGAATGGGCACGCCGGGGTGCGAGGCGTCGGCGGTGAAATTGTAAGGCTGCGCGTACAGATTCACCAAAGTAAACAGGGTCAGCGCCCGGATGAACTTGGCTTCACCCACGTATTGGGCTGCCAGCGCAGCCGTTACCTTGCTGGCATTTGGCTCGAAGTTTTGGAGGAAAAAGTTGGCGCCATAAATCGTACGGTAGCCGCCCGTCCAGCCATTAGTCGTCTGAATATCATTGGCTTGTGGCGAGAACGTAGCGATAGTGTTGAAGTACGGCGACGGATCGGTGTCATCGGAGCGTACGTCGCTGTAAATCAAGGCCCGGCCGCCCAGAAACTCGGGGTTTTGCAGCGCATCGTACATCCCGATGGCCGCTTTATCGATGCGCTCGGGCGTAGAGAAGGCCTCTTCGGGAGTCAGGCTTGACGGGGGGTCCTGATCGAGAACCTCGCAGCTGGGGGCCGTAGCCATCAACAGGGCCGCTACGGCCGCTTTCCAAAACAAGTGCTTTTTCGTATTCATAGGGAAAGGAGTACCATTAGAGGCTTAAGTTCAGACCAACGGTGTAGCTGCGCGGCTGCGGCACGGCGCGGTTGTCGACGCCAAACGCGATGTTGCTATTGTCGCGGTTGGAGTTGACTTCGGGGTCGGTGCCTTTGTAACCCGTTATCACAAAGGCGTTTTGCACCAGTCCGTACACACGCACGTTGCTCAGTTTGAAGCGCTGAAGCACGCCCTTAGGCAGGTTATAGCCCAGGCTGATTTGCCGCATGCGCAGGAAGTCGCCCTTTTCAAGCCAACGCGTCGAGGCTTGCGTCGAAACGTTGTCTTGGAGCACCGGCTTGGGCACGTTGGTTTGGTCGCCGGGCTTCTGCCAGCGGTCGAGCATTTCGGTGATGTTGTTGTTGTAGTAGTTGGTCAGCAGCCCGGCGCGCGTGGCATCGTAGAGCAGGTTGCCGCCGCTGTACTGCAAAAACACTCCTAACTCTAACCCCTTGTAAGAGAAGGTGTTATCAAAACCACCAAACCACGTTGGGTAGCCACTCTTTTCGGAATATTTGAAATCGCTGGTGCTGATGGGCGTAGTCGGTTCGCCGGTAGCCGTTAGCCAGATCCGCTGCACCGCATCATACTGCTTGATGTTGCCGTTGGCATCGCGGAATTGGGCGTTGCCGTTGTCGGGGTTTACGCCCGCCCACTCCGGCAGGAAGTACACGCCCAAACGCCGCCCGACGCTGGCCCGCTGGTTCTGAAATACGACGTCGTTGGGGTTAGCCGATTGGCCTTCGGGCACCGGCAAGTTGGTAGCCAACGACGTGATGCGGTTCTTGACGCCCGTAAAATTCAGCGCCGTAGTCCACCGGAAGCCATCGCTGGTCTGTAAGTTGGTAGTGTTTATGGTGGCCTCGAAGCCGCGGTTATACATCGAACCAATGTTCTTGGTAACCACGGTGCGCACGTAGTCAATCGGGTTTGGGATGCCTGTAGTGCGCAGCGCCGGCGCGTCCAGAATGAGATCGCTGATGTCATTATCGAAGTAGTCCAGCGTCATACCGATGCGGTCGGTCAGCAGCGAAATATCTGCGCCGATGTCGAGCTTCTTCGACTTTTCCCACGCCAGGTCGGGGTTACCTACTTGCGTGATATTCAGACCGTTGATATCGGCATATTGCCCCGCCCCGATTTGCGTACGGGCCGCATAGGCTGCAATACCCGCCGAGTTACCGACTACCCCGTAGCTGGCCCGCAGCTTCAGGTCATTGACGAACGTGAGGCCTTTCATAAACTCCTCCTCCGTCAGGCGCCACCCAACGGAGCCGCCGGGGAAATAGCCGCGGCGGTTGTTGGTACCAAACCGCGAGTCGGCATCGGCGCGGAAGCTTACCGAAGCATAGTAGCGGTTGCCAAACGAGTAGTTGGCGCGCGCCAAGTACGACTCAAAGCCCCGCGAGAAGCGCGACCCGTCGGCCTGCAACGCCTCGGTCGAGAGGCCCGACAGGATTTCTTTGAACTTTGGATCGGCAAAGTTGGCGGCGTAGGTACTGATCTGCGTTTGCGTTTCTACCTGATATTCCACGCCGGCCGTGAGGTCGATGTTGTGGTTTTCGGCGAACGTATGGGTGTAGTTGGCGAAGTTGGCCCAGTTCCAGAGGTTCTGACGCAAGTCGTTTACTTGTACCAAACCGTCGCCCAGAATGCGGCCTAGGCCCGACAAGCGCGGATCACTGTACTGATCCTCAAAGTTTTGCAAATAATCCGCTCCGAAGCGGCTCGTCAACTTCAGCCCCTTCAACGGCTCTACGGTTACGTAGCCATTGGCCAGCAAGCGCTGCGAGGTGTTGTCGTTGCGCTGGTAGGCAAGCACGGCGCTGGGGTGGTTAACGGCGTTGAGGCGATAGGTGCGGTAGAACGGGTAGTTGGTTGTGCCAATGGTGAACACATCGCCGCCCAGGTTGCCGAACGAATCGAGGAAATAGTTGCCGCTGGCATCGCGCACCGGAAAAATCGGGGCGGCATTATACCCCGATACCGTAGCGCCGGCCAGGTAGTTGTCGGTGAGCACGCCGTTGTTGAGGGTTTTGGCGTAGCTCGAACTGATGCCGGCTTTCAACCACTTGGTCGGTTGCAAATCGAGGTTTAGGCGTACCGAACCACGGCGCAGGCGGTTGGCTACCAGCACGCCTTTTTGGTCGGTCCAGTCGCCGGAGCCGTAGTAGCTGGCTTTATCGGAGCCGCCCGAAATGGCAACCTGGTAGTTCTGCGAAAAGCCGCGGCGGAAAATTTCCTTGAGCCAGTCGGTGCGGTCGGGCTTGCCATCACCGTTAAAATCGGTGTCGCGGGCGATGACCGAAGTAGGCGTACCGGCGCCAAAACGGTTGAATGCTTTCTCGTTCTGGATGGTAATAAACTGGTCGCCGTTGAGCAGCTTTGGCTTTCTAACTACTTCATTCACACCTATATACGAGTTCACCGAAACATGATTCTGGCCGGCTTTACCACGCTTGGTAGTGATGATGACTACGCCGTTGGCGGCGCGCGAGCCGTAAATAGCCGCCGCCGAAGCGTCCTTCAGCACGTCCACCGACTCGATGTCGTTGGGGTTGATGTCGGCCAGGGTGTTGTAGCGCGTGCCGTTACCGGTGTTAAACTGGTTGGCGTTGCTGATCTGGTTGGTGGGCACGCCGTCGATCACGATCAGCGGCTGCGAGCTGTTGCTGATGGAGTTGGCCCCGCGAATGCGAATGGCTACGCCGTCGGCCAGCGCGCCGCCGGGGTTAGTGATCTGCACGCCCGCGGCCCGACCGGTCAGGGCCTGATCGAAGCTCTGGACGGGCTGGTTGAGCAGCTTTTCCTCCGAGATCTTCGCCGTGGAGCCCGTGATATCTTTCACATCCTGCGAGCCGCCGTAGCCTGTCACCACTACTTCTTGCAGTTGTTTGGTGTCTGGCGCCATCGCCAGGTTTATCTGGTTATCGGTACCGATGACGCGGTCGACGTTAACATAGCCAATAGAGCTAAACGTGAGGGTGCCGCCGCTGCTGGGCACGCTCAGGGTGTAGGTACCATCGGCGTTGGTCGAGACACCGTTGGAAGTACCTTGTAATAAGATCGTTACACCGGGCAGCCCTTCTCCCGTTTGCCGATCCGTTACCCGCCCCGAGATGGTTCGACTTTGGGCAACAGCTCCATGTAAGAAGCTGACCATGAGCAGGATGCTCATAAGTAGGATTTTTTTCATGTAGCAATGGAATGGGTGAAAAATCAGGACCTATTCCGCCAACCTATCGGAAGAATAGTTTGGCCAAGGAGCAGATAACCCATCTCCTTCCCCCACCCTATTATGCAGAGCGAGTTAGTAGTTATTTAACATGCACTTTTTGCCTTATGAGTGCATAGCTAGTCCGAAAGCGGGTTTTTGGGTGCGTAGCCCCTACTGTTGAGGTGTAGCTGACGCTGCTCTTCCACCCCGGTTTTGCACCTAATGTATTTCGCCTGTTGCCGGGGGCAAACGAAGTGGTCGAAACTCACTTTAACGGCGCACCATCGTCTGAGCGCGAAAAGAAACAGGTCAAACCAGAATTCCTTCACTCTGCACAATATCCGTTGAAGGAGGCCGCCAAAGGCAGTTTTTATGCAGTCGAATTTGGTTCGCACGTCCGGCTACCGAGGCCGCGACCCGCTCCAGATAGAGACTCTAAACTCCCTTCCGATGTATACTGGTTCGCGTTTATTCCTGCCAAAAAAAGCCAAGTCCGAGCAACAAGCTTCTCTACATTTCGTCAGCTCCAAACCGACTTCTCCCTACTCTGTAAGCAGGAAACGGCTTTTATATAAATCCTTATTAATCAAGCTATTACTACTAATGGCTGCTTACTGCTTGTGCTTGCAGGCCAGCGCCCAGATTCCGGCGTTTCACTTCAAGAAAGCGGGAGTGCAGACGGCCTCTATTCCGTATGCTGCCCAGAATGACCTGATTATAGTATCAACCAAGCTCAACGGCAAAGGCCCTTTCAATTTCATCCTGGATACGGGCACGGCTACTTCCATCATCACAGATGCCGGCCTGCGCGATTTGGTGGGCATCTCTACGAATCACCAATACGCGGTGGCTGGCGTCGGTACCAAAGCTCCCGTCACGGCTCTGCGCACAAACCCCGTGCACGTAGAAATACGCGGTGTAGAGGCTCCTTCGCTGGTGTTCATCATCCTTGCCGAAAACACGCTGGACTTGGGCGGCAGCCTGGGGATACCCATTCATGGTGTAATGGGGTACGACTTTTTCAGCAGCTTTGTGGTCGCCGTAGAGCCCATTCCGGGCCGGCTTGTCCTCACTGATCCAGCGGCTTACCAAGGTCCCGAAGGCAAAAAATGGTCGAGCCTGCCCCTAGAACTGGAGGACGAAAAACCTTATATCAGTGCCAAAATTGCGGTTACGAGCCTGCTGGAGCAACCCGTACGGCTCATGGTGGACACAGGGGCGGGCCACGCTCTGTCGTTGGAAGCCAATGCCGGCTCGTCGTCGATTATGCTGCCGGCTCAGCGGCTGCGCACCGATCTGGGCCGCGGATTCGGCGGACTCATTACCGGCCATGTGGGCCGCGTCAATACCATCTCGCTAGGCGAATACCGGGTGTCGTCGTTGCTGGCTTCCTTCCCCGACTCCAGCAACCTGCGTCAGCGCATCAACATCGCCCGCGACGGCAACGTGGGTTTCGACCTGTTGCGCCGCTTCGACCCGGTAATTGACTATCCGCACAACCGCCTCTACTTGAGGCCCAACCGCTTGCAACGCGCCCCTTTCGAATACGATATGGCCGGGCTCAAGCTGATGGCCGCCGGCCCGCAGTATCGGCAGTACATCATCTCCCACATCGACCCCAATTCGGCGGCGGCCCAGGCGGGATTGCATCCCGAAGACGAAATCGTGTCGATCAACGTGTTGCCGGCCAGCGATTATACCCTCTCTCAACTAAGCCATCTGTTCCATTCGCAGAATGGTCGCACTATACCGGTGGTAGTACGGCGGCCCGACGGCATCTTATTTAGCACGATGCTACAGCTAAAACGCCAGATTTAACATCAATTTTCTTCGCATCTTTTTTCAATCTTACCTCGTATATAAGTATATACAAATCAAAGAGTTATAAAACAATTAAATAAATAACTGTTCAGCAGGAATAGGTCTAACCGCCAACAGAAGGACAAAAAGAAGTAACGCATTAGGAAAAAACAGATTTTATTATGTTTTTCAACGCTTCCGTTATATTTCTCCTCCCACCCAACGCCTAAGACCTAATGACCGACCTCCTTCCTTCGCTGCCAATACTACTATTGGCTTTCACCGGGCTCATTTTTATCCTTAGCCCCGAAAGACGCGAAACCCATGAGCTGCTCAGCCCAACGGAGCAGGAAAAAGAAGAATAGGACCAGCTTCTCTTTTACAGATTCACTTTCAAGCCCTGACCAAAAAGTCAGGGCTTTTCTTATGTGCATGTAGCCAATGTGATGCCCAGCGCCATCTTAGTAAAATCCTGTTTATCAGCTAGATACTTAGCTCGTCAGTAATTCAGGCAGGCTGAGCGAGGGCCGGCCGGTGCGGCTGTGGTTTAAAATTGTAGCACCAATACCCAACCCAACGGCCCAGCTTGCGTATCGGTCAACCTTGCTTACTCCTTTGCTATGGCCAAACGCCTTCTATACGAAACTGACTCCATTAGCATTTACTACGACTACGCCGAAGAGTGGCTGCACGTTGACTGGCACGGCCCCCAAGACTACGATTCGGTTACGACGGGCGCCATGCAGATGCTGCAGTGCCTGAAAGACGAGCAGTGTACTAAAGTATTGAATGACAACACGTTGGTAACCACCATGTGGTCGGATGCCTCGGTGTGGGGCGGCGAAGTGTGGCTCCCGCTGATGGCCGAAGCCGGCTGCCAATACTTTGCGTGGGTGTACTCGCCCAACATCTACAGCCGCCTTTCCACGGACTTGACCTTGCAGCACAGCAACGCGGGCGTAATCGTGCTGACCTTCGACGACATTGCCACCGCCGGCTCTTGGCTACGGCTGATGTAGCGGTACCCAACTTTTATTATCCCGACGCCGGTTTACAACCGGTATAATCCCCGGCAACATCGGTAGCTTTGCTCCGCGTAACTGTTTCGCGTTGGGTATTGTGGATTTGCTGCGCCTTTTAGATTCTTCTGCTACTATGGCTTCCTCTGTTTCTCCGGTCAATTATCAGTCGCTGTTTCGGTCTTTGCCCGACAATTATTTGCTACTGCTGCCCGACGGCACCATTGCCGACAACTCCGACAACCATGTAAAGGTGTCGCTGAAGAGCCGGGCAGAAGTGGTGGGCAAACCTTTCTTTGAGGCTTTCCCAGCGGCCGATCAGAATGAATATCAGGTAATTGCCAATTCGCACGAGCACGTGCGGCAGCATCTGGAGCCGCACACCATGCCCCTAATTCGCTACGACCTCGAGCGGCCCGCCGCGCTGGGAGGCGGCTTTGAGGAGCGCTATTGGCAAGCCACGCACTACCCGCTGCTCGACGAGCAGGGCCAGCTGCAATACATTCTGCAACGCACCCAAGACGTAACCGAGCAGCACCAAGCCGCGCTACGCGCCGAAGCCGTCGCGCTCGAACTCGAAGAAGCCCGCAACCGCTCGCAGTTTATCCTAGAGTCGTTGCCCATTATGGTCTGGACGACGTTGCCCGACGGCCGCGCCGATTACAGCAATCCCCGCTACCTACAGTTTACGGGGCTGACCCCGGAGGCCATGAACGATTGGGGCTGGACCGACAACCTGCACCCCGACGACCGCGAGCGCGTGTTGCAATCCTGGCAGCAGGCCGTCCGCTCCGGCAGCGAATACCAGATTGAGTACCGCCTGCGCCGCGCCGATGGGCAGTACCGCTGGCTATTGGTACGGGGGGTGCCACGCTTCAACGAAAATGGGCAAACTACCATGTGGGTCGGCTGCAGCGTCGATATTCATGATCAGAAGACGTTGGTGCAGGAGCTTTTGCAGGCCAACGAACAACAAGCCGCCCTCTCCGACCAGTCGTACCAAGCGTATCAACTGGTTGAAAGCCAGAACGAAACGTTCCAGACGCTGCTCACGCAGGCGCCGGCGCTCATCACCATTTTGCGGGGCAAAGAGCACGTGTTTGACTTTGTCAATCCGATGTATCAGGCGCTGTTTCCCGACCGCCAACTCCTAAACCGCTCGGTAGCGGAGGCCATTCCGGAAGCCGCTGAGCAAGGTTTCAGCGCCCTGCTCGACCAGGTATATCAGACTGGCGAAACCTTCTTTGGCAAGGAGATCCTGCTGAAGGTGCAGCGCCCGAACACCAACGAAACCGACGATATCTATCTGGATTTCACCTACCAAGCTTTCAAGGAAGGCGGCCAGATTGTGGGCGTGTTTGTGTTTGCTTTCGACGTTACGGAAGTAGTAACGGCGCGCAAAAAGCTGGAAAACTTCCACGAGGGCCTCAACGATGCTTCTTAGGGCCATGGGTACGATCATGAAAGCCGTCCAAGCCCGCTTGTTATGGACATAACCAGCCTGGATTTTCAGCAGGCCAACATCAAGCAGGTGCTCTTCAAATCGCGTCTGCGCTCGGTGCTCTACGGCGTGCGCGAGGCGGACGCAGCGTTGTTTTCAATGCAGGAAAATCCGCTCGGCCAGTGGCTATACTCAGTGGTGAAGCCTAAGTACAGTTCTTACCCCGAAGTGCGGGAGATTGAGCGCGCCATGCAGCAGATGATGGACGCGGGCCGCGACTTGGTGACGCAGTACCAGCGCGGCCGCATCGAAGAAGCCCGCGCCGGCATGGATCGGGTGGATACCTACGCCAACCAGATTACGACTCTGTTGCAGCGGCTGGAGAAAAACATCCGCACGAACACAACTGTCTAGACGCTTAGGCTCCTTACCCAGCGCCGAAAGCGTAACTATCACTCAATCTGATAGTTGTGTGTCTAAATATTCCATTACATTCTATCTTTCGCCACGACTAAGTGGCACCGCGCGATGCGGCGCATTTGCCGCATGCACCTTCTTCGCGGCGGTTGGGAATACTTGAAAAAGGCCGTCAACGTTTCTGTTGCAACTTTTGCTTCGGAAGCGGCGCGCGCAAATAGTGTAGAAACTAGTTGTATTCGCTTGTACATTGCCGGTATATTCTTTCAAAAAACCAACCCAAATGCCTACCCTTTTCAAGTTGAAGTTTGCCGCGCTTGCGTTGTCGGCTCCCTTGGCCTTGTCCAGTGCTTGCCAAAGCAACACTTCCAAAACGGAAACCAGCACCACGACTACGGCCGAAGCACCCAAAGCCGACTCGGCTGCCAGCGCCGCGCCGAAACCCATTTCTAAACCGCTGATCAGCACCATCTACACCGCCGACCCCTCGGCTCACGTGTTCAACGGCAAGATCTACATCTATCCATCGCACGACATTGAGGCGGGTATTCCGGAGAACGACAACGGCGACCACTTTGCCATGCGGGACTACCACATCCTGTCCATGGACAGCATCGGCGGCAAAGTAACCGATCACGGTGTAGCCCTAGATATCAAGGACATACCATGGGCGGGGCGTCAGCTGTGGGCACCCGATGTAGCCTTCAAAAACGGCACGTACTACCTGTACTTCCCGGTGAAAGACAAGCAGGATGTGTTTCGCATTGGCGTAGCCACCAGCACTTCCCCCACGGGCCCGTTCAAGGCGCAGCCTAAACCCATCGAGGGCAGCTTCAGCATCGACCCAGCCGTGTTCACCGATACCGATGGCAACTCCTATATGTATTTTGGCGGCATTTGGGGCGGCCAATTGCAGCGCTGGGCCACTGGCAAATACGAGGCAAATGGCTCCAAAACTGACTCCGGCAAAAACAACGAACCAGCCCTGAGCGCCAAAGTCGTGCGCCTGAGCAAAGACATGCTGCACTTCGCCGAGCCCGTGAAAGACGTGAAAATCGTGGACGAGAACGGCAAGCCCCTGCTGACCGGCGACCACGACCGCCGCTTCTTCGAAGGATCTTGGATGCACAAGTACAACGGCAAGTACTACTTCTCCTACTCTACCGGCGACACCCACTTCCTGGCTTACGCCGTGGGCGATTCGCCGTACGGGCCGTTTACCTACAAAGGCGTAATTATGAACCCCGTACAAGGCTGGACGACGCACCACTCCATTGTCGAAATCAAGGGCAAGTGGTACATCTTCTACCACGACACCGAACTATCGGGCAAGACGTGGCTGCGCAACGTGAAGGTCACCGAGTTGAAGCGCAAGCCCGACGGCACCATCGAAACCATCGACGCCTACGTCAAGCAATAGATTTTTGGCCCTGCCTGCTTATCGTTAAAGTATCGCCCGTTGCAATCCTGCACGGGCGATCTGCTTACAGGGCATTCTATAACGCATTAATTATCAATTGATTACATAAGTAATCTAAGCCATTTTCCCACTCTCTAACCCACGCCGAGAGATGAAGAAACTACTAGCTGTTTTGCTGCTGGCGACTGTCACCGGAATGATCGCCCGCAATCCGGGCCACCCGCCTACCTCGGCCAAGGCTACGCACACGGCCCCCGAGCAATTTCCTTTTCAAAATCCGGATTCACCAATAGATCAACGAGTTGATGATTTGGTCAGCCGGCTAACGCTGGAGGAGAAAGTGTCGCAGATGCTGAACAATGCGCCGGCCGTCGACCGCTTGGGCATTCCGGCCTACAACTGGTGGAACGAGGCGCTGCACGGCGTGGCCCGCACCAGCATGAAGGCCACGGTATTTCCACAAGCCATCGGCATGGCCGCTACGTTTGACAAGGACGCCATGCTGAAGATGGCGACTATCACGTCCGATGAAGCCCGCGCCATTCACCAAGAATACGTGCGGCGCGGCGAACGCGGTATCTACCAAGGCCTTACGTTCTGGACGCCCAACATCAACATCTTCCGCGACCCGCGCTGGGGCCGCGGCCAGGAAACCTACGGCGAGGACCCGTACCTGACGGGACAGTTGGGCTCGGCGCTGGTAAAAGGTTTTCAAGGCGATGACCCGAAGTACCTCAAGATCACGGCTTGCGCCAAACACTTTGCCGTGCACAGCGGCCCTGAGCAGCTACGCCACGTCTTCGACGCCAAAATCAGCGATTATGACCTCTGGGACACCTATTTACCAGCTTTTCGTGACCTAATCGTGGATGCGAAAGTGGCCGGTGTGATGTGCGCTTACAACGCCTACGCGGGCCAGCCATGCTGCGGCAGCGACAAGCTGATGACAGATATTCTGTACAAGAAATGGAAGTACCACGGCTACGTCACCTCCGACTGCGATGGCATCAACGACTTCTGGCAGAACCACAAAACTGACCCCGACGCGGCCACTGCCGCGGCCAACGCCGTGCTGCACGGCACTGACATCGAGTGTGCTACGGGTAAGTTATTCACCTACAACTCGTTGGTAGACGCCGTGAAGAAAGGCCTGATTACCGAGCAGCAGCTGAATGTTTCGGTGAAGCGGCTCTTCAAAATCCGGTTTCAGCTGGGCATGTTTGATCCGGTGGAGCGCGTAAATTACGCCCGAATTCCGCTCAGTGTAGTGGAAAGCAAGCCCCACCAGGCCCACGCACTCCGCATGGCGCATGAGGCCATTGTGCTGCTGAAGAACGACCAGAATACGTTGCCCCTGCGCAAAACCATCAAGAAAATTGCGGTGTTAGGCCCCAATGCCGATAACGAATCGGTGCAACTGGGCAACTACAACGGCTTCCCAACCGACATCGTGACGCCGCTGGAAGGCATCAAGGCCAAAGTAGGCCCTGGCGTGGAAGTGACTTACATACAAGGAGTTGACTACACCAGCGACATCGTCTACGAACCGTTCGATATCAACAAAAATCTGTCGTATAACGGCCAGAAAGGCCTCCAAGCTGAGTATTTCAAGGGCACGAACTTGGAAGGCCAACCCATGCACACGCGCATGGAAGCGGGGTTGGACCGGTACCTAGCCAACGTGAAGATGGAAATTGCGCCCGGCTTGCTGTCTGAAAATGTGTCGGCGCGCTATACCACTACTTTCACGCCCGATAAATCGGAGGAAATTGCCTTCGAGGTTACCGGCGACGACGGCTATCGCTTGTTCATCAACGGCGAGAAACGCATCGACAACTGGGACAGCAAAGGCGTATCGACCAACCGCTACACCACCAAAGTGGAGGCCGGCAAGAAATACGAATTGAAGCTAGAGTACTTCCAAAACGTAAGCCGCAGCATTCTAAAACTTGCTGGCACCCATGTAGTTCCGGTGAATAACAAAGATATTTTGGCCAAGGTGAAAGATGCCGATGCCATCGTGTTTGTGGGAGGCATTTCGCCGAAGCTGGAGGGCGAAGAGATGAAGGTGAAGGTCGAAGGCTTCAGTGGCGGCGACCGCACGAGCATTGCCCTACCCAAGGTGCAGACGGAGTTGATGAAGGTACTGCACTCAACCGGCAAACCCGTGGTATTTGCCATGATGACGGGCAGCGCCATCGCTGTGCCGTGGGAAGCCACTAACCTACCGGCCATTGTCAATATTTGGTACGATGGCCAAGCAGCCGGCACAGCTCTGGCCGACGTGCTTTTTGGCGACTACAACCCCGCCGGCCGGTTGCCGGTGACATTTTATAAATCGGAATCGCAGCTGCCCGCCTTCGACAACTACAGCATGGAAGGCCGGACGTACCGCTACTTCAAAGACACGCCGCTGTATCCGTTTGGGCATGGACTGAGCTATACCACGTTCAAATACAGCAACTTAAAAATCCCCAAGAGCGCCGTAACCGGCAAGCCCATTTCGGTGAGCGTGGAGGTGCAGAACACCGGCAAGCGCGACGGCGAGGAAGTGGTACAACTCTACGTGAAGCATCCCGACGCCAAAGGGCGCGTTGCGATTCATGCCCTGGAGGGTTTCCAACGCATTCCACTGAAAGCAGGCGAGAGAAAGACCGTGCAGTTTTCGCTTTCGCCGCGCCAACTCTCGCTACTCGATGCTCAGGCGCAACGCCTTGAAGTGCCTGGCCGGGTACAGATTTTTGCCGGAGGCGGCCAGCCGCTAGGCAAAGCTGTAGCGGAGGGCCGGGTTGTGAAAGCAGACGTTGCCCTGACCGGCAGCAGTTTTGTAGTGGATAAAAACTGAGTGCCTACTCATTTACCGTTTTGGAGTTAAGAAAAAGCCCGCCCAACTTAGTTGGGTGGGCTTTTTCTTAACTGTTTGTTATTCAAACACTTACTAGGTAAGCGCTTCGGCCATTGTCCGCATCTGAATCTCGATGATGCGAGAATTAGCCGATTGGGTGCAGGCTAGCAATACGGCACCGGCTACGTCTTCGGGCTCCAGCATGCCCGATTGGGCTACGCTCTCTTCTGTACGTCCGCGGCCAAGCGCAAACTCAGTTTTGACGCCGCCGGGGCAGATCGCACCGACCTTAATGCCATGCGGACGCAACTCTTTGTCAAGGGCTTGCGCAAAACCTACTTGGGCAAACTTGGTGGCGCAATACACGGCTTCGCCGGCAAACCCATACACCCCAGCCATCGACGACAACATCAGAATGGTGCCGGAGCCCTGGGCAATCATGGTAGGCACGGCGTGACGCGTAAACAGAAACGTGGAACGCACGTTGGTATCCATCATTTCGTCGTACTCCTCGGCGCTCGTATCGACAAGGTTCTTATAATTACCTAAACCGGTGTTGTTGATGAGAATATCGATGCGGCCGGCCGCGTCGAGGGCCTTTTGCACGGTTTGGCGCGCCGTTTCTTCGTCGCGGGCATCGCCGGTAACGAGTTCTACTTGGCTGCCGGAGCCGCGAAGCTCTTCGGCCAACGCTTCCAGCCGCTCCTGCCGCCGGGCCGTCAGTACCAGATGTGCGCCTTCGGCCGCCAAGGCCCGCGCGCAAGCCTCCCCGATGCCCGCGCTAGCGCCGGTGATGATCGCCACTTTTCCACTTAGTTTGCCTGCCATAATGAGTTGGTTGTGAAGTAGTAGGTAAGTAAACGACTATACTACGTGCGCTTTCACACAACAGACCACCCAATAAGCGAACGCGTTTTTTCAGAAGGCAATTCAAGCTTGTTGCGGGCAGAAGCAATCTTCACGTTCCAGGGCATGCAACTAGCCTACCCTATTCCAACGCCCCCTTGCATAACTTGTTTATAGTGAACCTTTTACCTCGAATGTAAAACTGGCGCTTCCGGCCAGCCCATTTGCAGCAAGTCCCTGAATTACAACCTGATACCTGCCAGGCTGATCGGAGGTATAAAACGACAATGTTTGGTTTCCGCTGCCCGCGGACACCACCTCTGGATTCCAGTAGAGCAATTGCCTGAAATCGGGCCGGCGGCTCTGTTTTTCTTGCTGCGTTTCGTAGCGCGGCGCGTAAAATTCGCGCTGCAGCTGCAAGCCTTCGTATTCCTGCACCAAGGCGCGTGGGTCGAGTTGGAAGCCGTCCAGATCTCCTTTGTATGTGCTGTAGCTCACCAACCCATTATATACCAGCGGCCCGTGAAAGTAACGGCTGGTTACTACATCCAACCGCTGGATTTTCAGCGGGTCCATGGCCATGATTTTGTTGATGTTGAAGACCGGAACTCCATCCAGCAGCACCATTGGGTTGTCGTAAAACACGGTGCGGTTAGGATCGTCGTGCACCATAAAATGGAAGCCATCCTTCCGAATCCGCACCTGCACACCGGGCACGTATTCGCGCATTACCTCTTCCAGCACCTTAAAGCGGGTGTAGTCGTCGAGTTTATACGTTTCGCTGGGCTTGCCATAAAAGGGCACGCTGTCCAGCGCCGGCACTCTGTATAACGTGCTGTATTTCTTGTAATAAGCGTTTTGGACCTGAGCCGCTAGATGCCGCTGCGTAATATCCGTTCTGAAACGCTCCGAAAGCCGGTACTGCGCTGGGATGGGACTGGCATATTTGGCGGAAAAAGGACTAAATAACTCGAAATGATACGTGCTGTCGCGCTGCGTATCAGTCTGAACCACAAGCTCTTGTGAGCCATAAAAATCCTTCAGCTCAAACTGAATCTGCCCATTGCTTTTGCTCTTAGAATTATACAGCCGAATGTAGCGGCCCGGCGCCGTCAGATACGTAGTAATGTCGAGCGCCGCAGCACCTGTAGCGCTGTGCGTCACGCGCCCCCGCACAAAATGGCCGTTTAGCTCCGGTGGATTTTCAAACGGCACCGCTTGATTGGTCAAAACGTCCTCCCATCTAAACCGGCTCCATCCGTGCGTAAGCATCAGGTTATCAAGCGCCTCATCTGCCTCTGTGCCGGTACTCGTCAAATAATAGTCCGGGCTTTCGATGGCGCCTTTCAGGTCTGAAGTCAGCCATAAGTAGCTGTTGATGTTGGGGTAAGTTGCAGTAGCCAAAGAATCCAGGCGATAAACGGCCAGCGACATATTAGCCGGCACGCCCTGCATCGTCAAATTGGTAGTAGCAAGCTGCAAACTGACTTTGTCGCGCGGCGCATATTGTGGTTTGTCAGTCTGCGCCGTAATGAGCAAGCGTTGCGCAGGCCTTTTGAAATACAAACGCTCACACAATGGCTTTTTCTGCGCGTTGAAAAGCGTAAAATGAGAAATTCCTTCCGGCAGCTCTTTTTTATTAAGTAGATAAGAACCGCTATTGTTCATTAATCTGACATTGGCACTTACGGCTACTTTCGAACCTACGTGCCCCAGTAAAAAAACTTCCTCCGCACTCGATATTCCTTTTGCCTGAACTGATATTTTAAGCTGCTCCGAATTTATTTCTTCCAAGCGCATTACACAGCCTTCTTTGTAAGCCGCTGGCAGCTTGCGCGTAAGCACTTGCTTATTCGCGATTTTAATGACAGCGGTATACCCCGCGTTAGCACCGCTCGGAGTAAAAGCAAACCGGCCTAGACCAAATTTCAAAGACTTAAATTGAGCGACTTTTTTGCCTTGTTGATCCAATACGAAACCTTCTGCATCGACTCCTTTTCCGAATCTATCAACAATTTTAAAAGCTATCTGGCTGGTAATATCTTCTACCAAATTACCGCCTTCCGGAAAAAACTGCGCATCATGAGCCACTGAATCAACACCTGATTTCAAGCCCGCATTCCCTTGAGTATTTATAATGGTAATAGTGCTTTGATAATAAAACTCAGGGCTAAAATTTTTCATCCAATTCGTGTAGGCTCGCACCGTATAATTGCCGGACACCAACGAAATCGGCAGCTGAAATGAACCCTGGCCTGTGGCATTTCGAAGTGTAATTTTGCCTTGCAGCACCGCATGCTTGTCATTATCAAGCACTTCCACATAAGCTATCTTACTCATAGGCAAAGGCTTATGCGATACACCATCAGTAGCGTATACTTTAAACCACGCGATATCACCAACCACGTAATAGGTACGGTCGAGGTGTAAAAACAGCTTTTCTTGCACCACGCGCCGGTTGTAGCGCGCAAACTGCTGATTAATATTTTTTACAGAATCAGTTTGCCCAAAAGCACTAACAAATGAAAACGATCCACATAAGAAAAAAATGATTACTTTAAAAAACCAAGTCGTCTTTTTGTGGCTAGGCATCGTTTTATACTTACAGATCATAGAACTTAACTAAGTGCATTACCGCCAGAAATCAGGTTTTACGTTTGTACCCCGACGCCGGCAATCAACGCAATCGGTTGATGCGCCTGTATAACCAATTATTTGCCCCATCATATTCGATATCGGATATACAGGCAAGTAGTTGGGAGTATTAAAATAGTTTTTGACTTCCGAAACCTTAATCGTATCGAGTGGCAAGCAAGACTCATACCCGGTACTCATTCTCCAAGTTTTGGGCAGCTCACTATTTTCAATAAAAATACGCTTCTCAGATACAGAATAAGCGCCTACAAACCCAATTACTGGTTCGGCCGAATTACCTAGATTATGAACATTGCCCGTTAATTGCGAAGGCAAAGGGTCGAAGATCGTGCCGATACTTTCGGTATTTTTTTTCAGGTTTTCCCAGTATTTGTATTCTTCCTGCGTCTGAGCATATTGCCGCACCAGAATACTATACTTGTAGCGCAACTTTACCGAAGTAGGCGACAACGAAGTCAGCGGATAATCAGCTACGACGTCCTGATTAAGACGGGTGGTATTCCCCAACTGAATCAGCGTCGATTTTTCGGTTACCCAGCAGTGGTATATGTCTTCATTCCGCTCCACAATCTGCCCGTTGTCATATTTATAAGAGCTATTGTATGCGGAAGTGTACTGCCATGTTTCCTCATAATTCCAGCGGTAGTAATGCGTCTGATCGTTCGCATCATGTGAATTAACAAAGATTCGTACGCCGGTGGCGTCGGCTTTCCAGGCTACGTTGTCGATCGCCGGGGTTGTCCTGACGGCCACATAATCAGACGCATATACTTTGCTGTCCTTGGTTTTTAGATATAGCCGGCATCGTTTACTTGCGCTAATCATCAGATTACCAGATGAATAATTCCCGGGCACAACTTCAACGAGTGCATACCGTGCACCAGCTTCTTCTTCAATAAAAACCGAAGCACCCGACTCGGACGGCGGATTATTATCCTGTGCGAGGTTCTGGGTGCGTGATAATTTGATGGTACTGACGCCAGTGCTGTTAATAAAGCCGCTTACCACCAAAAGGCTCTCCGGCGCGCCTTTTACATCCGGCTCAAAAGGGTCGATGCAGCTGCTTATGGGAACCAACACGCACCAGAATAGCACTAGCCGTAAAAAAGAATATTGTCGGTTCATCTAGAATTTGAAATTATACGTGATTGTTGGGATAGGCTGACCAAAAATCGATAATTGATACCCTCTTATTTTGCCTTGTTCTGATTTAAAATAAATCGAATACGGATTTTTGCGGCCTGTAATATTATAAATAGCCAGCGTCCAGGAGCTGTGGGCGAGTTTTTTTACTTTATGATTGCCTTCGATGTTCATGGCAAAATCGGCGCGGTAGTAATCGGGTACGCGGTACGCGTTGCGCTCCGAATAATATACGCGGATGGAGTTGCCATCATAATACTTGGCCAACGGCAGCGTTATGGGACGGCCGGTATTGTAAGTAAAGTTGAGCGAAGTGCTAAAACGGCGGCTAAAGCGATAATTACCGATTAGAGTGAAATCGTGAGGCTTATCGAAATTACTGGGGTAATATTTGCCGCCATTTATCATATCGCTGGTGATGGCGTTATTTACCCGCACCAATGAGCGAGAGTAGGTATAGCTCATCCAGCCGTTAATTTTGCCGGTTAGCTTTTTCACCATTACTTCCACGCCATATGCTTTGCCTTCGGCGTTAATTACATCCGTTTCAATGTGGTGATTCAAAATTAGTGTGGCGCCGCTTTTATAATCCACAAAGTCGTGCATGAGTTTATAATACGTTTCGACGGACGTTTCAATGGTATTGTCATTGAAATTGCGGTAATAGCCCAACGCGTATTGGTCGCCAACTTGCGGCCGGATATTCGAGTCCGATAATTTCCAAATATCCGTCGGCGACATCGAGGCCGTATTCGAGAGCATGTGGATGTACTGCCGGGTGCGGTTATAACTGCCCTTGACCGACGAATTTTCGGAGAGCGTGTACCTTACAGACAAGCGGTATTCGGGGCCGTGGTAGGTAGCGATCACGCCACCTGCTTTGTAAGAAACCGTATCAATAATGGTGCTTTCCGACCTAGATTCGTTGGGCAGATAGCGGTATATATTTCTGGGCCCCAAGGCATTATACAGCGAGTAACGGAGGCCAAGCGAAACCGACAGCCGCGGCGTCAGTGTAATCAGATCGGAGGCGTAGAGGGCACTTTCCAGCGCCCGTTCCTGCGGCAACACATCCGTGGTAATCAGCGATTGGCGACCCAGTGGTCGCAGGCTGCCGGGCTGAATTGTATACAGAATCGAGCTGGCGCCAAAATCAATGGTGTGCTTGGCGTTGTGGAAATAACTAAAATCAGCCTGAACGTTTGCCTGATTTATTCGGTAGGCTAATCTCGATGCATTCACTGCATTTCCTATGCTGGTAATGTCGTAGGCGTAATGGCTGAAAGCACTCGTTAAAACACCGTAAATCCGGTTGTTAAAAATGTGTTTCCACTTCAGACTAGCACTCTGATTTACGTAGTTATAAGTAGTATCGGCAGCCAATTTAAATTTATCGCTGCTCATATAGCCGGTGGCGTACACCGTATTCTTACTGTCAAATTCGTGGCTAATGTGCGCGTTCAGATCGTAAAAAGATGCTGAGCTATTTTTAAAGCTTTTGTTGGGTACTTGGTGTAAAAGCCAATCAGAGTAGCTGCTGCGTCCGCTGATGATAAAAGAGCTTTTGTCCTTCACGATCGGGCCTTCTAGTGTCAAGCGGCTGGTTAGCAAGCCGATACCACCCGAGCCGGCAAACGTTTTCTTGTTGCCGTCGCGCGTGGCAATGTCCAGCACCGACGACAAACGCCCCCCGTAGCGCGCCGGAATAGCACTTTTGTACAGCTCGACGGTTTTGAGGATGTCGGGGTTGAAGGCCGAGAAAAAGCCGAACAAGTGCGAGGGGTTGTAGACGGTCGCGTCGTTGAACAGGATCAGGTTTTGGTCCGTGCCCCCGCCGCGCACGTTCATCCCGGTACTGCCCTCGCCTACCGACTTGACGCCGGGCAGCGTGAGCACCACGCGCAAGATGTCCGTTTCGCCGAAGGCGGTGGGCACCTGCTTCATGGTTTTGATGTCGAGCCGCTCCAGGCCCATTTGCAGGCCGGCCACGTTTTTGTCCTTCTCGGCCTCAATCACCACTTCCTTCAGCGGCGTAATGTCCTCTTCCACTTCTATTTCTAATTGGCCATCGTTGTGCAGCACCAGTTGGCGCCGGGTATTTTTGATACCAATTCCCCTGATTTTCAGCTCGTGCCGGCCCACGGGCAACGTCAGCGAGTAGTACCCAAACTGATCGGTAGCTACCCCAATGGCCGGTGATTCGATAAATACAGAAGCGCCGATCACCGGCTCGCCCGATTTCGACTCCCGAATGTGGCCGGCAAGCGTTGCTTTGCCTTTGGTATTGTCGGGACGCCCGGCCCCTATTTCATACAGCTTCAGCTCGGCGGCGCTAGCTGTATGCGACCGACGAGGCGCATCGGAAGCACCCGAAATTACCGCTGATTGGCCAACTGCGCCAGAGCCAGCTACTTGCGGCTTAAAAAAGTCGTCGGGAAGATTGGGCTGAATGGCTTTTCCCGATGTGATAAAAACGCGATACGCGGCATCGATCGAAAAGTGCAGATCCGTTTTGGCCAGTACCAGCGGCAACACAGCATCCAAGGGCTTTCCCTCAACCTGCAACGTCACCAACAGGCTATCTACTGCCGCCGGCTCGTAGTAAAAGTGGTAACTGGTTTTTGACTCGACCTCTTTGACAAACTGTTCGAAGCTCAGATTTTTAAAATCGCCGCTAACATTCTCATTATTAAATATTTGTGCATAGCTCGCTCTGCTTGCGCACAGGAGACAAATAGTTAAAAAAACGCGATAAAAATAGGTCATACAGTGTAAGCTATCCTCTTGGTTGCATATACCTAATTTGCTCAGTTTTGCGATGGCGAGGACTGCGGTAGGGTAGAATAATAACGCACCAGTTTTACGATAGAGGCTTCCCTTCTATTTTTAGTAAATTTTAATTTTTGGGAACGCACATATTTGCGTAGATCACCTTTTTTATCAGGAAATAATTTCACAACTGTATATTTCTTACCAACCTGATAATAGGCTTTATTTTTCTCAATAAAGAATTTATCAATCTCGTTGAATCTACCTTCTAACCCGGTTGGCGTAGCGCGCTCTTGCAAATCTTTTGCTCTTTTGGCTAATACTTTTACTTGAGAAGCAAACAACAAATCGTAAAACCCGGTACGAATAGGAGATGCTATTAAGCTATCGCTTACCAAACGCACAAACGTGTGCCCATGCAAAACAAAATATTTGACCTTCTCATTAACCAACTTCATTTTCAGGGGACTAGCCGGGTGCTTAATCACCAATTCATCAACGTAAATATCGTAAAGCAACGGCACGTTTCGAAAATAAAAACCGTCGTAATAAATACCTCCAGCAGCTTCTAGGTTCGACTCAAAAAACTGATCACCTTGGATATAAGGCTTATCGTAATTCACATATTCGGTCCCGTTGTACAGATGAGAATGGTTTTCAACCGCATCTGTATATTGCTGATAAACCATATCTTCCGAAGCATTTACCGCAACAGAGTCAGCAGATGCAATTTGGCCGAAAGCACTATAGTTACTTACTAAACTTATAAACCAAAGACAGCAAAAAACTATTTTACTACGGTCAAAAAAAAATGTCAAATCTATATTCCGCGGCAACGGGTTGTAATCATTCTTATTCATCTCTCTGAATACCCGTTTATAGTATTTTATAATTCTAAGCACCAATCTTAATTGGCACTTGGCGTAGATACAGATCTCTAGCCGTAGGCTGATAAATATAGGAACTATTGCAGCAATAGCGTTCTTTAGTTGCATCTGGCTTTTGCTTGCCAACATCGTTTCGGTTCTGGCTATTTTCTGGCGCCTCCATTACCGAGTTATCCATTTAGCACTTGGCCAGGAGAACCCCAACAAAAAAGCCCAGCCGCACAAAGTACGACTGGGCTTTTGTAAGCTAAGGAGCTTGTAATAGGCTCGCTTATTTGGTTGGGTTAGCTTTAACCTTCGACTTTCTCTTTTTGTCTTTGGCTTTCACATCTGACGCTTTGGTTGTCGTGCCCTGCGATACGCCCGTGCCCGACTGCGTTTCTACGGTAGTGCCTGTAGAAGTGGTAGTTGCAGGCTCCGTGGTGGTCGTTGTCGTGTTTGTGGTGCCAGTCTGAGCGGGTTGCGTCTGTATGGTTGTGCTCTGAGCTGGCTGCGTTGTGGTCTGCTGGGTAGTGGTGGTCGTGGTCTGAGCATGAGCAGCAGACATTCCAGCAACGAACAGTGCGGCGAAGGCGAGTAAGTTTTTCATAAGTCTCTTTTTAAAGGCAAAAGGTGAATGAAAACTGGACATTTACGATCCAGAATTAGCCTTTAACGGGAGATGTTTTCAAATGTTGTATTCGGGCGGCCACTTAGCCTAGCGAAACAGCCGTCTGGCCCAGTGTGCCCACCAGCGCTTTATTTCGGTTCGCCGAACTTGAGCCAGCTTATCAGCGCACCGGGTTGCTCTATATAAAGCTGTAGCGTGTGCGTACCAGCGGGCAGTGCAGCGGTTGTCATGGGCAAGGTCTGCCATGTGGCGGCCCCCGTTGGCGCTACGACGAGCGTGCCCACAACCTGTTGGTTTAGCTTGAGCAATAGCTTAGCGGGGGCAGCAGTCGCATTGGCTACTCGCACCTGCACTTTGTAGGCACCAGGCTTGCTGATGCTGACCGTGTAGTGCAGCCACTCACCGGCTTCAGTGTGGCCGACGGCATAGCTGTTGGAGCCAGTATCTGTAACCTTTTGAATATCAACCCCATCATTCCGATAGCCTCCGCCCTCATTCCAGGGCGTATGCTTGGTAAAATCGACGCGCCCGGCGTAAGTATCCGAGTAGGCCACGCCGTTGCGGCCTAAGTCATAATCGACCGCTTGGATCGTTCCGGGCAGCGTTATCTTCTTAAAAGCCAAGCTTTTACTACCGGGCTGAAGCAGCGCGGCCACTACATCTTTGTTTTGAGAGCACTCGCGAAAACGACTGTTGCGCAGCAGCGCGGCGCGTCCTTCGGGCGTGAGGATGCTGCCGTACTCTTTCACCGATAGCAGGCTAGTGGCGCCTTCTACGCGCTTGAGCGTCCAGTGGCACCATCCAATATTCTGGTTATTAAGCTCTTGCACGGCCGTAGCAAACCAGTCGTTGGAGTTTTCGCCTGTTTCGCCCACCCATACCGGCACTTTGTGCTGATCGCGAAACGCGACGAGGTTGTGAATCAGGTTGATCTGATTGGGGTTGGGATCGCTTGCTTGCGGATCGTTGGTACACCAGTACCGATGCGCGTTGTAGACGAGGTTGCGGGTGCTCTTGCTCTTGAGGCGGTCGGGAGTGAGGTTGGTGTATTCGTTGCCGTAGCCGTTGCCCTCCAGCAGGATCAGGTGCTGATCATTCTGGCTGCGCACCGCGTCGATGAGGCGACTATACAGGGCATTCAATTCGGCATTGTCAGTGGATAAACCATTGGCAGCATTGACGTTATGCGGCTCGTTGATAAGGTCGTACATGGCTACGCGCGGGTCGTTTTTGTAGCGGGCCGCGAGTTGTTGCCAGAGGCGTACGGTCATGTCTTGGTAGAGGTGACGGCCCTTGGCATCGGTGCGCTTCCACAAATCCAGCGACTTGAAGTTGTCGTTGATGTTGCGGTCGGTGCCCTGGCCGCCCGGCGCGGCATGCAAATCCAGAATGACGTAGAGCTTATTGGCCGCACACCACTTCAGCACGTCATCGATCAGCTTCACGCCGTCGAGCTTATCGGGCTGGACAAACAGCTGATTGGCGTCGTACCACTTGCTTAAGGCCGCCACGTAGGCATCGGTATTGCCCGAAGTGAGGGCTTTGGTGCGGGCCTGCCGCTGCTCACGCGTCAGAAACAGATCGTAGTGAAAAGGCAGCCGCACGCAGTTAAACCCTTGATTGGCAATAAAATCGATATCCTCTTTGGTAACAAACCCAGCGCGGTACTGCTGGTAAAACTCTTCCATAGCCGCGTCCGGCATGGAGCGCAACAGGCCCTGCTTGATGCGCCATTGGCAGTTCAACGAATCGGTTTTGAGGATGTAGCTTTCCTGCAACAACCAACCGCCCACATTGAGGCCGCGCAACACAACCGGCTGGTTTTTGGCATCCACAATCGCGGGGCCGTCGGCGTGTAGCATGGGCAGCGACTGGGCTCGCACGCCGTGCGTTACCAGCGCCACCAGCCCAATACTCAGTAACAGAATAGGGTGGCGAATGTACTTGCGAATCAAAAAGTGAAGTGACGTGCGGGCAGAAACCGCAATCGTTTTCCTTTGCATTGGGAAGCAGTGGGCCATAGAACTTGCTTAACGGAGATGGTGAAGTACTTTGCGTACGCCAAACCGCCCAGCACAGCTGGCAGCGCGGCGATGGCTCGAAAAATACTAGCTTTTCGGTTTCGGGCCTCCTCCGCAACTTTGCACCCGCTGCACAACTCGTTTTTGCCAGCAAAAGCCCAAACTTGCTTACATAAGCAATTGATTATAAATTATTTATAAAAACAATTTTTCAGCTTCTTTCCTCCTGCATGCGTAAAAATTTTATTGCTCTGATTGTGCTCTCGGCTTTAGGTTTGCACAGCGTTTCGGCTCAAAAAGCCAATCCAACGGCCGGAAATGCCAAAACCTATTCGGCAGTTGGCAAGAAAGCGCGCGTTTTCACCACCGCCGAGAATACCAACTACCGCTTGGCTGCCACCGACGAGCTGTCTTTTCAGGCCGCTGGGCAACCGCTTGAAACCCAGGTCTGTGTGTTCGTGGATCCGACGCATACGTTCCAGACGATGCTCGGAATCGGCGGGGCGCTCACCGATGCGTCAGCCGAAACCTTTGCTAAGCTACCCAAACCCCAGCAGCAGGAATTGCTGAAAGCTTATTACAGCCCCACCGACGGCATTGGCTACACGCTGGCCCGGACCAGCATTCACAGCAGCGACTTTTCGAGCGGCAGCTACACCTATGTCGCTGATAATGACAAGGCTCTGAAGACCTTCAGCGTCAAGCACGATCAGCAATATCGCATTCCGTTTATCAAGCAGGCCATTCAGGCGGCCGGCGGCAAGCTGACGATGTTTGTCAGTCCGTGGAGCCCGCCAGCCTGGATGAAGGACAACCACGACCTGTTGCAGGGCGGTAAGCTGCTGCCCGAGTTTCGCCAGAGCTGGGCCGATTACTACGTCAAGTTTATCAAGACGTATGAGCAGCTGGGCATCCCCATCTGGGGCCTGTCGGTACAAAACGAGCCCATGGCCAAGCAAAAGTGGGAATCCTGCATCTTCACGGCCGAAGACGAGCGCGACTTCATCAAGGAATATTTGGGGCCGACACTGCAAAAAGGCGGTTTGGGCGACAAAAAGCTCATTGCCTGGGATCACAACCGCGACCTGATTTTTCAGCGAGCCAGCACCATCCTCGACGATCCGCAGGCGGCGAAGTACGTGTGGGGCATCGGTTACCACTGGTACGAAACCTGGACCGGCAGCGGCATGCAGTTTGAAAACCTGAAGCGCGTGGCCGAAACCTATCCCTCTAAAAATCTGATCTTTACCGAAGGCTGCGTGGAAAAATTTGATTTTGCGCAGGTAAACGAATGGCGGCTGGGCGAGCGCTACGGAATGTCGATGATCGGGGATTTCAACGCCGGCACCGTCGGCTGGACTGATTGGAACGTGCTGCTCGACGAAACCGGCGGCCCCAACCACGTGGGTAACTTCTGCTTTGCACCCATCATTGCCGATACCCGAAGCGGTAAGTTACTGTATACCAATGCGTACTATTACATCGGACACTTCTCGAAGTTTATCCGGCCAGGTGCGCAGCGCATCAGCAGCAGCTCGAACCGCGACATGCTTCAGACGACTGCGTTCCGCAACCCCGATGGCAAAGTGGCCGTGGTGGTAATGAACAGTAGCACCAACAAACAGCCCTTCCAACTCTGGATCAAAGGCCAGGGCGCAAGTGCGGTCAGCCTCCCCCACTCCATCATGACGCTGGTGGTGAATTAACATCTCGCCACAACATCTTGTAGATCAAGACATTACTTCATAAACCAGAAAAGCCCGTTTCTTACCTTAACAGAGGAAAGAAACGGGCTTTTCTGGTTTATAACGACCGGCTAAGACAAAGGCTCAGGGGCAGGCGAGCTAGCAGGCCGTGAGCGATCTTGTGGTAGCGGAACAAACTCGGCGTTGTCGGTGGGCGGCAGCGCGATGCGGCCGGCTTGCCAATCGGCTTTGGCCTGCTCGATGCGGTCGCGGCGTGAGGAAACGAAATTCCACCAGATAAACCGTTCGCCCAGCGGCTCACCTCCCAACAGCATCAGGGTGCTGGCTTCGCGGGCCACTATAACTGGGTCGATGCCGGGCTTGAATACCAATAATTGACCGGCGCTGTACGTTTGGCCGCTCACTTCTACGCTGCCCCTGGCTATGTAAGCACCTCGTTCGCGGTGCCCCTGCGGCAAACCAAATCGAGCGCCCGGCTGCAACACTACGTGCAGATAGAACAGCGGAGAATGCGTCTTTACGCCGTTTTTCAACCCAAAAGCATCTCCGGCTATGAGCCTCATCCACACGCCGTTATCAGTAAAGATGGGTAGCTCGTGGGGTTGATAATTCGTGAAGGCCGGGACGCTTTCCTCGTCGGATTCGGGTAGTGCCACCCACGTCTGGATCATTTCCAGCGCCCCGCCGGCCAAGGCCGTGGGGTCTTCGAAGCGTTCGGAGTGGGCAATGCCGCTGCCGGCTGTCATCCAGTTTACCTCACCGGGCCGGATTATTTGCTCCACGCCCAGACTGTCGCGGTGGGTCACCTGCCCGCCAAACAAGTAGCTGACCGTAGAGAGCCCGATATGCGGGTGCGGCAGTACATCGAGCGTCGGCAACTGTTCGGGTGGCAGATTCACCGGCCCCGCGTGATCCATGAAAATAAACGGCCCCAGCATGCGCCGCAGCCGAAAAGGCAAAATCCGCCGCACGCCGAAACCGGGGCTCAGCGACGCTGGGCGCGCATCAATAACTAAATCTAGCATATAACAGCTCCTTGTGTTTTCCCTAGCTATAGCGAAAACATTGTCCTACTTCATCAAAAGTACCCGAACGCGAGGCTGAAATTTCTTTTCCAACAAGTAAGCAAGCGTAAGACACACGCCGAGATACAGCATTGCTCTTGTAATAAACGTATATGGCGAGCCCGAAAAGAAAGGAATTTGACTAAAGCCGTACAGCAAAGGAAAGTGAATTATATATAGGCCATACGAAATAGTACCGGTACGAGAGAGCAAATAAATTATGGGACGAGCAAGTGAGTTAAGCCTTTTGGCCAGCAAATAAATCACGAGAGCCGCCACATAAAAAACTGTCGGCAGTACCCACTCGTTCACGTCGTAGGCTCCCCATTGTGTATAAAGATAGCGGAACGTATACAGCGGAGACAGCAATAAAAAAGCAATTATCAGCCGGCGCAGCCAAAACTTCTTTCCGGAGAAAATAAGCAGCATCCCAATACAGAACGGTAAATAGGCTAGATCAACAACAGGAATAATTTTTTCAGGCCACGTCACACTATCTGGAAAGGTCAGGCTAAACCCTAATTTGGTGACTAATACTCGACATACCGTATCCAGCAAATTGAACCTTTGTACCGCGAGCAGCAGTAGCAACATGCTCAGCATCAGTGCGTACGGCACCTTCTTAACCTGCTGCTTTACATATCGAGCTAGGGCGACACCGCTTAGCCAAAAAGCAAAGCCCACGGAATAAGAAGATAGCAGCGGCGGTAAGTGTAATGTCGAATAAAACCGGACTGTTGCAATGCCTACTACCAGAGCTCCTAAACCCATTAGCAGCGGGCTCAATCTGAAGTAAGAGAGCGGAATAAAGAGCAGATAAAAGAGCACTTCATAGTGTAACGACCAGACCGGGTTGTTCTCTTCAATGAGTGGAGAAAATAGTATTTGTGTAAGCGTAAAGTGATTTGTAATGGTAGAGAAAGAATAGTGGTGTACAGCCACCAACAGAGTCAGCAACATACTCAAGGCATAGATGGGGTAAATGCGGACAAGCCTCTTTTTTAGATATTCTGGAATTGAAGCGCTCGTCAGAGCCACTTGTTTGGTCGATAATTCGATTACATAACCAGACAGAAGAAAGAATACCAATACCGCTTGATGCCCTGGTGGCAAATAGGCCCAAATACCAGAAGGTTGGAAAGCAGGATCAAGTAAATTTTTGTGTAGAATAACGTGAAACCAGACTACGATAACAGCAGCAAAGCCACGCAGAGCTTCTAAGTTATAATCAACCTTCTTTATGGTAATCTCCTGCGACTTAACAATTACACTCATTCTGCATTCTTTGCTGTAAACAAAGCAGCAAAGTAAACACGTAGCCGAGGAAACTTAATTTAAAATTATCAAGAAAGCCTATTGTTCATAACTAACCCGGTTAGGGTGCTATTGGAGCTTGCAGCGAACAGCACAGCATCAGCCATCGTCCGAACATTGTTGAATCAAAACGCTACGGTCTGATTCTTATGACGGTCCGAGTGCCCCGGACTACATTTTGTCGTTCTGTTGGCGTAGGCGCTGGCAAAGTACTCGCATGATGTTGCGCACAACTTCAGCGCACTCCTCCATCACATCATAAAAGTCTTCCTGATCGATCCGAAACGCCACTACTGGCCCTAGTGCCACGGCAGAGGCCGAGCGGGCCTGGGCGTCGAGCAAGGCCAACTCACCAAAGAAATCGCCCTTTCGGAAGGTCGTCAGCTGGCGCTTGCCGTCGAAAATACCTACTTCGCCATCGCCCACAATGAACAAGGTAGTGCCGATGGCACCTTTGGCAAATATTTCCTGGCCGGGTTGAAAAGCAACTTCCTTCATGATCGGCATGATGGTGGCGAGCACGTTTTCAGAGGTTTCGGCAAAAAGCGGCGTGCCTTTCAGCATCCGGATGCGCTCCTGGGCCGAGTAAGAGGGGCCATTAGCTTGGTTGCTCATAAGCATCTGATTAACACATGGATATACCGAAACCAGATGATCGAAGGCGGCGGGGCGCTGCATGGGCAACTGCCGCAAGACAGCGCAGGCACTTTCCTGAATCAGCAGATTCGGACTTTGCAGAAGCGGGTACAGGTATTCGACGGTATTGGGCTGCGCATGCCACTGCCGCAGGGCCACGCTGATCGTCCACGACGAAAACCCCGCCGCCCCGCGGCGAACGATGGTCGTGTGGATGGGCTCCGATGAAAGCGACGGCCCCAGAATGCCCTCCAAAAGCTGCACTTTGTGACTGAGCCGGCCCACGTCGAGGAGCGCCTGCAAGCCTTGGTAAAGCGGCCTAGGAATCAGATTGTCCAGTATTTCTAGGGCGGTGAGCTGTCGTTCGCCGGTTGAGTGTTCTACGCCGCGGCGGGCTTCCACAATGTATTGACGCTCATACATTTGCAAAAGCAGCCCAAAAAGGCGCCGCCGACAGCCGCGCAACTCGAAGTGCAGGGCGCTCCGAAGCTCGGCGTTGGCGGCCACCATGCCGTGCAGCAAATGCTTGGCCATGCGCAGCTCTTTCTCCACAAGCCGCTGAAAGACAGGGGAATCGTCGTGGGAGGAGGGAAAATGCGCTAGGGCCATCAAAGCGGCAGCGCGGCCGTGTAGGTTGGCGCCCTGCACGACATCCACCAACACCTGCCGGGCCGCTGGCGTAGTCGGGCTGGCACAAACCTGCGCCAGCCGCCGCGAACATTGCTCGTCGGTTTCCTGCAGAAGCGCCTCTTTCAGCAGCGGCAGGGCAGCATCGCCAAGCCGCACCAAGCATTCGGCAGCGGGCTTGCGTACCTTTTTGTCGCTTACCAGTGCGATTAGCTGCGCAATTAACGTCGGGGTAGGCGTTTCGGCCACGGCGTGCACTGCTGCCTGCACCAAGGTTGGGTCCGGACTATGCAGGCTGGTAGTGACGAGCGCGAGCTGCTGCTCCGGGATCAGAAACCGAATCAGCGCCAGCGCCAGTAGCTGGGTGTCGGGGTCGGTCGAAGCAAGGAGCGCTTCCAGGCTGGTTTGTGCCAATGCATCGGCAGGTTGGTCTTCCAGCCGACCGATAAGGGCGCCCTTGCGCACAACCAGATCCGGATGCTGCAACAGATCATCGGCCTGTGGATGCCGTCCCACCAGCCGGCTGGCCATTTCTCGCAGCACAGGGTTGGGATCGTCGAGGGCGAGTCGGCGCAGCAGCGTGGGGTCGGCGTGGTGACCTACCAGCCGCAGAACCCGGTTTCGCACCCGGCTGTCGGCGTGGTTGAGCAGGTTTTCGGCGTGTTCGGCAAGTGCCCCAGAACCAGCCCGTTGCAAATGTTCGATGGCATCGAGCGCTTCTTCGTCGGGGTGTTGCCCCGGTTCGTCGGTTTCCGTAGCCGACGGAGCGTTTTCCAAAAAGCGTAAACCCAACGCGCCCTTCAGCCCTTCCAGATAATTCCGGTAGGCATGTTTCACCAAATACAGTGCCCCGAGCAGCAGCAGCGCCATCCAGACGAGCGGCACCCACTGGCTCAGCGCAGGCATCTGGCGCAGGCCAAATAATAGTAACCCACTCAATCCCAGCCCTAAAGGCTCATAAAACCCTTTGATCAGGGTATGGCTTTCCACGCGCTCGCGGGGTTTCAGGGGCTGATATAAGGTCTGAAAAATGGGTTCGAATAAGGCGCGGCGCAGGCTTTCCAGCACCAGATAAAAGCCACAAAAAAAGAGCATTCTGGCAGCAAACCCCGCGCGCAGGGCCGTCAGCGCGCCTGCCAGCAGCACGCCCGCCAGCCCGGCGAGGGGCAGCCCGGCCAGCGCCCCGCGCACGCCCAGCCGGTCGAGGCCGTAGCGCGTCAGCACCACCTTGCCCACCAGTGCCAGCAGGTAGGTCAGGGCCAGCACCCCGCCCATTGTTTCCACTATACTCGGTTGGAGCGGCAGCCGGTTGTAGACGCTCATGAACAAGAAATACTCCACGCATACTGTCACAGCGGCCAGCGCCGCCAAGCTGAAGCCCATGGCCCGAATCAGCTGGTTACGGCCAAAACCGTGCTGTAGGAGTGATTTCGGCAACGGTCGGCCGGTATACGACGACTTTATCCGCGCGGCCGATTGCGCTTGCAGCGTGAGCTGCTGCATGCGCCAGGCGCCCAAAAAGGCGCCGAAAGCCGCCAGCAGCAACGCCGACAACCCAAGATAGCGGTGCAGCAGCACTAGCAGTAGCGCACCCAGTCCTTTGCCCACGATGTCGCCGGAACTGATCACATTAAAAAGCCGCCGCCCCTGCCGCGCATTGAAGGAAGCTGAAGCTATCCCCCAAATTTGCAGATTGACAAGCAAATACGCCACGCGGTAACCCGCCATAATGGCCACCGCCGCGCCTACCGAAGGGGCATACCACCACAGCAGCCCAAGCCCCAACACGAGTACAATAGCCCCCAGCAGCGCCCGCCCGGCCAGCTTTTTCAGTAGCAGCTGCTCTTCGAAGTAGGCATACACTCTGCCGACTACCAGCACCGCCAGTGCCCCAGCGCAGTAGCCCAAGGGCAGGTTGCGCATAGGCTGATCGTGCAACAGCACTACGTTGGCGGCCACAAACGCCAGAACGGTGCCCAGCCCAAGCAAAAAATTGTGCGCAAAAAACAACCAGACCGTCTTCGCCTCGCGGGGCCGTATTCCCAGAAAACGGTTCAACTTTTCCATTGAAATCCTTCTGCTTAAAAAGCCCCCGAACCAAGCCCCGACAGCCCAAAACAAGGGGCGGTCAGTGCAAGGCTCGCTTCTTGACCAACCCGCCTTTCGTATCGCTGATGCTTTGCATGACGATGAAGGCGTGCGGGTCTATTTTGCGTATTTCGTCGGTGAGCGTAATTACCTCTAAGCGAGTGATAACCGTAAAAATTGCTTCCACTTTCAGGTGTTGGTGGCCGTGAACGCCAAACCCTTGGGTGCACTCGTACACGGTAGCTCCACGGCGCAGCTTGTCGGTGATCATTTGCCGGATTTCGGTGCTGTGGAAGGAAATGACGGTCACCCCGGTGTATTCCTCAATGCCCACCAAAATAAAGTCCACGGTCTTGGCCGCCGACAAATACGCCAGGATGGAATACAGCGCCGTTTCGATGGACAGCAGCCACGCCGCCACGCCGAATATTATAATATTGATAATCAACACGATATCCCCGATCGACATGGGCAGCTTCCGGCTCAGGTAGAGCGCCAGAATTTCGGTCCCGTCGAGCACGCCGCCCCCGCGCATGGCCAGTCCTACGCCGGCTCCCAAGAAGAAGCCACCAAACACGGCAATCAGCAGTTTGTCGTGCGTGAGCGGCGGAAAGGAAACGATCAGCACCGCGCCAGACAAGGCCAGAATCGTCACCAGCGTCTTGAGCGCGAATTTCCTGCCGAGGTGATAGTAGCCCAGGATGATAAACGGGATATTGATCAGAATAATCAGCAGCGAAAGCGATACACCTGTTAATTGGTTGATTAACAAGGATATACCCGTAACACCCCCGTCAATGAAATGACTAGGAAGCAAAAAGCCTTTTAGGCCTAGTGCAGCCGAAAACACGCCGGCCACCAGCAGCACGCCATGCAGCAAAGCCTGCCGCACCCAGCGCTGCGACAGGTGATAAAACAAATTGTACCCGGTGGCCGGAGGAGGCGCGCCGATAGGCGTGGCAAGCACCTGCCGGGCGAAATTCCTGGTACGGAAGCGCGGAGGAATAAGGCGTTCGAGCAACATCGCAACCAGGGAAAGCCAGGTCTGTGTCTCCTACCGATAATATCCCGACCAGCCGGCAACGAGCCGCTGGCCTAACCAAAAGAAAGTCAGCCACTTGCACACTATTCGCGCTGACGCCGGAGCCCCGAAGCGGTGAGCGGCCCTTCTCTGCGGGCAGTGATACGCACACGCTTATCCAACCTGCCGGGCTGTTGCCGGAGTGCGCTCAAAGGGCAAGAAACAGTCGCGAAGCGATTGGCCTTGCCTAGCGCACCGACGGTACAGCGGCAGTTATCAAATATAAAATTAATTTAATTAAATAGTCAAATAATGCTGCCTTACGCAAATACACTCTGCGGCTTGACCGGCAGCGAAATGACAAATTCGGTGTACTCGCCTTCCTTGCTTTCGACCGTGAGGGTGCCGCCGTGGCCTTTGGTGATGATGTCGTAGCTGAGCGAGAGGCCCAGCCCGGTGCCTTCGCCTGTGGGTTTGGTCGTAAAAAAGGGCTGAAAAATCTTGGCTTTGGCCTCTTCCGAAATTCCGAGTCCATTGTCGCGCACGCTGATGCGCACGGCATGCGTTGTGCGCTGGGTGTGCACGGTCACTTCGGGGTGAAAAGTATCACCTGCCCGCTGGCGCTTTTCGCCTACGGCGTAGAAGGCATTAGTTAAGATATTGAGCAGCACACTGTTGACATCCTGCGGCACGACGGGCACGGGCAGCACGTGTGGATCGAGCTCGGTGGTGAGGGCGGCCGTGAAGTCGGGGTGCTTGGCGCGCCAGCTGTGGTAAGCCAAGCGAAGGCTCTCTTCGCAGAGGGCGTTGAGGTTGGTTGGCTGCCGCTGCCCGCTACCGCCGCGCGAGTGCTCGAGCATGCGCTTGACGATGCCATCGGCGCGGTGGCCGTGCTGGTGAATCTTGGCTTGGTTCTGCACCAGTTCCTGCAACAGCAGCTGAATGGTCTGCCGGCGTTCCGGCGTCAGGGGCTCTTGGGCGAGCTCTTCTTCCAGCTCGGCCACGAGTTCCACACTCAGGTCGGCGAAGTTGGTGACAAAGTTCAAGGGGTTTTGCATCTCGTGGGCCACGCCGGCGGTTAGTTCCCCCAACGAGGCCATTTTTTCGCGCTGCACGAGTTGGGTTTGCGTGGTTTTGAGATCCTCCAGCGTGCGGTCAAGCGCGATGCTATGAGCTTCGATCTGCTGATTTTTCTCGTTGAGGTGGCGGTTGGTACGCTGCTTGAGGAAGATATTGCGGGCCAGCAACGCCGCCAGCGCCACCACCCCGCCCAGCCCGCCGAGCAGGGCGTTGCGTTTCTGCCGCTCCAGCTGACGAGCTTGGGTGAGCATAGTGATTTGGGCCTGCTTTTTTTCCAGCTCGTAGTTGTGGCGCAGGGCACTGGTTTGGCGTTGTATTTCCTCTCCCGAGAGCGAATCGTTGTACGCCAGATGCATCGTGCGATGGCGGTAAGCTTGGGCGAAGTTGCCTTGCTGTGCATACACCTGCGCCAGAATGTCGCTCGCGTCGCGCGCGTTCTCGACGCTACGCGTCCGCAGGCTGACTTTCAATCCATCTTGTGCCAGCGCAAGTGTACTATCCAATTCTTGCGCGTGTAAGTATATGCGCGCAAGGGTAAGCTCGACGGAAGGCAGGTTAAAGTCGTCGTGGGTGGCTTTTACCATTCGTCGCGCTCGCAACCCGTGGGCCAGGGCTGCGGCGTAGTTGCCCTGCAGCCGGTACACTTCTGCTAGGTTGGTTTCATCGGCCGCTTCTCCCACCTTATCCCCAAGCTGCTGGCTTAGCTTCAGGGCGCGCTGATGATAATGCAAGGCCTGCGGCCATTTTCTCAGCTTCTGAAATGATTCTCCCAGTCCATTGAGGGCCTGCAGTACCAGCTGTTTATCCCCTAGCTGCTGGCCGCTTTTCAGCACGGATTGCAGGATCGGAATCGCCTCTTCGTAGTTCTCCATTTTGACGTAGGCATCGCCCATGGAGACGTGCAGGTAGGCTTGGGTCTGCTGGTCCCCGACCTGTTCCGCCAAGGGCAGCCCTTTCAACGCAAAATCCACGGCCGGCTTTAGGTTGCCCGCCACCATATCGATCAAGCTCAGTTGCAGCCATGCTTTGGCTTGCCCCTGCTTATTGGACAAGCGTTCGAACAAGCGCAGAGCATGCCGGGCGTACCGCCGCGCCTCTTCGTATTTGGTTTGCCGGCGGTGCAGGGCGCTTAGCTCTAATAATGCCTGCGCTTCGCCCACACGGTCGGAAAGTTGCCGGGCCAACTCAAGCGCCTCGTTGCTCAGCTGCAAGGCCTGCGGAACATCGGCAATCTTCACCTGCCGGACTAACATCAGCAGCCTCCGCACACGGGTAGTGTCGGGTAGAGGCTGCTGGCGCAACAGCCTGCGCAGACTGTCGGACGCTGGCGTTTGGCTTAACGCGGGCAAAGCGGAAAAGACCAAACTCAGGAACAGCAGAATTACGGACGGCTTCATGCTGGCGGGTACTAAGAGGGCGCCAACAATCAAAGCTGTTGAGGCAAGCCCAGTTAAGTCATAATCAACTGCATATCAATTACTTATTATCAGCACCACAACAACCAGTGTGCTCAATAAGTCTTTGACTGCGCAAACGGTGGATTATGAATAACGCCTAATGTTTCTGACTGGCTGAAGTCTTTCGGGTTTTTGAATAGGTATACAATTCCTACCGTAACTGTCCTCGATTCGCCAGTAGCTATATTAAATTCCTTCGCTTGGACATATGCCTTTAGCTCTAGGTGACCTGAAGACGTTAGGTCTGCAACGAACTTCTTGACTTTGTCGGCACTCGCAACACTTATTACTGGGTCCGTACTATCTTTAAAAAGAGGCTCTTGGCCTTCAGCCACCTTTACGAGGTGCAATCCCGAATCGTCGGTGCCCCAAATGGCATCCGTGGCGTCCTCAAGACTACTTCCTTGCGGAAGAAGCGTAGGCGGTGTTCCCAAACTAGCTGTAAAAGCAGTTACTACTGCTACCCATTCCTTAGCAGGAACTTGTCTTGTTTCGAGCGTACTTAGATCTGCCATGATGAAAGAGATATAGTAACAGATGAATAGAATGCGTCAATATAACCGATTATAAGGCATACAATAAATAATATGAATATATAATTACATCATAGTAAAAGCTACAGTAATACCAACTTGAAGCAAAGCGTCATGTTCACGGCAGGGTGATGGTTGCATTGGTGCCTTTCCTCAAAAACCAGGATTGTGAATGACGCTCATTTCCGGTTGATCCGCGTCCGAATCCAAGGCGCGGCTCGTGGAGGTGGCACCTGCTCTGATGGCGTTCAGTCCGCCAATCGGCAGGACGATGGGGTTGTCCGATGAATCGGAAGCGGGCGCATTAGCTGGCAGGTGCACATATATATTATCCGTATCGCTGACTACCCAGCCTTTGGAGTGCGAGGGGAAGGTGCGCTGTTCGGCCGGCATTGGCTGGCGGTCGGTTTTCAGCAGGTGCAGCTCATATTCGGGCAGTGTGAACACGGCCTCCGACGGCTCAGTAAAGCGCGGCTGCTTGGCCAGTGTCCGGGTGTAATAGTCGATGACGGGCTGCCAGCTATCAGCCGGAACGTCAATCTCAACAATGTGCGCAGAAGCTTCCATATGCAAGTAGGTTTAATGTGAAGAAAAAACGCGCGGACTAAAGCAATGAAGATAGCGAATAATTATAAGTAAATACTTGATTATTAACATACAAGCCTAATTAAGTACGCCTTGCAATCTCGTTTCACAGCGCGTCGGTTTCGGAAGCGGCGCAAAAGCCGAAGCACAACCAAGCAATAGTACCAATGCATTGATTATCAATCATATACTTTATCAACCAATGGCGTAGCGGAGTGGCTTTCCGGCTCATTGGGCAGGAGGATGGCGAACTCGGTGTACTCTCCCTCACGGCTCTCGACGGTGATAGTGCCGCCGTGGCCTTTGGTGATGATGTCGTAGCTGAGCGACAGGCCCAGCCCGGTACCTTCGCCCGTGGGTTTGGTCGTAAAAAAGGGCTGAAAGATCTTGGCCCGCACGGCCTCCGGAATGCCCAGCCCGTTGTCACGGACTACAATTTCCACCTGCTTGCTTTGTCGACGGGTGCATATTTTCACCTCGGGCTGATACCCTTGCGGGTGCCGACGGCTTTTTTCGCTCACGGCATAAAACGCGTTGGTCAGCAGGTTGAGCAGCACCCGGCCTAGGTCCTGAGGCACGACGGTAACGAGGCCCAGCGCAGGATCGAGATCGGGCACGCAGGCGGCATGAAAACCCTTGTCTTTGGCCCGACGACCCTCGTAAGCCAGGCGCAAGCATTCCTCGGCCAGCGTATTGAGGTCAGTAGGCTCGCGCACGCCCGAACTGGCCCGCGAATGCCCCAGCATGCCCTTCACGATGCTGGCTGCGCGGTGGCCGTGGTGCTTGATTTTCTGCAGGGTCTGGCTGAGGTCATCGGCAGCCGATAGCGCCTCTTCCTTGCGGTCGGCCACAACATCGGCTTTCAGGTCGTCGAGCATTTCGCGGCTTACTTCGGCGAAGTTGGTGACGAAATTGAGCGGATTCTGGATTTCGTGGGCAATACCGGCTGCCAACTCGCCCAACGACGCCATTTTCGCGCTTTGGATCAACTGGGTTTGCATCGTCGTCACCTCGGCCAAGGCTTTGCTGAGGTCGTCGCGCTGTTTGGTCAGGGTTTTCTTTTGCTGATTGACGCGTCGGTTGAGGGTTTGCAAATGCCGGTTGGTGCGCTGCTTGCGCCGGACGGTAAGCCACAGCCCCAGCGCCAGCAGCAACAGCACGCCCAAGCCGCTGAGTAGCGCATACAACCGGACGCGCCGCCGAAACCGCTCGCCTTCGGCCTCTACTTTCAGGCGTTGCTGTTGCTCGGCAATGCTCACGGCAGTAAGCTCGCGCATCCGGCGCGGACTGTAGAGGCTGTCCTTGGCGGTTTGCATCAGCTGTACATAGGCCAAGGTGCTGTCGGCCTTCCCGCTCGCCTCAAATACCTGGGCCAGCAAGGTGCTGGCGCCCAATACTTCCACCATCCAGGATTTGGCGCGCCCGATGGCCAGCGTTTGGTGGGCGTAATAGCGGCAGGAGTCGAGCTGGTGGCGTTTCCAGAACAGTTCGGCTAGTGCGTTGTACGTTCGGCACGTTGCCCGCAGGTTATTGTCGGGCAAGGCCGCGGCCACGCTGCGCCGGTAGTAACGTAACGCCAAATCATCGCGGTTGGCGCGGGCATAAATCAGCCCCAGCCCGCGCAGTACCAAGGGCAAGGGGTTGCCGGAACTGGTCTGGGCAAGCCCCGCATGGCCCCTGATCAGCTGCAAGGCTTTCTGCTCGAAATACCGCGCCGAATCAAGCTGGTTGCGCATGGTGTACGAGGCGCCGATGTTGTGCAAGAGCACACCTTTTTCAGCAATCAACAATTGTGTATCCTGTTCATTAACAGATACTTGAGCATCATATAGCTTTTTTGCCCTGTGGAAGTAGCGAAGCGCCTGCATGTAGTCAGTGGAGTTGGAATACGACAAACCGATCAGGAGCAGTGTCCGGGCTTCGCCCAATCGGTCGTGGCTGTTCTGGTTGAGCTGCAAGGCCCTAAGCTCCGTTCGGAGGCCCAGCGGCAGGTTGCCTTTTTCAGCAAGCACGTAACCGATGCGGGCCAAGCAGCGGCCCTGCCCTTTAGGGTACTTTATTCGGCGGGCCAAGCGCAGCCCGCGCTGGGCATACCACAGGGCTGAGTCGGGCAGGGAATATCGGAACGTGGTGCTGATATCGGCCAGCAACAATACCCGGCTGGTATCGGCCGGCGCTTGTCGCAGGGCGCGCTGCAAGGTAGCCGTATAGGGGCTCTGCGCCTGTGCAGGCACTGAGGTGCCTATAGCCAGCAGCCCGACCCACGCCCAGCACGCTGCCCAGCGACGGCTGGGCACACGGTACCAAGCGGCGACCGGGGCCGAATATGCCAAAAGCGAGCAAAGCACGAAGCGTTTCATGCGGCGAGCGGCAGAATAATCAAGATACTGATTATCAGCCATTCTCCACAGCAGAAAGAGTTTTTCTACCAAACAGCCCTTACGGATTAGCGGCAGCGCGTTCGGCCGCTCGCTGGCTGGGGATTTGACCAACGAAGGCCCCAACTGCCAAGCCTAGCTCCGCATTTAAGAGCGAATTTCCTCTATACACAAGTATTTGATAATCAAATACTTGTGTATACTAATCTATTTTACTACCTGCCAGTCGGCCACTTGGCGGTACGACCCCAAGCGTTTGATGTCGGCCTGGAAGGTGGTGAGCTTGCGTGCCACGGCCGCATCCTCGACGTGGGCCTTGCCCGTGGGCTGGCCGCTCCAGCCGATTTGCCACAAAAATTCGTGGGATACTTCATCGCCTTCAAACTCGTTTTCCCGCTCCAGCAAATGCAGATCCGTAATCTGGCCTACGCGCGTGGAGCCTTTGTCGACGGCCGGGAAATACTCTTCGCGCATGAACGTCACGAACGCTTCGAGGTCCTGATTTTTGGGCAGCTTTATGTGATAAATGATCATGGTATGGCTGTTTTGCTGGAGAAAATTTCTCGCTTGTCGCGCCCGCACCTTGCTTAGTTTCCAAGTTGCTCCAGCTTCGTATCGGCAAACGTGGGCGGCATCAGCAGCTCGCCTTCTTCAAAATAGATTTGCCTGCCAACCTTAAAGCCCAGCTTTGCCGTTTGATTACCGGGCATTTGCACCAAGGAAGCCACTTGCTGCGCTTCCTTCAGGCGGTCGCCGGCTTGGTTGGCTTTACCCGGAATCGTGATTTCCAGGCCCTTGCGCAACTGCGCATCGGTGAGGCCGTGCCCATCGAGCCTGACCGATAACACGTGGTCGAAATCGGGCGGCTTGCTGATGTAGTGGGCCACAAAAGCTTCTTGCGTACTGCCAAACAGCAGGTATTTCATCTCCGCCAACTTGCTGGCCTGTGGATCGAATTTTCGGAAGTGCACAACGCGCTTGACCTTAACCTGCACGTCGTCCAGGCCCGAAATCACCTTGCCGCCGCGCTCTAGGTGGCCCCGAAAAACGCGGGCTTGAAAATCCGAAAGAAGCGGACTGCCAGCGCCCGCCGGAGCCAACCGCGACAGGACAAATTCGGCCGGATTGAGCGTATAGATCCGAACGTTCGCGTTCCGAAGCCGGTCGTTGCGATACAGTTTCTGCAAGTCCTGCCCGCCCTTTTGGAAAGCAACTTCCAGAATAACCTGATACCGATGCGGCGAGGTATACTCGGTGCGGCTGGCCGCGATGCTATCGAACATCGGCAGGTGCGACACATAGGTAGCCTGCTCCCCAAACACCAGCATGTTGTGCGTGTTCGGTGCATCCTCGGCCAGCGGGCGGGCAGCAGCTTTTGCCAGCCCGCCAGGACCCGTTACCGCCAGGGTCGCCGTTAGGGCACAGACGTATTCAAGAAACGATCGGCGGTCTATCCCACGTAAATCATTCATAATCTTGAAGTTATGTAATTATATCGTGTGTAGCCACCGCGTCACGGAGCCGGCAGCCCGGTTGGCCACCACGGCGCCTCGCACGGAGTATGGTGGCGGCCCGGAAGCCCGCAGCGCTTTCCGCACCGACTTGATGCGCAGCCCGTTGGGCGGGCTCTTGGGGGAATAGCCGTTGATGCGGAAAAAGCAGAAGATGCGATGATCGTTCTTGGGGTCGCCGCCGATGCGCGCTACGTGCACTTCGCCGTCGGTGGCGGTGATATTGAATTTCAGGGCAATTTCCTGCTGCGCTTCGTTCGGATCGTAGATGTAGAGCGTCACATCCTGCCCGCTTTTTTCGTAGGCGTACGCCAGTACTTGGTGGTTGGTGCCGATGTCGAGGTTGTCCGTTTGAATCAGCCCGACCGGCGACAGGCGGCCCGCGTCGATATCAGCCTGAATTTCGGGAAACGCCTCGCGATACGTCACCCAGGAGCGGCCTCGGGTAAAGCCGGCGGTCTGGATTACGCCTTCGTCACCGTTGGGGTAATGAGGCGACGAGTAGCCCAGAAACCGATGCCCTTGCCCCCCGACGTCGAAGCTGTCCCAGAGGCGGTCGCGGATGTAGCCAAACAGTGCATCGTCGCGCAACACGGGACTGCTGGTGCTTTCAGGCGGAAATAAATGCTGCGCGTAATAATCCATGACGGTGTATACCATGCCGCCGCACAGCCCGGCGTCGGCGTGCGTGATGGGCACAAAGTTCTCGTCGATGACCCTGTCAATCCCCAGCTCGCCCAAGGGGCCGGGCAGCGAGTCAAACAGCGCGTTCCAGAGAAATCCGAGCGAGATTACGGGCAGGCCGCTATCCCATTTGTTTTTGAAGGCAAAGCCGCGCCCCCGCGCGTGAAAATTGGGCACGCTGCGCCGGGCCGTGCGGCGCAGCCGGATGTCGAGCTCTGCTTCGTGCCCTTGCCCGCCGGAGTGCGTGACCTCCCAATTGGCCGGTGCCCAGACGTGAAACGTGTTGCCAAACTGCGATTCGATCAGCGGGCTGTCCCAGTGAATGTACAGTTCGCCACCATCCGGAGCCTCGATCTGATACCGCACGCGGCCTTCCGTGCCGGTAACGGCTTGGTCGATGGGCACAATGTTACCTTCGCCCTGAAACCCCTTGCGCTCACCGGGCCCAATCGTGGGCGGCGGATTCCAGTCGGGGGTAAAATCGCCATGCACAATCTCTTCGTCGCTGAACGTCAGGGCGGCGTCCGTTTCGTTGCTGACGAATATCTTCATTCTGATACGGCTCATGGTCTTCGCATAAATACCTTATTGCAAGGCAATTAGTATAGGAATCAGGCCTTGTCCTTCCCGAAGCGGGCGCAGGGCTTTGCCGATCACGGCGCCAAAGGCTTTGCCCGGCTCGGCGGCTTTCATGGCGTGGCCGGGCAAGTCAGAAGTGGTCAGCAAATCGCCGACTTCAATGGCCGCCTCACGCGCATCGACCTTGCAGTAAACCTTGCCCAGCAACGCAATCGGTTGGCGTTGCGGGCTATGCTGCGGCTGCCGGTCTAGCACCAAACCCGGCTTGAAAGCACCTGCCCCCGAGACCACCCCAGCTACGCGCTTGTCGTAGGGCTTATGGCTTTGGTAGAGGGCGCCTTCGTCGCCCAAAACCATCACGGTGCCCGGTTCAGCGGCCTCAGCAAGGTCAAAATCTTCGGCGCAGTCGGCGTTGGACATGGTAATGTCGCCGGTTACTTCCACGTTGCCCTCAAAAAAGCCTGCCAGCCGGCCGCCTTTCCCGTATACGCCGACCCCGCTTTTACTACTGCCCAGCACACCGATTCCGGCGCCGTCTGTTTGGCCCCATACCCCGTTGCCGGTGGTGCTGATGCCCACGACGCCCTCTGCTTTGGTTGCCCAGCCCTCCACGCCGCGCCCTTCAACGGAGCTGCCACGGATTCCGGCTGAAGTGCGGCTGGCGGCCCGTAAGCCGTAATCGGTGTCGCTGATTGCTACCACGCCCCGGCCGCTCACCGATTCGCCCAGCACGCCAAACGACGAAGTACTTTTGCCGTGTACGCCGTTGCCGCTTTTGCTGGTGCCCAGCACGCCGTCGCCTTTTCCGTCCGTTTGACCCCAGATACCATTGCCCTCGGTGCTGATCCCGACCACGCCTTCTGCTTTGGTGGCCCAGCCTTCTATGCCACGTCCCTCGACGGAACTGCTTCGAATGCCGGCCGAAGTACGACTGGCGGCCCGCAAACCATAATCGGTATCGCTAAGGGCCACCACCCCGCGACTGCTGGTTGACTCGCCCAGCACGCCAAACGAGGTGGCGCTTTTTCCGTGCACACCATTGCCGGCGTTGCTGACGCCCGCAACGCCGTCTCCGCCCACACTCCCATTTTCGCCGCGCACGCCCGCTATTGCAGGATCTACGGAATCGCCGTTCAAGTTTGCCATTTCTAAATTGTTGCTAAAAGTTTCCGATGCTTCCCCTTCCCAACACCACGCGCGTCAGCGCCCTAGTAATTGTTATAAGAATTTACGATTAAATACAAGACCTAACAAGTAACTGAGCAATAATTCAGTTAGTAATACCTTGAATATCAAAAAGATACAACGAACTACTGCGAGAGCTGGGGGTAAATTGCTTGCAAAGCCTGCCGAAGCGAACGTTTATCGTCACTGAACTCCCCAAAACCCCAAAAGGCGGCGCGGCTAAATAGCCACACCGCCTTTTCAAAGCTGAATCAGGAATACTGACAGCGAACTACTTAACGCTGCGCATGCACCAGCGGCAAGCCCAGCCGCTGCACAGTCTGCTGCTCAAAGTCAAATTCAATCAGCACGGCGGGCTCCTCGCCTACTACCCAGCCGTCGTGACCGGGCTCAATGGCCACGACCTGCGGCGCCACGAATTCTTCGCCGTCGCCGTTGGCGTACTGAATATGCAGTTGCCCATGCGCCAAAAACCCGACGTGTGCATGCATACAAAGCTCAGTACCAATGATATCCTTCAGATCGCGGGACCAGCGAAAACCCGGCGGATAAATTACCCGCTTGACGCGCGCGTCGCCGGTGCGCACCACTTCTACCTGTACGCCCCCTACCTCACGGCGCTCGGCCCCCGGAATGGGCGCCATCAGTGAATCCGTAGTACCCATAATGCTGTGCTAATAGTGAGCGCTGAGCGCCTGAAAAGGAAGTGAAAGCCTGCTGCTGGGTATTAAAGTAATAAAATTTAGAATTTTTTCCACTAAAGCCCGGCGATTCATTGCGCTTCCTTTCAAGCAGTTAGTCATGTAAAGCCGCCCGGTCGGCTATTTGCCGCTTTTTACTTGCTGAATGGCCTGCACGATGGCCTGTGAAAAAATGGGCGCCACCACCCGCTGTCCGGCGTCGTTGAGGTGCACCCGATCGTGGTAATAAGCCGTATTTTGTTCGTCACCGGCTCGCCCAACGCGCTGATCTGCAGCGACATCTGCCAGCCCATGAAAGGCCGTACTGCCCTGCGCCTGCAGGTTGCGCAGATAAGCATTGGTCGCCTGACGGTCGGTTTCCTGATTGGCCGGCGTATCTTCCTCCGAGCGGGGCAGCAGCGTTCCCACCACAATTTTCCACTTGGGGTGCACAGCCAGCGCCTGCCGGCACACTTGCAGCAGCGCATCCTCAGCTTGCGCCGCTTTGGCCCCGTAATAGATGTGGTTGGTCCCTTCCCAGAGCACGAGCACGTTTACGTCTTTGCTGTCGTCGTAGGCGGCGTTGATGCGCTCCATTTTATCCAAAATCTGCTGTGTGGTTTGGTTGGCAACGGCCACGTTCTGCAGATCGCCGCTGCCAAGCCCGGCGGTTTGGGCTTGGGCCCGCACGTCAGTCATGATCTTTTCATCCATGATAAAACCCAGGTAACCAGATAGTAAACTATTGCCTGCCAGAGTCACTTTGTAGGTGAGGGGCTGAACCGGGGCAGGTTCCTTGGAGGTGCATCCCATCAGCCAGATGGGGAACACAAATAATAGGCAGCGAACGATGAATTTGAGGAGCATATGTAGGTGGTAAAGAGAGGAGAAGCAGAACGGAGGGGATTACGCAATAGTCCGCCCCGAAGATGCAAAGGACGTAAAACGGTTGGCAGAGGCAGAAAAGTATATCATGTAATGCTTTGACTATCAACTACTTAACTAGATACAGGCATTTTAACTATGCCTAGCTAATGTAACTATAAGAATAGTAATCTTAGCATTGAAAGCAAGGTGTAGGCTCAGAAATTCGAGGTAGGAGTTGTACAAAATCAGTAGCTGGCTATGATACTTCCTACTCTACACGGTGTCGCCGGACTGGGTTTTAGCCGACACTGGTGCCGTTGAATAGGGCTGCAACCAGCGCCGAACTATTCAAACTGTTAGGGAGGAAAATAAATATACCTAAAGCAATATTTATTTGAATAATATCCTCTTAATTAGATGTAACGCTTTGATTACCAAGAAGTTTTTACGGTAAATCCAATTTTCTAAATCTACTTCTAATCTCACTACTATGCCCCACAAACACCTCCTTGTTTCCGCTTTTTTGCTGCTTACGCTGCTAGTTACCAGCTGTCAGAACGACGATTTGGGAAGCCTGTTTCCCAACCAGAAAACCATTATCACCGATGACCTAACCCTTCCTATTGGCCTGAGCGTAGATGGCAAAGGCCGGATTTGGGTCAGCGAAACAGGCACCGGTAACAACGATGCGCAGATTTCGGTAGTCACCCAGGATGGGCAAGTGTATCCGGCCTTTACCGGCTTCGCTTCCGCAGTATCGCAGGGCGGCGAGCTGGGCGGCATTGGGCACGTGCTGTACAAAGACGGCATTCTGTATATTCTGGAGGGTGGCACGGGCAAGCTGTATCGCGCCGACGTCTCCGCCTACAAACCCGGCGACCCGACCCGCTCCGCCCAGAGTTTGGCGTCGGAGGACATCGGGACGTTTGTACGGTCGCAAAACCTTTCTACCCCCATCGATTCGGATATCTACGACCTGACCTTCGGCCCCGATGGCGATCTGTACATTGCTGACGCTGGTGCCAACGCCATCATCAGGCGTAAGAAGGATACGGGCGCACTCAGCGTATTTGCCAAGATTCCGAATATCAATCCGCAGGTGCAATCCGTACCGACGGGTATCGTATTCGACGGCAACCGGTTCTTGGTCAGCACCTTGACTGGGTTCCCGTTCAGTACGGGCGCGGCCAAAATCGTGCAGGTGACGCTGAACGGCACCGTTTCGGACTACCGCACGGGCTTTACCATGCTCACCAACTTGGCCTTAACCACGAAGAATATTCCCGTTGTAACCGAGTACGCGCAGTTTTCGCTGACCCCTCCCGCCGTAGGCTTTGTGCCTAAGAGCGGCCGTGTGGCTACAGAAACGGGTACAACCCTGCGCGGAAGCCTCGAGCAACCTACTGATATAGAACGCGTTGGTGAGCACACCTACTACGTGCTCGGTCACGGCGACGGCACCATTCAACGCCTGACTTACTAAGCCTCAAAAGGGCGCTTTTACGCATAACTTCTTGGTAAAACAGTACGCAAAGACCTCCACGTCAGTGCGAACTGATCACACAGCCTTCTTTGGCAGATACCTGAATCAGGCGCTGCCGAAGAGGGCTGTGTTATTTGATGCGTGTTATATAATGATGCGTGTTATATAATATAGAATAGGAATAATGGTGCTGGCTAGCACGCGGGCGCTACATTTATTAAAGCTTTACGCAAGCTTTAGCAAACGATTCCGGCGGTTGTGCTAACTTACCCGCCGTCCTTGGGCATTGAGCCAACTGACAGATTGTCAATGCCCCACGGATTCTCCAAAACGTTACGTTCCCGTTGCCCCGCGGACTTGCCGGCTTTTGTGCCCGCACTACGCACGCTTGCCCCTACCCCAATGAACCTCGGCTAGTCGAATTATTTGCTCCGGCATGGTTCGGCCCATTTTAACTGTAAAAACGGTGCGCAGCAGACGAAAAATTGCTCTGGTAATGTTGGTTGTGCTGTGGGCTGCCTGCTCGCAGGCGTTCTCCCAAGCCACAGTGGTGCAATACCTCTCCGGCACCGACAAAGACCATACCGTACAGTGGGATTTTTATTGCACTACGGGCAGCAAAAGCGGCAAATGGGACAAGATTGCGGTGCCCTCTAACTGGGAGTTGCAGGGCTTTGGCACCTACAATTACTACCGTGACGACGTTAACCCCGACGAGCAGGGCCTGTACAAGCACGCATTTCAGGTGCCGGCGGGCAAAAACAAGCGCGTATTTATCGTGTTTGAGGCCTCCATGACCGACACCGAGGTGAAGGTAAACGGGCAGTTAGCCGGGCCGGTGCACCAAGGCGGCTTCTACCGCTTTAAGTATGAGATTACCAGCCTGTTGAAACCCGCTGGCACCGACAACCTGCTGGAAGTGAAGGTCAGCAAGCGCTCCGCCAACGCCTCCATCAACCAAGCCGAGCGCAAGGCCGATTTTTGGCAATTCGGCGGAATTTTTCGGCCGGTATACCTGGAGATCGTCCCCGCTACATACATCGACCGCGTTGCGCTGAATGCACAAGCCGATGGGTCGTTGAGCGTGGACGTGTATGCAGTAAACGCTGCTAATCAGACGCTTAAGGCGGAAGTACAGGAGCTTTCAGGCAAGCGGGTTGGGTCGGGATTTTCCGCGAAGACCAGCAGCGGCCAGGAGAAAACCACGCTGCGTCAGCAGTTTAAAGGCATCAAGCCTTGGAACCCAGAGGCGCCAAAGCTTTACAACCTCATCGTTTCGCTTGCTGACGCCAAAGGCGCAGTGCATCGGATTAAGCAACGATTTGGGTTCCGCACCATGGAGCTCCGGCCGCAGGATGGGCTGTACGTCAACGGGCAGAAAATCTACTTCAAAGGCGTGTGCCGGCACAGCGAATGGCCCGAATCGGGGCGTACGCTTAGCAAGCAGCTCAGTCTGCTCGACGTGGGCCTAATGAAGGAAATGAACATGAACGCCGTGCGCATGTCGCATTACCCACCCGATCAGCATTTTCTGGACGTGTGCGATTCGTTGGGGCTTTTTGTGCTGGATGAGCTCACCGGCTGGCAGGCCAAATACGATACTTTGGTGGGGCGCAAGCTGGTGAAGGAACTGGTTGTGCGCGACGTCAACCACCCTTCTATTGTGCTCTGGGACAACGGCAACGAGGGCGGCTTCAACTTTGGTCTCGACGCCGATTATGCCCTCTACGACCCGCAAAAACGCCCGGTGATTCACCCCTGGGAGCGCTTCAACGGCACCGATACCAAGCACTACCCCGACTACAACTACGTGCAGAACTCCGTGCTCTACGGCAAGGAAATCTTCTTCCCAACGGAGTTTATGCACGGCCTTTTCGACGGCGGGCACGGCGCGGGACTCGAAGATTTCTGGAACCTGATGCGCCGCCATCCTTACTTTGGCGGGGGCTTTTTGTGGGCCCTCCACGACGAAGCCGTAGTCCGCACCGACCAGAACGGCAAGTTGGATGCCGCCGGTGACCAAGCCCCCGATGGCATCCTAGGGCCCCACCGCGAAAAAGAAGCCAGCTTCTTCACCATCAAAGAGTTGTGGTCGCCAGTCGTGATCGACAAGAAGTTTCTCGCGCCCGGCTTCGACGGACGGCTGGAGGTAGAAAACCGTTACTTGTACACCGACCTGAACCAATGCTCGTTTGCGTGGCGGCTCGTGTCGTTCCCGGCGCCCAATAGTACGACCACTGCGCCCAAGAATAACGCGACCGGCACCGCGCAGCCACCGGCGTTGGCACCGGGCACGAAAGGGACACTGGCGCTCAAGCTTCCCTCCAACTGGCACCAAAGCGACGCCCTCTACCTGACCGCATACGGCCCCGACAAGCGCGAGCTTTTCACTTGGACGATGCCGATTAGATATCCACAAGATATTGATAAGCAGTTTGTTGCTAAATCAGCAGCACCGGCCATCGAAGCAACGGAGCAAGTGGTCAGCTTGCTGGTGAAAGCCGACGGCGTGAGTTATTATTTTGACAAAAGCACCGGGTACCTGCAAAAGGTGGTCAATGCGAAAGGCGAAATCTCGTTGTCGGGCGGGCCTGTACAGGCCGGTGTACACCACTCGCTCCAGAAGTTTCGACACTACGCGGCCGGCGACAGCCACGTCGTGGAAGCCGATTACGGCGGGCCTTCGGAGTTTCACGTGAAGTGGCTGTTTGCGGCTGGCAAGCCGGCCAAGCTCGAATACCAGTATTCGCAGAAGGGCGACGCCGATTTTATGGGCATCACGTTTAATTATCCCGAGGAAAAAATCACGGGCATGAAATGGCTGGGGCGTGGGCCGTATCGGGTGTGGAAAAACCGCCTGAAGGGCCAGCAGTTTGGCGTTTGGCACAAAGACTACAACAACTCCATCACGGGCGAAACCTGGCAGTATCCGGAGTTTAAGGGCTATCACGCCGACCTGTATTGGGTGGTCGTGGAGAACAAAGAATCGCCGTTTACCGTCTACTCCGACGACCAATCTATCTTTCTGCAAATGCTCAAACCGGCCCGGCCGGCCGGGGCCCGCACCGACAACACGGTTCCCGCTTTCCCCGACGGTAACCTCGGATTTCTGACAGCCATTGCGCCCATCGGCACCAAATTTCAGGCAGCGGCCCTGATGGGACCGCAAAGTCAGAAAAACTTCATGCTCAACTACACGCCTATCAAGGGCAGCCTGTGGTTTGACTTTCGCTAAGACCTTTCTACTTTCTCATTTCTCAGACGTCACCAAAACCACCAAACTAACTACCTCTCTATGAAGCTTTTGCACATACAGCGAGTTACTCTCTGCTTGATTTTTTTGTGGCTGGCCAGCACTTTGCAAGGGTTCGGCGCAGCCCCGAAACGCGATTTCTACCAACTCAAGATTTACCACTTACAGAACAAAGACCAGGAAGCCCGCCTCGACAAATACCTGCACCAGGCGTATTTGCCGGCGCTGCACCGGGCTGGAATTGCCAAGGTCGGGGTGTTCAAGCCCATCGCTGCAACCGATGCCGCAGCGCCTGTCCCAACAGAGCAACTTATTTTCGTGTTTGTTCCGTTTAGCTCGGGAGAACAATTTCTGAAGCTGGATTCGGACTTGGAGAAGGACAAGCAATACCAAACCAGCGCCCAAGATTACCTCAACGCGCCCTTCGACAACCCCGTGTACAGCCGCATCGAAACCGTGCTGATGAATGCCTTTACGGGCATGCCAAACTTCCACCTGCCGGCTCTGAAATCGGGACCTAATGAGCGCGTATACGAGCTGCGCAGCTACGAAGGCGCCACCGAAAAGCTGCACCTCAACAAAGTAGCGCAGTTCAACAACGCCGAAATCAATATTTTTAAGCGCCTGAATTTCAACACTGTATTCTGTGGGCAGGTAGTGGCAGGCAGCAAAATGCCGAACCTGATGTACCTCTCCACCTTCGAAAACACGGCAGACCAAGAGGCGCACTGGAAAGCATTCGGCGCCGACCCAGAGTGGGTAAAGCTCAAGGCCATGCCTGAGTACGCTAATAACATGCTGCGCATGGACAAGTACATGCTACACCCCGCTTCGTACTCTGATATATAACATATTGACAATCAATCACTTACAAAAAATCCCGTTGACTGCCTTTTTGGCGAAGTCAACGGGATTTTTTGCGATTTCATAACCTGTTATGTGAAGCTATACTCAGGGTGCCACTTCTCGATGGTGTGGTTGTAAATGGCTTGGTTGGCCATGTGCACCGTGCAAGCCGTGCGCGCCCCCGTAAGCACGTTCGAATCGGGCATCTTTTTCTCGCGTACGGCCCGGTAAAAGTCGTTCAGGGCATACCACGAGCCATCTTTCAACGGCTCGGAACCGGTGGTGATGGCAAGGCCACCCTCCTTGTTCCACGTAATTTTGGTGGCGCCGGTTACGCCGTCCACGGTGCCGTACTGCTTCAAAGTTTCCTTTTCGGGGTAGTATACACCCTCGTCAACGAGCAGCGAAATCGTGCCTTTCGTGCCTTTGAGCTTAAATAAATAGCCATCGCGGGCATTGCCGCACGTCGCCCCGAAGTTGCCAACCATGCCTTCTTGGGCGTAGCGCACCATCACCTGCACGTTGTCGTAGGTTTCGCGACCGTCTTTGTAGTAGTCGATGCCACCGGTGCCAAATACTTCGTCGGCGTGCGTTTCGAAAGCCCAGTTGATAAAATCCATCTGGTGCGAGAGCAGCTCCGCCGCCAATCCACCCGAATATTCGCGGTACATGCGCCAGTTGATTTTGCGTTCCAGCCCCGGCTCGGGCACGGGCCGGCGCCAGCTGCCGTTGCGGTCCCAGCGGCAATCAATCTGGGTTACCTTGCCCAAATAGCCCTGCTTGATCATCTCCTTCACCCGGTAATACAGCGGCGAGTAGCGGTACTGGTGCCCCACCTGCAACGTTTGGTTGGGCCGTGCCTGCGCCAGTTGCACCAGTTCCAAGGCCTGCGGAATATCGAAGGTCATGGTCTTTTCGAGGTACACCTGCTTGCCAGCTTGCAGCGCCGCTTTGGCAATGGGAAAGTGCATGTTGAGCGGCACGGCAATAATTACGGCTTCCACCGCCTTCGAATCCAGCAGGGCGTGGTAATCGGCGTAGGTTTTGGCTTTGTTGGCCGAGCCGATTTTCTGGGCGTCGCGCAGGCGAAACGGCAGATCGTCGCAGAGGGCCACGACTTCAAACTTGTCAGGCAGTTCCTGCAACACTTTCAGCAAGCCCGTGCCGCGGTCGCCGCACCCGATGACGGCAATTTTGATTTTGCCGGTGGCAGCCGGCGCCGCAAATGCGTCCATCAACCCACCGTTCAACAGCAGGCCGCCGGTCAGCATGCCTGTTTTTTTGAGAAAATCTCGTCTTGGAAAGTCCGTCATCAGTGAAAAATTAACCTTTGAAATCCCTGCGTGGTTGTGTCGGCAATGGCGCCGTTGGGGCGCTGGTAAATTACATACGCCTGAAGATCGGGGTGCCGACGCAGAAATGCGAGCGCTTTGGTCAGTCCCATGCCCATCAGGGCGTTGTCGTATGCATCAGCGGTAAAGGCATCGGGTGCCACTACCGTTATGCTAATCATCTCATTATTAAACGGATACCCGGTTTTCGGGTCCATCAGATGCGCGCTTTTTGTGGCGCCCCACTGCTTAAATTTGCGATAATTACCGGAAGTAGTAATGCCCCCAGCATTCACCTGAATAACTTGTTGCATATCAGCTGGGTGCAAATCACTGCTATCGGGCCGCTCAATCCCGATCCGCATCGGCTCGCCGCTGGGCCATTTGCGGCCTCGCACCCGAATTTCGCCGCCCAGCTCTACTAAGTAGTTGCGAATGCGCTTGCTCTCGAGTAGCATGGCCAGCACATCGACGGTGTAACCTTGGGCAATGCCGTTGAGGTCGATGCGCACGCCGGGCCGGTCTTTCACCAGCGAATCACCCCGCAGATGAAGTTTGTCGGACCCGACCTGCGGCAGTATCGCCTGAATGGCGGCCGGCGTAGGCGGCGCGGCAATATGTTCCGTCCCAAAACCCCAGGCCCGCACCAAAGGTTCGACGGTGGCATCGAAGAGGCCGTCTGTATCTTGGTACACCTGCAAAGCTTTGCGAACGACGGTGCGCAGATGCCGATCGGCGACAACGCCCCGCCGCGATTGGTTGAACTGGTTGATCAACGAGCCCGGCTTGTAGAGCGACAGCGAAGCATCAATTTCAGCTAGTTGCCGCGTTACGTCGTCGGTAGTTACCAGACTGTCAGTTGCATAGTAAGTAATGGCATACGTGGTTCCCTGGGCATACCCGTTGAGGTGGAAAGCCCGCAACGGAGCCGGAGCTGCCGGAAGCAGCCAAAGCATCGTTGCTAAAAGGAAGCCTAAAATCATGCAGCTACTAACTATATAGAGTGGGACAACGCCGGCGGTGATTGCCAAAGGCGCCGGAAAGGATTGCGGAAGGTGCAAAAAAGGAAGTTCGGCTGCTTATAAACAAGCTGCATCCTGTACTTACAGGCCCCAGCTTTGCCAAAGGTAGTACTTGTGGGCACGTTGCCCCATGCAAAATGCTGCCGCAGAGCGCTTTGTTCCCGACGCTGCGCGGCCGTCAAGCGGTTCGCCCATGAGAGTACAGGAAGGCAGAGCTGTTTTTTATGACGAATATCAGTTGCGGTTGGACCCTAACCATACAGCAAAGCCTGACATTCCCTGTTTTTCCAGATTATAGCCAGTTTTTATGCTGACAGGCAAGCGCAGGATGAAAACGGCTTAATTCGTTATCTTTCAACTAGATGCCTTCGTAGCGCAAAAGTTCCGACAACGTTTGCGGAAATAAAAATCCTGATTCGCCTCCCATTCACGCTCATTCCTTATAGATTACCCTAAAGTTTGCATAGCTAGCAGTAAATCAGGGATTTAAGATTGGCCTGTCTTTTTTCGAAAAAGTACAGCGCATGAACACCGCAATAGCTTCTTCACATCTTCCTTCACCTAACCAACTCCCATCACATGACTGCACTGTACTCACGACACTTTAGGGTGCCCCTTCTTACGTTGCTGCTGCTGATCTGCGCCTCCTTGGGGGCCTGGGCGCAGCAAGCCGGAACTGACATCAGCGGCCGGGTTGTAGACGAGAAAGGCAGCGGACTGCCCGGCGTCACGATTCAGGTGAAAGGTACCACCACCGGCACCAGCACCGATGGCGACGGCAAATTCTCGCTGAAAGTGCCTGCGGGCTCCAATACGCTGGTAATTTCTTCGGTGGGCTTGGTGGCCCAGACCGTCAACATTGACGGACGCAAGCAGCTCAACGTCACACTGAAAGAGGATGTGCACGCGCTGGCCGATGTAGTGGTAGTAGGCTATGGTACGCAAAAGAAAAGCCAGACTACCGGCGCCATTTCTTCGGTTTCGTCCAAGGAAATCGCTGAATTGCCGGTAACCAATGCCCGCCAGGCCTTGCAGGGCCGGGCAGCCGGTGTCGACGTCATTCAGTCGGGCAGTGAGCCCGGCGGTGGCGTTACGGTGCGCATCCGGGGGCGTCGCTCCATTAACGCTTCTAATGACCCGCTGTATGTCGTTGACGGCATTCCGGTAGCGGGTGGCATCGATGATATTAACCCACAAGACATTGCTTCTCTGGAAGTTCTGAAAGACGCCTCGGCTACCGGTATTTACGGTTCGCGCGGTGCCAACGGCGTGGTGCTGGTAACTACCAAGCGCGGCAAAGCGGGCAAAACAGTGGTGAGCTACGATGGATACGGCGGCTTTTCCAACCCGCTGGGTAAGGTAGACGTCATGACCGGGCAGCAATTTGCCGACTACAAGCGCGAAGCTTACCGTACGGCGGGCATCTACGATGACAAAGACCCGGTTGCCTCCGACAAGAAAACCTTCACGGCCATCGAGCTGGACGGCATTGCCTCGGGCCGCAGCACCGACTACCAGTCCTTATTACTACGCACGGGCTCCATCCAGAGCCATCAGGTTGGCGTACAGGGCGGTAGCGAAAAGACTCAGTTCTCGGTTTCGGGCAACTACTTCCAGGAAAAAGGCATCCTGAAAACGACGGATTTCACCCGCTATACCTTCCGCGTCAACCTCGATCACCAGATCAACGACCGCATCCGGATTGGTACGTCTACGTTCGGGGTATACAGCGTTAACAACGGTTCCGATAGCCCCATCAACAACCCTTCGTTCGACGGCTTCCCGAACCCCAACTACGTAGCACGCGGCTTCCACCCGTTTGCCGGCGCTCTGTCGGAAAACCCGCTGGGTAAGCCTTATGACGACAACGGCACGCTGATCTTCCTGCCGACTCCCGACGGCCTGCGCTCCAACCCTGCTGCTGAAGTAGTGCCAGGCGCCAACGTCGCCCAAACCAAAACCGTCCGCATCTTCAACAGTGTGTACGGCGAGTGGAAAATTGCAGATGGCCTGAAATACCGCGTCAATTTCGGCCCTGACTTCACCAACCAGCGCTTTGGGCGCTTTACGGGCACCTTCACCAACGCCCGCCGCTTAGGCGCGCCTACGGCCCGCACCGAGTACGGCCAGCGCTTCAACTACACGGTGGAGAACATCCTGACCTATAACAAAACCTTCAATTCGGTACACAACCTGAACCTGACGGCTCTGCACTCAATTCAGCGCGACAACTACGAAACCGGCTTTATCGACGTAAACGCCGTGTCGGCCGAATCGCAGATGTTTTATAACCTGGGCCAGGCAGGCTCTTTCAACGCCCCCGGCACCGACCTGCAAACCTGGACGCTGCAATCGTTCATGGGTCGCGTCAACTACGACTTCAAGGAGAAATACCTGATAACGCTGACCGGCCGCTACGACGGATCTTCCCGTTTCGGCTCGAACAACAAATACGGTTTCTTCCCTTCCATGGCCTTGGGCTGGAATGTAGGCGACGAAGAGTTCTTCAAAGGCCTTTCGTGGCTTGACCAGTTGAAGCTTCGGGGCAGCTACGGCTCGATTGGTAACACCGGTATTTCGCCTTACCAGACCCAAAGCTTGCTGGCTCGCACGAGCTACGCTTTCGGCACGTCGCCGGCCTATGGCTACCGCGTGGGTACGTTGGGCAACAACGACCTGAAGTGGGAAACGACCAGCACCGCCAACGTCGGGGCCGACTTTAGCCTGTGGAAAGGCCGGGTATACGGCTCGATCGAAGCCTACCAAGCTGATACACGTAACTTGTTGCTTTACAATCAGTTACCTATCTCCAATGGTTTTGACCGGGTACTGCAAAACGTAGGCCACACCCGCAACCGGGGCGTAGAAGTAACCCTGACGACCGTAAACGTGAACACCCCCAGCGGCTTCAAGTGGTCGACGGACCTCCAGTTTACCCGCAACCGCGAGGCCATTGTCGAGCTATTCAATGGCAAAAGCGATGACGTTGGTAACCAACGCTTTATCGGACAGCCATTGCAAGTGTACTACGATTATCAGAAGATCGGCATCTGGCAGCTAGGCGAGGAAACGCAAGCCGCTGCCTTCGGCCAGAAAGTTGGCCAGATCAAGATCAAAGACCAGAACGGCGACGGCAAAATCGACGCTGTTAATGACCGCATCATCTTGGGCTCCACGATACCGAAATGGGCCGGCGGCATCACCAACCGCTTCGCTTACAAGGGATTCGACCTGTCATTCTTCGTGTATGCCCGCGTAGGCAACATGATCCGCAGCGACTTCCACCTCGGCACCAACCAGCTGGCCGGCCGCTACAACAACCTGGACATCAACTACTGGACGCCAACCAACCCGACCAACGACTTCCCCCGGCCCAACAAGGACCAAGAGTTCCCGGTCTACAATTCGACGTTGCAATACTTCGATGGCACCTTCGTGAAGGTGCGTAACATCAACTTCGGCTACAATTTCTCGCCGGGTTTCATAGAGAGCCTCAAAATCACGGGGTTGCGGGTATACGCCAGCATTCAGCAGCCGTTCATCTTCGCCCAATACCGCTCGAAGTACAAAGGCATCGACCCCGAAACGTCGGATGTCGTGAATGCCAACCAGATTCCTTCGGTGCGGCAGATTACGTTTGGCGTGAACGCGAAATTTTAAGGCCCGCCCCTAGCATTTTCAAATCATCGAGACATGAAGACCTTGAAATACAGCACTTCACTTTTGGCGGCAGCCCTGCTGTTGCTGACCACCCCTTCCTGCAAAGACCTACTAAAGGAAACCGTGGTTTCGCAGGTGGGAGCTGATTACCTCACCACGGCCGCGGGCTTCGAAGCCGGCGTGAAAGCCGTGTACTCCTCGCTGCGCGACTTTTACGGCCGCGAAAACGGCATGGACGTAACTGTCTTTGGCACTGATACTTATACGTTTGGTTCCGACGGCACCTACAAGTATATGAATCAGTACACGACCCAGTTGGATAGCCGTACGCAGCCCATCATCGATATCTGGAACGCCTTCTACATTGGCATTAACACGGCCAACGCCGTTATTGACCAAGCCCCGAACGTGACGGGCCTCGACGAGGCCACCAAGAAGCGCCGGATAGCCGAAGTCAAGTTTCTGCGGGCGCACCACTATTTCGTGCTGGTGCAGCAGTATGGCGCAGTTCCACTGGTGCTGTCTCAGAGCACCACGGCCAACAAAGTGGCTACCCGTACGCCTGTGAAAGAGGTTTACGCAGCTATCGTACAGGATCTGGAGTCGGCCTTGCCCGATTTGACGGCCACCACCCCTGATTATGGTCGCGTAACCAAAGGCGCCTGCGAGCACCTGCTGGCGCGGGTGTACCTCACCAAAGCCACCTCAGAAGCTGCCGCCGCCGATGACTACGCCAAAGCGGCTACTTATTCCCAGAACGTTATCAAGAACTACACCTACAAGCTGCTGCCCGATTTTGCCAGCGTGTTTCAGCAAGGTGCCGGCGAGATCAACGACGAGGTCATTTTTGCTACCCAATACACTTCTGACCCTACCACCAACGGCGTCGGCAACGAGACCCACCTGTACTTTGTGATGGAGTACGACGCGCAAGCGGGCATGAAGCGCAGCATCGATTTGGGGCGCCCCTTCCGCCGGTTCCGGCCTACGGAGTATTTGCTGAATACGGTGTACGCCGACCGCGTCAACGATTCGCGCTATGCCAAGAGCTTCCGGACGGTATATTATTCCAACAACCCCGGCACGTTCACGAACCTGTTCGATACGTCGAAATCGTCGATCACCGTGAAGGCTGGCGACACCGCCATCTACCTGCCCGGCGTGGAATGGACGCTGGCGCAACGGGCCAAAAAGCCCTATCAAGTATTGGTACCGAGCTTGTACCGGCCCAACCTGTTCCCGACGCTGACCAAGTTTCTGGACCCTATTCGCCCCGACTTGCAGTATCAGCCCGGCAGCCGCGATTTCTTGATGTTCCGCTTGGCCGAAACGTATCTTATTGCTGCTGAAGCACTTGTAAAACAAGGCAAAGTAACCGAAGCGCTGCCGTTCATCAACACGCTGCGGCGGCGGGCGGCGTTTCCCGGCAAAGAAGCTGCTATGCAAATCACAGCAAGCCAGCTCACTATGGATTTCATCATGGAAGAGCGTGAGCGCGAGCTGCAAGGCGAAATGTTCCGCTGGTTCGACCTGAAGCGTTGGGGCAAACTGATTGAGCGCGTCAAGCTTTACAACCCAGATGCGGCCCCCAACATCAAAGCGGGCAAACACGAAGTGCGGCCTATTCCGCAGGACCAAATCGACCGGACGGCTGGCGGCGTTGCCTCCTTCCCCCAAAATCCGGGATACTAAACCGTTGGTTTCGTAGCTGTTGAAATGAACAAACTGTAAACCTTTATCAATCAACACATTGGCAAAATTCAGATCATTGGCTGCCTACGTTGCGGTGGCATCGCTGGCTTTCGTACAGCCTCACCAGAGTCTGGCAAAAGCTGCCGACGCGTGGCAGAACCTCTTCGACGGCAAAACCCTGAACGGGTGGAAACGCCTGGGCGGCACAGCCGATTACAAAGTTGAAAATGGCGTGATTGTCGGCACGACGGTCATGAATTCGGGCAACAGCTTCCTGACGACCGAGAAGGAATACGGCGACTTTCAACTGGAAATCGACATTATGCTGGAAAGCCCCGTGAGCAACACGGGCGTACAGACGCGCAGCCACTTCAACACGCCCGGTCACGAAGGCAAAGTCTACGGTCGGCAGATCGAGATTGACCCTTCGGAGCGGGCCTGGTCGGGCGGCGTCTACGATGAGGCGCGCCGCCAGTGGCTCTACCCGCTGGACCTCAACCCGAAGGCCAAAACCCTCTACAAGCAGGGCCAATACAACCACCTGAAAATTGAGTGCATCGGCAACGAGACCAAAACCTGGCTCAACGGCCAGCCCGTCGCCTATGTCGTCGATCCGGTGGACCCGAAAGGGTTTATTGGCTTGCAGGTGCACGCCATCAACACGAAGGAGCAGGAAGGCAAGAAGATCTACTTCAAGAACATCAAGATCAAAACCACGGACCTGAAGCCGAGCCCGTTTCCGGCGGATATCTATGTGGTGAACTTCGTGCCCAACTACCTCACGCCCTACGAAAAAGAACACGGCTGGAAGCTGCTGTTTGATGGCAAAACCTCGGCAGGCTGGCGCAGTGCGAAGGCTACCACCTTCCCGGCCCAGGGCTGGCAAACTACCGACGGCACGATGACCGTGCTTTCGTCGGAAGGCAAGGAAGCGGCCAACGGCGGCGACATCGTGACCAAAGACGAGTTTGGGTCGTTCGACCTGTCGTTTGAGTTCAAGCTGACGCCCGGTGCCAACAGCGGTGTGAAATACTTCGTGACGCTGGCCGAAAAGTCGGAGGGCTCTTCCATCGGCCCTGAATATCAGGTACTTGACGACGATCGCCACCCCGACGCTAAGCTCGGCCGCGACGGCAACCGTACGCTGGCTTCGTTATACGACTTAATCAAGGCCGACAAAAATCCGCGCTTCATCCATCCCATCGGTGAGTGGAACGTGGGCCGCATCGTGTCTTACCCCGACAAGCGCGTGGAGCATTACCTGAACGGCGCGAAAGTGCTGGAATATACGCGCGGCTCCAAGGAGTTCCGCGACCTCGTGGCGCAGAGCAAGCACCACATCTGGCCGAACTTCGGGGAAGCGCCCAAAGGGCACATCCTGCTACAGGATCACGGCAACCAAGTGTCGTTCCGCAGCATCAAAATCAAAGAGCTTAAATAACTAGTCCTACCCTTTCCTTAATTCCTTTCCCATGTCAAACGAATCTAACGAATCCAACGCCCGCCGGCACTTTATCAAGCAGGCGGCCCTCGCTAGCGCCGGCGTCATGTTTTCGCAGGTAGCGTGGTCGGCCAGCAGCTATAAAAGAATCATCGGGGCCAACGACCGCGTGCGCGTCGGCGTAGTTGGTTTTTCCGATCGCCACAAAGGCTCGCACATGCCCTGTTTCATGGAGCATTATAAAGAGCTGAATTTCGACGTGGTCGGCGTTTCCGACATCTGGAACAAGCGCCGCGAAGAAGGCGCCGCCGCCTGGAAAGCCAAAATGGGCCACGACGTAGCGGCCTACCGCAACAACGAGGAGATGTACGACAAGAAGGCGGTGGATGCCGTGTTTGTCAGCACCGCCGACTTCCAGCACGCCCGCCACGCCATCGAGGCCGTAAAAGCCGGCTGCGATGTGTACTGCGAAAAGCCCTTCGCCGAAACGATGGAGGACAACCGCGCTGCCCTGAAAGCCATCAAAGCTTCCAAGCAAATCGTGCAGATCGGCTCGCAGCGCCGCAGCGGATCCAACTACCACGCGGCCGAAGCCTTCATCAAGTCGGGCAAGTTCGGGCCCATCACGATGGTGGAACTGACCTGGAACGTCAACCAGCCCGGCCGGTGGCGTCGCCCCGACTTGGTGCCGCTGCTGAAAGAGTCGGACACTGACTGGAAGCGGTACTTGATGAACCGGCCCATGGAAGCCTTCGATGCACGTAAATATCTAGAGTTCAGGTTGTTCTGGCCTTATTCTTCGGGCCTGCCCGGCCAGTGGATGAGCCACCAGATTGATACCGTGCACTGGTTCAGCGGCTTGCAGCACCCCCGCAGCGTGGTAGCCAACGGCGGCATTTACGCCTGGAAAGACGGCCGCCGCAACTGGGATACCATCACAGCGGTATTCGATTACGGCCCTGCCAACGATCCTACCAACGGCTTCCAAGTAACCTTCGGCTCGCGGATGCACAACGGCGACGAGCACCCCGCCGAGATTTACTACTCTAACGGCGGCGAGCTGAACCTGAACACCAACATGGTTTCGCCTAAAGGTGGCCTGACCGAGAAAATGGCGGCTCAGATGAAGATGAAGCCCAACCTGCTGCCCGAAACCAGCCTGTCGGCAGCGGAGCCGGTGATCGCGTCAGCCAACACGGGCGGCGACAAGCTGACTTCCAACCACGTCCGCAACTGGATGGAGTGCGTGCGCAGCCGCAAGACGCCCAATGCGCCCGTAGAAGCTGGCTACAGCCATTCCATTGCCACCATCATGACCAACGCGGCCGTGCACTCGGGCCAGAAAGCCACTTTCGACGAGAAAACCCAGGAAGTAATGGTGGGCGGCAAGCCTTTCCTTGCCTAAGCCGTTAAATCAAGAAACGATGCTAAAATTCGCGATACCCTGTGGGGGTGCCTTGCTGCTGACGCTGGCGAGCCTTACGAACGCCAGCGCCCAGAAAACGGAGGCCGTTCGGGTTACAAAGGACGCCAAGGCCAAGAAGATTGACGTGTTTGTGGGCAATAAACTGTTTACCAGCTTCTTGTATCCCGATACACTGGAAAAGCCGGTGCTGTACCCACTGCGGGCCGCCAACAACACGGTGGTCACGCGCGGCTTTCCGCTCAACCCCAAGCCCGGCGACCCCACCGATCACCCGCACCACATTGGGCTGTGGTTTAACTTCGAGAATGTCAATGGGTTAGACTTCTGGAACAACTCCTACGCCATTCCGAAAGAGAAGAAAGGCTCGTACGGCTGGATCAAAACCGACAAGATCATCAGCACGACCAGCGGCCCGACCGGCACGCTGGCTTACCACGCCAACTGGACCAACCAGAAGAACGAGGTTTTGCTGGAAGAAACTACCCGGTTTGAGTTTAGCGGTACCGACCGCGAGCGCACCATCGACCGCGTGACGACCCTAAAAGCCAACACGGAAGTGAAGTTCACCGACGCCAAAGACGGCCTGTTGGGCCTGCGCGTCGCCCACGAGCTGCAAATGCCGTCGGACAAGGACGAGAAGTTCACCGACAGCAAAGGCATCGTGACGGTAGTGAAGGCGGGCACCGACAAGACGCCCAATGGCAACTACGTCACCAGCGCCGGCAAACGGGGCAATGACGCCTGGAGCACGCGCGGCGCGTGGTGCAAGCTCTACGGCAAAATGGGCCAGGATTCGGTAACGATTGCTATTCTCGACCACCCGAAGAACCCAAACTACCCGACCTTCTGGCACGCCCGCGGCTACGGTTTGTTTGCGGCTAACCCCTTGGGCGAGAAGATCTTCACCAACAACGCGAGTGAGAAAAACCTCACGCTCAAGAAGGGTGAATCGGTTACGTTCCGCTACCGCGTGCTCATCGACGAAGGTGGCAAAACGCTGACGACGAAGCAGCTCAACGATGCTGCCGCCGACTTCGCCAAAAAAAGCGTCGCCTCCAAATAACGGACGCGCGAGCTACCCTGAAACAGCAGGACCAACGGCCGTGAAAGCAGCTGTTAGTCCTGCTGTTTTCTTTGGAAATAGCTATTTCACAAACGTTTAATAATCAATCACTTACATAATGAAACAACTTTTCGTTTTGCTCCTGTTGTGCAGTTTTTTCCGAGTGCAGCCAGCGCATAGCCAGGCGAAAGCCAGCTCCACTCCTACTTTCAACCACGCGGCTGTGTGCGTGAAGGACTTGAAAAAGAGCGTTGCCTTCTACCACAACGTGATGTACTTGGAGGAGATTGCCAATCCCTTCAACGACGGCATCCATGCTTGGCTCAAGATTGGGCCGAACCTGCAACTGCATGTGATTCAGCGCGATTGCGCGCCCATCACCAACAAGAACATCCATTTGTGCTTCGCCGTGGCGTCGCTCAGCGATTTTATCGGCCACCTGGAAAAGACAAACGTGGCGTACACCAACCTGAAAGGCGAAGGCAAAGAGCCCACGCTGCGCGCCGACGGGGTAAAGCAAATCTACTTACAAGACCCCGACGGGTACTGGATCGAAGTTAACGACGCGAAGTAAAACCCTGATTTCAAGCAATCTACAAGTCACAACACAGGGTGTAGAGACGCGACACCTCGCGTCTCTACACCCCGGATATCGATTGAAAAGCCGCGCTTACGTGGTTTTGTGGTAGTTAAGAATGGCCCAGGTGTTCAGCACGACCGCAAAAATCACTTCGTAGCCCAGTTGGCGTGAAACGTCGGCCAGCCCGCTGCCTTTCAGCACAATCATGCGCACCACTTCAATAAAGTGCGTTACGGGCGAGCAATACGCAATGTAGCGCGCCCACGGCGGCATGCTGTCGAGGGACGTGAACAGCCCACTCATCAGGATAAAAATCATGATGAAGAAGAACGCCACGAACATGGCCTGAAGTTGCGTTTCGCTGTAGGTCGAGATCAGCAGGCCAAACCCCAGCAGCGCCACCAGATACACGCCCGCAAACAGGTAAAGCGTGGGCAGGCTCCCGACCGGAATGATGCCGTAGAGCACGCGAGCGATGATGAGCCCGATGGTGAAGACGATCATGCCCAGAATCCAGAACGGGATCATCTTGCCCAGAATGAATTGCCATTTTTGGATGGGCGACACGTTGATCTGCTCGATGGTGCCGATTTCCTTTTCGCGCACAATGTTCAGGGCCGTGAGAAAGCCGCCCACCATTGTGAGCAGCAGCACCAAAATGGCCGGCACCATGAAGAATCGGTATTCGCCCAGCGGGTTGTACCAGTTGGAAGAAGCGATGTCGATGGTGGCAGCCGACGGCGGGCTTTGCCATTCGAGGCGTATGCCCTGGTTGAAATCGGCGATGATGCGCGTGAGATAGGCACCGCCCAGGCTGGCACGCGTGCCGTTGATGGCGTCCACGGCCAGCGAAAGCTGCTGCGAGCCTTCGCGCACCAAGTTGCGCTCGAAGCCATTGGGGATTTCCAGCACAAGGTCGGCCTTATTGTCTTCAACCAGCCGCAGCCCCTGCCTAAACGAAGGCGCGTAGGCCGCAAGCCGGAAATAGCCCGACGAGCCGACTTTGGCAATCAGGCGGCGCGAATAGCTGCTGTGGTCGTTGTCGACGACGGCCAGGTTGATGTTCTTGACGTCGTAGTTGGCTGCTAAAGGCATGATTATCAGCTGGATCGAGGGCATGATGAAAATCATGGCCAGGATGCTCTTGTCGCGGAAAATCTGCCGGAATTCCTTGCGCAGCAGGAAAAACAAGGTTCTCATGTCAGCCGGATTTTGAAGTTGCGCAAGCTGATGCCCAGCAGCACCACCGCCATAAGCCCCAGAATAAGCGTTTCCTTCCAGACGGCCTCAAACCCTAAGCCCTTGAGCATGATGGCCTTAACCACGAGGTAGTACCAGTGCGAAGGAACGATATTGGGCACGAGCCGCAACGGACCAGGCAGGTTTTCGAGCGGAAACATGAAGCCCGTAAACAGCAGCGTGGGCAGCATCATGCCCATCATGGAGGCCAGCATGGCTACTTGCTGCGAAGCCGTAACGTTGGAAATCAGCAGGCCCAGCGATAAACAGCTGATAATGAAAACGGTACTGACCACGTATAACAGTACCACGCTGCCCTGAATGGCAACGTTCAGCACGAATACCGACAACAGCAGAATCAGGGTGAAGTCGAGCAGCGACAGCACCAGATACGGCACCGCCTTGGCAATGAGCACCAGCAGCGGCCTAAACGGCGACACCAACAGGATTTCCATGGTGCCCAGCTCCTTTTCGCGCACAATGGCTACGGAAGTAAGGGTGGTGCAAACGATCATCAAAACCAGCGCCAGCACCCCCGGAATGAAATTCAGAGAGCCATTCATGTCGGGGTTGTAGAGCATGCGGGTTTCGGGCACTATTTGATAGGGCAAAGCGCCGGCCGCTTGGTTTAGCTCCTGCTGGTAGTCGCCCACAATGGCTGTGAGGTAGTTGGTAATGGTAGTGGCCGCGTTTGGGTCCGAAGCGTCGGCGATGATTTGCAGCTGCCCGCGGCCTGTATGCAGCAAGTCGCGGTTGAAGTTGGTCGGGATGACCAGCGCCGCCTTGATGGTGTTGCGGCGAAAGGCCGTTTCCATCTCCGAGTAGCTCAGCAGCGAACGTTGCAGGCGAAAGCGCGTGCTGGCCTGCAACCGACTGATAATCTGCTGCGAAGCGTTGTCCTTAGCAAAATCTACTACGGCCAGGTTAACGTCCTTGACCTCACTGCTCAGGGCAAAGCCAAAGAGCAGAATCTGCGCCGTGGGCAGGCCAAACAGGATGAGCAAGGTGCGCCGGTCGCGGAAGACGTGGTAAAATTCCTTGCGAATAAAGACGAGTAGCTGTTTCATGAGGAAATCAGAATCTTATCCAAGACGACACAACATAACGTGTTGATTATCAATATTTTATTGTTGCATAGTTTCAATCTTACCCTTACCACTTCACGGCTGTCATCCAGAGCGCAGCGAAGGATCTCTCCCGCAGTAGTAATCCATATAGCATGGCAACGAAGCAGTAGAGATCCTTCGCTGCGCTCTGGATGACGTTTTATTAAATAATACATTCTATAATATAATTACTTCACTATAAACTACTTACAGCCTTACTCGCCGCGCTTGGCACCACGGGCCAACTGATAAAACACGTCGTCCATCGAATCGGTGTGGTGAGCGCGCTTTAGGTTAGCCGGCGAATCCAGGGCTTCTACCCGGCCGTCGACCATGATGGAAATGCGGTTGCAGTACTCGGCTTCGTCCATGTAGTGCGTGGTCACGAAATTGGTGATGCCCCGGTCGGAAGCCGCATAAATCAGATCCCAGAACTGGCGCCGCGTCACCGGATCGACGCCCCCCGTAGGCTCATCCAGAAACACGATTTTTGGTTCGTGAATGATGGCGACCGAAAAGGCCAGCTTTTGCTTCCACCCCAGCGGCAGACTGCCCACCAGCTTTTTAGCCTCGCTTTGCAGACCCAACGTGGTGACCAGCTCGTCGCTTTTGGCTTTGAGCTGCTGGTTGGTAAGGCCATAAATTCCGCCGAAAAACTCGATATTTTCCAGCGTGGTCAAGTTTTCATAAAGCGAAAACTTCTGGCTCATGTAGCCGATGTTCCGCTTGATCTGCTCTTGCTGCCGGTACACGTCGAACCCCGCCACGGTCGCTTGGCCCGAAGTCGGGTATGATAGGCCGCAGAGCATGCGCATGGCCGTGGTTTTGCCCGCACCATTAGCGCCCAAAAACCCAAAAATCTCGCCCTGCGCCACGTCAAACGTGATCCGGTCAACGGCCCGAAAGTCGCCGAATTGCTTTGTCAGCTCGTGGCAGACAATGGCTTTAGCGGACGACGGTTCCATGAGCCTGGCTGGGTTGCGCGCTGGTCATCAGGTCGATGAAGCAGTCTTCGATGGTGGGCGAAATGGCTTTAACCTCAAGGCCAGTGTGGCCTTTCTCCGTCAGATAACGCCGAAGCGCGGCCTCGTTTTCCGGCAGGTTTTGTTGGAACGTGACGTGCACGTACTCGCCAAAAGCGTAACTGCCGTATACGAATTGACAAGCACGTAAATCATTGAGCAACTGATGGATAGCATCGGATTTTACCGCGTACAGCTTACGGGGATAAGCTGTGATGACGTTCGAGGGCGTGTCGATGGATAAAATCTTACCGCCCTGTATTAGCGCGATGCGCTCGCAGAGAGTGGCTTCGTCCATGTAAGGCGTCGACACCAAAATGGTGATTCCCTGCTGCTTAAGCCGCTTGAGCATGGCCCAGAATTCCTTCCGCGACACTACATCTACGCCCGTGGTGGGCTCGTCGAGAAAAAGCACCGTGGGCTTATGAATCAGGGCGCAACACAGGGCCAGCTTCTGCTTCATGCCGCCCGAAAGCTTGCCCGCGCGCCGCGTTTTGAAAGGCTCGATTTGTTCGTAGATGTCCTTGATTAAAGCATAGTTTGCCGCAACGGTTGTTTCGAAAAGCGCGGCAAAGAAGTTCAGGTTTTCCTCCACCGTAAGATCCTGATACAGTGAGAATTTGCCGGGCATGTAGCCCACGCTGCTCCGGATGGCACGGTAGCCCTGCTGCACATCGTGGCCGTCCACGGTGGCCCGGCCCGAATCGGCCAGCAGCAGCGTAGTGAGGATGCGGAATATGCTGGTTTTGCCGGCCCCATCCGGGCCAATCAGCCCAAATAACTCACCCGGCTCTACCGAAAACGACACATCATCTACGGCCAGCACGGTTCCCTTATCGTAGGTTTTGGTGATGTGTTCCAGCGTTACAGCGCCCATACTACAACTATTTACTAATGAGACACTTGTGGATTCAGTAATACTTCACCGTACATCCCGATTTTGAGGTAGCCGTCGTTCTTGACCCGCACATTCAGGGCGTACACGAGGTTGGCGCGTTCGTCTTTGGTCTGAATAGTCTTGGGCGTAAACTCCGACTTGCTCGAAATCCAGGAAATGGTCCCGGGATAGATTTTGAAGGCCTTTTCGCCGTTATCAATGCGCACCGTAACCCGCTGGCCCAGCTGCACTTGCGGCAGTTGCGTCCCGGTGATGTAGGCGTGCAGCGAGAGCGTATCGGTGTTGGCAATGCGGTACAACGGCTTGCCCATCGTGGCCACCTCGCCGGCAAAGACATATTTGGTGAGCACCGTACCGGTTATCGGATTGACGATCTGGCCTTTGCGAATCTGTTCTTCAAACTGGGCTGCCGTTTTGCCGAGGGCAGCCCGGTTGCTGAGCACGGCCCGGTTTTGAGTGGCGGTGTTGCTCTCCGCCACCCTGATCTGCTGGCGCGTGACGGCCAGTTGGGCCTGCATCTGCGTGATTTGAGCATTAAGGTCGTCGAGCTGTTTTTGGGTGGCCGCGTCGGCGGCAATCAGGTTTTGGGTGCGGGTTCGTTCGCGCTGAAGTTGCTGAAGCTGAGCTTCCTGCACCACCAGTTGGCGGCGCGTGAGAGCAACTTGCGGGGCGGCACTGCTGGTTTGCTGGCGCAGCGCATCCATCGAAGCCTGGGCCTGCTCCCGCTGAAGCCGGGCCGTGGTCACGTCGATCTGGCCTACCGTTGTGCCGGCTTTGAGTACGTCGCCTTCTTGAAGGTTGAAGGACAAAATCTGGCCGTTTTGCTGGGCTGACACGATGACTTCATCCGCCTCGAAATTGCCGGATGCGTCGAAATCAGGGCCTTTTTTCTGGCAGGAAGCCAGGGCAACACAGGCAGCAGCCACGGTTAGGGTTGACAGAAATTTCATGACAAAAGCGTGCTGATTAGTTGCCGGAAGTGGTCTGGTAGCTGTATTGGGCCTGCAACAACTGAATCTGGTGCAGCACGAGTGCCTGCCGCGCCGCGCTCTCGGCGTTTACCTGCACAATGTATTCGTGGCTGGTGATGACGCCGTTTTGCAGCTGGGCGTTGGCCGAATTTTTCACCGAAGTACGAAGCGCCACAATCTGCTCGTCCTGAGCTAGTTGCTCTTGGTATTTCTGCACGTCGGCCTGCTGCCGGGTGAGTGTGAGGTGGGTATTGAAGAGGAAGGTTTCGCGCTGCACGTCCACGTTTTGCCTGCTCAGGTTCAGCAATTGCACGTCGTTGCGGTGCGTGGTGTAGAGGCTGCTCAGGTTCCAGCTCAGGCGCAGGCCACCGATCCAGAAAAAGCCGAAGTCGTTGCTGATGATGTTGAAGGTTGGCCGCCCGTAGTTTTCCTGAAAAAAGGCGCTAAACCGCGGCCGTAACGCCGCCCGCAATTGGGTTTCCTGCGCGTCGAAAGCGCGTTTTTGCGCCTCATACAGCCCCAGTTCCGGGCGGTTGATCTGGGGAGTAAGCCCCACGGGCTGAGGCTTTTCCAACTGCACTTGCTCATCGAGTGGCTCGTTGATGAGCAGCCCGAGCATGGTGGCGTAGGCACGGCGGGTAGCGCGTAGCTCAGTCACGGTTTGGTCTACTCCTACCAGCTCGGCCTTTAGCTCGTTGAGGCTGCTGCGAAAGGCCACGCCGTTGGTCAGTTGCGCCTGCGTTTTGTCGACGCCGCTTTGGATGTCGGTGCGGCGCAGCGCGACTTGTTTGAGTTGCTCATCCAGCAGCAGCAGCCCAAAAAACACCTGGTTCACGCGATCGCGAAGCGTGTAAAGGTTCACTTCCAGGTTCTGATTCTGCACGTCGGCGTCGGCCTGACGAATCTGCTGAGCGGCCCGAATGGCTCCGCCGTCGTACACCACCTGCTCGATTTGCCCGGTAATCCGATATTGATCCTTACTGATTTTGGGCAACGCATCGCTCAGCGGCGAGCCCACCGGAAAGCGCCCCGCGAAGTCTACCGTCTGGCTTTGGTAAGTGGCTTGCCCACTTACACTTACCTGAGGCAAATAGCCTTTGGCAGCGTTTGCCACGGAATACTCGCGAGTCTTCTGAATAAGCTCCCGCTGCCGGATCAGCGGATAATTCTGCTGGGCCCGCGCCTGGCAGTCGGCCAACGTCAGAGGCGGCGAAGGGGTTTGTGCCCAGCTACTTCCAGCCAGCGCCAGCCAGCCGAGCAGCGCAACTACCTTTTTCATAGAGCAGGCAACGGTTGAAATTCTATTTTAAAAACTTGTTTAAGAGCCGTCCAAAAAAACTAACTACTCTTCAGCATTGCGTCGAACCATTGCGGCAGCAAGTGCTTGCGTTCCTGCATCATAGCGGCAAACATGGCGTCGTTTTGCTCGCCCACAATTTGAAGCATGGGGCGCGCGATAAACGGAAACACGGCCATTCCGAGCAGGCTGATGATGAGCTGAAAGGGGTTGGTGTGGCTGTGGTTGTCGCCCAACGTTTCCCGTAGCTGTTCAGCAAACCGCGATTGCATCACTACTTTTTTAGCGCCTAGCGTACCGACCAGCTTTTCCGGATTGGTGCGTAACTCACTGAATATGAAGAGTGGTAGCTCGGGCTGGGCCAGTAGCAAATCGACGTAGAAGGCAGCGATGCGCTCAACTTTTTCCCGCAGCGACGTGGCTTCGTCGAGCATAATTTGCCGCAGCTCGCCGGCAAACTGCTGCACTTTTTCCAGCATCACTAGGTCAAAAAGCTTTTCCTTGCTGCGGAAGTAATAGTTGAGCAAGGCAATGTTGATCCCGGCCTCCTCAGCGATGTCGCGCACGCGGGTGGCGGCGTAGCCTTTTTGCATAAACACCTTGCGCGCCGCCTCTTTGATGCGCTCTTCGGTGCTGGTATCGAGGGCAGCTTCGGCAACTTTTTTCATAAAGTCAGAGAGGAGTTTGCAAGACAGAATAAAGATACATGGGCGCGAGCCTTCATGGCTAATACTTTAACTGTTTATTTTAAACATCTGTTTAAAATATTTTTACAAATCCGATAATCACTTATTCATCAAATGATTATAGTTGAACAGCATTGCTTCAACTTCCCATTAACAGCTGGACACAAATCCAAAGTGGCTGGGTAAAGGTGTTAGCGAACCCGATGCCCCCTCTAACCCGCGCATCTACATCCTGTTTCAAACCGAAACGGTTTACGGAGCTCAACGGCCATCCGTGTGGGTAGCGACTTTCCGCTACGACACATTCTGCAAGGCCGTATCCTTTTTGGCCTTAATTTATAAATACCACATAATCAATTGTTTACGAAACATCGTTTTTTAGATCTTCCACAGTCGTTAGGTATTTCTAATCCAACCCTTTGCTGGCAGCACTTACTTAGCCGACAACCGTACATGAACTAGCTGAGCCTGAGCAAGTAGCGGCGCTGGTCGTGTGCGTACCTGCTTTGTAATTCCCATTTTACATATGCCTGCCATGAACATCACGCCGCTTCCCTATGCTGCCCTGGCGCCCGACCAAATCGGGATTCGCCCGCCCGACGGCCGCCTGCCTGCCGACATCCGCATCGGCACCGTTGCGCTGCAAATAGCGGATCTGGCGCGCTCCCTGGCTTTTTACGAAGATGTATTGGGCTTTCAGGTGCTGCGTCGGAGCGAGGGAACGCCGGCCGCGGGAGCCGTGGCTGAGCTGGGGGCGGCCGGCAGTGAGCAGGCGCTGCTGGTTTTGCACGAGCAACTAGGCGTGCGGCCGGTGCCGCGGCGGGGCCTGCTGGGCCTGTATCATTTTGCTATTCTGCTGCCCTCCCGCGCCGACTTAGGCCGCTTTCTTCGGCACGTCCACGTGCTGGGGGTACGCATAGGCTCCTCAGATCATCTTTACAGCGAAGCCACCTATCTAACTGACCCTGATGGCATTACGGTGGAAGTATACCGCGACCGTCCGCGCAGCGAGTGGCAGGTAAGTGAGCAGGGCGAAATCCAATCGGCGCTCGATCCCTTGGACTTACCCGCTGTGCTACAGGCGGCCGGCGACACCCGCTGGCAGGGCCTGCCGGCGGGCACTACCATCGGCCACATGCATTTTTACACCGGCAGCCTTGCGCAGGCCGCCGCCTTTTACCACGCTGCCCTAGGGCTGGACAAGGTGACGTGGAGCTTGCCCGGCGCCTTGTTTGTGTCGGCTGGGGGCTATCATCACCATGTGGGCCTAAACGTGTGGGCAGCAGGTTCGCCGGCAGCTACCGCGCAGGATGCCCGCCTGCTTTCCTGGGAGCTGTGGCTGCCCGACGCCGCCAGTCGGGATGCCGCGGCGGCCCGTCTGCAGCAGGCTGGCTTTCCCACGGAACCGGCGCCAGAAGGCATAGCCGCCACCGATCCGTGGGGCAATCGGCTTCTGCTGCGCACCGATGGTGAGAGGGCTCGTCATTAACTAGTTTTTGCTTCATTGTATTCACAAAATACTCACTATGAATTATTTATAAAAGAACATGCATTCTTGAGTAAATAAGAGGAAGTTGATTTCTGACCACCCGCTTCTGAAGCCGCGGCCTTTTGCCCTACCTTGAAGCACAACATTGCCGCCTCAACTCGCAGGGCGCCTAGCCAGAATATCCAAGATGGAAATCGGAATAGACAGTTTCGCCGCGGCACCGCCCGACACCGGCGTTGCCCTTAGCGGCGCGCAGGCCATGGAGCAGCTCCTGGCCCGTATTGAGCGGGCCGACCAAGTCGGGCTCGATGTATTTGGTATTGGCGAGCACCACCGCCCCGAATACCTTGATTCGGCTCCGACCGTCATTCTGGCCGCCGCGGCGGCCCGCACCAAGCGCATTCGGCTCACCAGCGCGGTTACGGTGCTCAGCGCCGCCGATCCGGTGCGGGTATTTCAGCAGTTTGCCACCCTAGACCTCATTTCCCAGGGCCGCGCCGAAATGGTGGTGGGCCGGGCTTCGTCGGTGGAAGCTTTTCCGCTTTTCGGGCTTGACATGGCTGATTACGACGCGCTCTTTGCCGAAAAGCTGGAGCTGCTGCTGACCATTCGCGCCAATGAGCACGTGCACTGGCAGGGCAAGTTCCGGCCCGCCCTGACCGGCCAAGGCATCTATCCTCGCCCGGTGCAGCAACCCTTGCCCATCTGGATTGGGGTGGGCGGCACGCCCCAGTCGTTTGTGCGAGCCGGGGCGCTGGGCTTGCCTCTGATGGTGGCGGTGATAGGCGGCGAAACCCACCGCTTCCGGCCCCTGGTGGATCTGTACCGCGAAGCCGGCCGCCGGGCGGGCTTTGCACCCGAGCAGCTGCCGGTGGGTTTGCACTCGCTCGGCTACGTGGCCGAAACGTCGGAGCAAGCCCGCACCGAGTTTTTCCCAGGGTATGCCCGCACCTTTTCGGCCCGAGCCCGAGAGCGGGGCGGGTTGCCAGTGACGCGGGCGCAGTTTGACGCGCAAGCCGGACCAACGGGCGCGCTGTTGGTCGGCAGCCCTGAGGAAGTGGCCGCCAAAATCCAACGCCACAGTGAGGCACTGGGCGGCATTGCCCGCGTCACCTTTCAACAGGACGTAGCAGCGCTGCCTCACGAGCAGGTACTGCGCTCCATCGAACTGATCGGCACGCGCGTTGCGCCCTTGCTGCGATAAACTCTAAGTAAATCGAACGCAAAACATCTTTTCATAATTAATTTATTATCAAGCAATTATGAAAAGACCTGGATCAACCATTCACACTATTGTAAGCCTACCTTATTCTGATTCGGTAGCTTGCAACAGTTCTACATTGCCGCGCAGATCCATCAGGAAGCACTGTACTTGCAGTACGTAACCGCTGGTCTGGCTCCAGTCCCGGATTTTGGCGGCCAACTGCTGAGCGTATTGGTTGTGCAGGCAGCGCTCGTTGTCGTGGTGCTGGTGGGAATCGTCGAAAGTGCCCTCGTCGCCCAGAAACACTTGGTAGGCCCCACAGTTGCGGTGTTCCAGAATGTATACGTCGCGCACGCCGTGGAGCTGGCAAGCCACGGCGAGGTGCTCGAAAAAAGCCGTGTTCCAGTGTTCATTCATGGCCGAGCCCAGTGCCGCGCCGGCCAAAATAAACTGATCGTAGCGGTTGGTAAGGTTGTCGTGTTCCATGAAGCGCACGATGTCGTCGAGCAGGCGCAAATCCATGCAGCTCAGGAGCAGGACGTTGCCGCGGGCGGCCGGGTATTCGGGGTAATTTTGGCGCATAGCACTTGCAAAAAAAGCACAAATTCGTCTACGGCGGGTGCATATGCCCCGGCCGAAGCTCAGCGGAATAAATATTGAGCGGCTTGCTTACCTTTCGTGAGTCACCACATCGCTTTCGGCTTTGCGCGTTCACTTAGGTCTTCTTATGAAATCTCTCATTGCTTCAGGCCGGAAATTCGCTATCCTGAAGCCGTGTATCTATTTGATTATCTTATGGATAGCTGGTAGCTGCACCACGTCACCGACGCCGCGCACCTACCGCATTGGCTTTTCGCAGTGCACCAACGGCGACGCCTGGCGGCAGGCCATGCTGGCGGGCATGAAAAAGGAGCTGAGCTTTTATCCGCAGGTCAGCTTTCGGATGAAAGACGCCCACGACAACAGCAAGCTCCAGCAGCAGCACATCCGCGAGTTTCTGCACGAAGGCATTGATTTACTGATTGTTTCGGCCAACGAAGCCGAGCCCATCACGCCCATCGTGGAAGAAGTGTTCAACCGGGGCATCCCGGTCGTGATTCTCGACCGCCGAACTACTTCCAAGCTCTACACAGCGTACGTGGGCGGCAACAATCTGGAAGTGGGCCACACGGCCGGCAGCTACGCCAGCAGCCTGTTGCGCCAACACGGCAACGTGCTGGAAGTGCTGGGCGCGGCGGGTGCCTCGCCGGCCGTCGATCGGCACAAGGGGTTTGTGCAGGGCATTGCCGGTTATCCCGGCGTCCGGCTCACAGCGCAGGTGCAGGGCGACTGGAAGCGTCCCTCGGTGATGCGGGCGCTGCCGGCCGTGCTGCGGGCCCACCCCGAAGTAGACCTGATTTTTGCCCACAACGACCGCATGGCGCTGGGCGCTTACCAGGTGTGCAAACAGCTGGGATTGGATCGCCGCATTCGGGTGATCGGCGTCGATGGCTTGGCCGGGCCGCAGGGCGGCATCCAGTTTGTGCAGGATAAAATATTGACTGCCACGCTATTGTACCCGCCGGGAGGTGAAGAGGCGATTCGCACGGCCATGCGGATTCTGCGCAAGCAGCCGTTCGAGAAAGAGAACATTCTCAGCACGATGGTCATCGACTCGACCAACGTGCTGACCATGAAGCTGCAGACCGAAAAGCTGGCCAGTCAGCAGCAGGACATTCAGCGGCAGCAACAACTGCTGCGGGCGCAATTGGCCACGTACACCAGCCAGCAAACGATTTTGTACGTGCTGGCCGCTGCGTTGCTGGGCGCGATGGTGCTGGGCGTGATTGTGTGGCGGGCATTTGGCGTAAACCGCCGCATCACACGCCAGCTGGAGGGACAGAACCAAGAGATTCTTTCGCAACGCAATCAGATTCAGGCCTTTGCCGAACGGGCCCGCGTCGAAACCGAAGCCAAGCTGCGCTTCTTCACCAACTTCTCGCACGAGTTGCGCACGCCGCTCACCCTCATTATGGGGCCGGTGGAAGAATTGCTCACCAACGGCGCCGACCTCACCGCCGGGCAGCGCCACGATCTGTCGCTGGTGCGCCGCAACACGCAGCGCCTGTTGCAGCTGGTCAATCAGCTGATGGATTTCCGCAAGATTGACGTGGGCAAAATGCCTGTGCGCGCTACCGAGGGCAACCTAGTGGCGTTTGTGCGCGAGATCATGGACGTGTTTGAGAAGCCGGCCCGGCAGCGCGGCATCAGCCTGCGGTTTCTGCCCGCCGAGCCCAGCATCCGGCTGTGGTTTGACGTCAATATTCTGGACAAGGTGTTGTTCAACCTGTTGTCTAATGCCTTGAAATTCACGCCGGAACGCGGGCAAATAACGGTCAGCATTCAGCTGGTGCCGGCCGAGCGCAGCGTGCGCATCAGCGTGGAAGACACCGGCTGCGGCATCAGCGAGCAGGATCGCGCCCACATCTTCGAGTGGTTTTACCAGGGCAACCAGGACGTAGCAAAGGGCTCCGGCATGGGGCTGGCGTTGGCCATGGGCTTGATGAAGCTGCACCTAGGCACTTTGGATTTTGCCAGCGAACCAGGGCGAGGCAGCACGTTCACCGTGACGCTGCCCTTGGAGTTGCCTGCTGCGCTGCGCAGCACAGCTACTTCGCTGCCGTCTCCGGCGTTCATGCTGACGGAGGAAATCGCACCGGCCCAGATACCGGACGACGCGCCTGCGGTGGTGAGCACCGGCAAGGACAGCGAAGCCCTAGTGCTGGTAATTGAGGATAACGAGGAAGTAAACGCCTTTCTGGCTCAGAAACTCCGCGCGCATTTTCAGGTCAAGACGGCTACCGACGGCGCCGAGGGTCTGCGAATGGCAGCCGAAACCATCCCGGATTTGATCGTGTGCGACGTGATGCTGCCCGGCCTCAGCGGCTTGGAAGTCGTGGCGCAGCTCAAAGGCGACTGGCGCACCTCGCACATTCCGGTGGTGCTGCTCACGGCCCGCAACGCTGCCGAGCAGCAGGTGGAAGGCGTGCAGGCCGGCGCCGATCTTTACCTGACTAAGCCTTTCAACCCAACGTTTCTGTTGGAAAATCTGCGGACGCTGCTCAGCAACCGCGAGCGCCAACGCGAGCATTTCCGGCGCGCGATTTCCGTGGACACGGCCACCGTCGCACCGCAGCGCGTGGACCAGAAATTCCTGGCCGACCTCACCGCGATTGTCGAGGCGAACCTATCCAACTCCGAGCTGAGCGTCGAGGATGTGGCGCGCAGCCTCGGCATTTCGCGGGTGCAGCTCTACCGCAAAGTGAAGGCCGTGCTGGGCACCGGCGTTACCGATTTTATCCAAGGCATCCGCCTGACCAAAGCCCGCCAGCAACTCCTCGATACCGAGCTGGCCATTGCCGAAGTTGCCTACCGGCTGGGCTTTTCTTCGCCCTCTTATTTCTCGGCCAGCTTCAAGGCCAAGTACCACATCTCGCCTTCCGAGTTCCGGGCCCTGCACACGACGCCGAGCGTGTGAATCAATTTCTAAAGTGAGGTATCATTTGTAATAGCCGCACTAGCACGGCTTTGCTGCGTTTGTATATAACTGCTTGATTGTCAAGTGATTATATAAAAGTGTAAGTCTGTACGAATTGTTATAGCATTTGGGATAATCGAGCTAGCCCCCCGCCCCTCTTTCAGCCGACATTTGAGTCATGAATCTGCGGGGCTTCTCCTTTCCAGCGCTGACATCTGCTTCTCGTGCCGCATTGCTGCGCTGACACCGGAAACGTTTCCGAGTGCCCGTCTGCGGCCTGAGGTCAGCCCAAATACTGGCTCCGGTGGCTCCGCCCGATTCGCTTTCGGCTCCTATTCTTCCAACTTCTTTTCCTACATCCCCATGCGAAAAAGTGTACTCTTGGCGCGCCGACTACTGTTGCCGACGCTGCTGGCCACCGTACCAATGGTAGCGGGTGCGCGGCCTACTCCCGAGGCTGAAACTGCTGTTACGGGACCTCATGTTGCAAACGATTTCTGGGCTCCTATTCAGGTAACCGGCCAGGTCAACGACGAGAAGGGCGAAGGCATGCCCGGCGTGACGGTGGTGGTAAAAGGCACGACCAACGGGGCCTCCACCGACGGCACCGGCAAGTTTGTGCTGACCATGGACGAAAACGCCACGCTGGTGGTCTCGTCGGTGGGCTACCTGACACAGGAAGTGGCCGTGGCCGGCCGCACCAGCCTGACGATTGCGCTGGCCCCCGACCGCAAAGCCCTCGAAGAAGTAGTCGTGACCGGCTACCAAACCCAGCGCAAAGCCGACCTGACCGGGGCCGTGGCCGTGGTCAAGACCGAGGAAATCCGCGACATGGCTTCTAACGACGTCACGCGCAACCTGCAAGGCCGGGTACCGGGCGTCAACATCACCACCGACGGCGGGCCGGGCAGCGCGGCCACGGTGCGCATCCGCGGCATCGGTACGCTGGGCAACAACGACCCGCTGTATGTCATCGACGGCATCCCGACGAAGGAAGGCATCAACCAGATCAACCAGAACGACATCGAGTCGATTCAGGTACTGAAAGATGCTTCGGCGGCCAGTATTTACGGCTCGCGAGCCGGCAACGGCGTCATCATCATCACGACCAAGAAGGCCAAGAAAGGCGCCACGCGCGTCGACTTTTCGACCTTTTTCAGCGTGCAACAGCCGGGTCCGCACATCAAGATGCTCAACACCCAGGACTACGGCCGGGTGTACGGGCAGGCAGCCATCAACGACGGCAAAGTGCCCAGCCTGCCTTACTACAACTTCCAGACGCACCTCGACGCCAGCGGCAAGCCGGTGCTGGACGGCGTAACCATTCCGGAGTTTATCGATGCCGACAAAACCATGCGGGCCGCCAACACCGACTGGTTTAAGGAAACCCAGCAAAACGCTCTGATTCAGTCGTATAACCTGAACGTGAGCAGCGGCGGCGAGCGCGGCGGCGCCCTTTTTTCGCTGAACTACTACGACAACACCGGCACGCTGAAATACACGGGCTTCAACCGCTACACGGCGCGCCTCAACTCCGATTATAACTTCCTGAACGGCAAGCTGAAGATCGGGGAAAACCTGACCCTCGTGAAGTCGCAGCAGGCACAATTCGACCTGAACCTGGTGCGCGACCGCACCACGCAGCTGCCGTCCATTGTGCCCGTGCACACCATTGATGGCGTGGGCTGGGGCGGCCCGGTTGCCGGCATGAGCGACCGCGACAACCCCTTGCGCCTGCTGAAAGACAACAAGCAAAACCGCTCGAACACGGGCCGGGCATTCGGCAACCTGTTTGCCGACGCCGAAATCCTGAAGGGCCTGCACCTGCGCACCAGCTTCGGCATCGACTACAGCCTGTACAAGTTCCGCCAGATCTACAAAACCTATAAGGCGGGCTATCTGTCGGAGGCCAATAACCGGGTAACCGACAACGAGCGCTTCTACGGTAACTGGGTGTGGCAGAACACGTTGAACTACGACATGACGCTGGCCGGTAAGCACCAGCTAGGCTTTGTGGTCGGCACGGAGCGCATCAGCTACTACGACGAGAGCACCTACGCCTCGCGCACCAACTTTGCCAGCGAAGACCCCAGCTACACCTACCTCGACGCGGGCTCGGCCAACAAAGACAATGGTGGCTCGGGCACGGCGTACCGCTTGGCCTCGTACTTCGGCAAGTTCAACTACGCCTTCGCCGACAAGTACTTAGCTTCGGTAACGGTGCGCCGTGACGGCTCCTCGCGCTTTGGCGAAGACAAGCGGTTTGGCGTATTTCCGGCCGTGTCGGCGGGCTGGCGCCTGAGCGAAGAGAACTTCCTGAAAGACAACGCCGCGTTCCTTTCCGACTTGAAGCTGCGCGCCGGCTGGGGCCAGACCGGCAACCAGGACATTGCCAACTTCGCTTCGCGCGGCCTTTATCAAGCCTTGCTGGGCACCCTGGATCCTAACTTCGATTACGACCACGGCACGGCCTACGACATCTACGGCAACGATACCAACCTGCCCTCGGGCTATCGTCGCGTGCAGCGCGCCAACCCCGGCCTGAAGTGGGAAACCACCACGCAAACCAACTACGGCATCGACTTCGGCTTCCTCAACAACAAGGTGAGCGGTTCGGTCGATTACTTCATCAAGAACAGCAAGGACATCTTGGTAAACCTGCCTTACCTGGCTGTAGTGGGCGAAGGCGGCGATAAGTTTGTAAACGGGGCTTCGATTCAGAACAAAGGCTGGGAATTTCTGCTCGGCTACCAGAACAAGCTCGCTAACAGCCTGACTTACAACATTACCGGCAACCTCTCGACCTACCGCAACAAGCTCACCTTCCTGCCCGCCGAAGTAATCAACGCCTACGGCGGCAACGGCCAGGACGTAACGCGCCTGGGCCACTCCATCAATGCGGTGTATGGCTACGTGGCGGACGGCTTGTATCAGAATGCGTCTGAAGTAAGTTCTGGTCCTACGCAAGTAGGGGCCGCGCCCGGCCGCATCCGTTACAAAGACCTGAACGGCGACGGCAAAGTCGACAACTTCGACCAGACCTGGATCACGGAAGGCGTGCCGGACTTCAACTACGGCCTCAACCTGGGCGTGGGCTACAAGGGCTTCGACGTACAGGCGTTCTTCCAGGGTGTGCAGGGCATCTATGCCTACAACAACGCCAAATTCCGGACGGATTTCTCGTCCATCGCTTCTGGCGAAAACTGGGGCCAGCGCCTGCTGGGTGCCTGGACGCCAACCAATACCGGCTCGACCATTCCGGCGGCTACCCTGATCAACAACAACAACGAAGCGCGCGCTTCGACCTACTTCATCGAGAACGCTTCCTACCTGAAGCTTCGCAACCTCCAGGTGGGGTATTCGCTGCCAGAAGGTGTGGTGGGCAAGCTCCATTTGCAAGGAGTGCGCGTGTACGTGCAGAGCCAGAACCTGTTCACGATCAAGAGCAAGAACTACACCGGCCCCGACCCGGAAGTAACCAATTACCAGTACCCGATTCCGCGCGTTTTCACGACCGGCCTCAACGTTTCCTTCTAGCCACTCGCCAACGCTCCATCTTATGAAAAACCTGAAAACCAGCGTGTTGGCTCTTTCGCTGCTCACGCTTTCCTTCGGCTGCTCCGATAACAAATTCCTCAACGTACAGCCCACCGGCGCCCTCAGCGACGACCAGCTGAATACGCCCGCCAACATCGAGAAGCAGGTCATTGCGGCGTACTCGCAGCTCGGCAACGACGTGTACCGCGCGCCCTACACCTCTATGTGGCCCTACGGCAACGTCCGCGGCGGCGATGCTTACAAGGGCGGCAACGGCACGGCCGACGTTGACGCGTTTCACTTCTACGAAACCTTCTCCTTCAACCGCGTCGACATTGGCAACACCGACGAGCTGTGGTTTTTGCTTTACATCGGCGTGTCGCGCACCAACGATGCCCTGCGCCGCCTCAATGCCGTGGACATGCCCAACAAGGCCGTTCGCCAAGGCGAGATGCGCTTTCTGCGCGGGCACTTCTACTTTTTGCTGAAAGAGCTGTTTGGCCGGGTCCCCTACATCGACGAAACCATCCCGACGGAGCAGTACCCAGAAGTATCGAACGTGGCTCTGACCAACGATCAGCTTTGGGCCAAAATCGCCGATGACTTCCGCTTTGCCGTGGCTAACCTGCCGGAAACTCAGCCCGAAATCGGGCGGGCCAACAAGTCGGCGGCGCAGGCTTACCTAGCCAAAACCCTTCTGTATCAGGCGTATGTACAAAGCGACAACCACGCCGTTACGTCCATCGACCAGACCAAACTGCAGGAAGTGCTGTCGCTGACCAACCAGGTAATTGCGACCGGCAAGTACTCGCTGAATCCCGATTATGCCACCAACTTCCTCACGGCCGGCGACAACAGCCCGGAGTCAGTGTTTGCCATCCAGTTTTCGCGCAACGACGGCACGCCCAAAGGCCGCACCGACCGCGGCAACTGCCTGAACTACCCCATGAACCCTGATTACGGCTGCTGCGGCTTCCACCAGCCCAGTCAGAACCTGGTCAACGCCTTCAAAACCGACGCCCAAGGACTGCCACTGTTCACAACGTTCAACAATGCCGACCTAAAGCAACCGTCTGACTTTCAGACCAATACCGTTGACCCGCGCATCGACCATACGGTAGGCATTCCGACGCACCCGTACAAGTATGATCCTGCGTTGGTGTTCGACGACAACTCTTGGCTGCGCGACAAGAATACCTACGGCGTGTTCATGTCGATGAAGGAAAACGTGCTGCCCTCCGACCCCAGCTTCCAGAAAACGCCGCCGTTTATGAGTTCGTCGAAAAACTGGACCATCATCCGCTTCGCCGACGTGCTGTTGTGGAAAGCGGAAGCCCTCATCGAGCTAAACCGCGCCACCGAGGCCTTGCCCATCATCAACCAGATCCGGCAGCGCGCCCAAAACAGCACGGCTCGTTTGAAAACCAGCAGCGGCCAGCCCATTTCCAACTACAAAATCGGCCTGTACAGCGCCGGACAGTGGAACCAGCAGTATGCCCGCGAGGCCCTGCGCTTCGAGCGGCGCCTGGAGTTTGCCCTGGAAGGCTACCGCTTCTTTGACCTTGTGCGCTGGGGCATCGCCGGCGACTACCTGAACGCGTATTTCGAGAAGGAAAAGGTAAAGCGCCTGCACCTGAAAGACGCCCACTTCACAATCGGCCGCGACGAATACCTCCCCATTCCGCTGAACCAGATCAATTTCAGCAAAGGCTTATACAAGCAGAATCCCGGCTGGTAACGATCTCGTACTGAATAAATTACCTAGCTTCCTTTTCTTCTCGAAATCGGAGCTAGGTAATGCGGTTCCGGCTCCGGAGAGCAGTCCAAAAACGCGGGCCTCATTCCTACTTTCTTATTCTGATGAAAAATCGCAACGTCTTTTTCTGGTCTATCGTCGTCGCGCTGGGCGGCTTCCTGTTCGGGTTCGACACGGCCGTGATTTCCGGTGCCGAAAAGGCCATTCAGCAGGTGTGGCACCTCAACGCGTTTGAGCACGGCTTCACCATCGCCATCGCCCTGATCGGCACGGTGTTCGGCGCCATTTTCGGCGGCATTCCTTCCGACAAGCTCGGCCGCCGCAAGACGCTGATCTGGATTGCCGTGCTCTACTTTGTGTCGGCGCTGGGCGCGGCGCTCACCCCGCTGTGGGTGCCGTTCATGATGTTCCGTTTTCTGGGCGGGCTGGGCGTAGGGGCGTCATCGGTGACGGCACCGCTCTACATCTCCGAGATTTCGCCGCCCAAATCGCGCGGACGGATGGTGGCCTTGTTTCAGTTTAACATCGTGTTCGGCATCCTGACCGCTTACCTCTCCAACTACCTGCTGGCCGGCATCGGCGACCAAGATTGGCGCTGGATGTTGGGCATTCAGGCGGTGCCGGCTACTGCGTTTCTGCTGTTGCTGTTCCGCGTGCCCGAAAGCCCGCGCTGGCTGCTGGGGCAAGGGCGCGTCGAGGAAGGCCGCCAAGTCCTGCGCCTGATCGACCCCGAAACCGCCGAGCAAGACGTAACCTCCATCCTGACGACCAACGCCGCCGACGAATCCCTGAGCGTTTCGCTGTTTGCGCGAGCCTACCGCGAGCCGGTGATGCTGGCGATGCTGTTTGCTTTTTTCAACCAAGTATCGGGCATCAACGCCATCATCTACTACGCCCCGCGCATCTTCGAAATGACGGGGTTGGGCAAAGGCTCGGCGCTGTTGTCGTCGGCGGGCATTGGGTTGGTAAACTTCGCGTTTACACTGCTGGCCATGAATTTCATCGATCGCTTTGGGCGCCGCAAGCTCATGCTCATCGGCTCGGTGGGCCTGATCGTGACGCTGGGTTTGGTGGCGCGCGCCTTCTACACCGAGCAGTTTGGCGGCGTGCTGGTGCCGGTGCTGCTGTTTGTGTACATCGCTTTTTTCGCTTTTTCGCAGGGCGCAGTTATCTGGGTGTTCATCTCCGAGATTTTTCCGAACACCGTGCGGGCCAAAGGCCAGGCGCTGGGCAGCTCGACGCACTGGGTGATGGCGGCGCTCATCGCCTTCACATTCCCGTATTTTGCTGAGCACCTGGGCGGTGGGCATACGTTCGCGTTTTTCTGCGGCATGATGGTGTTGCAACTGCTGTTTGTGTGGCGCTTCATGCCCGAAACCAAAGGCACCAGCCTGGAGCAACTCGAAAAGACTTTGGTGATACACTAAAAATCAACCAGAACGTCATGCTTCGGCTGCGCTCGGCATGACGTTCTTTTAAGCCTTATATCCGATGCCTAACAACACTATTGTCTGTTTCGGTGAAACGCTCTGGGACGTGCTACCCTCGGGCAAGCAGCCGGGTGGAGCGCCCTTCAACGTGGCCGTGCACCTGCACCAGCTCGGCCAGCCGGTGGAGCTCATCAGCCGCGTCGGCGACGACGATTTGGGCACCGAGCTACTTGCTTTTCTGGAAGAGCGCGGCGTATCGACCACCTACGTGCAGCGCGGCCACACTCACCTGACCGGCGTGGTGAAGGCCAACGTGGGCGACCGTAACGAAGTGGTTTACAAGATTGTGCAGCCCGTTGCCTGGGACTACATTCAGTACGAAGACCGCCTGCGCGACTTGGTTGCCGACGCCGACATGTTTGTGTTCGGCAGCCTAGCGGCCCGCACACCGGCCACCCGCGAAACCCTGTACCGGCTGCTGCAAAATGCCCGTTTCAAGGTGTTCGACGTGAACATGCGCCCGCCCCACTACACCCGCGAAGTGGTGAGCTACCTGCTGGAACACGCCGATCTGGTGAAGATGAACCACCACGAACTGGCCGAGATTATGGGCTGGTTTGGCAAAGACGCCGACGAAGAAACGGCCCTGGCGTGGCTGGCCGAGCGCTTCGGGCTGCAAGGCGTGTGCGTGACCAAAGGCGCCGACGGCGCCATTATGTGGAAGGGCGGCAAGCTCTACCGCAGCGAAGGCATCTCGGTGCAAGTGCAGGACACCATCGGCAGTGGCGATGCTTTTCTGGCCGCCCTGCTCACCTGCTGGCAAGCCGGCAAAGACCCAGAAGAATGTCTGCGCCGCGCTTGTGCAACTGGCTCATTAGTAGCTACTTATCAAGGAGCCACTCCTTTAATTACTGAAAGCCAAATTGCCGAATTCATGGCAGCTCATACTGTATAGCTCCTTATCTCTCCCGCTACAAATTCCTTTCCATATGAAAAAAGCGCTTCTCCTGGCCCTGCCCTTTCTCGGCCTGGCTCGGCTGGGTACTGCCCAAACTACGCCCGCAACCACACCTGCTCCTACTCCGCAATACCGGCCGGCTTATCATTTTAGCCCCGCTGCGCACTGGATGAACGACCCCAACGGCATGGTGTATTACCAAGGCACCTACCACCTGTTTTTCCAATATTACCCCGAAGCCATGGTGTGGGGCCCGATGCATTGGGGCCACGCCACCAGCCCCGATATGGTAACCTGGAAAGAGCAGCCTATTGCGCTTTACCCTGATAGTCTGGGCTATATCTTCTCCGGCAGCGCCGTGGTCGATGCCAACAACACCTCGGGCTTCGGCAAAAACGGGCAAGTGCCGCTGGTGGCCATTTTTACCCACCACAACCCCAAGGAGGAGAAAAAAGGCACTAACAAGCACCAAAACCAGAGCCTGGCTTACAGCCTTGATGCCGGCAAAACCTGGACGAAGTACGACAAGAATCCCGTATTGAAAAACCCTGGTATTCAGGACTTTCGCGACCCCAAAGTAATATGGTACGAGGCGGGCAAAAAGTGGGTGATGACGCTGGCCACCAAAGACCGCATCACGTTCTACTCGTCGCCTAACCTGAAGGACTGGAGCAAGGAAAGCGAATTCGGGCAAAAACTCGGTGCCCACGGCGGCGTCTGGGAATGCCCGGACCTGTTCCCGCTGACGCTGAACGGCAAAACTCATTGGGTGCTGATTGTGAACCTGAACCCCGGCGGCCCCAACGGCGGCTCCGGCACGCAGTATTTTGTGGGCAACTTCGATGGCAAAACCTTCACGCCTGCCTCAACCGACACGAAATGGGCCGATTACGGCCCCGACGACTACGCCGGCGTGACGTGGTCGAACACCGGCAACCGCCGTCTTTTCCTGGGCTGGATGAGCAACTGGGAATACGCCAACCAAGTGCCCACCTCGCCTTGGCGCAACGCCACCACGGCCCCGCGTGAGTTGGCGCTGCAACAGGTAGGCTCGCAGATGTACTTGACCTCGCAGCCGGTGAAAGAACTGGCCAAAATCGCCCAGCCGGGCACCACACTCAAGAACATTACGGTGCCGAAGCAGTACGACCTCTCGGCCAAAGTCAAAAACGCGGGCGACAAGTTTCAGCTCAAGCTCAGCGCGGCCCAACTGGCAACGTATTCGCTGGTGCTTTCCAACAGCAAGGGCGAAGAGTTGGTAATCGGCTACGACAAAAAAGCCAATCAGTACTACATCGACCGCACCAAGGCGGGTCAATCGGGTTTCAGCAGCAAGTTTGCCGGACGGCACACGGCCCCGCGGCTGGCTACCACGCCTCAAACAAACCTAACGCTGCTTTTCGACGCCAGCTCAGTAGAGCTTTTCGCCGATCAGGGCCTGACGGTTATGAGCGAGCTTTTCTTTCCCACGCAAATACTTGATAAAATGACACTTAGGTCAGAAGGTAATTTTGCCGTGCGCGAGCTAAGTTACGCTAACCTGGCCGCCGAGGTGAAGTAGCGCGGAAAACAACTAGCGCCGTTTCCAAGTCTGGAGATGGAGTGTAGAGACTCGAAGTGTTGCGTTTCTACACCGCGAAGACCGCTCCTTGCGCTTTCTGCCCAACGCCACTTGGTACCTGATGATGCATTCTCAGGTAGCGAGTGGCGTTGGGCTTTTGTTGTGGCTACCATAGGCAAAGCCTTGTCGTGCAACCCGGCAATGGGTTGTATGTACAGAAAAATCCGCCTGAGGCTAGCCGGTCGTTGCGCAGGCGCGTATAACTTCCCTCAATCCTATTTTTGCCTATGGCCGAAGCTGCCACGCCCCTCGAAGAGGATCTGTCGTTTGTACCTGAGTACGACCTGCAACTGTACATTGCCGGCTCGTCGCCGACATCTATGCGGGCCCTCGACAACCTTCGGGCTATTTGTGCGCAGTATTTGTCGGGCCGCCACCAGCTGGCCGTCGTGGACCTGCATCAGCACCCCGAACGCGCCAGCGAGGACGAAGTTCTTGGCGTGCCGATGCTGCTCAAGAAACGCCCCGGCCTGGTCCGTCGGCTGGTCGGTGACCTCTCCAACCGCGATCGCGTGCTCAAAGCCTTGGGCTTGCTGTAAAGCTGGCCAAACCGCCGGAGCAGGGATTTCGCTACGCTAGAAATTGGGATTGTGGATCACGCCCACCGTCGTGTCGAATTCCACGGCCTGCCCACTCGGGATGACGTGGTGCAGGTAGATGCCCCGCACTTTCACTGTTCGCAACTTGCCTTGGCTATTGGTATACTGAAAATCCCGCTTCAGCTCATGGCCGTTGTCGTGGGGCGTTTTCAGCAGGTTTTTTAGGTACTTCTTGAAATTGGTGTCGTCTTGGGTTGAGAAGCGGATGAAAAATTCCGGTTGCCCATCCGGCACCCCTGGCCCATCCTGCACAAAAGCCACTTGGGCGTTGTGCCAGCGGGCGGTGGTAGCTTTTTCGAGCGTCGAGCCGGCCGGTTCATAGGTCGGGGTTTCGCCCGTTGCCGACGAATAAAGTGTCACCATGTCCTCCCAGTTCTTCTTGGGAATGAGCACTATCGTATCCGCCGCCGCCGCGCTGAGGGTGGCTTGCGCCGGGGGCGTCTGGGCCTGAATCGAATTGCTGGCCGTCAGCAGGCCCAACCCAATAACGTACAGCAGGGCGCCACCTGCTGTAAGCACGCCAAGCGTTTTTGTCATTTTCATAGAAGCAGGAAGGGCTGCGCAAGACATGAGTGCACCTCGATATGATAAATGTAACAAAAAATATAATTTTAAAAAGCAGGGCTTGAATTTACTGCCGAGTTGCTTTTCAACAACCCATGGTCAGCTTTCGCCCCGAAAAGCGTCGTGGAAGCTGACCGAAATACTGTGCTGTTTTGTGCGCGGTTTGTGCTTTCTTGGGGCATCAATGTTGCCATCAAAAATTTCAGCCTCAGGAAGATACAGCTGGTTGCAGCCCAATAGCCTATGTTTGATTTAACAGGGAAACAGGCCGTCGTGACGGGTGGCGGAAGCGGCATCGGCAAAGCCATTTCGGTGCTTTTTGCGCGGCAGGGCGCCGAAGTGCACATCCTCGAACTCAACCTGGAAGCCGGGCAGCACACGGCCGAAGAAATACGCCACGCCGGCGGCCAAGCCCACGTGCATGCTGCCGACGTTAGCCAGCAGGCGCAGGTGGTAGCCGTTTTTCAGCAGATCGGCCGCGTCGATATTTTGGTCAACAACGCCGGCATCGCGCACATCGGCAACGTGGAAAACACCACCGAAACCGACTTTGAGCGCGTGTTTCAGGTAAATGTGAAGGGCGCTTACAACTGCCTGTTTGCCGCCGTGCCGCAGATGAAAGCGCAAGGCGGTGGCGTCATCGTAAACATGGCGTCCATTGCCGCGCAAGTTGGCCTCACCGACCGATTTGCGTATTCCACGAGCAAAGGGGCCATTTTTGCCATGACGCTCTCGGTGGCCCGCGACTACCTAGCCGCTGGCATTCGCTGCAACAGCATCTCGCCGGCCCGCGTGCACACGCCCTTCGTCGACGGGTTTATTGCCCAAAACTACGCCGGTCACGAAGACGAAATCTTCGCCAAACTCTCACGCAGTCAGCCTATTGGCCGCATGGGCCAGCCCGACGAAATTGCTGCCTTAGCGCTTTACCTCTGCTCCGACGAAGCCAGTTTCGTCACCGGCTGCGACTACCCGATTGATGGCGGATTTATAAAGTTAAATAGTTGACTATCAAATACTTATAAAAATAAGTAATACCCTCCCCAAAGCCCTTTCCGCACATGAAACTCATCCGCTACGGCCAGCCCGGCCACGAGAAGCCCGGCATAATTCTCCACGACCAGCCCTACGACGTCTCCGCTTTCGGGCAGGACTACCACGAAGAATTCTTTGCCACCGATGGCCTGCGGCGCTTGGCGGAATTTGTGCAAGCCCATGAAAATCAGCTCCTACCGATTGCGGCCGGCGAGCGCCTTGGCCCGCCCGTGGCGCGTCCGTCGAAGCTGCTGTGCATTGGCCTAAACTACGCCGACCACGCCCGCGAAACCGGCGCCACGCCCCCACCCGAGCCGGTGCTGTTTATGAAAGCCACCACCTCGTACGTCGGGCCCAACGACGACATCATCATCCCGAAAAACTCCACCAAAACCGATTGGGAAGTGGAGCTGGCTGTGGTCATTGGAAAGCGAGCATCGTACGTAGAAGAAACTGAAGCTGAGCAATATATCGCAGGGTATGTACTGCACAATGATGTATCGGAGCGCGAGTTTCAGCTGGAGCGCAGCGGCACCTGGGACAAGGGCAAAGGCTGCGACACCTTCGCGCCGGTGGGCCCGTTTATGGCCACACCCGATGAGATCGGCGACGTGAATAACCTGCGGCTGTGGCTGTCGGTGAACGGGCAGATGGTACAGGACGGCACCACGGCCAATCTTATTTTCAAAATCCCGTTTCTGATCAGCTACCTCAGCCAGTTTATGACCTTGCTGCCCGGCGACATCATCTCGACCGGCACCCCGGCGGGCGTTGGGCTGGGCATGAAGCCGCCCGTGTACCTCAAGCCCGGCGACGTGGTGGAATTGGGCATCGACGGCCTCGGCACCTCGCGCCAAGTGCTGAAAGCGTATGCTAAAAATTGACGCTCACCAGCATTTCTGGCAGTTTGACGCCGCCCGCGACACCTGGATAACGGCCGACATGGCGCCCATCCGACGCGATTTTCTGCCCACCGAGCTGCAACCGATTTTGCAGCAGCATGGCTTCGACGGGTGCGTTGCGGTGCAGGCTAGCCAGTCGGAGCAGGAAACGGCTTGGCTGCTAGAGCTGGCTGACGCCCACGATTTTATCAAGGGCGTTGTGGGCTGGGTTGATTTGCAGGCTGACACCATTGAAACGCAACTAGCTCATTACAAACAGTTTACACCGCTAAAGGGCTTCCGACACGTACTGCAAAGCGAAGCCGATCGGGCGCTGATGCTGCGGCCGGAATTTCGGCGCGGCATCGCGGCGCTGGCTCGGCACGGCTTCACCTACGACCTCTTAATTTTGCCCGACCAACTAGGCTACGCGGCCGAACTGGCGCAGGTCTTTCCGGCGCAGCCGTTTGTGCTCGATCACTTGGCCAAACCACACATCAAAGCCGGCGAAACTGAGCCCTGGCGGCGTGATCTGAAATCCTTGGCGGCGCACGAAAACGTGCAATGCAAAATCTCCGGCCTGGTCACGGAGGCCGACTGGCACCGCTGGCAACCGGCCGATTTTCGGCCGTACCTGGACGCGGCTTTCGAGGCGTTCGGTGCCCGGCGGCTGCTGTTTGGCTCCGACTGGCCGGTATGCAACGTGGCCGGTGGCTACGACCAAGTGCAGGCGCTCGCAGCCGATTATCTGGCTGCTTTTTCAGATGAGGAACAGGCGCAATTCTGGGGCGGCAACGCGGCCGCTTTCTACCGTTTATAACCCATCCCACCATGGATTTACAGCTTCAGGACAAGGTCATTCTCGTTACGGGCGGGGCGCAAGGCATTGGCGAAGGCATTGCGCACGTGCTGGCGGGCGAAAAGGCCATCCCGGTTATCGTGGGGCGCAGCGAGGCCGACAACCGCGCCACCGTAGCTGCCCTTGAGGCCGCCGGCGGCCGGGCCGGACAGGTAGTAGCCGAGCTGACCGAGCCCGACGAATGCGCCAAAGCCGTGCGCGACGTGGTGGCCCAATTTGGCCGCCTTGACGGGCTGGTAAACAACGCAGGCGTGAACGACGGCGTTGGCCTGGAAAACGGTGATTATCAGAAATTTATGCTTAGCCTGCATCGCAACGTGGTACATTACTACCTGATGGCTCACCACGCGCTGCCCGAGCTGAAGAAATCGAAGGGGGCGATCGTCAACATCACGTCCAAAACGGCCGAAACCGGGCAAGGCAATACTTCCGCCTATGCGGCGGCCAACGGCGGGCGCAACGCTCTCACGCGCGAGTGGGCCGTGGAGTTGCTCAAATACGGCATCCGGGTGAACGCCGTGGCGGTGGCCGAATGCTGGACGCCCGCCTATCAAACTTGGCTTCAGACCCTGCCCAATCCTGAAGCCAAGCTGCGCGAAATCACCAGCCGAATCCCGTTGGGAAATCGCATGACTACGGCCGAGGAAATTGCCAACACCACGGCCTTCCTGCTTTCCGGCCGCAGCAGCCACACCACCGGCCAGATCATCTACGTCGATGGCGGCTATGTACACCTCGATCGGGCATTGGCCAACGCTTAACGCTATCTACTTCATTATGAATACGTTAGTTTGCATCGAGCCTGGTCATTTTGCCTACGAGCAGCGCCCTGCCCCAGCCGTACCCGCAGGATACGCGCTGGTGCGGATTCGCCGGGTCGGCATCTGCGGCACCGATTTGCACGCGTACGAGGGCAAACAGCCGTTTTTCAACTACCCGCGGGTGCTGGGGCATGAACTGGCCGGCGAGTTAGTTGACACGGGAGGCGCACCCGGCTTCGAACGGGGCGAGGCCGTCACGTTTATTCCGTATTTCGGCTGCGGTACCTGCATTGCGTGCCGTGCGGGTTTGCCCAACTGCTGCACCCACATCAAGGTGTGCGGCGTGCACATTGACGGCGGCCTGACCGAGTTGTTGGCCGTGCCAGCCACTGCTTTGGTGCACGGCCAGGGCCTGAGCTACGACGAGTTGGCGCTCATCGAGCCGCTGGCGATTGGCGCGCACGGCGTGAGCCGGGCGGCAGTGCGGCCCGGCGAGTTTGTGCTGGTGGTGGGTGCCGGTCCCATCGGGCTGGGCGTGATGGAATTTGCGCGCATCGCCGGGGGCCGCGTCATTGCCCTCGATCTCAATGCGCAGCGACTCGCTTTTTGCCGCGAAAAATTAGGCGTAGAATACACCGTAGAGGCGCAAGCGGCCAATCTAATGGAGCAGTTGCACGGCATCACCGGCGGCGATATGCCGACCGTCGTGATCGACGCGACGGGCAGCCAAAAGGCTATCGAGAGTGCGTTTCAGTACCTGGCGCACGGCGGACGCTACGTGCTGGTGGGCTTGCAGAAAGGCGAGATCAGCTTTTCGCACCCCGAGTTTCACAAGCGCGAGGCCACGCTCCTGAGCAGCCGCAACGCCACCCGTGCCGATTTCGAGCACGTCATTGCGTCCATGCAAGCCGGGCACGTCGACCCCACTACGTACATCACCCACCGGGTTCCGTTCGGGCAGGTACAGGCCGAGTTTGCCAGCTGGCTGGATCCCAAAACGGGTGTCATCAAGGCGATGGTGGAAATGCCTTGATTTGGCGGGGTAGCCGCGTGGGTTTGGTAGTCCAGACCCTTTGCTCCTACCTTGGTTGGCGTACGACATTTTCAAGCTACCCTGCATGCCCGCCAGTTTCCAGGATTTTCCCAGCGACAACGTCTCTCCTACGGAAGCCAACAACTTGGCTGCTGAGCCCGAAAATCACATTCTCCCGGAGTCCGTTGGCCACCACAGCCGCCGCGAGCGGCTGAGCGGGGCCGCCGTCGCGACGGCCAGCAAGCTGCTGCCGTTGGTCAAGCTGCTCGACGCCATTCAGCCGCACGTGGCCCACGAATCGGTGTTTCGTACCCGCCGCAAGAAGATTCAGGCACACTTGGCGCTGGTGTACACGGAACTGCACTCCGAACGGCCAAAACGCGAGGCGCTAACTCACGCCTTCCAAACGCTGGCCGACTTGGTGCGCGAAGAAAGCCGCGACATCAGCAAAGACGAACTAAAACAAGCCGCCAAGGAAGTGGTGCTGGCCACACTCAAAAACGCGCCCGCGCTGATCAATGCTGCGCACCAAGCCCGCCTGCTTTCCTGAGTGGCAAGGTAGTCTGCACCAGAAAACATATACTCTTGATATTCAAGCATTCCGACCATCCCTTTCTGTATTCATCACCCGGTTCATAACTAATATGAAAAGTGAAGCCCACGATTTAAGCACTCTTGCAGAAAAGAGAACTAAAGTCAAAATCGCTACAGGTCTATTAAAAAATATCAGTTGGGAATATACGCTACCTGCTTTAGCAATATTCTCTTTGCTAATAAGCTGCATCATTATATCTACCAAGAAGCATTATTGGAATGACGAATTATTTTCTTATTACATGACATCAGAGCCATCTTTTGCTAAAATGCTCGCTGCATTTCATGACAAGCTCAATAATACGCCTATTTTATATTTTTTTCTAGGATGGAATTGGGATAAACTATTTGGTTCATCAGAGATTTCTTTGCGCTTATTTTCCTCTTTAGGTATTTGCGCTGCTTTGCTTGTAACTTGGATAAGCTTGCGCAAGATATACGGCTTCTGCCCAACATCAATCGGTGTATTTTTGATATTTTGTACTTCACAAATAATCCTTACCCAAAATGCAGAAGCTCGAATGTACGGCTTGTTCTTAATCCTTAATGCCTTAGCCTTTCTTTTATATACCAATTTCTATAAAGATCAAAGCCCTTCCACCTTACTGCTTATTTTAAACAGCGTTATTCATGCCGCCATCATACATACCCACCTTTTTGGAGGCTTTTACAGCGGCGCGATCCTCTTTTCATTATTAATATCAGACCGAATCTTTAAATTATTCAGACCTAAATTATATCTATCTATTATTTTAAGTTGGTCTTCTTTAATCCTCTATATTCCCACCTTCTTAATTCAAGCCGATGCAGGTAAACCTCGTACATACATATTTGAACCAAATTTTTTGGATTTAGCTGATGTATATAATCTTACTGCACCGAGTTTTATCAGAAGACCTATTTTATTAGTTTTTCTCTTTGTAATGGCATATCTATTCTGCCTACACATATATAGACGTTCCGCTAAATTCAGAATTTCAAAAACCGAGATACCGAGTCTGGTTTTGGGGATAGTTTTCTTTATAATACCTTTTTTCATATGGATCATTTCTTTAACTATTAAGCCTATTTTTCTAGATCGCTACCTGATTCCGAGCGCTTTAGGCTGGACCATTATAGTGACGTTTATTTCTGCAAAAATGTCCTCTGTATTGTCATCGAATATTCCTGAAAACAAAAATTTAAAATTTAGAAATACAATTTTACGTATATTTGCATATATTTTGATATTTTCACTTATAACAATCATCATTGCATACCCTATATCCGAAGCTATAAAATACGAGCAGGAGAGAATTCCTGGATCAAGCGATATGACCTCAGATATATTACAAAAATATTCCAATCTGCCTAGAGTAGTAACTTACTCCCACTCTTTCCTCGAGCGGATATACTACTCTTCAGAGAGAAATAAGTTTTTCTATATACTGGATTGGAAGTCTGCTACAGACAAATACAGTGGGAGCTTTGGCCCGCAAGAGTACAAACACATGGAAGCGTGGAAACGTAATTTCCCTAATATATTTAAAAACGTTGTAAAATCGGACGATTTTTTGAAACATCACGATCGTTTCCTTGTTCTTGACACACATAATTACCTCTGCAAATGTCCACCAAATCATAAAGGATTGCGCAATGTAGACGTAGATTTTTATTTAGATTGCCCTCAATGGGTTGAGACAAGATTGTTAAACAACAGGCTTTATAAAGTAACTTTTCTTAATAACAAGAATTGGTTTTCAGTTCTATTAGTGGAAAAGCATAATAGTAATAGTAGCCAAGCCCCATTAAAGTAGTTTTATTTGGGATGGGATTACCTATTAAGTTGGCGCTATCCAGAATCGGAAGTAGGCGTATTTTTAGCAGCACCTATCCTTAAAGTTTAGGCGCGGCTTCGCTATTACTGCTCACATAAGCGCTAGCCGGAATATCGCGCGCCCTCCTGTAAGCGATTGGCCGGCATACTTTTTACCGAAAAGTCTAGACTATTCGGGCCGTTCTGGTAGCTTTATAGACCGGGCTATCCGGGAAGTGTACTTTGCCTCTCCCCCGCATGTACGTCCCCACCCCTTCCTACAGCGAACAACGGTATAACGACGATTTGGCGCTGTGGCAAGCCTTCCGGGCAGGCCAGCGGGAGGCGCTAGGAGAGCTGTTTGATCGCTACGCGCAGCCGCTTTTTGCCTACGGCCATCACCTCATCGACGACGCTGAAGCGGTGAAAGATGCCATTCAGACGGTGTTTGTGCACCTGTGGTCGTGGCGGGAAAGCTTAGGCGAAGTAGTAGCCGTGAAGTTTTACTTGTATCGCTGCCTGCGGCGGGAGTTGCTCAAAACCGCTTCGGTGCCCCGGCCGCACCTGGCCTGGCCGTCGCCCGACGACAACGAGCAATCGGCGGAGCAGCGCCTCGTACGCGCCGAAGACGAGCTGCGCCTCTCCGTCAGGCTGCGCTTGTCGATGGATCAGCTTTCCAGCCGCGAAAAGGAAATCATCAACCTGAAGTATTTCAGCGATTTCAAGATCCGGGAAATCGCGAACCTGCTCCAACTCAGCGAGCAAACCGTTGCCAATCAGCTGTATCGCGCCCTCCAAAAGCTGCGCAAAGCATTTGTGCCCTGCCTGGCAGGCTTGCTGTTGCTGGCTTTGCACCGAATGTAAATCGGTGAAAAATATCAAATATTCTTATTTTATAACTATCTGATTGTCAAATGTTTATGCAACACGATCTTAGCAGAACGTGTGAATAGATAAAGGGAAAGGTGCCGGAGCCCAAAAAAATTCGGCGCGGGCGTGGTAGTAAAAGCAGGCCGCGGACTCTGAATAAAGAGCAGCCTCTTCCCATGCACGACTACCTTCACTTTTCCGCCGAGGATTTTGCCCAAGATGACTTCTTTGTCCGGTGGGTTCTGAGGCCTGATGCCGACACTGAAACGGTGTGGCAGGACTGGCTGGCCACGTTTCCGTTTCGGCGCGACGAGGTGGAGCTGGCCCGCCATCTGGTGCTGGCCTTGCATCAGGTAGCGCAGCCGCGGCTCACGGTCAGCGAAAAAGGATTGCTCAAACAACGCATTTTCGAGCACCTGGACGCCCAGGAAGCCCCGGCGCCGGCTGCCAGTCAGCCCCGACAAGTTCGTTGGTACTGGGCGGCGGCCGCGGCGGTGCTGTTGCTGCTGGTAGGCGGCTGGCAATTTTGGCAAACGCTTCGGACAGCCCCCGATCCGGCGTACCAAGAGCTGCTGGTGCAGGCCCAAGCCACTGATTTGCTAAAGGAAATCGTGAATACCGCCCAGTCAACTCGCCTCGTGGTGTTGCCCGACGGCAGCTCGGTGTTGCTGCGTCCGCACAGCCGCTTGGCGTTTCCGGCGCAGTTTACGGGGCCTAACCGCAACGTGTACCTCAACGGCACGGCTTTTTTTGAAGTGGCCAAAAATCCGAGCTGTCCCTTCTTCGTCAATACGTCTCACCTCGTAACCAAAGTCTTGGGCACCAGCTTCGAAGTGCAGGCCCCGCCCGACGCCCCCCGCGTGATGGTAACCGTGAAAACAGGCCGCGTATCGGTGTATCCGCAGGGCGGCACGGAGGCCCAGACCCAGCGCCGCACCCGCAAGCTAGAGGGCTTTGTGCTGCTGCCCAACCAGCAGGCCACCTATCGCCTCACCGACCAAAAGCTGTTGCGCACGCTGGTGCCGCAGCCAACCCTACAGGCCAGCGCCGGCCCGGCCGCCTTCGAATATACCGAAGCACCTCTGCGTCAGGTATTTGCCCAGTTGGAAAAAGCCTACGGCGTGCACATCGTCTACGACGAAGCGGTGCTGGGCAACTGTCCGCTCACGGCCTCGCTCACCGACGAGCCGCTGTTTGCCAAACTCAACCTGATCTGTAAAGCCGTGCGCGCCAACTACGAAGTGCTTGATGCACAAATAGTTGTAACGGGCCGCGGCTGCCAATAAACCGCCCATTTTCTTCTCTATTATGACCTAACCTGCAATCGTTTTCTGCCGCAAAAATGGCCGGTGAAGCTCGCTCCTCCACCGGCCTGGGTTCGGCGCACCGGGCAACCGGCCACGCCTGTTTTATTCAACTAAAACTCCCCAACAGTATGCTGAAAATATTACCCACCCGGGCGCAGCAAGCGCGACTCACGCGGTTGCTCTGGCTCACTGCACTACTGGTTATGACCGGCGTGCGTGGGGCGGCCGCTGCCCCAGCCGGGCCCACCCACGATGTACTGACGCGGCGCATCAGCCTGAAAATCGACAACCAGGAACTCAAAACCGCGTTGCGGCTCATCGGCCAACAGGCCGAGGTTAAATTTGTATACAGCTCGCAGCTGATCGACACGCGGCAAAAAGTAACGCTACAAGTGCGCGAGCAGCGCCTCGACGAAGTGCTCAACCGGCTGCTCACCCCGCTAGACTTGGTTTTTGAAGTGCTTCAGGATCAAGTAGTTATTAGCCGCGCCGAAACAACGGGCGCCGCGGCACCGGCGCTGCTGCCGAAGCCCCAGCCGAGCCCGCCTCCCGCCGACGTAACCGTGTCGGGGCGCGTGACGCAGGCCAACGGCGAAGGGCTGCCAGGCGTCACGGTGCTGGTAAAAGGCACCACCAACGGCACCACCACCGATACCGGCGGCAACTTCACCCTGAACCTGCCCGACGCCAACGCCACGCTGGTGATTTCGGCGATTGGGTTTGTGACGCAAGAAGTTAGCCTGCAAGGCCGAACGCAGCTCAACGTGGCGCTCCAAACCGACGTGAAAGCGCTGGAAGGCGTGGTAGTGATTGGTTATCAGACCCAGAAAAAGTCGGATTTGACGGGCTCGGTGGCGCAGATTAGCCAAGGCGATATTGCAAGCATTCCGGTGACCGGCGTTTCCCAGATTATGCAGGGCAAAGCCGCCGGGGTAGCCATCACGCAGGCGACCGGCGCGCCCGGCGAAAACATCGCCGTCCGGATTCGTGGGGTGGGCACCATCAACGACAACAACCCGCTGTATATCATTGATGGTGTGCCGACTAAGGACGGCATCAACCAGATTTCGCCTAATGATATTGAGAGCATCAACATCCTGAAAGACGCCTCTTCGGCCGCTATCTACGGGGCGCGGGCTTCGAACGGGGTGGTGATTGTGACCACCAAACACGGCAAAACGGGTAAGCCCCGACTGAGCGTGAGCGCATACACCGGGGTGCAAACGGCATCCAATCTCATCAAAATGGCCAACACCAGCCAGTACGTGGCGGCCTACAACATCGCGGCCCAGAACGACGGCCGCGACCAGATTCCGGCCACGCTGGCCGCCACGCTGCCCAACGTAAACTGGCTGAAGGAGGTGCTCAAGCCAGCCCAGCAGCACAACGTGCAAATGGACGTGAGCGGCGGGGGCGAAAACTCCCAATACATCGTGTCGGGCAGCTATTTGAAGCAGGATGGCCTGATTAAGAACTCATCGTACGATCGCTACAACCTGCGTACGGCCCTGAACAGCACCTTGTCGAAATACGTGAAGGTGGGCACCAACCTCAACTTGTCGTATTCCAAAACCCGGCAGGTAGGCACCTCTGGCGACGGCTTCGGCGACGGCAACCCCGGCGCCAGCATTGTGCGCTACGCCTTGTTTCGCACGCCGGCCACGCCGGTTTACAACGAGCAGGGGCAGTTTGTGGACTTGCCGATGGCGGACGGCAAAGTCGCTTCGGCCTTTTTCGGCGATGGCATCAACCCCGTGGCCCTGGCCGACGCCGCCAACCGCAACTTTTACCGCTATTCGGCGCTGGGCAATGCCTACGTGGAGGTCAGCCCCGTGGAGCACCTGCACATCCGGTCGGATTATGGCATCACGTTCCAAATCACTGATTACAAGCAGTTTTTCAAGACGTTTGGCATCGATCGCTCCTTCAACTCGCCGCCGCAACTGGCGCAGTCGAACACCAACGAGTTCAACTACAACTGGACCAACACGGCCGTATATGACCTGCCGTTGGGCAAAAGCACCTTCAATTTCTTAGTTGGGTCGGAAGCCATCAAAAACAACGTAAGAGCTATTTCGGCGTCGCGCCGGGGCTACGTCGATCAGTCGCCGACGTTTCAGTACCTCGACAGCGGCACGGGCATTCAGCAAAACGGCGGTGGCGAGGCGCATTCGTCGCTGCTGTCGGGCTTTGGCCGTGTGGCCTACGACTACGACAGCAAGTACCTGGCTAGCTTCAACTTCCGGCGCGACGGCTCCTCGCAGCTTTCGCCCGGCCTGCGGGCCCAGAACTTCTATTCGGGCTCGGTAGGCTGGAATTTAGCGCAGGAGCAGTTTATGCAGGATATCAGCGCGGTGTCGCTGCTCAAGCTGCGGGCCAGCATCGGGCAATTGGGCAACTCAGCCATTGGCAACTACCCCTACGCCTCGCTGGTAGGCGGCGGCTTTTACTATCCGTTTGGCGGCGTTTCGACCCAGGGCCTGAGCATCGTGACCAAGGGCAACCCCAACGTGCGCTGGGAAACCAGCACCCAAACCAACGTGGGCGTGGACCTGGGTCTGCTGAAAGGCGCCTTGCAGTTCACAGCCGATTATTTCATCAAGAATACGTCGGATGTACTGCTGTTTTTGCCGCAGCCCAGCAGCGCCGGCAACGGCGGCAACCCCGCCGTAAACGCCGGCAAAATCCGCAACAACGGCCTGGAACTGGAGCTGCTCTACCGCAGCGCTATCGGCAAGGATTGGAGCTACAACCTGACCGGCAACTTCGCCACGCTGCACAACGAGGTTATTTCGCTGGGCACGGCCCCACCCATCGTGGGCGGGCGCATCGACAACAACTATTACGCGACTCTCACGGCCGTGGGGCATCCGATTGGGGCCTTTTACCTGTTGCAGAAAGAAGGCATTTTCCAGAACGCCCAGGAGGTTTTCACCCACGCCTACCAAGGGCCGGGCGTGAAGCCCGGCGACGTGAAATACAAGGACATCAGCGGGCCTGATGGCGTGCCGGACGGTGTGATTGACGGCTACGACCGCACGTTTGTGGGCAGCCCGATTCCGAAGTTTACGTACGGCCTCACGGGCAACGTGCGCTACAAAAACATCGACCTGAGTGCCTTTTTCCAAGGCATTTATGGCAACAAGCTCTACAACCAGGTCAATACCGACATCGAAGGCTTTTACCGTGCTTTCAATATCACGGAGCGCGTGGCCACGCATTACTGGACGGCCGAAGGCAGCACCAACGAGTTTCCGCGCCTGTCGTGGACTGGTGCTTCCAACAACAAGATGCCCTCCGACCGCTTTCTCGAAGACGGCTCGTACCTGCGGCTCAAAAACCTGCAACTGGGCTACACCTTCGGCGACAAAATCTTGGCGCCGGTGCGCGTGTCGTCGGTGCGCCTGTACGCCAGCGTGCAGAACCTGCTGACGTTCACCAAATACACCGGCCTCGACCCCGAACAGGGCACCAACAGCAACTCCCTCGGCGACGGTGTGCGGGCCACGGGCATCGACTTCGGGACATATCCTTCGGCGCGCACCTTTACAGTGGGCATCAATGCCAGCTTCTAAATACTTGATAATCAAACGGTTATGAAAACAAAACCTTTTGCCATCAGCCTATTGGGAGCGTTGATGCTGACGGCGGTCGGCTGCAAGGATTTTCTGGATCAGCCGGTGCTGGGGCAGTACGAAGCCGGGCAGTTCTTTACCTCCGACACGAACGCCCTGCTGGCCGTCAACAGCGCGTACGTGCCGCTTTCGTTTCGCGATGCGGCTTCCAACGCCATTTGGGTGCTGGGCGATGTGGCCTCCGACGACGCCGTGAAAGGCAGCAACCCCGGCGACCAGGCCGATTTTGAAAACATCGACAACTTCAACATCGCCCCCATCAACGCGGCCGTGGAAGCCCAATGGAAACGCGACTACGACGGCATTTTCAAGTGCAACGTGGTCATCGACGGGCTGCCCGACGCCAATGCCAGTGTGAGCGCCGACGTGAAGAAGCAGGCCGTGGGACAAGCTAAGTTTTTGCGCGCGTACTACTACTTGCAGCTCACGTCGCTCTACGGCGATATTCCGCTGCGCGTGAAAGTCGAAACGCCCGAAGAGTTACAAAGCCCGGCGGTGCCGCAAGCCCAGATTTACGCCCAGATCGAGGCCGACTGCCAAGCCGCCGCCGACGCGCTGCCCACCACGTGGCCCGCTTCGGACGCCGGCCGGGCCACGAAGGGCGCGGCGCTGGCTTTGCTGGCCAAAACGTATTTGTATGAGAAAAAATGGGCGTTGGCAGCCCAAACTGCGCAGGCCGTAGGAGCCTTGGGCTACAGTTTGTTACCGGTATTTGCCGATAATTTTCGGGCGGCCACCAAGAACAACAAGGAGGCAATTTTTTCGGTGCAGCACACCAGCGGCCTCAGCCCCAACCAGGGCAATAACCTCAACCAGTGGTTTGCCCCGCGCCCGCAAAACGGCTACGGCTTTTTCTTCCCGACGCAAAAGCTCGTCGACAACTTCGAGCGCACTGCTGCCGGGGTGGTCGATCCGCGGCTCGACTACACGCTGGGGCGGGCGGGGCAGTCGTTTTTCGGCGTTCCGTTTGACACTACCTGGACGACAACCGGTTACGTCTCGAAAAAGCATTTGCAGCCGCTCACCGAAATTCCGGCTACCATCAAAGGCGACGGCAACCTCAACTACGAAGCCATCCGGTACGCCGAAGTGCTTCTGATTCAGGCCGAAGGCTTCAACGAAGCCGGTAACAGCGCGGCGGCGCTCGCGGCCCTGAACCAAGTGCGCAAACGGGCCCGCGAAAGCTATCTCTTCGATACCACGCTGCCGAATGCGGGCAAGGTGCCAACGGGCCTGCTGCCCGACATCACGACCACCGACCAAAGCCAGTTGCGCGACCTTATCCGGAGGGAGCGGCGCTCCGAGCTGGCGCTGGAGTTTCAGCGGTTTTTCGATGTCATCCGCTACGGCGAGGCCTACGCCCGCCAGGCCCTGAGCGACCGGCCCAACTTCAACTACGCCAAAAACAAGTTTTTCCCCATTCCGCAGAGCGAGCGGGATACCAACAAAAAGTTGGGCTTATAGCCGCACACGCATTCTTTCTTTTCAATTCCCACCTTTTTTTCCAATCCACTACCTATGAAAAGGCAAAAGCTTTACCTGCTCATCCTGTCTTGGCTGATGTTTGGCGCTATGGCGGTCGTTTCTTCCTGCTCCAAATCGGACAACAACACTCCAACCGTCAACGCCGACAAAACCAAGCTCACAGCGCTAATCGACTCAGTAACATTGGGTTACAACGCCGCCGTAGAAGGCACAAAACCGGGCACCTACGCCGCCGGCTCGAAAGCCACCCTCAAAACCGCGCTGGATCTGGCCACGGCCACCAAAGACGATACCAAGGCCACGCAAGCCAGCGTCAATACGGCCGTGGCCAACTTGCGCCGGGCCGTGGTGACGTTCCAGAGCAGCCTGATTCAGGAAGTTTCGGCGGCTAACTTGGTGGCCCAGTGGAAGTTTAACGGCAATGCCAACGACGCCACCACCAATGCCAACAACGGCACGCTGAAATCGGGCACCGTCGGCACCGACAAGGCGCCCGTCGACGGCAACACGCTGCCGGTGTTGGTGGCCGACCGATTTGGGCAGGCCAACCAGGCGTATGAGTTCAACAACGGCGCCTACATCGAGGTGCCTTATAAAGTGGCCCTCAACCCGCAGGCAATCACTGTCAGCGCGTGGTGCAAGCGCATCGACACCAACGAAAACAACTACATCGTGTCGTTGAATCGCTGGAACGGCTACAAATTCCAGCTGCAAAGCGCCAACAAGCCCTTCTTTACGGCGACTACCACTGTGGGCATCTTCGACAAAGACGCCGAAACGGGCGTGGTGGCGCTCAATACCTGGACGCACGTGGCCACGTCGTACGTTGATGGCACCACCAAGTTTTACGTGAACGGCGCGCTGGTAAAAACCTGGACCGACACCAAAGGCGCCATGAAGGCCGTGCCCGAACTCGTAAACCTGTGCATCGGCCAGCAGCTGCCGAAAGACGTGTACAACCGGGCTCCCAAAGCAGGCCAAGCCGCCGACTACTTCGCCTACTACGGCCCGTCGTATTTCAAAGGCCAGCTCGACGACATCCGCATCTACAACCGCGCCCTCACCGACGCGGAAATCCAGTCGATATTTACCATCGAAAGCACGAAGTAGCCCAGGCAATTTCGGCTGACTGCAACAGGATTATCTCAGGGCATTTCACGTGTGAAATCCCCTGAGATAATTTATTGTATATCAATAAATTAACTTGAAAATCGAATGAGCATTTTCAATAAGAATCCCGGCCGCACTGCCGGAAGTGCTGCCGCCCTGGCGCTGGCCGTGCTGCTGGCGGGCTGCAACGGCACCGACCGCAACCAGTCGGCGGCTACGCCGCCCAAAGCCGAGTGGACGCTGCTCAATTTCACCAAAGTAGATAGCGTCAACCCTATTATGGGGCCCAGCACGGCCGGGCATTTCCTCGATCCCATTCTGAAGCAGCAAGTGCTGTGGGAAGAAAAGGATGTGTTTAACCCCGCCGTGGTGGTGAAAGACGGCAAGGTGTACATGCTCTACCGGGCCGAAAACAAAGTAGGCGCGTTTGGCAAAGCGTCGCGGATCGGGCTGGCTACCAGCCCGGACGGCATTCACTTTACCCGCATGACCGAGCCCGTGCTTTACCCCGACAACGACGCCCAGAAGCAGTATGAGTGGCCCGGTGGCACCGAAGATCCGCGGGTGGTGGAAAGCGACGACCACACCTACTACATGACCTACACGGCCTACGACGGCGACAAGGCGCGCCTGCACGTGGCTTCCTCACGTGACCTGCTGCACTGGACCAAATACGGCAACGTCTTCGCGCAGGCCGCGGGCGGCAAATACGTGAGCAAGTGGAGCAAGTCAGGCTCGATTGTGTCGCGCTACGAAGACGATGGCCGCATTGTGGCCGCCAAAATCAACGGCAAGTATTGGATGTACTGGGGCGATGCCCAGATCTGGCTGGCCACCTCCGACGACCTGATTCACTGGACGCCCATCGAAATGGCCGACGGCGAAAAGCCACCCGTGCCGCTGCGCGCCCAAGCCCTGACCATGCCGGAGCTGAAGATTGTATTGCCAACCCGCGAAGGCAAATTCGACAGCGACCTGGTTGAGTCCGGCCCGCCGGCCATGCTTACCGACCAGGGCATTCGCCTGATTTACAACAGCCGCAACGAGCCCTCTTTTGGCGATAAATCCCTACCCGTGGGCACGTATTCGGCGGCCCAGGCCCTGTTTGACAAAAACGACCCCACCAAATTGCTGCAACGAACAGATACGTATTTCATGCGCCCCGAGAAGCCCTACGAAACGACGGGGCAGGTCAATCAGGTGGTATTTCTGGAAGGCTTGGCACGTTTCAAATCCAAGTGGTTTCTTTACTACGGCACCGCCGACTCCAAAATAGCCGTCGCGACCCGGCCCGTCGATTAATGGTTATATTCTCACCCTCGACGACGCACACTTTTCGTTAATCCATTCACCATCAGGCCTATGCACTCAGCCGCTACCACCGCCACCGTAGACCATTCTACCCGCGCTGCCTTCACCGAAAAGCGCTACCTCATCACGCTGGCCTTCGTCACGTCGCTGTTTCTGCTCTGGGGCGTGGCCATCACGATGGGCGACGTGCTGAACCGGCACTTCCAGAACGTGCTGCACGTGTCGAAGGCACAATCGGGGCTGGTGCAGTTTTCCATCTTTGGAGCCTATGCCGTGATGGGCATTCCGGCGGGCCTGTTTATGAAGCGGTTTGGCTACAAAAACGGTGTGTTGCTGGGCTTGGCCTTGTATGCCACGGGTGCGTTTTTGTTTGTACCGGCTGCCAACGCTGACTCATTCGCCTTCTTCCGTGGGGCGCTGTTTGTGCTCGCCTGCGGCCTGGCCACGCTCGAAGCGGTGGCGCACCCGTTCGTGGCTGGCCTCGGCGACCCGCGCACCAGCGACCAGCGCATCAACTTTGCGCAGTCATTTAATGGACTGGGGGCCGTGCTGGGGCCGCTCATCGGTGGCTATTTCATCCTGCGTGCCGGCCAGGCTCACTCCAACGACCTCGAATCGGTAAAGCTTCTCTATCAGATCATTGGCAGCGTAATTCTGTTCATCGCCGTGGCCTTTTTCTTTGTGAAGGTGCCGCCCGTGCAGGACGCCCACGCGCCCGTGGTGCCCGGTGCCGAAGCCGGCGGCTACGCCGAAGCACCACCCCTGGCCGACCAGCCCCGCGGCAAAACGCTGTGGCACTATCCGCACTTTGTGTGGGCCGTGGTGGCGCAATTTTTCTGCGTCGCGGCGCAGGGCGGCACCTGGGCATTTTTCATCAACTACGGCATTGAGAAAATGGGGCTACCGGCCGAAAAAGCCTCGTATTATTTTTCGCTCAGCATGGTTTTGATGATGGCCGGCCGCTTCTTGGGCACCTTTCTGATGCGCTTTATCGCGCCGAACAAGCTGCTGGCCACCTTTACGCTGGGCAGCATCCTGATGTGCCTGATTGTGGCGCAAAGCTTTGGCTGGCCGTCGTTTATCGCGCTGCTGATGCTCAATTTCTTCTTCAGCATCATGTTCCCTACCATTTTTAGCTTGGGCCTGAAGGGGCTGGGCGAGCGCACCCAGCAGGGGTCGTCTTTTCTGGTGATGGGCGTAGTGGGCGGCGCGGTATTTCCGCCAATCATGGGCCTGGTCGCCAACCACGACGTGGCCGCGGCCTACTACCTGCCCATCATTTGTTACGTCGTGATTTTTCTGTTTGGGGCTCGCTTCTACCGCGTGCGGTAGGCTTTGGGCGAAAAGCTGCGGCCATAAACAAGCATGCGCCTGCTGCTCAGGGAGTTTCCTGAGCGGCAAGCGCCTTGCGGAAAAGATCGGCGGCCAGCCTTTCTGTGCTCATTTCAGCAGAAAGACGAACGCGCCAACTTGTTTTACAACTAGTTAATAACCAATTAGTTATCTCACAAAGAAACCTTTTTCCTCCCAAGCTTTCACGTTCTGGGTGCGGACAAAGCGGGTTTCGATATGGCCCCAAGCATCTTGCTTGTACATGACGGTTTTGCCTTCTTCCCGGCTTTGCAGCGCGATAAGTTGGTCGGCGTGCGAGATGGCAGGAGCGGCAGGTTCAGCAGATTTGCGGGGGCGCGGGCGTTTTACAGAAGTCGACATAAGCAAATAACGGCAAAACCTGCCAAAAAGGTTCGCTAGTCTCGGCCGAGTCAGCTGGGCAGTGATTCTGCTGGCCGCAAGTGGCTGAAAAAGAGGCCGCCAAAAATACAACCTTATGGGGGTCACTTACGAATTAGCAGGTGTTGTGGGAGTCGCCATCCGGCGCTTTGCCGGCGGCGCGCTCGCCTATCCTTTTTCTGCTGCTACGCTCATGGGCAAGGACAAAAAAAAGAAAGCGAAACATAAGAACCAGCCGGCGCAAGACCTCTTGGACCGCGCTGCCGTGTCCATTAAAAAGTTTCGCCGCATCACCAAGCAAATTGCCAAGCTGAGCCCAGGGCAAAAACTGGTTGGCGGCTTAGCTTTGGTGGCGACGGGCTTGGCGTATCTGGCTCAACAGCAAGCCTATACGCGCTCTTCTGCCGCAGCAAGTGCCGAAGCCGCCGAAGAAAACAGTGCCTCATCACTCCTTTCGGAGTCCAAAACCGACCCTGACAACGCACGCGGATCGTTGGGCCGGCCTAAGAAACACAGAGAAATCGGGCCCGCTTAGTGGCCCTTGGGGCTGGCTCAAACGCCCCGCTACTTTTCACCTTTTATCGCATGTGTCATGACTAAAAAGAAAAAAAAAGCCAACGTCGGCAAGAAGAAGACGTTGCTCGGCGGCGCCGCCAAATCGCTTAAAAGCTTGGGCAAAACTACCGGCCTCAGCCGTTTGAGCACCGTGCAGAAAGTGGTCGGCGGGGCCGCCCTGGTGGGCTTGGGCCTAAGCTACCTCACCAAACGACGCAGCACCCCAGCCGGTCCCGGCCCCGCTTCCCACACTGGCAGCCCGGAGCAACTTCCGGACACGCCCGGCACTGATTCGTCTTTTGGGTAGCCGACTAAAAAACGGCATCCTTTGCAACTACTTAAGGTTAAGATAATTGCATAAAAGGAACCCGTTTTAGTCGGTTCTCTATTGGGTCGGGCCGTTATCGGTACGGGCTTCGACTACGCTTTGGACCGACGCGGACACCGCCGAGAGCAGATCGTAGCCGGTGGCCTGCTCAATGGCATCGACCGTGGTGCGGTAAGAGCCCCACGTGGTGAGCAGGCTGTTGTCGTTGGGGGTGTTGATGGCGATTACGCGCGTGCTGGTGGTCACGCGGCTGGCATCGTCGGTGCCGTTGGGCAATACGACAATGACCTTCCAGAGGCGGTTGGGCACGGTCACGTGGCCGTTGTCGAGGGTGCTGAGCGGGCCGGCCGAGCCGGTGCCGCCTTTGCCGTAGCTACCGCAGATGAGGTAGAGCTCGTTGCCCGCGTCGACCAAGGTGCGGCAGTAGTTTTCCAGCCCGGCCCAGGTTTGCTGGTTGTTGCGCGGGGCCTGGGGCACCATGTTGCTCATCAGAAACGTGGCCGAGTTGTCGGCCACCGACCCGGTGCGGTCGGCCGAGGGGCACTGGTGGCCCCGGTCAAAACCCGAGCCCGAGTAGCTGGTGGCTTGCACGCGATACCAGCCCGTAGGCAGCGTGTTGTCAGCCGCGAAGTTGTCTTGGCGCGGCGTTGAGCCCAGCCAGGCGCTGCTCAGGTGCCAGCTCACCCAGTTGGGCGTGCCCCGGTCGCGGTGGTACGACATGGTGTATTGGGGCTTGACTACCAAGTAATTCCAATAATAATAAGGATCAGCGACGGCCCCGCTCGGGTTGCCAAGGGCCAAGTTGCTGTCGCGGCTGGCGGTGGCGTCGGCACTTTGGGCCGCCCCTTTCAGTACTGAAGAGGGCGCGACCAGCTCGTCGTGCGAGCAAGACACCGCTAAAACACTCAGGATCAAACCTGTAAGAAAACGGGAAAGAGTTTTTTTCGTCACGATACGTTTTGAAAGGGTGAAGCGACACAAACCTCTTGTTCTTCTCCCCGCGAACGGTTACCGCAACGTTATGTTATCATTAAAAAGCCGGGCAGCGATCTGATCTGACTGCTTTCGGATCGCCAACCCGGCGGATGAAACCATTTGGTAATGTTTTGACTTTGCCGCACTAAGCCGGCAAGAATTGAATCAGTGAAAATTATACTAATTCCTGATTGCCCTAGACAAAAGTATCTACTTGATTAGTTGATTGTTAGCCACAAATGCTGCACGTCAGGGCTGAAGCACTAACTAATCATCGTCGTCTTTGCGGCGTTTTTGCTCCAGCTTCAGAAAGGCGCCCCGCCGGGGCGCCGGCAACACGGCGTTTTCGCCTTTGATGGCTTTCCAAACAACTTCGTTCAAGTCTAGGTCGGGGGCGGCATCTTCGCTGGCGAAGTTGAAGTGCTCCGAGCGCTCCGCGCTTTTGTTCCAAGCCGTGTTTCGGGTTTCCAGGTTGACGCGGGCCGCCTTGACGTGGTACGGCGCCAAGTCGGGCGTGGCTCCAAAACAGCCGTACAGCGGCAACGCGGCCGCATCGTACTGGCTCATGGGTGGCAGCCCCAAGATCAATTCCATCGTGCGCAGCATGCCCGAAGTGGAGTACATTGTGTGGTTGACCGTGCCCTTTTTGGTGTAGGGGCTGATCACCAAGGCCGGCGAGCGGTGGGCATCGACGTGGTCGGGGCCGTTTTGGGCGTCGTCTTCCAGCACAAAAATGACCGACTCCTTCCAGATTCCGCTTTTGGACAGGTGTTCCACTAACTGCCCCAGGGCCAGATCGTTATCGGCTACGGCCGCCACGGGGGCGATCTTTCCGCGGCGCTGGCCGCTGGTGTGGTCGTTGCTGAGCCGGATGGTATTGAAGTGCGGCACGGCACCCAACGCCAGCAACGAATCGAAATCCTGCTGCCAGATGCGCACGCGCTCTACGTCCTTCACATCGAGGTCGAAGCCGGGCGACTTGGGCGAAATATGCCCTTCCAGCGATTTGAGTGAGGTTTTTCCGTTGTCGGCAAACTCGCCGTAGCTGCGGTATGTGAGGCCGGCGCGCTGGCAGTAGTCCCAGATGTAGCCGTCGCGCGGGTAGGCAATTTTGCGCGTGCCTTCGTAGTCGTAGGTGCCGCCGCGGCCGCCGTAGCTGGTGGGCCAGGTTTTCTCGGTGTAGTCGGTGGCGTAGGCGGCCATACTCCAGTTATGGCCGTCGGCACTAACTTCGGCGTTCACGTAAAAGTTGTCGAGCAAGACAAACTCGCGGGCCAAGGCGTGGTGGTTGGGCGTTACCTTTTCCGGAAAAATGCACAGCGTTGTGTCGCCGTTGCCTTCCTTCATATCCCCGAATATTTGATCGTAGGTGCGGTTTTCCTTGATGACGTAGAATACGTACTTGATCGGCGACTTCTCCCCTGCGCGCCGCGGAATGGGGTTACCCGCTTCACCTTTTGCCTGATTCTCAATCTCTTTCGTGAAAGGCGAGTTGGCGTATACCTGCGCCGAATAGGCCTTCAGCTGGGCTTCGTTGGGCTGGTTGATAAAGGACAGCGTTCCCTTAAACAAGCCACCGATGTACTGCACTTCCGATTGCTCGGCCACGCCGGTGTGCGAGCCGCTGGTATCGCTCCGCTTCACCGGCTGCGGACCAGCCGGGTTAGCCAGCGAAGAAAAACCTTTGCCATTGGCTACCAAGATCTTCTGTCCTAGCGTTTTGACGTTGGTTGGGTACCACCCCGTCGGAATGAAACCTTTAGACGAGCTTTTGCCCGGCACCGACACATCAAACACGGCCAGGCAGTTATTGTCGGCGTTAGCGATGTAGAGCGTTTTCTCGTCCGGCGACAGTGCCAAGCCGTTTGTTGTCGAGCCGGTGAGCTTCGTGGGATAAAGCGCAGTCGAGATGATTTCCAGCACTTTCCGGGCCCCAGCGTCAATCACCGACACCGAATTATCGTTGGCATTGGCCACGAACAGATACTTGCCGTTGCGCGTTTGGAGGAGTTCGTTGGGGTGGCTTTCGGTGGCTATTTCGCCCGTGAGCTGGCCGGTTTGGGTATCGTAGAGCGCAATTTTGTCGCCGCCCCACAGCGAGATATACAGCGTGCGGCGGTCCGGCGACAGCAGGCAGCTGTAGGCTTCGTGCCCCAAAGCGACCTTCTTAATTACGGCTTTGGTTTTGAGGTCGAACACGTACAGCGCGTTGTCCTCCTTGGTCACGGTGTAGAGCCGCTGCCGAGCGTCGTCGAGGTCGATGCCCGTGGGGCCGATTGCTTTGGGCCACGCCTGACCGAGGCGCAAGGTGTCGGCGGCGCCCAGCTTTTTGTTGACCACAGGATACACCACAATCACGTTGTCGTTGCCGCCCGAGGCGTACAGCTTTTTGCCGTCGGCGCTGAACTTCAGACCGTACCACGATTTGCGGATGGTCTTTTCATCGAGCAGCGTACCACTTTTAGGATCAATGAGTTGGATGCTCTGCCGGCTCTGGCCGTTGTTGGTGACCGCTAGCAGCTGGCCCGACCGTGAAAGCTGCATGTTCAGTGGCAAATCGCCCAGGGGCAGCGAAGTGCCGGCCGGGCTCAACGACCAGCCGTTGGGCAACAGGATCTGGCGGGCCTTGGGGTTGTTGGTTGGGCGTTGGGCCGTAGCCGCAAAACCACTTATCACGAAAAACAGGCTAACAATTCCTTTACGTGCGTTACGCATTGATATACTGAATGTTATAAGTGATCAGACCGGAGATAACCAACCGAAAAATCAAGGCTTTCGGGCACCGAACAAATCCGGGTAATCGGTGATGATGCCGTCGACGTGCTGTTGCACCAATTGCGCAAAGATGTCGGCGGAATTTACAGTCCAAGGAATGACTTTTATGCCGCGCGCATGGCAATCCTGCACCAAGCCTGCGGTAACCAATTGATATGCAGGACTGTAAATAGCAGGCTTAAAGCTCAGGCCTTTCAGGTTGTGCTCCAGCCCGTACAGGTTTTCGACCAGCAAAGCCGTTTGCATAGCCGGATACAGGCGGTGCACCACTTCCAGCGTGCGCGGGTCAAACGACTGGATGATAACCCGATTTTGCACGCCCTCCGCGACAACCACGGCCAGCACCAGCTTCACAAACTCCGTCGGCGCCGGATGCAGCACGCCGTCGCCGGCGGGCGTGACTTTCGTTTCGATGTTGTAGTACGGGGCCGGCCGTTTTTTCAGGTGCGCGTAGGCTTCCGCCGAGTCAATCACTTCGGCTAATAAAGGCTTGTAGGTGCGCAGCTTTTGCTGACGCGGAAATTTCGGATTGCCCTGGCTGCCCACGTCGAAACGCCGGATTTCGGCATATGGCATGGCGTAGAGGCGGTAGTGCTGCTCATCGGCTTTCGGGATGGGCCTGCCCGCTGACGTGCGCACAAAATCGGCGTTCATGTAGGCATCGTGAGAAAGCAGCGGTTGCTTGTCCTGACTGATGGCAATGTCCATTTCCAGCGTCCTGACGCCCAAATCGAGAGCCTTGCGCATGGCCGGAATCGTGTTTTCGGGCATCAGACCGCGACAGCCGCGGTGGCCTTGCAAGTCGAGGGGGCGCTGTGCTGCCGCACCCAGCGCGCACAGCCACAGCAGCATCAACAACAAGCAGCGCGTCTTTTTCATGGCCTTACCGGTAAAACGGCAAAATCCAGAAGCCGCGCTCCCGGATTTTGCTTACGCATAAGCTTAATCTACAACTATTTAAATATCAATTCCTTACCAGATATTCAAAGCATGAGCTTTCATTCAGCTGTAAGCACCTCCCCCAAGATGATTTCGGACGCAAAGCTAGCGGGGATAAGTTACGGGAATGTGACGCTTGTGCTACGCCACTGTGTTCTGTCACGAGCAACCGGTGCTCACGGCTTGCCCGTGCGGTTGAGTTCTTCCAGCGATGCGCTGTGCTTAACTGCCTCAAAGTTAGCGCCTTTGCTGAAGCGGTAGCCCAACGTTAGACGAACGGTCTGCGAGCCAGAGTACAGGCTGATGGCGTTGATGTTGCCGTTGAGGTTGGCCGTGGCCTTCAGCAAGCGACTCCGAAAGAGGTCGGTTGCGCTAAGGCTCAGGTCGAGCTGGTCGTGCAGGAAGGAGCGCTTCAGGCCTGCATCCACCCACCAGTTGGCTTTCAGTTGATACAGCCCGTACGCCATAGGCCCCTGATACCCAGCACTTACCTGCAACCGGAATTGCCGGGGCAGCTGTACGCTCTGCGACGAGCGGGCCGTAAAACTCACCTGCTCATTCGTCAGCGTTTGGCCCTGTAGCACTTTGGTAAAGCGCTGGTACGCCACGGAAGCGGTGTTTGTCATTTGCCAGTTCTTCGTCAGCGTAACCGGCGCGAGCAGCGTGGCGTTGAGGTTCTGAAAATCGTTGACGTTTTGCTGCTGAAACACAGTCGTTTGGTCGACGGCGCGCTGCTCCGGAATCTCGGCGATGTAGCCTTTCGTCACGGCATAGCCTACCGTCAGGCTGTACTGGTGCTTCAGCATCTGCCCCACTTCCAACGTGCTGGTATACTGCGGCTTAAGCGAAGGATTGCCTTTGATCCAGGAATATGGGTCGAGGTAGAAGATAAACGGATTCAGGGTTTCGTACTGCGGCCGGTCGATGCGGCGGCTGTAGCTGTAGCTGATTTGGTAGTCGGGGCTGATGGTTTGCTGAACTTGCAGGCTCGGAAACAGGCCTAGGTAGCTGCGCTGGGTGGATTGCGCCAGCGTCAGGGAGTGGCCGTGGGTGCGCGTCTGCTCGGCCCGCAGGCCGCCCTGCACGCTCCACTGCTGGCCCAGGCGCGCCGCAACGTTGGCGTACGCGGCATAGATGTCTTCCTGGTAGCGGAAGTGGCTGCTCCGGGTGGCATCCGGCACGGCTTGCCCATCGGTTAAAGCAAAGAAATTCAACTCGTTATCCGATATAACCCGGCTGGCCTTAGCGCCCAGCTCCAGCTTAGTCGTTTTGGTTAATGGCTTGGCGAAATCGGTTTTGGCCGAATAGATGTCGTAGTGTGTCGGGTTGTGACTGGTGAGCAAGGTGCTGAACGGCCCGGCGGCCCGGCCCAAGCTGTCGAAGTGATTTTGGAAGGTCGAGTTGTTGTCGTTGAACAACCGCACATAGTCCGCATCGGCGGAGATGGTGGTGCCCACCGTATCGAGCTGGCCCACATAATGCAGATTGGCAGCCCCATTGGTTAACACGCTATGTGCTTGATTATTAGCCTGAATAAAGAGATCGTCGGGAGCGTAACCGGTGCGCAGGTAGGTGCCGGTCCGGAAGGCGTCGTTGGTGTTGCGCTGGGTTAGGCTGGCCGTAACGCCCAAGCTGTGCCGGCGATTGAGCGCATAGTCGGCGCTGAGGCGCACGGCCGGCACGTAGTGCACGCCGTTTTCGTGGTCGTTTTGGTCGAAGGTGCTGGTCGTGGCTTCGCCCCGAAATTCGCGGTGCATCTGATTGGTCCGAAACCGAGTGCGGCGGGCCATGTCCACCCCTAGGGAGGTATTCCACTTGCCCTTCTTGTAGTTCAGATTGGCCCCCGTGCTGTAGCCGTGCAGCCGGCTGTACTGGTACTGATAGCCAGCGTACACGCTGCCGTTGAGGCCAGCCACTTGGTTTTTCTTCAGGTTGAGGTTGATAATGCCCGCCGAACCCGCTGCATCGTATTTAGCTGACGGGTTGGCGATTAGCTCCAAGCTTTTGAGGTTGTCGGCGGGCATGGCTTGCAACAAGGCCTGCAACTCCTTGCCCGAGAGATACGAGCGCTTGCCGTCGAGCAACACTTGCACGCCGGCTTTGCCGTTGAGCTGAAGGTTGCCGTCTTGGTCTACTGCCACGCCGGGCGATTTGGTGAGCACCTCGTAGGCTGTGCTACCGGCCGCCAGCGGGGTGCCTTCTACATTCACAATCATCCGATCTGCTTCCTTCACCACGGTAGGCCGCAGGGCCTGCACCGTCACTTCCTGCAGCATTTTGGCGTCGTTTTGCAGGGTCAAAACGCCGCAATCTTTGCGGAAATCGGTATTACCAACAGTGAAAGAGGGCGTTTGCAGGGGCGCATAACCCAGCATGGTTACCTTCAGCAGGTAGGCTCCGGGGGTAGGGGTTCTTAGCGAAAACTTACCGGCTTCGTCGGCTGCCACGCCCGTTACGAGCGCATTGGTAGCGGCATTGAGCACCACCACGTTGGCAAAGCTGACGGCCGCGCCCTTTGCATCTTTCACCGTCCCCGAAAGCATGCCCTCGGCAGGCTGGCCAACCACAGCCCGCCCTAAACAGAAGTAAAGCAACCAGAAAAGCAGGCCACGCAGGCGTTGCGGACGAAACAGGGAAGTAAGCGTTGGTTTCATGGCAGTATGGAGGATGGGGTGAAACACACTCTCAGCGCGTCAAGCGACTGATGCTCAAATGTGTGACACACCTCACCCTCCCGAAACCAAAAACCCACGAGAGCGGAAATCCGGACTGTGAACGAGGATATCAGGCCAATGAAAAAGACGGCGGTCAGCCCCAAACGTGCGCCGGATGTAGACGCGATTACACACAAAACCGGCCGCACCGGCTGCTAACAGCAACGGTACGGCCGGCCCAAAACCCAGCCTGCACCCTAGCCTCAGGCGCCGAGCCACTGCTTGAAAGCCGCCGCCCGGCTGCTGCTGACAAACACGTCTTCGTGGGCGGCCGGATTCACGAGCAGGTACAAGCGGCCTTTTAAGTACGGCTTTACCTCGCTCACCGCGTTGATGTGCACCAGAAATTGCCGGTTGACGCGAAAAAACAACTGCTTATCCAACTGTTCTTCCAGCTGGTCGAGGGTGAAATTGAGAATAAACCTTTTCTTCTCGTTTGTCACCAAAAAAACCACCGCATCTTCCGCTTGAAAATACGCAATGTCGTGCAACTGCACCACCTTAATGCTTTGTCCATTTTTCACCAGAAAACGTGAGCGCAGCTGTGGTTGCGGCCCCTGAAGCGACCGCAATAACCCCTGCAATTTTCCTAAGCCATCGGCGAGGTAATGTTGTTTCGATTCTTCGTATTTGCGCAGCGCATGTGCCACGTCTTCCCGCCTTACCGGCTTTAGCAAATAATCGACGCTGTTTACTTTGAAAGCCTCAATTGCATATTGGTTATAGGCCGTCGTGAAAATAATCGGGCATTTCATTTCTACTTGGCTAAATATGTCGAAGCTGCTGCCGTCTGAAAGGTGAATATCACAGAAAATCAGGTCCGGCGCTTGGTGCGTGGAAAGCCACTCTACTGCTTCTTCCACCGAGCCCAGCGTGGCGAGCAGATCGGTATCCGGGCGCACAGCCCGGATCATGTCGGCCAGGATGTCGGCCGCAAATTGCTCATCCTCAATAAGTAGCGTCTTCATAACGGTCAAGGGGTAGCAAGGGAAGGACTACGCGGAAGGTCTGGGCAGTTTTTTCGATGCGCACGGGTCGGTCGCTCAGGTAGCGGTATCGGCTGATGATGTTGTTCAGCCCCACTTTGGTTGAGGTGACGGGGGTAGTGCGCGGCTGCAAATCGTTTTCGACAATTACGCTGTCATTTTCGGCGTAAATACGGATTTGCAACGGTTTTTTAGTTGTGGAGCCGTTGTGCTTAATGGCATTCTCAATCAGCATTTGCAGCGCCGCCGACGGCAGGGCTTTCGACATACTTTCGGGCGGCAAGTTGATCTGAAATTGCAGCTTGTTGCCTAATCGCGTCTGCATCAAGAAGATATATGCTTCTACCAGTTGCAGTTCGTCCTGGAGCGTCACGACGGGCTTGGCGCTGTTGTCCAGCGTCAGGCGGTACACGGTAGAAAGCTGATTCAGAAAGTCGCTGGCCTGCTGCTGATCTTTATAGATCAGGGAGTTGAGCACGTTTAGGCTGTTGAACAGGAAATGCGGATCTACCTGATTTTTAAGCAGTTCTAGTTGCGCTTTAAAGTTTTCTTTTTGCAGTTGCTCAGCCCGCAACAACTCCTGCTGCAATTGCGCTTTGGTATTTTCGCGCTCCACGAAATAATAAAAAAAGAGCGATATAATACTGCTCACGAAAAAAGCCAAGCGCACCCGCATCGGCGATATTTCGACATGAAAGCGAAATAGTTTTATAATCAGAAGGTAGGGCAGAAAAATAAAGAAAAAGCAGATGATAAAGTTATTTAAAAAGGCAACAAGACCTTCAATAACTAATTTTTGAAAAGGCGAAAGAGCATTCAGGCTCTTTTTTTAAAAAAAGAAGCTATTTGCCCATTCGACCAGAATATGACTAACAAATAAACAAATACCAGTCCTAGTTCAATTACTATTCCGCGGTCGAAAATCCAGATGGTGCCGAGGTTAATAAAAACGAAAGTGTAATAAAATGCGATTGCCGTTAGGGCAGCTCTGCCAATGGTTTTGAAGATGGGCGCCTGTAACATTCGCATCAGAGTGCAGCCTAAAAAGTACCTGGGAAGGTAAGAAGTGAGGTTGTATTTGCCGACTCGCACTTGATCGTTGCGCAAGCCGCCCCAAGATGCAGACAACTGCGGAGCGCCGGCAACCCCAAAGCCAATGAAACCGGATAATACAGCGCTGAAAGCCGCAAAATCACCCTCGAAATAAGCAGTGCTACTGGTCAAAACTTACTACATTATACCAGTCAGCCGATCTGCCGTAGCGGGCCGGCACGCTGCCGGTTAGTTTGCACCCGGTGCATCGAAACCGGTAATTGGGCAGCTCCTCTCCTCTTTCTACCTTTTATGGAAACGACACGGACGCTGATCATTGGGGCCAGTGTGGCGGGGTTGGCGGCGGCCGCCTGTTTGCAGCAACTTGGCCTCGACTACCTCATTCTCGAAAAAGAGGCGTGCGCGGCGGCCCCGTGGCGGCGGCACTACGAGCGGCTGCATCTGCACACCGATAAGGGCCTGTCGCAGTTGCCGTACAAACCGTTTCACCGCGCCGTTCCTCGTTATCCGAGCCGTGAGCAGGTGGTGGCGTATTTGGAGGCGTATCGGCAACAGTTTAGCATCGAGCCCCGCTTCCATACCGAAGTAAAATCGCTCCGCAGAGAGGGCGACGGGTGGATTGCCCAGACTACCCAAGGCACTTTCCGCACGGCTTATGTGATCATGGCTACCGGAGCATACGGAACGCCCAAAACCCTGAACGTCAAAGGATTAAATACATTTCCAGGAAAAATCATCCACAGCGCCGCTTACCAAACCGGCCGCGACTTTCAGGGGCAGCGCGTGTTGGTGATCGGGTTTGGCAACTCAGCGGGCGACATAGCCGTGGATTTGCACGAACACGGGGCCATGCCCGCAATGGCCGTGCGCGCGCCGGTCAACGTGATTCCGCGTGACCTGCTGGGCATTCCCATTCTGCGCGTAAGCATTCTGTTGTCGAAGTTACCGGCCCGGGTCGCCGACGCTTTGGCGGCTCCTTTGCTGCGTTTTTTGGTGGGTGACATCACCAAACTGGGCCTGCAAAAAAGACCAGACGGGCCGTTTGCCCAAATTCAGCTCGAAGGGAAAATTCCGCTTCTCGACTGCGGCACGCTCCACCACATCCGGCAAGGAAATATCGCCATTTACCCCGGCCTCGACTATTTTGAGGGAGCCATCGCGCATTTTTCCGACGGCCAGCAGGCGCCCTTTGACGCCGTAGTGGCGGCCGTGGGCTACGAGCCAAGCGCCCCCAACTGGCTTGTGGTGTCCCCAAATCGGGCGGCGGATTTGAAACGCCAGCTGAAGCACCAACGGTATTTTGGCCACGAGGGCTTGTATGGGTGTGGGTGGTACGTGGGCCCGACCGGCCTATTCCGCGAGATTGGCTTCGAGGCCCAAGCCATCGCGCAGGACATTGCCCAGAAAGACAAGCCGAAGTAAGCACCAAACAAGCATTTCACACAGCCAAAAAGCCTCTTCATAACACATTGATAATAAATGTGTTATGAAGAGGCTTTTCTATACCAACCAAGCTTTGCCTAGACTAGCTTATCGGGGGTGATGGGCAATTCGCGCACGCGCTTGCCGGTAGCGTTGAACACGGCATTGGCGATGGCCGGGGCCACACCGATCGTGGCGATTTCGCCGATCCCCTTCGTGCCCAGCGCGTTGACGTGGAAGTCGGGCTGATTCACAAAAGCAACCTGCACATCGGGCGAGTCGGCATGAACCGGTACGTGGTAGTCGGCGAAGTCCTTGGTGACGTAGCGGCCGAAGCGGTCGTCGATGATGGCGTGCTCCATCAGGGCCATGCCGATGCCACCGACGGCGCCACCTTTCATTTGGTTGCCGGCGGTTTTCTCATTGATGATGGTGCCCGCATCGGCACAAGAAACCAGCTTGCTGACCCGCACCTCGCCGGTGAGCACGTGTACCCGTACCTCGGCAAAATGCACCGAAAACGAGTACATGGAGTACTTCTGGCCCGCGTCGTCGGGTTTGGCTTCTACGGCCACAGCCGTGGCGCCCGCCTGCTTCAGCAAGTCAGCGTAGGGCACGCGGGCTGCAGCGTTACCGGCCAGCGTGAGGTAGCCATCCGCCAGGTTTATGTCTTCCGTTTTGGCTGAGGCGAAGGTTGCGTTGCCGGACGCTGCCAATCCGCGCAGTTTGTCTTTGAGCGCCAGGCAGGCCTGCTGCGTGGCCGGGCCTACGCTGTTTACGGTGGAGGAGCCGCCCTGCGTACCGGCCTTGGGAAAGGACGAGTTGCCCAACTCAAACCGGATTTTCTGCGGGTCCAGGCCCAGGGTGTCGGCCGCAATCTGCGTCATCGCGGTGCCGGTGCCGGGGCCGATGTCGGTGGTGGCGCACTGTAGCAAGACGGTGCCATTGGCCAGCAATTGCGCGCCCACGGTGGCCGCGCCGCGGTGCGCGCCAAACGTGCCAACGCCCATGCCGTAGCCCACCAGCCAGTCGCCGTCGCGTACGGAGCCGGGTTCGAGCTTCCGCTTGTTCCAGCCAATGCGTTCAGCACCAAGTTGATAACACTCTTTCAAAAACTTAGTACTCCAGGGTTTTTCTTTTTCCGGGTCCTGGTCGGTGTAGTTGCGCAGCCGGAATTCGAGCGGGTCGAGCTTCAGCAAGTGGGCCATTTCATCCATGGCCGACTCCAGGGCAAATGCACCGGTCGCTTCGCCGGGGCCGCGCATCCAGATGGGGGAGTTTATGTCGAGGGCCGCCAGGCGGTAGCGGGTGGTGAGGTTAGGCGAGGCGTACATCATGCGCGTCTGCGCCAGCGTCGATTCGGTAAACTCCTCGAAGGACGAGGTCTGGCCGATGCTCTCGTGCGTGATGGCCGTGATTTTACCGTCGGCGGTAGCGCTCATGCCGATTTTCTGCCAGGTGTAAGGCCGGTAACCTACCATGGTAAACATCTGCTCGCGGGTCAGCATCAGCTTCACCGGGCGGTTTACCACCTTGGCGGCAATAATGGCGGCTGACTCGTGGGGCCAGCTGTGCAGGGCGTTGCCAAACGCCCCGCCCACAAAGGTGGCAATCACCTTCACGTTTTCCTCGGGCAACCCCCACTCTTTGGCGAAGTCGCGCCGCGTAGCCATGGTGCCTTGCGTCTTGTCGTAAATGGTCAGGCGGTCAGGTGCTTCCCAGTGCGCCGTGATGGCTTGCAGCTCCATGGGGTGGTGCACCTCGGTCGGAATGACGTACTCTTGTTCCAGCTTAATGGCGCCGGTCTTGTACGCATCCGCCTGGCCCCGCTGGTAGTCGTTCATCGGCGACTTCGGATTCTTCTTGGCCGAAGTGGGCAAAAATGCCTGCGAGGCATTGGCTTCCAGATTGGTCTGGTGCTTTTCCGGCGCGTATTGCCCCTTCACCAATCCGGCAGCAAAGCGTGCTCGCTCCAGCGTGTCGGCCACCACGATGGCAATGGGCTGGTCGTTGAAGCGGATTTTATCGTCGTGAAATATCTTAATCGGCCCGCCCGCCGTGGCTGGCTGCGAGGGGTCCTTGCCCGCTGTGTCGAAGCCCGGCACTTTGGGCGAGTTAAAATGGGTGATGACGGCCAGCACGCCCGGTGCACGTTCGGCGGCCTTGGTATCGACGCCCGTAATGCGGCCTTTGGTAACGGTGCTGCCCACGAGTACGGCGTAGGTGATGCCCGGTAGCTGGTATTCGGCCGAATAAGTGGCCGCGCCAGTCACTTTCAGGCGGCCGTCCACCCGGTTCATCGGCGCTCCGATTTGCTTTTCTGGTGTTTTCATAACAAAAGTCGGAGAGTTAAGCCGCAGCGGCAGTTTTGAGGGCCTGCACAATGGCGTTGGGACCCAGCTTCAGCTTGTATGCGTTGTACTTAAAGGCTTTGGCGCCCTGCATGGCAACGGCCGCGGCCTGCCGGAACGTTTCTTCGGTGGCCGGCTTGCCGACCAACGCCTGCTCGGCCGCCGTGAGGCGCCAGGGCTTGTGGGCCACGCCGCCCATCGCCAGGCGCGCCGCTTTGATGTTGTTGCTGCCGTCGATATCGAGCGCCGCGGCTACGGAGAGTAACGCGAAGGCATAGCTGGCCCGCTCGCGCACTTTCTGGTAGTGCACGTGCTTGGTGAAGGGTCCGTCGGGCACGTCCACGGCCGTTATCAGCTCGCCGGGCTCTAGGTTGGTGTCCTTTTCGGGCGTGTTGCCGGGCAAGCGGTGGAAGTCCGCGAACGGAATGCTGCGGTTGCCCTTGGGGCCGCTTACTTGCACCACGGCATCCAGCGCCACCAGGGCCACGCTCATGTCGGACGGGTGCACGGCAATGCACTTGTCCGAAAAGCCGAAGATGGCGTGCATGCGGTTTACGCCTTCCAATGCGCCACAGCCGGTGCCGGGCTGGCGCTTGTTGCAAGGCATGGTGGTGTCGTAGAAATAAGCGCAGCGGGTGCGCTGGAGCATGTTGCCGCCCACCGTGGCCATGTTGCGCAGTTGGGGCGAGGCGCCGGCGTTCAGGGCCAGGGCCAGCAGGGGCTGCTTCTCACGCACTTGCCGGTCCTCGGCCACGGCCGAGTTCAGGGCCAGCGCGCCGATACGCAAGCTGTTATTCTGCTGCTCTATCTTGTTCAGGGGCAGGCGGTTGATGTCGACCAGCTTGTGGGGCGTCATCACGCCGCGCTTCATCAAATCGACCAAGTTGGTGCCGCCGGCGATGAATTTGGCAGTTGGGTCCTTGGCTACCGCGTCAATGGCAGCTTGCTGCTTGCTAGGGCGGACGTATTGGAACGGGTTCATACCTTTTGGCCTCCTTTTTTCACGTCCTGAATGGCCGCCACAATGTTTGAGTAAGCCCCGCAGCGGCAGATGTTGCCGCTCATAAACTCCCGGATTTCGCTTTCCGAGCCGGCGTGGCCTTCGCGCACGCACGCCACGGCCGACATAATCTGGCCCGGGGTGCAGTAGCCGCACTGAAAGCCGTCGTGCTTCACAAAGGCTTCCTGCATGGGGTGTAGCTTGTCACCCTCGGCTAGGCCCTCAATGGTGGTAATTTCCTTGCCTTCGTGCATCACGGCGAAGCTCAGGCAGCTGTTCACGCGCTGGCCATCGACGTGCACGGTGCAGGCGCCGCACTGGCCGTAGTCGCAGCCCTTTTTGGTACCGGTGAGGTGGAGGTTTTCGCGCAGCAGGTCGAGCAGCGTGGTGCGCGGCTCGACGGAGAGCTTGACCTTTTGGCCGTTGACTTTCAGATTCAACGGGACTTTCTCGAAGGCGTCGGCGACGCGCTCGTCGAGCTGGGCCGCGGCAGCCGACACCACCGGGCCGGGCACCAAGGCAAAGGCGGTGAGCAGAGACGATTGTTTGAGAAACGTGCGCCGGTTTTCGTCGTGGTTCGCCGGCACGTCCGGTTCAGGATTCATAGCCATAGGAAAAAAGTATAAAGTGGGCGAGCAACCCGAGCATCAACTACTTACAAGCGCCAGCAGAAGGGCCTCACAGGGCTATTGCAGTAGCGTTCGCAATGCCGGAGGCCAACCAACGGTCGGGTATACGGTAAAAATAACACCTTCCGGCTTTACGGCGCTCGTTGCTTATCAAAAGCCCGGAAGTAAGGTGTTTGTTGGGCGATGTAAATGGCATTCCAAATGAATTCTACATAACGCCCTCATAATCAATGCATTATGTTTCACGGCTTTTTATGATCGAAAGGCACCATTGCCCGAAGTCCGCCGCAGACTACGCTGCCGCGCCCTTTCGGAGTATATGAGTGATGTGGAGGTTACGGAATAAGTCGGTCGGAGCGCAGCTGGGCAAACAGGTCAAAAAACGAGTCTTCGGTGCGCTGGTAAACCGTAAAGCCGCGCTGGCGGCTGTTGGCCATGTCGGTCATTACCTCAATGGGCCGGCCCAGATCCAGGTCGGTATGCCACGGCGAGGCCAGGCGGCTTAGCTCAGGCTCGACGAGGCCGTGCTGGGCGGCGATGCTACGCCACAGATCGGCATCCTGCGCCATTTCGGCTTCCAATGGGTGAATGGTGCCATCGAAGCCCACGGGCTCGACGCCAAACCAATCGGCCAGCCGGCCCCACAACCAGCTCCACCGGAAAATATCGCCGTTGACGACGTTGTAGGCTTCGTTGCGGGCAGCTTCGGTGGTAGCGGCCCATACCAACTGCTTGGCAATCACGCGGGCGTCGGTCACGTCGGAAAGGCCTTCCCACTGCGCCTGCGAGCCGGGCCAGCGAAACGGCCGGCCGGTTTCCTTGCAGATGCTAGCGTACACGGCCAGCGTGGTGCCCAGGTTCATGAGGTTGCCCACGGCCTTCCCGATGATGGTGTGCGGGCGGTGAATGCTCCAGGTAAAGCCGTCGCGGGCCGCCGCGGCGTACACTTCGTCTTCCTGCGCGTAGTAAAAGTTGTCGAGCGCCAGCCGCGGCTGCGATTCGCGCAGGGGCGTGGGCGGCGCAACACCTCCGCTCACGTAGGCCTCAAACGGCCCGAGATAGTGCTTAAGCCCAGTGACCAAAGCCACATGTTGCACCGAGCCTTTGGGCGAAAGCACCGTCAGCAGATTGCGCACCATGGCGCTGTTCACCCGGATGTTTTCCACCTCCGTGTCGTTGCGCATCCAGCTCGTGATGAATACGTGCGTGGGTTTTAGATCGGCTAGCGCCGTTTCGAGGCTAGTTACGTCGAGCAAATCGGCGGCTATTGGTTGCAGGCCGGCCAGCTCGGTGCGCGGGTTTCGGGCCAACCCGAAGGTCGCCCAGCCGTTGGCCAAGAGCTCTTGGGCTAGGTTGCTGCCAATGATGCCGCTGGCGCCGACTACTAGAGCTATGTTATTCATAATGAAATGATTGCGTTTTGATAAAAATTGGGCTGCGCTACCTGCATCTGCAAGGTCACCGGCCCCCGCGAAGTGCAGAGTGCCTCCGGACAGCGACCGTTGGGAAAAGGGCTATACGCTAGATCAGCACCTACAGTCAGGTAAAACAGTGTATTGGCAATCCTTAGCCGGCGGGCATAGGCATTTGGGAGCGTAAAAACCACCTACCGGAAGGTAACCCCAAGCGCTTGCGCTGCGTTGCCAAGGCCATATCTGCCGCAACAGCCACCTGCCCCTGCCCTTGTTGCAACGTGCAGCTTCTTCTTGCTTTTATGTCTTATGAATCCTTTCATCGAAGTCATCACCCTTGCGGGCTACCAAGTGTTGGTCAACTCGCACAGCATTGCCTTGATTGCGGCTACGGATGGGCATACTACACTCCGGCTCACTACGTTTGCGGGGCCCCAACAACAGGATGAAATCCATACGGCGGAGAGCGTGCAGAGCCTCAAGCACAAAATTCGCCACGCCCTGACACCGACTACAGCTTAAGGAGTTGCTGCAAAGCGGGTAAGCCAGCCACGCGAGGGCATTCTCGTGCCCCCTTACGCGGGCCTTTCTGCTCGTTTCGCCGATACGCTGCTAGCAACCCTTTTGCAGGAACCAACCGCCCGAAAAAAAGCAAGCCCATCCGATGATCGGATGGGCTTGCGGTATGCGTCGCTTCGGCGGCTTTTAGTTAGCCAGCTTGCGTTTCAAGGTTTCGTCGAGGGCTTCCAGAAACTCCTCGGTGTAGAGGTAGTCCCGGCCGTGCTCCACCTTGTTGCCGTGGATGCAGACGGCCAAGTCTTTGGTCATCTTGCCGCTTTCCACGGTTTCGATGCATACGGCTTCCAGGGTTTTGCAGAAGTTGATCAGCTCCTGGTTGCCATCGAGAAGCCCGCGGAATTCCAGCCCGCGCGTCCAGGCGAAGATGGATGCAATGGGGTTGGTAGAGGTTGGTTTGCCGGCCTGGTGGTCGCGGTAGTGGCGTGTTACGGTACCGTGCGCGGCTTCGGCTTCCATGGTGCCGCCGTCGGGCGTTACCAGCGTCGAAGTCATAAGTCCCAGAGAACCAAAACCTTGTGCTACCGTGTCGCTTTGCACGTCGCCGTCGTAGTTTTTGCAGGCCCACACAAAATTGCCGTTCCACTTTAGGGCCGAGGCCACCATGTCGTCGATCAGGCGATGTTCGTAGGTAATGCCGGCTTCCTTGAACTTGGCTTGGTATTCCTGCTCGTAGATTTCCTGAAAGAGGTCTTTGAACCGGCCGTCGTACTTTTTGAGGATGGTGTTTTTCGTCGACAGGTACAAGGGCCAGCCTTTCATCAGAGCCTGATTGAAGCAGGCGTGGGCAAAGCCACGGATCGACTCGTCGGTGTTGTACATGGCCAGCGCCACGCCGTCGCCCTTGAAGTTGAACACCTCGAAGGACTGGGTTTCGCCGCCGTCTTCGGGGGTAAACGTGATGGTGAGCTTGCCTTTGCCTTTGGTTACGAAATCCGTAGCGCGGTATTGGTCACCGAAAGCGTGGCGGCCGATGCAGATGGGGGCCGTCCAGTTGGGCACGAGACGGGGCACGTTGCTCATCACGATAGGCTCCCGGAATACGGTCCCGTCCAGGATGTTGCGGATGGTGCCGTTGGGCGACTTCCACATCTGCTTGAGGTTGAACTCCTTAACGCGCTCCTCATCCGGCGTGATGGTGGCGCACTTGATGCCCACCCCATACTGCCGAATGGCGTTGGCCGCATCGACGGTCACTTGGTCGTTGGTTTCATCGCGGTACTCGATGCCCAGATCGTAGTACTTAATATCCAGGTCCAGATACGGCAGGATCAGCTTGTCCTTGATGAATTTCCAGATGATGCGGGTCATTTCGTCGCCATCCAGCTCCACGACGGGGTTCGTTACCTTGATTTTGTTCATGTTTTCGAAAGGGTTATAGAGGAATGCAAGTTTACCATCTGCGTAGCACAATGATACGGTCTCCGACTTTTCTAGGCTGAAATCAATCTTTCATCGCTAGTTAGCCACCACCTGCCACGAAAAGCATGAGCCATCTTTGCGATCGGGGCGAGTGCCCGGCGCATCAACCGCGTACAAGCCCCCGCTTCGGGGCAGGGCCAGCAGGTAGCGGTGAGCAGCAGTTCTGAGCCCGGCTTAGTTGGGAAGCGCAAGCAGCAAAAACCGTGACCCGGTGAGCAAGGCAGTAGGCAGAACGATGTGCGGGGGATATCGGCATGAAATCGGGAAAGGGAATGCGGGCAAGGGAAGCGTATCTGGCTCTGAACCACATTTCTACCGCCGGAATGTAGTAGCTTTCGGGATTGTAAAGTAGTTTTTGGTGCCGGGTACTCCTACCCACTTTTCTTTGTAGCCTTCGTTTCCATGCCTTGGCCGTGCTTTTTTCGCGGTGCCCCCGCGGTGCTCCTTCTCCTGAGCGGCTGCCACTTTTCGGAGCAGCAACCTTTGGCCGCTGACTCGCCCACCAGCCAGCAAGTGGCCTGCTGTGCGCCCGCGCAGGCAGGACGACCGGGTGGTGCCGCACCAAGCGCAACCGTGGATAAGGATATTCGGCCCGACTCGGCCCAGCCGGCGCACATGGTTCGGATACCCGCTGGCGAGTTCCTGATGGGAACCGATGCCGAAAACAGCTTTGCCAACGAGCGGCCAGCTCACCTGGTGCGGGTGGCAGCTTTCTGGATGGACGAACACGAAGTCACCAACGCCGAGTTTGCCCGTTTTGTAGCCGCCACCGGCTACGTCACCGCCGCCGAACAGCCCGTGGATTGGGAGCAACTGCGGGCACAGCTGCCTCCGGGTACTCCGCGCCCCGGGCCTGAGGCGCTGGCGCCCGGCGCCTTGGTGTTTACGCCCCCGGCGCAGGCCGTGTCGCTCGACGACGTGGCGGCGTGGTGGCGCTGGGTGCCCGGGGCCTCGTGGCGTCACCCCGAAGGGCCTGCTTCTACGTTGCGCGGCCGTGAGCAACACCCGGTAGTGCAGGTTTCGTGGACTGATGCGGCGGCGTATGCGCGCTGGGCCGGCAAACGCCTGCCGACCGAAGCCGAATGGGAGTACGCTGCCCGCGGCGGTTTGGCAGGCAAGCGCTTTGCGTGGGGCAACACGCCGCCCGACGACCGGCACCCGCAAGCCAACATCTGGCAGGGCGATTTTCCGTACCGCAACACCCGCACCGACGGCTTCACGGGCACGGCCCCGGTAAAATCGTTCGCGCCGAACGGGTATGGGCTTTACGACATGGCCGGCAACGTGTGGGAATGGTGCGCCGACTGGTACCGCGCCGATACGCACGTCACGCTCGCCCGCCTCGGCAGTTGCGAAAATCCGCACGGCCCCCAGGCTAGCCTCGATCCCGACGAGCCCGCCACTCCCAAGCGCGTCACCAAAGGAGGCTCGTTTCTCTGCCACGTAAGCTACTGCGAAAGCTACCGCCCCAGTGCCCGCCGCGGCAGCGACCCCGCTGCCGGCCTTAGCCACGTAGGGTTTCGTTGCGTGCGGCCATAGTCTTCGCGGGCATTACTCGCCTCCTTTTTCCTTGGCTATCTGCGCAAACGGGATGACGCCTACGCGGGCAGCCCATTTATCGTAGAGGGCGGACAACTCCTGTACTTTCCGCGGATTGCTGGCACTCAGATCGTTGAGCTCCGAGCGGTCGGCCTGGATGTCGTACAGCTGCCAGGTGTTGGCGGGGTATTCAGAGACCAGCTTCCACTTGCCCTGACGCACGGCGCGGTTGCCTTCGTGCTCGAAAAACAGCGCCTGATGCCCCTGCCAAGATTGGCCCTTCAGCACCGGCACCAAGCTAATGCCTTCGGTGGGAGTAATGGGAGTGTTTTTATATGACTTAGGATACGCCACGCCGGCCAGATCCAAGCAGGTGGCCATCAGGTCGATGAGGTGACCGGGCTGGGCGACGGTGCGCCCCGGCTGCACAATGCCGGGGCCGTAGGCGATGAAGGGCGTGGCTGTGCCGCCTTCGTATTCCCAGTGCTTGAACAGGCGGAAAGGAGCATTACTGACGTTGGCACCAGCAAATTCGTACGAAGTAAACGAAGTCGGGTCACTAGACGGCTTGCGGCTGGCTTCCAAAATTTCGGGCCGAAAACCGGGCCCTTTGATGCTCTCGTTGCTGCCTCCGTTATCCGACAAAAACAGGATGACGGTATTCTGATCTTGGCCCAGCTCGCGCAGCGTCTGGCGCAATCGCCCGATGTTTTGGTCCATGCGGTCAATCATGGCCGCATAAACGGCCATTTTATCGTCCCAGCGTTCTTTTTCTTCCTGGCTCAGCGTTTCCCACGCCGGCACGTGCGCATCACGAGGCGAGAGACGCGTGGTGGCACTGATGATGCCCAGCTGCTGCAAGCGCCGGAAGCGTTCTTCGCGCAGCTTGTCCCAGCCCATCATAAAACGGCCTTTGTACTTGGCGATGTCGGCGGGCAGTGCTTGCAACGGCCAATGCGGGGCTTGGTAAGCTAAGTACAGGAAAAATGGCTTACCGGATAACTTACTGTCTTTCAGAAACTTAATGGAGTAGTCCGTATAGGCATCCGTGGAGTAATAGCCGGGCCCAGGCGTGTAGGGCTGGTTGTCAAGGGCCAGGGTCAGCTGCTGATTTGGCCGGTACGGATAGGTGGCAAAATAGCTGCTGGCCCCATCAATCAGCCCAAAATAATGGTCGAAGCCGCGCTGGGTGGGCCAGTGCTCGGGGGCCTGCCCTACGTGCCATTTGCCTCCCATAAACGTGTTGTAGCCCCCGCTTTTCAGGGCTTCGGCGATGGTCACACAGCGGTTGTTCAGGTAGCCCTGGTAGGCGGGCTGCGACCGCGTGTTCACCATGTCTCCTACTCCGGCCTGGTGCTGGTAGAGGCCCGTCAGCAGCGAGGCACGGCTTGGGCAGCAACGCGACGCATTGTAAAACTGGGTCATTTTCAGCCCTCCCTGCGCCATCGCGTCGAGGTTGGGCGTCTGCGTTGTCGAGCCAAAGCAGCCGATGTCCGAGTAGCCCATGTCATCGGCCAGAATGATGATGATGTTGGGCTGCTTCGGTTTGGGGTGCGCTGGCATCAAGCTCAAGAACAAGCCCGCCAGCGGCAACACGATCCACAAAACACCTTTTTTACGCCGCATCGGTCTTACTTTTTGTACTTGAACACTGCAGTTTCCAAGCTCGGGAAAGCAATTTCCTTCCGCAACCTGTACCTACCTGTTCATCCGAAGAGCCTGCCGATTCTACTTGTGCCCGTAGTCGCGGCCCAAACTTTCGCTAGCCGGTTGCTGGTAAATACGCGGGCGTTTCCCCAGGCTGGTGCTTTTTTTCATTAACAGGGACAGTACGCCTTTATTGTTTATAAATACCTGATTCCAAGGTATTTATAAATTAATTTCTTACTAGGACAACAGCTTTCCAATGTCTTGCTCTTACCTAGAGGAATACAAGATGCTAGCAATATTTATATAAATATTTCAACAATAACTATTATTTTTCCATCTAAGCGGTTTAGATTTAACCATACTCCCCGTATGGCGGCGGCTTGCCGGTCTGTGCCGGTTGGCCTATTGTTCACTTCACTTATGCTCCTATGGTTGTTATGGTTACACTTATCCGGACGTTCGTTGTTGCCTCTTCCCTTTCACTGCGTGCGGGATGCATGGGACTGGCGTTGCCGCTGTTTTTGACGATCTCAACAGCCGGCACTGTCCAGGCGCAAGGCCCCACCCCGATCAGTTGGTCGCCCGCCCGCAATGCTCCTTCCGCGCCCCGCACTACTGCGGTGGCCGTGAGCTTCAACCAGGCCTTAAGCAACACTTTCGCCACTCAGCAGGCACTTGTGGTGTTTGGCTCCCAGGCCGGCGGCTTAAAATCGGGCACGCCCTCAGTGAGTGGAAACACGCTTACTTTCCGCCCAACAACGCCCTTCAAACCTGGAGAGACCGTTTTCGCAACCGTAACGACGGGGGTGCAAAACAGCAGCCAGCAGAACTTGGCTCGCCCCTACGCATACCAGTTTACGGCGGCCACGGCGCGCGGCACCGGCTTATTTCGCTCCAATCCCGACGTGCCGCTCAGCAACCCCGCTAGCCTGGCCGTAGGCGACCTCGATGGCGATGGCGACTTGGATCTGGTGTCCGTTAATGCGGTCAGCACGGGCCCCAGCAACACGGTGAGCGTGCGGTTGAATGCCGGAAACGGCACCTTCACTGGAGGCCAAGAAGTGCCCGGCATCGGTCCGGGGAAAATCCTGCTCGGCGACCTCGACGGCGACCACGACCTGGATTTGGTGACCAGTGGGGGTGTGCGCCTGAACAATGGTGGCACGTTTGGCAACCCCGAACCAGCGGGCCTGGGCGGCGCGGCACTCAGCGACGTGGACGGCGATGGCGACCTCGACCTGCTCACCGAAGGCCAGACTACCACCACGCCTACCTCGTCGACGGTCGTGCGGGTGCGGCTCAACAACGGCCACGGGGGCTTCAGTGAAAGCTCTGCTGTGCCCGTGAGCCCCAACGCCTCGACCATTGTGGTGGGCGACGTCAACAACGACGGTGCGCCGGACCTGTTGGCTAGCGGCAGCAACGGCTTCATCGATGTGCGCCTGAACACCGGACGGGGCATGTTTGCCAGCACCGGTCAGCAACTTACCATCGCCACGATGCAAGGAGGCTTGCTGCTGGGCGACGTCGATGGCGATGGCGATCTGGATTTGGTAGCAGCCAATACGGGCAGCACCGTGACGGTGGTGCTCAACGACGGGCAAGGCACTTTCAGCGGCAGCCGGTTCGTGAACTTAGGCTCCTTCGCCGTATTTGCTGCCCTAGGCGACGTGGATGGCGACGGCGACCTTGACTTGCTGGCGGGCGGCTTTCCCAACTCCGTGAGCCTGCGGCGCAACGACGGCTTGGGTAACTTCAGCGGCGACCAGACTTTCGTGGTGCCCGACAGCCCACGCGCCATCGCCGTGGGCGACCTCGACGGCGACGGCACCCTGGATTTTGCGACGGCCAATTCGAGTAGCGGCACAACGGGCTCGGCCAGCATACGCCTGAATCAGGCCGAAGCATCGCTGGCCGCCCGCTACCGGATCAACGCCGGCGGGGGCGCGCTGACTACCTCGCTGGGGGCTTTTGCCGCCGATCAATTTTATGCGCCCGCGCCCGGCAGTACTTATGCGACAAGCGCGGCCATTGCCGGCACCACCGACGATGCGCTCTACCAAACCGAACGCTTTGGCACCAACGGAGTTATGGGTTATGCCCTCCCGGTGGTCAACGGTACGTATATCGTCAAGCTGCACTTTGCTGAACTCTACTGGAGCGCGGCGGATCAGCGGGTCTTTGACGTGAGCGTGGAGGGCAACAAAGTCTTGACAGCCTACGACATCTTCCGGAGAGTAGGTGCCAACACGGCTACCACCGAGTCATTCCCCGTCACCGTCAGCGACGGTACGCTCAACCTCGATTTCTCGTCCCTTAATACCGGTGGCAAGGACAACCCGAAAGTATCTGCTATTGAGATACTTAGCACCACAGCCACTGCACCGCCAGTAGCCAATGCCGGCCCCGACCAAACTATTACGCTGCCCACCAGCAGCGTTACGCTCGCCGGGTCGGGCACGGCGGCTGGCGGCGGTTCCATCAAAAGCTATGCTTGGGCCCAAGTCAGCGGGCCGGCCACGGCCACTTTCAGCAGCAGCACCGCACAGAATCCCACGGTCAGCGGGTTAGCTACGGCCGGCACGTATGTTTTCTCGCTGGTGGTCACCGATAACCAGGACATACCCAGCCCCGCCGACCAAGTGCAGATTACGGTCAACCCCGACCCCACAGGTCCACCCACGGCTGTGTACCGCATCAACGCCGGCGGAGGCGCACTCACTACGTCGCTGGGGGCTTTTGCCGCCGATCAGGCTTTTTCGCCTAGTCCCGGCAACACCTACGCCACTGGTGCAGCGATTGCCGGCACCACCGACGATGCTTTGTACCAAACCGAGCGCTTCGGCACCAACGGCACCTTTGCCTACGCGTTGCCGGTGGCTAACGGCACCTACACCGTCAAGCTACACTTCGCCGAATTGTATTGGAATGCGGCAGGCCAGCGCGTGTTTGACGTGAGCCTGGAAGGCAATAAGGTGTTGACGGCCTACGACATCTTCCAGAAGGTAGGCGCTAACACAGCCGCCGTCGAAACCTTTTCCACTTCCGTCACGGATGGCGTGCTCAACCTTGATTTTACTTCCCTCAACGCCGGCGGCCGGGACAACCCCAAAGTGGCCGCCATCGAAATCCTGGCTGGGCCGGGCAGCAATCCGGCTCCTACAGCGTATCATCTCAACGCCGGCGGGGGCGCGCTGTCCACTTCACTGGGCGCCTTCGCCGCCGATCAGGCGTATGCGCCCGCGCCCGGCAGCACCTACGCCACGAGCGCGCCTATTGCCAATACAAACGACGATGCTTTGTACCAAACCGAACGCTTTGGCACCAACGGCACCTTCGCCTACGCGCTGCCCATCGCCAATGGCTCGTATGCCGTCACGTTGCACTTCGCCGAACTCTACTGGACGGCCGTTGGGCAGCGGGTCTTCGATGTGAATCTGGAAAACGCCCAAGTGCTCACCGCTTACGACATCTACAAGAAAGTAGGCGCCAACACGGCCACGACTGAAACCTTCACGGTAAGTGTCGCCGACGGTGTGCTCAACCTCGACTTTTCTTCCCTCAATGCTGGGGGCAAAGACAACCCCAAAGTGGCCGCCATCGAAGTCGTACCCTCGACGGCCGTAGTCGGCCGCCCGGTGGCACTTGGCCCAGGAGAGGCAGCCGCGGGCCTACAAGTGTTCGAAGCGTATCCTAATCCCTTTGCTGAGCGCGCCACCATTCGCTTCCGGACAACCAAAACGGGCCCCGCCCAACTCCACGTCTACAATGCCCTGGGCCAGCGGGTGGCCACGCTCTTTGAGGGAGTAGCCGAAGTTGGCCATGACTATGAACAAAACCTGTCCGGCACAAACCTACCCGCTGGTGTGTACACGTGCCGCCTACTGCTGAACGGCAACGGACACACGCAACGGCTGCTGCTCGTCAAGTAAGGTTTCACATTCCTGATTCTTACCTCAAAAAAGGTGGTTTTCGCTTGGAAGGCCACCTTTTTTTGAGATAAAACTGATTTTATAATTGTCTCATTTTAAGTATGTTACAAACATCTTACTTTCCACACACCTTTACCTGACGACCTTATGCTTGCGGCCTTCCCCTACTTATCAGTATTGCTGTTTATGCTGCTGAGGGTAGCCGTGTGCCAAGGGCAACAACAAAAGACGCCGGCCGCGCTGGACGCCTACGTGCAGGCGCAAATGAAGCAGTATAAGATTCCGGGCCTGTCGGTTTTGGTGCTGAAAAACGGTAAGGTGCTGAAAAACAAAGGCTACGGCTTGGCCAGCGTAGAATTTGCCGTCCCCACCTCCGACCGCACGGTGTACGCGCTGGCTTCCGTAACCAAGATTTTTACGGCTACTCTCATCATGCAGCTCGTCGAGCAGGGCAAGCTTTCGCTGCAGGATCCTGTGGTCCAATACGTGGACAGCTTGCCGGAAAGTTGGCACACGATAACGATTCGCCACCTACTGAATCATACTTCCGGCATCCGCAATCATTTCATGAACCCCACTTGGGCGACGCTGGAAAAAGCTCACCTCTCGCCCCAACAGGCAGTGGTGAAAGCCGCTGCGGCCCTGCCGCTGGCCTTTCGGCCCGGCGAACAATATGCCTACAGCGTGACGGGGTACCTGCTGCTGGGTATGGTGGTGCAGAAGGTAACTGGTCGTCCCTTCGAGGAATACATCACCCGCACCTTGTTTGCTCCGTTGCATATGCAGCAGACCCAATTTGGGGATTATCGCACGGTCATTCCCAACCGCAGTTCCACAGTATACACCTATCAAAACGGTCCTTTTGAAACCTGGACTTTCACCTACGGCAACGCCGGTTTTACCGCCGCCGGGCTGAATTCGACCACCACCGACTTGGCAAAGTTCTTTACGGCCCTGCACGGCGGCGCGCTGCTCTCGCCAGCCAGCCTCGACAGCCTATTCACTCCGACCCGGCTGCCGAGCGGCCAAATGGTGGACTACGGCTTGGGCTGGGTGATTGAGCACTACCGCGGTCGCACCTGCTACGGCCACGAAGGCGGAGGCTGCGCCTGGGTGAACTACTACCGATCAGAAGGCCTGACCATCGCCGTACTAGCCAACCTAACGGGGTCAAAGGCCGACGCCATCATCAAGGGCATCGCTGATTTTTATTTAAAATAAAGCGCAGTAAGGAATAGTACTTTTTGGCAAGAGCCGTTAATTGAGCACCCGCAGGGCTCCTCCTGTTTTCTCAAGTGAACCTCCACTTTACCGCACGGTATTGCTGCGGCGTTGAGAAGGATCTTATATTGGAATAGCCACTCCGACACAATATCAAATTAACTATCTCACAATCAAATAGTTGTAAACATAAAACCGGACCAAACGCCTTGAAAGACGTTCAATCCGGTTTGGTGGGCCCACTTGGAATCGAACCAAGGACCTACTGATTATGAGTCAGTTGCTCTAACCGATTGAGCTATGGGCCCGGTGCTGAACTTAACCGTAGCGGTTGGTTTCGGCAGTGCAAACTACGAGTTTTGCGTTCGAATTTCCAATTTTTGACTTACCCATGACTTTGCTTCGCCGTTTGCCCAACCTGCTTTTTGACTTCGGAGGCGTTATTATCAACATCAATTATCAGCTCACCTTGGAGGCTATGCGGCAATTTAGTGCGGCGGGCAGCACCATCGAATTCAACCAGCAGCACCAGTCCGATTTGTTTGATCGCATGGAAACCGGACGGCTTTCCCCGGCTGAATTTCGCGATGGCTTGCGCCAAGGCTACGAGCTGACGGGCACCGACGAAGAGCTTGATGCGGCCTGGAACGCCATGCTGCTCGACGTGCCCGCCGACCGCCTGGCCCTGATTGCCGAGCTGCGCGCCCAAGGCCACCAAACGGCGCTGCTCTCCAACACCAATCGCATTCATATTGAGGAGATTAACCGTCGACTAGCCACCACGTACGGGTTTGAGCACGGCATTGCTGATGCGCTCGATCGCGTTTTTTATTCGCAGGAAGTAGGCTTGCGCAAGCCCGGCGACGACATTTTCCACCACGCCCTGCGCGAAATGAACTGGAAGCCGGAAGAAACTCTTTTCATCGAAGACAGTTTTCAACACATCGAAACTGCGCGGCGCCTGGGCTTGCAGACCTTGCACTTGGCGCCGCCGCTCACGCTTACCGAAGCCCTTCCTGCCGCCATCCGTGCCTTCACTCCTGCCACTGCCTGATGCCCCGGCTCCCGAGCCAGCGCTGCCCGTCGAGTTTGTCCGCTACGAACGCCCTGCTCCGCCGCGTTGGCGTGTGTACGGACTGCATTTGCTGCTGTTTGTTATCACCCTGATAACCACAACATTAGCAGGAGCCGAATGGATTACGGGCAAATCCTTTTTTCTGCAAGGCGATGCCGTTAAGCTGAGCGGCTGGCTTTCCAGCGCCGAAATTCAGCGCGGACTGCTGTTTTCGCTGCCGTTCCTGGGCGTGCTGACGGTGCACGAGTTTGGACATTATTTCACGGCGCGGCACTACAAAGTGCGTGCGACGCTGCCCTACTATATTCCTTTTTTTACGGGCGTATTCAACACCATCGGCACTTTCGGGGCGGTAATTCGCATTAAAGATCGCATTTTTTCGCGCAAAGAGTTCTTCGATATCGGCTTGGCTGGGCCGCTGGCGGGCTTTATCGTAGCCGTGCCGGTGTTGATTTACGGCTTCACGCACCTGCCGCACGTGGAGTATGTATTCCAGATTCACCCGGAGTACCGCGCTTACGGAGCCGACTACGCGCAACATGTATACCGCGGCGCTGGGCAGGGGCTGACGCTTACTAAGCCCCTCTTATACAGATTGTTAGAATATTGGTTTGCCGATCCGGCGCTTTTGCCGCATCCCAATGAGCTGATGCATTACCCCATCCTACTAGCGGGCGCACTGGCGTTGTTCTTTACGGCTCTCAACTTGCTGCCCATCGGCCAGCTCGACGGCGGACATATTTTGTACGGCTTGCTGGGTTTCCGCCGCTTCAATCGGTTGTCGGTGATCCTGTTTATCAGCTTCATCTTCTATGCCGGGCTGGGGTTGTTTACCCTACACAGCTCCGCCGATGTGTGGCTGTACGGGGCCGCGCCGTACTTGCTCTACCTGTTCGTGGTATTCCGGCGAACGCTGCCCACACCGCGGCGGGCGTTGCTGCTGGCGCTGGGCGTGTGGTCGGCGCAGCTGGCCCTAACCGTGGCCCTGCCAGGCCTCGAAGGCAACCCCGGCTGGCTGGTATTTGGCTTGTTGCTGGGTCGCATAACCGGCATTTTCCATCCGCCGGCCGCCGACGAGCGGCCGCTGAGTCCGGCGCGTAAAGTATTGGGCTGGGTCATGCTGATAATCTTTATCTTATGCTTTTCCCCGTCGCCCTTCGGGTGAGTTTGCAATAGCCGGCGCGTACTTTTCCGGGTGCGTTACGGATTGGTTGGCCATCTTTGCCAACGCTTTTTTCTATGGTTCTCGAACAACATCAATTACTGGGCGGCGACGTCCTGCTGGCCCTGCGCCCGCACGGCCTGTACGTCCGCAAAAAAGAGCTCAACGGCCACGACGCCTTGGAGGTAGAAATGCCCTACGAGGAGCTTCTGCCGATTGCGGTGCAACGCCGCAGTGCCGTACCTACGCGCTCGCTGGCTGGGGTGCTGTTTGCGCTCCTGCTCGGCGGCCAAGATATATTCAGCAAGCAACTCGCTCAGGGTCAATCTACTGACGAATTCTGGACGGGCGCTTTCCTTATCGGGGGGCTGCTGGGCCTGATTGTGTACTACGGCTTGCAGAACTGGTGGAAGAAATTTACCATTTCCACGGCCCGGCTCAACATCACGCTGGCCGACCGCCCCGGCCAGCGCGCCGAGCTGCACCGCTTTGCCGAGGCCCTCGAATCCCAGACCAAATCGTACCTGCGCCACCACTACGGCCGCATCAACCCGTTAGGGCCTATCGAGTTGCAGCTCAGCCGTTTGCGGTGGCTACGCGAGCTAAACGTGCTCAACGAAGCCGAAGCCCACGCCCTGTCCGTACGCCTCACGGGCCGCCACTCCGAAACCCTGCAAGGCATGGGTCACGAGTTGGAAGCGCCTTTCGTAAATTAATGCAACTACTTTATAACCAAGTAGTTACATTAATTTACGAACATACAGACTATAAAAGAGGAGAACTACTTAGATAAACCAGAAGCCCGATTTCTTCCGCCGTGCTGGCGGAAGAAATCGGGCTTCTGGTTTGTGAGAAATCAGGCCTAACGCCCTTCCAGCGCGGCTACGCCGGGCAGCTCTTTGCCTTCCATGTATTCGAGCAGGGCACCGCCACCGGTCGAGATATAGGAGACTTTGTCGGCGAAACCCAACTGGTGCACCGCCGCGGCCGAGTCGCCGCCGCCGATGAGCGAGAAGGCGCCGGCCGCCGTAGCCTCGGCAATGGCGCTGGCTACAAAACGCGTTCCGAGCGAGAAATTCGACATCTCAAACACGCCCATCGGGCCGTTCCACAGGATGGTTCGGGACTGGCGAATGATTTCGGCGAAGATTTCGCGCGACTCCGGACCGATGTCCAAGCCCATCCAGTCGGCCGGGATGGCGTGGTTGCCGGCTTGATCGATGTCGGCGTCGTTGGAGAAAGCCGTAGCAATGACGCTGTCGCCGGGCAGCACCAGGTTCACGCCCTTTTCTTTGGCCTTCTGGATGAGGCTCTGGGCCAATTCCAGCTTGTCATTTTCGACCAGCGAACGGCCCGTCGAACCGCCTTCGGCTTTGGCGAAAGTATAGGCCATGGCACCGCCAATCAGCAGGTTATCAACCTTATCCAGCAGTTGCTCGATGATCTGGATCTTGTCCGAAATTTTGGCGCCGCCCATGATGGCCGTGAACGGCCGCTCGGGGTTGGTGAGCACGCGGTGTGCGTTATCTATCTCACCCTGAAGCAGATAGCCAGCTATCCGATCTTCGGGCTTAAAATACTGAGCCATCACAGCGGTGGAAGCGTGCTTGCGGTGCGCCGCGCCGAAAGCATCGTTCACGTACACGTCGCCGAGGTGCGAGAGTTTCTCGGCAAAGGCGGGGTCGCCGGCTTCTTCTTCGCTGTAAAAGCGCACGTTGTCGAGCAGCAAAATCTCGCCGGGTTGCAAATTGGCGGCCATTTGTTGCGCTTCCTGACCAATTACGTCGTCGGCAAATTTCACTTCCTGCCCGTATTCCTGCTGCAAGCGCGCCACGAGGCTGCGCAGCGAGTTTTTCTTGTCGGGGCCGCCTTTCGGGCGCCCCAGGTGCGAGAGCAGGATCACCGAGCCGCCGTCGGCCAAGATCTTTTTGATGGTTGGCGTCGCGGCCCGGATGCGGGTGTCGTCGGTGATGCGCAAGTCGCTGTCGAGCGGCACATTGAAGTCCACGCGTACCACCGCCTTTTTGCCGGCGAAGTTGTACTGGTCGAGGGTTTTCATAGAAGGAACGAAAAGGTTAGATGGAGCCTTATACGGCGCGAATGTAGTATAAGCTTAATAGGCTTCGCAGCTTCTGCGGCAAGATGTAGGGAAGCGAGGATATTTTCCGGACTTGATGGCCTCCGGTTGGCGCGCCAAAGCCCTACCAAGCTTACGCAACATTGCCCTACCTTTGCAGCACGTATGAAAATAGGCATCTTCTTCGGCGGCCCGTCGCGCGAGCGGGAAATTTCTTTTGCGGGCGGCCGCACCGTATACGATAACCTCGACAAGGCGCTGTTTCAGCCAGTGCCTGTGTTTGTCGATAGCCGGGGCAACTTCATTCTGCTCGACTGGCACTATATATATAAAGGCACCATTCGCGACTTCTATCCGCCGGTGTCGGCGCTGCCGGCTTCGGAGCACAAGTTGCAGGTGTACCTGGAGTCATTGGGTGAACTGACCACCGAGGAACAAGACCGCATCATCAGCGAAGTAGGCCGCCGTATTTTGCCGCACGAACTCGCTGGGCTGATGGACTTTGCGTTTTTGGCGTTGCACGGCCCCGGCGGCGAAGACGGCGCCATTCAGGGCTTGCTCGAATGGTATGGCATTCCGTATTCGGGTTCCGGCATTCTGCCCTCGGCTTTCGGCATAGACAAGATCGCGCAGAAAAACCTACTCAAAGCGTTGCACCGGCCCACGCCAGACTTCCGCATTATCACGGCGGAAGAATGGGACGAAGCCAACCCCGTCGCTACGCTCGACTACTTGGTGCGCGAATTAGGGTTGCCGCTGGTCTTCAAGGCCCCGCGCCAGGGTTCGAGTATCGGCGTTTCCATCTTGCGCGAAGCCAGCGTAGAAAAATTTCAGGCCGCCATCGAACGGAGCCTGTTTCGCAAAACCCTCTCCCGCGAAGAGTGGCAGGGCCTTTCCGGGCGCGAACGCCTCGCGTGGGTGCAGCAACTGACTGATATCCGCGAAGGGATCGGCCTGCCCGTTGTTTTAGACGAAGAAACCACCATTATCTATCATCCTGATAATCTGATAGATACGCTTAACATGAAATTCGAAGCCGCCGAGCAAGTGCGCCTCACCAACGTCGACGGCGAAGCCCGCGTGTTGGTAGAGTCGTGTGTGGCCGGCCGGGAGTTTTCGTGCATTGTAGTGGAAGACCCCCAAGGCAATCCGCTGGCTTTGCCGCCTACCGAGATCGTGAAGGGCGAGGAAATGTTTGACTACCGCTCGAAATACCTGCCGGGCTTGTCGCGCAAAGTCACGCCCATCGATTTGCCGGAGGCGGATATTCAGCGCATTCGCGAAGCCTGCGAGGAGATGTTCCGCACGTTCGGCTTCCAGGTGTACGCGCGTTTGGACGGCTTTTTCAGTCCTCTGAAATCGGAAGAAGCTGAAAACCAGATTTTCCTCAACGACCCGAATACGACTTCGGGCATGTTACCGGCTTCGTTCTTTTTCCACCAAGCGGCCGAAATTGGCCTCAACCCTTCGCAGTTCCTTACCTATCTGATTCGCACTTCCTTGGCTGCTCGGCGCCGGGGCGGCATGCATCCGGTGCGCTTGGGCCAGTTGTTAAAGCAGCTCGACGAGGCGGTGGCTTCGCGCCAGCACGAGGAGCGGCAGCGCACGAAAGTAGCCGTGATTATGGGCGGCTACTCGTCGGAGCGGCACATTTCGGTAGAAAGCGGTCGCAACATTTACGAGAAGCTGTCGTCGTCGGTGAAATACGAGCCGGTGCCGATTTTCCTGACGGGCTCAGCGCAGGAACACAAGCTGTACGTGCTGCCTATCAACGTGATGCTCAAGGACAACGCCGACGACATTCGCGAGAAAATTGAGCATGCCGAAGCCGGTCACAGCCTGCACCCGGTGCTAGAACGCATCCGCCGCGACGCCGACGCCATCACGAGCACGTATGCCGGCCAACCCACGGCCCAGCCGCGCCGGATTTCCTTCGAGGAATTGGCCGAAATGGCAGACGAGGTGTTCATCGCGCTGCACGGCCGTCCTGGCGAAGATGGTGCGTTGCAGAAGGAGCTGGAACAGTATGGGTTGCCATACAACGGCTCGGGCGTAGAGTCCAGCAGCGTGACCATCAACAAGTTCGAAACCAACCGCCGCCTGCGCGAAGCCGGTCTGCGGGTGGCCGAACACCGCTTAGCAACTCGCCTCGAATGGGATGCCGACCCGGAAGGCTTCTACCGCAGCCTCGAAACGCAATTTCACTATCCCTTCATTGCCAAGCCTTCGGACGATGGCTGCTCGTCGGCGGTGAAAAAGATCAAGAACCGCGCGGAGTTGGAAGCATTCACGCGCCTGATTTTCCGTAGCCAGGAAGATTTGATGCCCGCCGAGGCCACCACGCTGCACTTGGGCTTCAAAGAAGAATTTCCTCAAAAAGATGTGTTCCTGGTCGAAACCCTGATTGAGCGCGACGGAGCCAAGCACTTCCTCGAAATCACGGGCGGCCTGCTCACGCACTGGGGCGCCGACGGCAAGCTCGTGATTGAGGTATTTGAAGCTTCGGAGGCGCTGGCCACCGGGGAAGTACTCAGCTTGGAAGAGAAGTTCCTGGCGGGGGAAGGCCAAAACATCACGCCTGCCCGCTACGCCCCCGAACCAGCTGAGCGTCAGCGCATTTCAGACGAAGTAAAACAAGAATTGCGCCGCGTAGCCGAAGTGCTGCACATTGAAGGCTATGCCCGCATCGACGCCTTCGTGCGGGTGCGCGAAACGGGTGCCGTGGAGGTACTGATTATCGAGGTCAATTCGTTACCTGGTATGACGCCCGCGACCTGCATCTTCCACCAAACCGCCCTCAACGGCTACACTCCCTACGATTTCATCGACCGGATTCTGGAGTTTGGCAAAGAGCGCAACGCAAAACGAGAGTTGGCTAAAAACTAGCGCACACAGTCCAGCCTTTTAATTCTAATTTTCCAGCTCGTAACTACTAGCTTTTCCTTTGATGGCTTTTCTTAAATCGGATACTCCGCTCGACGTTCTGAAGCACCTGCTGGTGATTGGGCTGTGCGGGGCGGCGTTGCTTTTCGGCTTCTTTTTCATCTACCTGCCCCTTACCACCAACCACGGCGAAACCATCGTGGTGCCCAAAGTGACGGGCATGCGCGTCGATAATCTGGAAGACTATCTCGACGAAAGGAACCTGCGCTATTTCGTCGACGACTCCACATATAACCCTACTATCAAGCCATTTACAGTGCTCACGCAGGACCCCGCACCCGGCGAGCGCGTCAAGGAAGACCGCAAGATTTACATCTCGGTGAGCATGAAAAATCCGCCGGTAATCAAGATGCCGAAGCTGGTGGATGGCTCAGTGAAGAACGCGCAGATGATCCTGAAGAGCTACGATTTGCAAGTAGGCAAAATCGAGTTTGTGCCCGATTTGGCGCAGAATTCGGTGCTGAAGCAGTTGGTCAACGGCAAAGAAATCGCGGCGGGCGCACCCATCGCCAAGGGTACCCGCGTCGATCTAGTCGTTGGCGACGGACAAGGAAACCAAGAATTCCCGGTGCCGAACGTTGTGAATATGCCAGAGGACGAAGCGGTTACGCTGCTGGTGGGCCAAGGCCTACTGAAAGGTGAAACCTTCTACCAAGCGCCCGAAGAAGGGCAGCAGGAAGGCACAGTGGTGAAGCAGCGCCCCGTAGCTGCGCCCGGCTCCACCATCCGAACCGGTCAACTCGTGGATTTGTGGATTGCGGGCAAGGCACCACTCACTCCAGTGAATTGATTACCACAACTATTTGATTATCAATTAATTATAAAACGTCGCCGGAAGCCAGAATTTCGGGCGACGTTTTTATTTTTAGGTAGCAGGCGCTTAGCCACCGGTCACTAACTGCTTTTTCAAAGTCGGATCGGCGTAAGCGCCCGTACTAAACTGCGACCGTGCGCGTTCGGCTTGCGTAACTTGCTGCGATGATCTGCCCGAAATATCTACTCTTGTTGCTGCTGCCGTTTGCCGCACAGGCCCAAGTAGTTGCACCGCTCCCGACGGATGCAGCCCGGGGGGCCACGCCAACTACCAATACCGCCCGTCGTGGTACGCAGGCCACGCTGCCGTTCTTCGAGGATTTTACTACGCCTCGCGAAGGCCAACCAAATCCGGATCGGTGGCAACGTAGCGGGGCGCTGGTTAACAACCGCTTTCCGGTGGCGCCACCGTCGCGGGGAGTCGTGACCTTGGATGGCCTCAAGGCCAACGGCCAGCCCTACGGCAGCTCGTCGGCCTACAGCGATACCGATACCCTAACGTCGCAACCGTTTAACCTGAACGGCTTCACGGCTTCTAACCGCGTGTATCTGAGCTTCTTCTGGCAAGCCGGCAGCATCGTAGGTCCAGCCAAAACCAACAGCGGCACGCAGCCCGTAGCTTTACAGCTGGAGTTTCTGGACAATGCCCAACGCTGGCAGCTGGTGTGGGAAATGCGCAGCACCGGCGAGCGCAAAGCCTTCCGGCAGAAGCTGATAGCCATTGATCAGCCGCAGTACCTGCACAGCGCTTTCCAATTCCGCTTTCGCTCGATCGGCAACTTGGGTACCACCCGCGACGCTTGGAGCCTCGACTACATCAAGCTCGACCGCAACCGCAGCGTCGCTGATTCGTCGTACCGCGACATCTCCACCAGTGCCCCGCTAACGAGCCTGCTAAAGCGGTATGCAGCAATGCCTTACTGGCAGTACAACGCCAACCCGACACCAACCAACGAGCTTAACGACCGCACCACGACCACCATTAATAACTTCGACGTAGGCCCGGCCCCAACGCCGATTACTTGGTCGGGCACGTTGCAGGTGCTGCCTTCCGGGCCTGCGGCAACTTTCCTGAATGGCAACCAGTCGCTGCCGGCTTCGCAGCAGCAGGCGGCCATTGCGGGCGATGTTCGGGGGGGCAGTGTAGCCATTCCGCTAAGTGGCGAGGCCAAACGCATCCGGCACAGCATTGTGCTGCAAACCAACGAGCAAGATCCGCTTACAATCCCTAATGACTCAATCTCCCGCATCACGGAACTCGCTGATTACTATGCTTATGACGATGGCACCGCGGAAGCAGCGGTGAGCCTGCCGGCACTGGCCAGCGGCCCGGCCAGCTACTTCGCGTATCGCATCGACCTGAACAAAAGCGATTACGTGCGGGCCCTGCGCATCTACCCTGTGCTGCCCAATGCGGCTGGTCGTGCCATCACCATCAATGTGTGGGACAAGGACCCCGCTGCCGACCAGCCCGCCGCGCAGCCCAAAGCCAGCAAGAGCTTTACCATCGCGGCGCAGGCCCCTGGCGGCAATGGTTTTGTGGAGATTCCGTTTGATGCACCTGTGCCCGTGACCGGCACGTTTTACGTGGGATATGGGCAGGCCTCCATCAGCCAGTTTGTGCAGTTTGGGTTGGATTTGAACAGCGCCCCTCCGGCTAACTATTTGTTTTACAACGCTCAACAATCCTGGAGCGCTACTCAGACAAGTCCGGCTGGCGCTCCCCTAATGCGGCCCGTGCTCACCAACGGCGTCGCGACGGCGGTGGCCGATCCGCGCACGGCCGCAAGCATCGGCTTGTATCCCAACCCCAGCAACGGCATTGTATATGTGCAGGGCCGTTTTGCCCAAGCAACCGTATCAGACGCGCTGGGCCGGTCGGTGTGGCAACAACCCGCCGCCCAGGCCGGCCACGCCACGCTGGATCTAAGTCAACTGCCGGCTGGCGTGTACATTGTGCAATTAAGCTTGCCCAATGGCCTTACCGTAGCCAAACGCTTGGTACTGACCAAGTAACAAACAGTCCGTTTATCAACACAAACATTTAATAATCAACCTTTTAGCATATGCCTGATATCACCCCCGCCGAACTCAAGCAGCGCCAGCAAGCCGGCGAAAAACCCACCATCATCGACGTGCGCGAAAACTGGGAACACGAAGAAGCCCGTATCGACGGCAGTCAGAACATTCCGTTGGGCTCGCTACCTGAAAAAGTAGATGAACTGGAAGATCTTAAGGATCAAGAAGTTATCGTGCATTGCAAAAGCGGTGGGCGCTCGGCCTCGGCCAAGGCGTTTCTGGCGCAGCGGGGCTTCAGCAACGTGCGCAACCTAGTAGGTGGCATGACTGCTTACCAGCAGCAATAATCTACGCTTTACCAGCAGTAGTGAAAGGGAGCCGACGGTGTCGGCTCCCTTTTTGTTTGTTATTGAGCAAACTTTTGTCTCTGTAAACCAGATAGTTGGCTAATTTTTAGTATATTTGATTGTACACAATTAAACATTACACAATCAAACCCGTTTATCCTTCCGACACCATGAGCGAACAAGCTGAAAACCAACCGTATTCTCTGCTGAAGCTGGAAAACCAAGTCTGTTTTCCGCTCTATGCCGTTTCGCGCATGCTGACGAAGGCCTATCAGCCTTATTTGCAGGCCTTGGAGCTGACGTATCCGCAGTACCTCGTGTTTATGCTGCTCTGGGAACACAACGAACTGACTGTTAAAGAATTAGGCGACAAGCTTTTATTAGACTCCGGTACGCTTACGCCGCTGCTGAAGCGCATGGAGCAGAAGCAGTGGGTCAGCCGCCGCCGCGACCCGCAGGACGAGCGCTCCGTTATTATTTCGTTGCAGCCGGCCGGGCGGGCCTTACAAAAGCGGGCCTGCCAGATACCGGAGCAGATGGCCATCAAACTAGCCATGACGCCCGAGGAAATGGCGGCTTTCCGCGATCAATTGAAACACCTTTTAACCCTGCTTGCCTAATCCAAGGCAGGCCTATTTGCCTCAGTATGAGCATCCAAAAAATCTACACGGCCACTGCGAAGGCCACCGGCGGCCGCGACGGCCGCGCTATCTCCAGCGACAATGTCATTGACTTGCCGTTGAGCACTCCGAAAGAAATGGGCGGCCCCGGCAAAACGGGTGCTACCAACCCCGAGCAATTGTTTGCCGCTGGTTATGCAGCCTGCTTCGATGGCGCCCTAAACTTGGTGGCCCGCATGAGCAAGACGCCCATCACCGGCAGTACCGTAGACGCGCAAGTGAGCTTCGGCAAAGACGGCGACAATTACGGCCTCGAAGTAGCCCTGAACGTAAACATCCCTGGCTTCACCCAGCAGCAAGCGGAGGAACTGGTCGCTAAAGCGCACCAGGTTTGCCCCTACTCGCGTGCTACCCGCGGCAACATCGACGTGCACCTGAACACGACGGTAAATTAAGCCAGGCACCTCTCCGCTGCATTCAGTACCCTTTCTGTCATCCCGACGAGGAGCTTTTCCTCCGCTGGGATGACAGATGCATTTTATCCTCTTCACTTTTCCCACCCCGCTATGAATTCCCGCAGCATTCTGTTGGCCAACCGGCCGCAAGGCGAACCTTCGGCCGCCCAATTCCGCTTCGAAACCGCCGAAATACCGCCGCTTCAGTCGGGCGAAGTCCTGCTCAAAACGCTTTATGTCTCGGTCGATCCATACATGCGCGGCCGCATGAACGAGGGCAAATCATACATTCCGCCTTTCGAAGTAGGCGAGCCCATTTCGGGTGGCGTGATAGCGGAAGTTGTAGATAGTCAGAACGATAGCTTACCGAAAGGCACCGTAGTGTTGGGCAACCTGCCGTGGAGCGAATACACGGTTTCCAACGACAAAGGGCTCAACCCGCTCCCTACGGACGGGGCGCCCATCAGCTATTTCTTGGGCCTGCTGGGCATGCCGGGCCTAACGGCCTACTTCGGACTGTTGGACATCTGCCGGCCGAAAGCCGGCGAGACGGTTGTGGTTTCGGGCGCGGCCGGCGCCGTAGGCACGGTGGTAGGCCAGTTGGCCAAAATAAAAGGTGCCCGGGTGGTCGGTACGGCCGGCTCCGACGACAAAGTAGCGTATCTGCAACAGCTTGGCTTTGATGCAGTTATCAACTACAAAACCACTCCTGACATTGCGCAAGCCTTGGCCGAAGCCTGCCCTGATGGCGTCGATTGCTATTTCGACAACGTAGGCGGCGCCATTTCCGACGCGGTGTATGACCTGCTCAACAAGCACGCGCGCATTGCCCTCTGCGGCCAGATTTCGCACTACAACGCTACGCAAGAGCCACAGGGCCCACGGCCCGAACCCAAACTATTGAAAACCAGCACCTTGCTAAAGGGCTTTATAGTAAGCGATTACGCTGAGCGCTTCCCGGAAGGCGTGCAGGCCCTGAGCCAGTGGCTGCAAGAAGGCAAACTTCAGTTTGAAGAGACGATTACCGAAGGCTTCGACCAGATTCCGCAGGCTTTCCTGGGCTTGTTTAAGGGCGAAAACACCGGCAAGCAGCTGGTGAAAGTAGCCGACTATTCCCGTTCCTGATAGCGCGCTCCAGCGCGCTTGCATTTTCCAGATTACCCATGAAAAACTTCACGTTTTATAATCCTGTCAAAATCATTTTCGGCAAAGGCCAGATTCCGACCGTTGCGAAGGAAATTCCGGTGGGCGCCAAAGTACTGGTCACGTACGGCGGCGGTAGCATTTTCAAAAACGGCGTTTACGACCAAGTAAAAGCCGCTTTAGGCGAGTTTGAAGTGGTAGAGTTTGGCGGCATCGAGCCCAACCCACACTACGAAACCCTGATGAAAGCGGTGGCGCTGGCCAAGGCCGAAAGCGTCGATTTCATCCTGTCGGTTGGCGGTGGCTCGGTGCTCGACGGCACTAAGTTTATCGCGGCGGCTATTCGCTACGAAGGCGCCGACCCGTGGGAATTGCTGAGCCAGAAAGCCACGGTGAAAGCCCAAAGCGCGGTGCCTTTCGGGGCCGTGCTGACGCTGGCCGCCACGGGCTCGGAAATGAACTCCGGCGCCGTGATTACCCGCGAATCGACCAAGGAAAAACTCTCGTTCGGTAGCCCGCACACGTTCCCCAAATTCTCGGTTCTGGACCCCGAAACGCTGTTTTCACTGCCGCCACGCCAGATCAGCAACGGCATCGTGGACGCCTATACGCACGTGCTGGAGCAGTACCTCACCTACCCCGTCAACTCGCCGCTGCAAGATCGGCAGGCCGAAGCGGTGCTGCTCACGCTGATCGAAGAAGGCCCCAAGGTGCTGCAAAACCCGCAGGATTATGATGCGATGGCTAACTTCATGTGGGCGGCGACCAACGCGCTGAACGGCACGCTGTCGGCCGGCGTCGTGACGGACTGGGCTACGCACATGATCGGGCACGAGCTGACGGCGCTGCACGGCATCGACCACGCCCGCACGCTGGCCGTGGTGCTGCCATCGCTGCTGCGCTATAAACAAGAAAGCAAGCAAGCCAAGCTGCTTCAGTACGGCGAGCGCGTCTGGAGCATTACCAGCGGCACGCCCGCCGAGCGCGTCGAGGCCACGGTGCAGGCCACGGTTCGCTTCTTCGAGTCGGTGGATATCAAAACCAGGCTTTCGGACTATGCAGTAGGTCCTGATACCATCCAACACATTGTGGAGCGCTTCGAGCAGCGCGGCCCCAAAAACCTGGGCGAACGTGGCGATATTCAGCCCCGCGACGTACAGGAGATTCTCACCATGAGCCTGTAACTCGCTGATGATCACTCCCGAAAATGTTATCTGCGTTGCAGCCGAGTGGGTAGTGCAGCCGGGTCAGGAAGAAACCGTCCGCCGCTTGCTGCTGCAAGCCGCTGTGGCCGTACGCGAGCACGAGCCCGGCAACTTGGTTTATTTGGCGCATCAGTCGCCCGATGAGCCGAGCCGCTTCTTCGTCTATGAGCAATACGCCGATGACGCCGCCTTGCAAGCGCATCAGGAATCGACTCATTACCAGCAGGTTGTAGTCGGCCAGATTGTGCCGTTGCTAGCTGAGCGCAAGGTGACGTTTTACCGTTTGCTGGCGTAAAACCATTTTTCACATTCCGAGTAAGCTTGCTTACTCCGACCTAAACACCTCAGAATCATGAACATATTAATGGTATTGACCTCCCACGATCAGTTGGGCGATACGGGCAAGAAAACCGGCTTCTGGCTGGAAGAATTTGCGGCTCCGTATTACGTTTTCAAAGATGCCGGGGCTACCCTGACGTTGGCCTCCCCTAAAGGCGGGCAACCTCCGCTGGACCCCAAAAGCGACGAACCCGACTCGCAAACCGAAGCAACCAAGCGCTTTAAGCAAGACGCCGACGCGCAAAAAGCCCTAGCCAACACCGTCAAGCTCGACAGCATTTCGGCAGCCGATTTTGATGCCGTTTTTTACCCCGGCGGCCACGGCCCGCTCTGGGATTTGGCAGAAGATACCACGTCGATAAAGCTGATTGAAACGCTGTTTGCGGCAGGAAAACCGGTGGTGGCGGTGTGTCATGCGCCCGGCGTGCTGCGCCACGTAAAAGCCCCAGACGGCTCACTGCTGGTTAAAGGGAAGTCGGTTACGGGCTTCACCAACACCGAAGAAGCGGCGGTACAACTAACTGACATTGTGCCTTTTCTGGTGGAAGACGAGCTTAAAAATGCCGGTGGCAACTACTCGAAAGTTGGTGATTGGCAGCCTTACGTGGTAAGCGCAGGCAACCTCATCACGGGCCAAAACCCGGCCTCGTCGGAGCCAGCCGCCGAAGCGCTGCTCAAGCTCCTGAAAAAATAAGCGGGCAGGGCAAATCAGCCGATCCTTTCCGGCGGATTGCCGTAGTATCAGTAACCTCGGCCGCAAGATCGGCCAGGAAATTGCTTAGTACTTTCTACAGTGCCTTTTTGCAGGATTAGCCCCCTGCCGAATGGATGAGCGCAGCCCCGGTTACCCTTTAGTGGGTGGCCGGGGCTGTTTGTTTTCGACACATGATTACGGTTATAGAACCAGAAAGGTCCATTATATAAGCAATTGACTATTAATTACTTATATAATAAGCCTTCGTCTGTATAGCGAAGCTCGCCTAAGTCCACCAACTCACGGATCAATTCCGTGACGGCGGCGGCTTGGCTGGGCACGAAATGCGTCAGGACTTCGCGGGGCGTTTGCGGCTGCGCTTTTACCAGCGCCACCAACTGCTCGCGAAGCGGCAAAGCGGGCGGGGCGGCGTGCTGTTTTTTGCGTGCTAAGCAATAATCGCAAATGGCACAGGCAGGCGCGTTTTCCTCGCCGAAATACTCCAGCAACAATTGCTGCCGGCAGCGCCCACCGGCCGCGTAGCTGATCACTGCCTCGGTTTTCTGCAAGGCTAATTCGCGTGCTGCCTTCAGGCGCGGCTGGTCGAGAGGCAGTTTGTCGGCGTCGAAGCGCGGCGTGGTGAACAGCGCCTGGGGCGAATCGTGGCGCGGCTGGTAGTGAATAATGCCAGAGCGGTGCAAAAACAGCAGCATCTTGCGCACATCCACCACGCTCAGCCGCAGGTGCGTGGCAAGGCTGTTTTCGGAGATCGTTTGGAAGCCCGCGAAGATCTCACCGCCGTTCATGCGCAGCAACGATTTGATCAGCTTATCGTGCTGGGCATTAGCCACTTGAAACCGATACAGATCGTTGTGGTCGATGGGAATGTGCACGCGTGCCGGGGTGGTCACGGCTTCGTTTACCTGCACGAAACCGGCCCGTTCCAGCGTGCGCAGCGAATTGTGCACATCCAAAGGCTTGACGCGGTACGTTTCGGCAAAGGGCTGAATGTCAAAGTCAAACGCCACCAGCTCGCCGCCACCCACGGCCGTCCGCGAAAAGTTAGCCAGCGCTTGGTACACGCGCCGTACCGTGTCCAGGGGCGGATGCGCCTGTTCGGTGCGGCGGCGCAAGTCGCCCGCATCGTGTGGCCCGACGAGCAGCACAGCAAAGGCGTATTTCTCGTCGCGACCGGCACGGCCGGCTTCCTGGTAGTAGGCTTCCAACGAATCCGGAGCTTCTAGGTGGGCCACCAGCCGCACGTCGGGCTTGTCGATGCCCATTCCGAACGCATTGGTGGCCACAATGATACGCGTTCGGTTCTGCATCCAGTCCTGCTGGGTACGGTGGCGCAATTCGGCGGGCAAACCGGCGTGGTAAGCAGCAGCGGCTAACTGATGCTTTTGTAAAAAAGAGGCCGTTTCCTCGGTTTGGCGGCGCGTACGGGCATACACGATGCTGGTTTTGTCGGCTCCCACGCCGCGGATAACTTCCAGCAGGCGGCGCAGCTTGTCTTCGGTTTGCAGCGCCGAATACGACAGGTTTGGGCGGGCAAAGCTTTGCTGAAAAACCTTGTAATTGGCACGGAAATGCAGCTTTTCAACAATATCCTGCCGGACCTGCTTCGTGGCCGTAGCCGTGAGCGCAATGACGGGCACGTTGGGCACCAACTCCCGCAGCTCGGCGATCTGGAGGTAAGGCGGGCGGAAATCGTAGCCCCACTGCGAAAGGCAATGCGCCTCGTCGATGGCCAGCAGATTGACTTTCATTTTGGCGACGCGCACCCGAAACATCTCCGTCAGCAGGCGTTCCGGCGATACGTACAGGAACTTCACCGGGCCGTAAACGCAGTTGTCGAGCGTCTGGTCAATTTCCTGGTGGCTCATGCCGGCGTACACCGCCTCGGCCCGAATGCCGCGTGAGCGCAGCCGCTCAACTTGGTCTTTCATCAGGGCAATCAGCGGCGACACGACCACACAAATGCCATCGCGCGCCATAGCCGGCACCTGAAAGCAGATGGATTTGCCGCCGCCTGTGGGCAGCAACGCCAGCGTATCCTGCCCGGCCAGCACCGACCGAATAATATCCTCCTGCATCGGCCGGAAAGCCGAGTGTCCCCAATGCTGGCGCAGCAGGAGCAAGATATCGTCGGTGGGTAAAGGCAAAGCAGTGCAGGGGTTGGCCGGACTACGAAGGTACTGCCGCTGCGTGGGAAACTGAAGCCGTAACGCGGACCCTTTACAAACAAAAAGCCCGGCTCCTACCGGAACCGGGCTTTTGTATGCTGAAATAAGAAGGTTGCTTAAGCAGCAGCCGACTCGCCGTTCTCACGGTCGTCGATTGCTTTCTTCAGCTTCGCAATAGCTTGCGTGGCACGCTCCTCGTCCAGACGGTTGATGTTCAGCAACATCTTGGTCTTCTCCTGACGCGTGATCACCGGATGGTTGAGCAAACGGATGATCTCTTCCTTCTGCGGTGCCGTGGCGTACGCAACGGCAGTGGTAGCAGGAGCCTCGGCAGCAGGCGCAACAGGCTCAGCGGGCACGGCTTTCATGGCAGCAGGCTGCGCAGCTGGGGCAGCAGCCGGCGTCACAGCATTGGCACTCACCTTCGCATCGGTCGAGTTGCCGCCGTACTCCATCTCTTCAGCCGGAGTAGGCTCGTAACCAGCGGCCCGGATAATCCAAGCCAGAATGTTGCGGTATGCTTTGCCGATAGCGCGCGTTTGCGCCATGCTCATGATGGCAAACTCCTGGTAGAACTTCTTGCCCGACTCTTTATTCGAGCAAATAGCAAAGCCAGCACCTACGGTATGGCCCGAGCGCAGGTCAAATAGCGTGACCTTGGCTTGGTACTTTATTTCTGTTTCGGTCGAGACGTTGATAACGTGGTCCACGATGGGCACAATGCCCAAGCGCGAGCCGGCGTACTGCCAGCCTTCCACGTTCACATAGTCTTTGCCTTGAACCGAGGTCGAAAGTTTATTCTCCTTAATGAACTTCGCCAGGTCCTTAGCCAGATCCAGCGTCTCATCGGAGCGAGCAATGTCGTAGCTCTCCACTTTGTTCTTCCGAACCTGATCCTTGGTGTTTTTGGTTACCTCGTTCATGGTCTTGTTATTAATTCCCTGTAGTACGTTTTGTTGTTCTATTACCTAACCAAGTGGCCGGTCTTTTAGTGCGAAAATGTACCTATTTTTTAGTAAATTTTCACACTGATAATCAAGTACTTACAAATAAGATTCAAAAATCTCTATTCTAACAGGATTAGTAGAGAAAATCGGGCCAAAAAATTTGGCGTTGCACGGCTGTTTTCAGCTTTACAGCCGGCTGACCCATTCATTCAGGAGCGTGCGTAAACAAACCTGCCGCACTGTTCCGGAACAGCGCGGCAGGTTCAATCTATGGCCCGGATCGGGAACGGGCGCATCACATGCAGGAGCCAAAAAATAAGCCTGTCAGGCCGAGACCCAACAGGCTTATAACGATTTTTAAATCAAGAAGTTACTCCGAGATGTATCCGTCCTTCATGATGATCTTGCGATCGGCCATCTCGGCAAGCTGCTCGTTGTGGGTCACGATCACGAAGGTTTGGCCCAGTTCTTTGCGCAACAGAAAGAAGATCTGGTGTAATTCCTGCGCGTTCTGCGAATCGAGGTTACCGCTAGGTTCGTCGGCAAAGATGATTTCGGGCGAATTGATGAGCGCCCGCGCCACGGCTGTACGCTGCTGCTCTCCGCCCGACATTTCGGACGGCTTGTGGTCGGCGCGGCGCTCCAAGTTCAACATGCCAAGCAATTCGCGGGCTCGCACGCGGGTTTCTTTCTCCGAGCGCCCCGCCAGATAGGCTGGCAGGCACACATTTTCGAGGGCCGTAAACTCAGGCAACAGATTGTGAAACTGAAAGATAAAGCCAATGTGCCGGTTGCGAAACCGCGCCAGATCCGAGCGCTTGAGCGAGCTGACCGATTCGCCATCGAACAGCACTTCGCCTATATCCGGGTCGTCCAGCGTGCCCAGAATGTGCAGCAACGTGCTTTTGCCAGCCCCCGACGACCCCACGATGGACACGATTTCCGACTTCTCGATGGTCAGGTCGATGCCCTTGAGCACTTCCAGCGTGTTATAGCTCTTATGAATGTTAATGGCTTGCAGCAAAGGGGATAGCGTAAAATGGTGAGCCTACTTCAAGAAACAAATCTACGCATTGTAAGGAGTTGTCTGTAGTATGCCCCTGATTCGCGACAGACAATTATTGGATCCTTGCTAGGGGCATTAGTCGGTGCCCAGCCTTATCTTGACGCTAGGTTCATGCCTTTCCTCCTGCCGCCTATGCGAGTTTCCTTGGTCGTGCGCCGCTTCTGGTGGCTGGTGCCGGCAGTACTGCTGGTCGGTGCGGCCCGCTGGTGGTGGAAACCGCACACCCCAACCGCCGATTTGTCGGCGGCCCCTGCCCCTACGGCTCCTAACCCCAGCATTTACGCCGACGGACGGCTTCGCGGCGTGAGTTGGGTCGGCGGCGATTCGGTTACGGATGCCGATTTGGAGCCCCTCATTCGCAATCACGTCACCTGGATGGTCCAGACGCCCTTCGGCTGGCAGCGCGGCGCTACCTCACCCGAAATCGGCATGAACACTGGCGTAGGCAATCGCGGCTATTGGGGCGAAAGTGACCGCGGCTTGGCCTATACCGCACAGCTGGCCCGCCAGCACGGCATTCGCACGATGCTCAAGCCGCATTTGTGGGTGCAAGGCAGCGGAGGAAGCTGGCCCGGCGACGTACAAATGCAATCGGCAGCCGATTGGCAGGCGTGGTTTGCGAATTACACAAGGTTTGTTTTGCATTATGCGCAACTGGCTGAGCGAGAGCACTTTGATGCTCTGTGCCTTGGCACCGAATTGCTACACGCTTCCACGGAGCACGAAGCCGAATGGCGAACGCTCATCCAGCAGGTGCGAAAAGTCTATCGCGGCCCGCTGACGTATGCTGCCAATTGGAGCGGCGAATACGAAAAGATCCGTTTCTGGGACGCGCTGGATTTCATTGGCATTCAGGCTTATTTTCCTTTGAGCCAAGCCAATAGCCCCGCTAAAGCTACGCTGCTGGCCGGCTGGAAACCGCACCTGGCCGCCATCGAACGCCTTCAGAAGCGTTTCAACAAACCCATTATTTTCACGGAGGCCGGTTACAAAACCACTGCTGATGCCGCCGTCGAGCCGTGGAAATGGCCCGATAACATGGCCGTGTTTGCTTCGCCCGACGAGCAAACGCAGGCAGCGTGCTACGAAGCGCTGTTCGAGACGTTTTGGTCGAAACCATGGTTCAAAGGCCTGTTTGTGTGGAAATGGTACCCCGGCCTCGCTGCCGACGGCCCCGCTCGCCGGCACCTCGATTTTACACCCCAACACAAGCCCGCCGAACAAGTCATGGCCCGCTGGTACGGGCGGTAAAAGCCGCGCCTGACGAACTTCAAGGCTGAATGCGCTCGGAGCGCGGCCTACCTCGTAGGGCTTTTGTTTCTTCCCCCACTATTATTGCCTACTTTCGTGCCCTCAACCACCCCGAAATCCAACTCAACTGACCTCTATGAACATTCACGAGTATCAGGGTAAAGAAATTCTGAAAAGCTACGGCGTCCGCGTGCAGGAAGGCATCACGGCCGACACGCCCGAGGAGGCAGTAGAAGCTGCCAAGAAGCTTACCGAGCAAACCGGCACGAGCTGGCACGTGATCAAAGCCCAAATTCATGCGGGTGGCCGCGGCAAGGGGGGCGGCGTGAAACTGGCAAAAAACCTAGAGCAAGTAAAAGACATTGCAAGCCAAATCATTGGCATGCAATTAGTTACCAAACAGACTGGCGCTGAAGGCCGCAAAGTGCACAAGGTGCTTGTGGCGCAGGACGTGTACTACCCCGGCGCTTCGGAGCCGAAAGAATATTACATGAGCGTGTTGCTGGACCGTGCTACGGGCCAGAACGTGATCATTTATACGACGGAAGGTGGTATGGACATCGAGGAAGTTGCCGAGCAACACCCCGAGAAAATTCACCACGAGCACGTTGATCCGCGCGTTGGGTTGCAAGGTTTTCAGGCCCGCAAAATCGCGTTCAACCTGGGCCTGTCGGGCGATGCGTTCAAGGAAATGGTGAAGTTTGTGACGGCACTCTACAAAGCCTACGACGAAACCGACTCCGCCATGTTCGAAATCAACCCCGTGTTGAAGACTTCGGACAACAAGATTCTGGCCGTTGACGCCAAAGTAAACCTCGACGATAACGCCCTTTATCGGCACAAGGATTTCGCCGCCCTGCGCGATATCAAAGAAGAAGACCCGCTGGAAGTTGAAGCTTCGGAGTCGAACCTAAACTACGTGAAGCTCGACGGCAACGTAGGCTGCATGGTAAACGGCGCTGGTTTGGCCATGGCTACCATGGACATCATCAAACTGTCGGGTGGTGAGCCGGCCAACTTCCTCGACGTAGGCGGTGGGGCCAACGCACAAACCGTAGAAGCCGGTTTCCGCATCATCCTGAAGGACCCGAACGTAAAGGCCATCCTGATCAACATTTTCGGCGGCATTGTGCGCTGCGACCGCGTGGCCAACGGCGTGGTAGAAGCCTACAAAAACATCGGCGACATCAAGGTGCCGATCATCGTGCGCTTGCAGGGCACCAACGCCGAGGAAGGCGCTCGCATCATCGACGAATCGGGCTTGAAAGTGTTCTCGGCCGTATTACTGAAGGATGCTGCCCAGAAGGTAAAAGAAGTACTGGCAAGCCAAGGCGCGTAACTGCTTGGTTGTCAAATAAATACAAAAAGCCCCGTTCGGTACACCGAACGGGGCTTTTTGTATAGAATAGCCTGTCAGAAGCAAACTTGCTCCATTCTAAGTTTAGGCATTCCCAACGTTGCTGGCTGCCGCTTGCTGGCCGTTTTGAGCAACGCCTGCATTGTCTTCCGGCGACATGGGCACCTGAGCGCCGGCTACTTTCAGCTCTACTTCCATGTTGCCGCGCGTACCGACCGAATACGGGCAGATCTGGTGGGCTTGGTTGACCATTTCCACCGCTTTCTCAGGAGCAACGGATTTCAGATCTACGTCGAGCACGGCGCTGAGGCCATATGCTTCGCCGTCCTGAAACAACGTCACAGAGCATTGTACGGTCGTTTGCGGGTCGAGCCGCTCGCCGGCGCGTTGTGCAATTACCAACAATGCTTGCTGAAAACACGACGCGTACCCAGCCGCAAACAGCTCTTCGGGGTTGGTAGCGCCTTTTTTGCCGCCCAAACCAGCGGGCACCGACATCTCCATATCGATGATACCGGTAGAGGAACGCACGTGGCCGCTGCGGCCACCAACGGCCGTAGCATCAGCCGTATACAGGGTCTTTTTCATATAGTTAGGTGATTGGATTGTGGGTTGTCGGAGTTGAGTTAGATTAACTCCCTTACTGCCTTTTTAGTTATGCAATCTGCCTTCTCGCTTACTTATCTGCTTTCATCAAATGCAATGCGCGTTTGGCAGGCCATATTTTTCTCTCTACTTTTGCCGCATATCTGTTTCGATCGGGTCGCGTCGTACAACGGATAGTATAAGAGTTTCCGAAGCTCTTGATCCAGGTTCGATTCCTGGCGCGACCACTGTAATCCCTCTTAGCATTGCGCTAAGGGGGATTTTTCGTTTCTGAGTATGCAGCAAGTATGCAAGGCGCTCCGGGGGCGCTGGAAGCGACGCCAGGGCGGTTGACATCGAAGGGGGAAGGCGCGAGAAAAAAATTGAGTGACCTAGACCGGAACAGCCAACCCTATGGCTCGGAAAATCTACAACGGGCTCATTTAACCATTCACCCCGATGATGCTCACGTTGAACCCCGCCGAGCTGGCGGACTTGACCAACCAGATTGTGGCAGCCGTGCGCCACCAACTCACTGCCGAGGCTAAACAAGCCGCCGCAGTACCCGCCAAGAACCGGCTGCTAAAGGTAGCCGAAGCTGCAGAACGGCTTCAGCTCGCCGAAAAGACGGTAACGAAGTACCTGAAAGATGGCACCCTGCGCGGGCGCAATTTAGGCACGCTGGAAAAGCCCGTGTGGCGCGTTCAGGAGCTGAGCGTGGACGAGTTTATCGCCGGTCGTTAACTTTTTCCACGCAGACCCGCCAAAATTGCGAAAGCCAAGCGGTGGGATGAGATGGTGGGGTACCTAGCCCTACCGTCACTATAGCACTCTGCACTTCTACCCCGACCGCTGCCCCACGCTTTCTAGGTAACCGATCTTTGTTTGGTCAGGGGCTAACGAACCGTTTTGTTATCTGCTCAGATAGGGCTGCAGCACCCGCTGGATCTTTGCCAGCACCTTGCCCACTCTCTGGTGGCTTCTGCCCAGTTCCTTGGCGATGCGCTGCTGGCTCCAGTCGTGCACCACACTGAAGCGCATGAAGGTCAAGTTGCGGAAGCTGAAGTGCTGATCATTGTCCCGGCGCAGCCACTGCTCCAATTGGTCCAGCAGCGCGCCGGACTGACTCGGTGGCGTCCAGGGCATCCTCCGTAGCTTCCACCTGCTGCTGGTGAGCGTGGTGGGCTGCCTGCTGTCGGGGCTAGTGCAGCTTCATTTGATTGGAATACTCGCGCTGACAGACAAGTAGGACGTAGTTAAGCAGTTTGCGTTCCCCTTGGTAGGCAAACTCCATCCGGTGGATTCTCTCCGCCAGGCGCAGGGTGATGTCGTCACAGACCTCGTCCGTAGCTAATGTATCCGCCGCGGCGGTGCATGCTTTGGCGGATGGTGTTCTTGAAGTGGCGCTCCTTGCGCAGGAGCAGGTGGTAGTAGCCGGCAACGGTAATGGTGGACAAGCAGGCGGGGGTTCTTTCTACCTCCTATGTCTCCAGAACCTGGATCGTGTTCTTTGCCAGCGCACGCGCGAAGCAGTGGAAACGAAAAAGCCGGCAGATGGAGGTCTGCCGGCTTGTAGCCCAAGGCGAAAAAATAAGCCGTCTCTCTTCCCTGGAGTCCCTCAGACGAGCATACTACACTGCCTCCGCTCGTGAAAGCTTGCCAATTCCGCTTGAATGCGAATGCTTGTTGCTATCCCATCCAGGTCCGGAAATAGCATGTCCTGACGAATACCCAGTCGAAAAAGCTGCTGCTGAATCTGCGTGGCAGTATCCTGCGAAAAAACTAGCTTGCTTATGTAGAGCTGGCTTCCGTCTTCATCCTCAAATCCTACCTCAAAGGGTTGGGAAGGATCTGGTTGGATGGAGAATAAGCCACCTTGTCCGGTTATTCGAGGTGCCAGGTGAGGTGGAAAGAAGAAGCCGTGCTCGCCGTAGACGAAAGGATCAGGCTCTTCAGCTGGGTCTAAGTATTCGCAGAAATGCGCTACGTAGATAGCTCCACCCCGTGTGCAGCAGGGCTGTAGCTGTCCGCTGCCATTTAACTGGGGCTGAGTTGCAAAGTAGGCAGCGACCAGTGGGCTGGTGGTCCAATCCAAAAGTCGGGTGGGCAGTCCATGGTGCTGCGCTACTGCCAACCACTCCCAGTCTGAGGCTGGCTGGTGCACTATCTTGCTGACGGTACGAAGCTTGAAAGCGTGTAGGGTTTCCTTTTCCTGCTCGCGATGCTCGACAGGTCGGCGACCGGCACTGGGTACCAGCAGGTAGTCCGGGTCAGCGACTCCACGGAACACGTGGTGTCCACATCCGCAGTCGCCGAAAATGGTCAACAGGTGTTGGAAGGAGGTTATTTGAACGGTATTCATACAGCAATTTAGCGCTTCAACAGGGCATTTGCGAACGAGTCGGCGGCTTTCGCAGTGCGTAGCATCCCTCAAACAGATTGAATGGTGATACCTTATAGGCTCAACACACGCGGTGCCCTGACACTCAGGAAGGCGGTACTCTGCCTGCTCGCCCTGGTACTGCTGGGGCTCGTGTTCTTAATGCTGGAAACGGTGTTTCCCAGCCCCTGGTGGTCAACTAATAATCTATGTTTGTGTTGGTGGCATGCCGCTGCTCGAACGTAGCGACAGCTTCCCGAAGTGCTTCCGGCTCGCTCGGATCATCGGGATGGTAATTAAGGATGAGAGTCTGGCGCGACTCGAACTCTCCTACCCCGGTGGTTGCCACAACCCGAAGTGCCTCTTCCGTCTCCTCGGTGCTGATGCGCCGCTCACGGAACTCTGTCAGAAACGTGTCGAGTAGCACCTTCTTATGCTGCAGACTACGCCGGCGCAAAATAGGATAAGTATTCTCGCGGGTCTCTTCATTCCATTGCCGCCTTGCCTCTAGATCGGGGCGAAGCTCCAAGGTTTCTTCGTAGACCTCCCTGAGCCCCTCCATTTCCGCATGGGATGACGGCTCAATAAAAAGGGTGATTCGGGACCGCTCGCCCGTGGCAGCGTAGACTTCGATACTACTACCCCCCCCTTCCGATGTGGCGTATCCACAGGGGTAATAATCGCGGTGCTTCAGGTAAAACTGACGCATGACCTCCGCTTTGGTCCCGAAGAATTGGGCTGAATCTACGCGGTAGGCGTAGCGTGGGTGCTGAACAGCAAAGTCGTCGAGCTGTGGAATTTGGTTAAGCATGAGGTAAATAAGTGGTTGAGAAAAGTAAAGCAAGCAGATTTCCGCTACAATGCAATTGTCATAAGGGGTCTGTCTTGCCCTGCTGGCAGTCCTGCTCATGCCGGGCTGGCTTGCCTTCCTGGGGGACGCCACCGGGCTTAAGATCACGGGCAAGCAGAAAGCCCTCCTTGCTGCCGGGCTGCTGGCGGTTACCGGCGCCGCCTTGTACTTGAGCGCCCGGCAGCACCAGCAGGAACTGACACTGTGCAAATCCCTGGTGGCGCAGGGAGACTCGTTAACGGCAGTCGCCACGACCCGGCTAACGGCACTACAGCCGGATGAGGCGTTGCCTCTGGTCCAGTAAGCCCGCACCTGCTACGCGGAAGCAGATGAGCTTGATGGCTCAAGCAAGCTGGCGGCGAAAGCGGATACGATCATCCGGCAGCTTGCCACCGCCCGTGGCATAGTAGCTGGGGCAGAAAAGCTTACCGACAACCAACTGGCAGATCTGTGCGAGAGTGCCACAAATCTCGATGAGCCCGTGCGCGCCTATTACACCGGCGCCCTCAAGCAACTCGTAGCTCAGCGCCCGGGCATGGCTAAGACGTACGAGGCACGCAAAGCCGCTGCCAAGCGCGAAGAAATTGCTGCTGCCAAGCGCGAGCGGGTACGTGCCGCCGAGCAAGCCCAGGCGGAGCGGGTTGCCAAGATCAGCGCCCGGCGTGCGTACGCTGAACACGCCCGGGACGTCTTTTTGGATGGTGGCATGGACATCAAAGTAAAGGTCACGGGCAAGTACGCCGACGTGCTCAACCTGAGCTACCCCCTGTTTTCCGACGTATGGACCCACAAAATGGAAAAGGAAGGGCTCCGAGAGCAATGGCGCGAGCTGGGCTTCCGCCGGGTCAACTTGACCGACAACTACGATTTCAACGTGTACTACGACCTCAAGTAGGGGTACCCTGCCCAGTAGAAAGCCCGGCTGCTTAGGTAGCCGGGCTTCTTTGTTTTTCTTGGTTGGCTCTGGCTTCACGTCGCGGGGCTCACGCCCGCGCCTGGTCGCGGCTTGGGGGTGTGTCTGCAACTTTTTGCGAACCACCCATTCATACAACTTCCTGAATATCACTTATATGCAGGCTCAAAAACGGAAAGATGTATAGCCTTATGGTAGAGCTGTGCCTGGTACGTACAGCCTACAACACCCAAAGCTTGCAAGGAAGAAGAAGGTGACAAGGTGGGCTGCGACCCAACGGGGAGCCCAACCCCAGCACCAAGGCTTAAAGAAGAAGAAAGAAGGTGGACCGTAACCTGAAGACAGTGCTCCGGGTCAGCCAACCCGGGTGAAGAAGTGTGCTATATAGGTTGTCACGGCTCCGGCGGTGACCGGGAGGGGCGTCGTTCTGGTAGGTTCCGGCGCCCCTCGTTCCAGCCCGCTCCGAAACCTGCCGCCCGGACTGGACCCCGGGAAGTAGCGAAAGAACCTACCACCTTAATGGCTCGCGCCTATGAACCTGAACTGTTCTACCCTACCGCGCTCCCCTCACTCCCGGACCTGATGACCACTTGGGGCTACACGCCCCGGCAGATCGAGGACCACGAGGATAAGTTTGCCTACATCCTCCACCTGGTTACGACGCTTCCGCACCTGCTGCCGAGTGAGAATGGCTACGCCAGCCTCCACTTTGACAACCTGGTCCGCATGCTGGGCGCCCGCTACGCCCGCCCCTTCTTGGACCAACTCATAGACGCTGGCATCATTGAGTGCGACGGACGCTACAGCAAGAGCCGGAAGAGCTTTGGCTACCGCATCTGCGCTGTTCATCACTCCCGCACTGTTGCCTGCCTGACCATGGGGACTACTTTGCGCAAGAAGCTCATTGCCCGGCACGAGTCGGAGCAGCGCCAGCTGGTGAGCGGCACCATCCTTTCCCGCATGCACCAGGACCTGCAGCAGCTGCGGGTGCGCTACGAGGAAGCCCGACTGGAAAACCAGCAGGTGTATGACGCAACGCATGCCTTCTTAGTCCAACACCGCGCCCGGCTGGACACGACGACCCTGGTTCCCGCGGATTACCGCGCCCTGCTGGTGGAAGCGCAGCCGCTGCCCGGAGTGCGCCTCAAAACGCTCAAAGCAATGCGGAAGTCGGCGCGCAGCCAGCGTTGCACAGACACTAAATTCGGCACCCGCACGACCCTGTTTTCCATCCTTGCCCGCATGTGCCTGGATCGCCTTGATGGCAACGCCAACCTCCTGCGCAAAATCCACGAGCGCCGGATTCCGCAGCCTAGCCGCCCGGTGGCGGGCAGCCGCATTTACTCCGTGGTGACCAGCCTTTCCTCCTGGCTCCGCCCCTATCTATACCGCGCCCGGGAGGAGCACCAAGCGCTTTACAACCTTGACATCAGCAACTCGCAGCCATTCCTGCTCAGCATTTTGCTGCGGGAGAAGTACGGCACCCAGCTGCCCGCCGATGCCCAGCGCTACATCGACCTGACGTGCGCCGGCACGTTCTATAAAACCATCGCCGGCGCCATGGGGGAACCTTACGCGACGAAGCTGGAGCAGAAAGCCTTTAAGGAGATGTTTTTTGCTTCCATCTTCTTTTGCGAGACCCTACACACCCGCAACTCACGCGCCGGCGCGTACTTCCGCGAGCACTTTCCGGTGGTCACCGCCCTGATCGAGCAGCACAAAAGCCCCCGTTACCAAGCCCTGGCGATTCGGATGCAGCAGGTGGAGGCGGAGATTATCGTCGACACCGTGGCGGCGGCGCTCCAACGCAAGCGCATCTGGTGCGCGACGATTCACGACTCCATCGTGTGCTTGGCGCAGGACAAGGACGAAGTACTGCAGCGCACCCAGGACGCCTTCCGGGCTGCCTACGAGCTTACTCCCGCCGTGAGCGTGGAGAAGTTGGAGCCCGAGGATCAGCCCAGCAGCCATGCCCAGGCAGCATAACTTCTTGGTCACCACAGCATACCAACCCACGGCGTTTGTCGCTAGCAATGAGCATACGTCCTCACAGCGTTTGACCAAGCTATTCCGGTCTGGAGCACGCCGTGGGCGGATGTTGACAGTTGCCCTTTACTTCGCGATGGTTCCCCCCGCAGTGCAGTGTTTATGCTTGCCACGCTTGATTACAGCGGCGCCGTTTCCTGCCTGCTGTTGGCTTACTCGGGTAAGGTCGCAACCTCTTGCATAAGCTGCTTCAACTGCCCCACGTCCAACCTGCTTACTCCCAGCCGTAGTTTGCCTGGGTAATGAGACACCTTTGTTTGAGTTGTGCAGCTTGCCAGGAGCCAAGTAAACAGCCGGGGCGCCTCGCTGGTAATTTTCAGGTGAATATTCCCACTGATGCCACCACCCGGCGCCTGACTGGGCAGCAAGAAGCTCAGGGCAGCTCTGCCATCGTCAGGCGTTACGCTGAAGCTGACCCGCACCCTACCCTGCCCGCCGCTTAGGGCGAGCAGTTTCTGCATTTCCCGGTGCAGGTCAAGGAGGGAGATTTCTAGTAAACTGAACCCGGGCGGAGCGTGAAACGGAGGCATACGGACAGCACTAAAGAGTATGGTGTAGCGCACTACCTGCCTCTGATGAAGCAACTGCAACGCCCATGCCTGACAGCGCACTGAAGCGCGCGATGCGGTACAGGGTTTGCCCAAACTGCACCATGTCTTCTGCTCGGGCGTGGCTGAGCCGGTCACTCACCCGGTGGCAGCGCGCCCAGGTCGGGCAGGAAGTAGTTTTTCCTTCCCGCAGTGTGGCAAGTTCCTGCTCGGGCAGGGTGCCCACGACGGCGCTGGCGGCGATGCCCCAGTGCCGCAAAACGGTCGCATCGTTGAATGGGGTAGCAACCTCGGCAAGCGGTACGCCGGCTGCCGCCGCCACGCTGGGCAGGTGCCGGTCGGTGTACAGGTGGGTGCCGTGAGCCGTGAGCTCAAGGTTGAGGCACCACGACACATGCCCGTATACCCCGGTGCGCAGCTGCCGCGCCAGCCGCGCCGCCCCCGACCTACGGAACGAACAAATTTCCTCGGCATCGACAAAAGTGACCCACACGGTCCGGTCCGGCAGGGGCGCTGCCTGCAGTTGCCCAAGCAGGGCAAGCAGGTGGGCGCAGGAGGCGGTATTGTCGTTGCAGTTTTCGAGATCCGGGTTGGCAACGTCGTGGTGCGCCAGCAGCATCACGCTTGCCGTTGCCCCCGGGGCAGAAGCCCGTACGCACGCCACGATGTTGGCGAAGCGGGGAGCATCAGCTTGAGCGTCGCCATACCCTGAAGCAGCAAAGCAGTCGATCTGGTGCTCTACCCCCATCGTATTCAGTGCCTGCAGCAGGTAGCGCACCCGCCGGTTACGCGGGTCCGCCTGCGGTCGGCGGGCATTGAAATCCGGGGGTAGTGCACAGAGCTCCTGCAGGTAGTCGTAGCTCGTCTTCATGGGCGTCGGCAAAAGGGCGGCGGGGTAACCAAGTACTCATTCAGGGTTTTAGATGCAGAATACCAACGTATTCTGCATTTCCCAGCCATCATACACGGAAGCAATACCCACTTTCGTCGGGTACTTGTCCAGCAGTGCCGCATTATGGCTTGGGGAGCCTTTGTAGGCGTTCAGAACGCAGATTTCCAAGCTTGCCAACTCCTGTGTAGTCAGCCCTCGCATCCGGATGCAGTTTTCCCTGGTGTAGCGGAGCAGTTCTTCGGTCTCTGCATACTTGTGCCCCACACCAGCCAGCCGGTCACTTGGTCTGGGATACTTTGGGTTGAAGTGACCATGCGTACGATGACCCAGGTTGTAAGCAGCCTGAAGACGGGCTGCCCGATCGGCACTAGCGCTACGCTGTAGAGCTGAGCGCCCACAACTCCGACGGTACTGGTTCAGCAGCTGCAGCAACAGCTGCGGGTCTCCCACCTGCTTATGCGCTACTGCAATGCGGAAAGAAGGTAGAGTACCACCTGTATGGGGTACGCATAGCAGTAAGAAGATGGCTAGCCGCTTTACTGTGGACAGAAAAGGTTTCCATCGAGTTGCCACATAGGTCATCTTTTCCCATGTGCCGGGCTGCTTCGTCAGGTTCATGAGCGCACAGTTATGGATGACGATATTCTCTTTCCCCTTTGATGCAGGAGCTCTACTCTTCTGCTCAGCGCGATACGCTTCGTAATCGTATCGTCCGCTACCGGTAGGTCATGATGAGGGCAGAATTGATGACTAGCTCGTGCGCCACCTGTCGGTAGGTTACGGAAACGCCTTGCCGGTTTTCGAGCTTTACCGTTACGCCTACCTTCTTTTCCAGTGCTGATACCATGGACGCGCTTATGGCATTCCGAATGAAGTACAGCTGGACACTGACGCTCGTCGTGTGCGCATCGAACTGGTGCAGGGCAATTTGTTGTCGGTATACACTATCCACGAACTCTCCCACGGGGGTAGATAAGTGCAGGGTCGCTCCTTCATCGTAAGCATGTGCTTGCTCGAAGGAGGTAACCGGGACATCCATTACCAGAAAGTCCAGCTCCCCCTCCTCCACCTGAAACAGCACTGCCGGGCGGACAGTGGGTATGCCCTCAGGGGTCCCGATTTGGGCTATAGTTGTGATTGGCGATGACAAAGCATCCCCAGACCAAGCGAAAACAGAACCGAGCAGGCATAACGCCGCCGGCAGGCAAGGATACAGCGACATACCAATCGGAGTAGGGTTACAGGTTCAAGAAGACAATGGCAGGTAGCTCTTAACGCGCCCACACCGCCAGCGTGGCAGAGCCCACCGAGGATGGAAACCGACGCGTTGTAACCAGCTGCTCATATTCCGTCCAGCACGGCTGCTGGTCGTAAAACTCAGGTAGTCCTCCGCCCCCTAACACCAGAAAATCTGGCAACCCCAACGGATTGCGCGATACCAATTTGTGTAGGGCTCCTTCCGGATCGGTAAAGCGATAGGGATTGTCGCCGAAGCCTTCCCCGGGCTGGATAATGCACAGGTATTTGGCTTGCTGCTGATTACCCAGATAGAGCGCATCGTAGGCGGCAACTCCTTCCGCGTGCAGGTGCAGCAGAGAAAACCGGTCGGCACCGTGGTCGGCAGAATGGGTGCTTCGGCGCTCGTAGACTGCCCACAGCGCGAAGGAGTTTGCCGGCGACGCATACTCGGGCAGCGGACGCTGCATCTGAGGGAGACCCTCACTTGGCTGCCAGCCCCGCGGGGTCAACTCCGCAGCAGACACTTGGCGTAAGCCAATCAGATCGTAACCCGCAAAGCCCGGTGTCCCCTGAAGCTGGGAGCGTATCTGCGCTTCTGTTTCCCGGAAATCAACATGGATAAAACTGCAGGCGTCGCGGCTGAGCAACTCGATGTCATGGGCATCGCTACCCGCTGCGGGATAGTACACACTCTCCTGGAGTATATCCCGCA